>JANRKQ010000111.1:0-78543 GCA_033763395.1 Myxococcaceae bacterium
CCGCCGCCGGTGGCGCCGCCGCCGCCGCCGGTGGCGCCGCCGCCGGTGGTGCCGCCGCCCGCCCCCGCGTCGAGGGGTGCCTCGCAGCGGCCTTCGCGGGTGCAGACGCCGCTCGCGCAGTCGGCGCCGACCCGGCAATCGGGCCCTGGCGGGTTGTTTCCGCACGAGAAGCCCAGCAGCACCAGCACCACGGTGGAGAAACGGCTCACGGTGACCTCCGAAGCGCGCGCCCTTACGCGGTCGACTCCCCGAAATCCACCCGGGGCCCCCAGCCGGCCCCTGTCTCCGAAACGTGACGATGCGGCGGACGTCAAGCGGGCGGGGTGGTTCATGAGAGAATTGTGCACCTGCGAAGAGAGGGCGCCACATGACGCTTCGTGACGATGGTGTCAAGCGCCGGGTGTTGCGTTGCACAACGCGGCTGCTAAGCGCTCCGCATGCTCGTCAAAAAGTACGGAAACCGGAGGCTCTACGACACCGAGTCGAGCCGCTACGTGACGCTCGAAGAGCTGACCGCGAAGATCCGCGCGGGCGCCGAGTGCCGGGTGATCGACGCGAAGACCAACCGCGACCTCACCCAGGAGACGCTGACGCAGATCATCATCGAGGGCCGGGGCGCCGACACGCTGCTGCCTGCGCCGCTCCTCCATCAGCTCATTCGCCTCGGAGACGACGCCCTCGCGGAGTTCCTCGGCCGCTACGTGCAGGGGGCCCTCGAGCTCTACCTGCAGGCCCGCAAGTCGTCTCAGGCGGTGATGCCCTTCAACCCGCTCCTCGCGCTGAGCCCGTTCGGGGGCGCCTTCGGAAACTGGCTGGGCGGGAACCAGGCCCCACAGGGAGCGCCTGCCAACCAGCCGCCGGCCCCGCCGAGTCCCCCGCCGTCCGACGTCGAGCAGCTCCGCCGCGAGCTCGATGAGCTCAAGAACTCGCTGCAGAAGCGAAAGAAACGCTAGGAATTGTTGCAGCGCACAAAAAGTACCTTGACGCGTCGCGTTCGCTGCGTATCCTGTGCGTGTTCCGGTCGAGGGCGGCCGGAGATGTCGAGCGCAGCGAACCCCAACTGAAGGAGAACCCCATGGCCGAGACCAAGAACGCAACTTCGCAGGTGCAGCAGCTCCCGGCGTCGAGCAGTGGAAGAAGGCGATGGACGACCAGAACGTCCGCCTGCAGTCGATGTTCGACGAGATGAGCAAGGCCCACACGAAGTGGATCGAGTACGGCAACACGCAGATCGACGAGATGTCCGAGCTCATGAAGACGCAGTTCAACTACGTCAACGAGCTGGCCACCGGCATGCGCAAGCTGAGCATCGAGAGCGCGCGCAAGTCGATGGAGTTCTTCGTTCGCTGAAGTCTTCGCAGTCGCAGCACCGTCGCCGTGGTCGGACGCTCCAGGCCGACCGCGGCGGCTTCGTCTTTTTCAGCCCGCTGACCCGAAGGTGACCGCCGATGCTCGACCTCCCGAACACCCTGATGCCGACCCCGCGCAGCACCGTCCTCGAGGACGGCCCCGCGAAGCTCTACCGCTTCCACCCGGCCACCGACGTGGCCCTCGTCGACGCCGCGCCCGTGCTGCTGGTGCCGTCGATGATCAACCGCTGGTACGTGCTCGACCTGCGCAAGGGCGCCTCGGTGGCCGAGGCCCTGGTGAACGCCGGGCTCGACACGTGGTGCCTGGACTGGGGCGCGCCTGAAGATCACGACCGCTACTTCACCTGGGCCGACGCCCTCGCGCGGCTCGACCGCATGATGCGCCGGGTGATCCGCGAGACGGGCAAGCCGAAGGTCACGGTGCTCGGCTACTGCATGGGCGCCACGCTGTCGTCGGTGCACGCCGCCATGCACCCCGAGCGCTACGCCGGGTTCATCAACCTGCTCGGCCCCATCGACTTCACCAGGGCCGGCATGCTCGGCCACATGACGGACCCGCGCTGGTTCGACGCCGAGGCGATCGCCGAGGCTGGCAATGTTGCGCCGCACCAGATGCAGGCCGGCTTCAAGCTGCTCCGCCCCACCCAGGACATCTCGAAGATGGTGACGCTGATGGAGAAGGCCTTCGACCCTGTCTTCAAGGAGTCGTACGACGCGCTCGAGGCGTGGGCCAACGACAACGTCGCCTTCCCGGCCGCCGCCTACACCACCTACATCGAGGAGCTGTACCAGAAGAACCACCTCGTGCAGGGCAAGCACTTCGTCGGCGGCAAGCGCGTCGATCTCAAGAACATCGTCTGCCCGCTCATGACGATCGCCGCCGACAAGGACACCATCTGCCCGCCGGACGCCGCGAAGGCGATCAACACCGCCGTGGGCTCGAGCGACACCAAGGTTCTTGCAGTCCCCGGTGGTCACGTGGGCGCCGTCGTGGGAAGCAAGGCCGCGGACAAGCTGTACCCGGCCCTGGTTTCCTGGATGAAGGAGCGGAACGCATGAACCTGAAGGATCTGAAGATCATCGTCACTGGCGGCGCGCAGGGCATGGGCGCCCACTTCGCCACGCGGCTCCTCGAGGCCGGCGCGAAGGTGGCGGTCGGCGACCTCAACGAAGAAGGCCTCAAGGCGCTCCCCGCGGGCATCCACCGCAAGCGGCTCGACGTCTCGAAGGAAGACGAGGTCGTCGCCTTCGTCGCCTGGGCGCACGAGCAGCTCGGCGGCCTCAACGGCCTCATCAACAACGCCGGCATCCTCAAGGACGGCCTGCTGGTGAAGAAGGACAAGACGACTGGCGCCGTCACCAAGATGTCGCTCGACCAGTTCAACGCCGTCCTCAACGTCAACCTCATCGGCGCCACGCTGATGGTGCGTGAGGTGGTGGCGAAGATGGTCGAGACCGAGCAGGGGCCCGGCGTCATCGTCAACATGTCGTCCATCGCCCGCCATGGGAACC
Source organism: Myxococcaceae bacterium (assembly GCA_033763395.1). GTDB lineage: Bacteria > Myxococcota > Myxococcia > Myxococcales > Myxococcaceae > Xiheimicrobium. The sequence goes on from JANRKQ010000111.1 coordinate 2,883, forward strand.
GCGGCCAGTCGAACTACGTCTCGGCGAAGGCGGCGCTGGCGGCCAACACCGTCACCTGGATGAAGGAGTTCGCCCCGTTCCGGATTCGCGTCGGCGCCGTCGCCCCGGGCATGGTCGAGACGCCCATGACGAAGGGCATGAACCAGAAGGCGCTCGACGCCTTCACCGCCAGCATTCCAGTCGGCCGCATCGGCCTGCCCGAAGATCAGTGGCTCGCGGTGAAGTTCATTCTCGAGTGCGACTACTTCAACGGCCGCACCATCGACGTCGACGGCGGCCTCGGCTTCTGACGCCACCGCAGACGGCCTTTCGCCCGGCGCTCCTCGACGTGGGAGCGGCCGGGCGTCGTCGTTTCGAAGCGCCGCTCGTCAGAACGCGCGGTCCTCTGCGACCATCAGCCGCATGATCGTCCTCGACGGGAGCCAGGGAGAAGGCGGCGGGCAGGTGCTCCGCTCGGCGTTGTCGTTGGCGCTCATCACCCGCCAGCCCTTCCGCCTCGAGCACGTGCGCGCGCGCCGCAAACCGCCGGGGCTCAAGGCCCAGCACCTCACCTGCGTGCTCGGCGCCGCGGCCCTGGGTGACGCCGAGGTCGAGGGGGCGTCGCTGGGCAGCGAGACGCTCACGTTTCATCCCCGCGCGCTGCGCAGCGGCGAGTTCCGCTTCGACGTGGGCACCGCCGGCTCGATGAGCCTCTTGCTGCAGTGCCTGACCTATCCGCTGGCCTTCGCGGGCGGCGGCACGCTGTCGTTGACAGGGGGCTCGCACGTCATCGCCACCCCCTCGGTCGACTACGTGACGCGGGTGTGGACGCCGCTCGTCACGGGGTTCGGGCTGCCGGTGCGGCCGACGCTCGAGCAGGCCGGCTTCTTCCCCGAGGGAGGCGGGCGCCTGGTCGCGTCCGTCGAGCCTCCGCGCGTCGACGTCGAGCAGCCGCTCGATCGGCCGGCGCTCTCACGGGTCGTCATCCGCTCGGTCGTCGCCGGTCTGCCCCTCGACATCGCGCGGCGCCAGGCCGACACCGCGCGGCGCGCCCTGAATGAGGTCGGCGTGCCCTGCGACGTCGAGGTCGAGGCGCTCCCGGCCGGTCCCTCGCGGGGCTCGGCGCTGCTCATCGTGCTCGAGGCGGGGCAGCGCCCCATCGCCGGCTTCAGCGCGCTGGGAGAGCGGCGCGTCGCGGCGGAAGAGGTGGCGCGCACGGCGGTTCGAGAAGCCCGGGCGTTCCTCCGCGGCGCTGGCGTCGTCGACGAGCACGCGGGCGATCAGGTGTTGCTGCCGATGGGGCTGGCCGCGGCGGGGCTGCTCGGCCGGGCACGCGCGAGCCGTTTTCAGGCCCACGTCGTCAGCGATCACCTCACCACCCACGCCGCCGTGCTCGAGGCCTTCTTGCCAGTGCGGGTGACGGTGGCGGGTGACCGCGTCTCGGTCGAGCCCCGCTGACGTCAGCCTTCGGTGCTGGGCCGCTCACTCGTGAGCTTGCGTCGCACGCGGACCGGCTGCTGGTTGTCCTTGGCCGAGGCGATCTCGTCGTTCACGTTGCGGAAGAGCCTCCACGCGAACGGCGCGGCGAGCGCGAAGCAGAGCAGGGTGCCGAGGAGCTGTTTCCAGGGAAACTGAAAGGACTCGGGCGGTTGCTCGTCGGTCTCGGTGAACTCCTTCACCTTGCTCGGCCGCTTGTTGAGATCGCGCACCTCGGTGGTGTCTTCGCTGTAGGTCGGCAGGCGACCCCGAAGCTTGTCAGCGGCCGCCTCGGGAGCAGCCAACGCCACGAAGAGCCCTGCGAGCGCGATCCACCGGGTCATGAGACAAACGCTAGCACGAGCTTCAGCCGGCGTGCGCGAGGTCGACCCGCTCGAGGTGCCTGGGGACGTACGCGGGCCAGCCCTTCTGCTCGACCTTCGCCTTGAGCGCCGCGAGGGCCGAGGGTTCGCCGTGCACCAGCAGCACCTGCTTCGGCGGGCTCGAGAACCCCTCCATCCACCGGAGCATCTCGGTCGAGTCGGCGTGGGCCGAGAAGCCCGAGATCTGCGTGAGCTTCGCGCGCACCGCCACGTCGTGCCCATGGATTCGCACGTACGGCTCACCTTCGAGCATGCGGCGCCCACGCGTGCCTACCGATTGGTAGCCGACGAACAGAATCGTGTTCCTCTCGTCGGGGGCTCGCTGCTTGAGGTGGTGGAGAATGCGCCCGCCGGTGGCCATGCCGCTCGCCGAGATGATGATGCCCGGGCCCTGAAAGCCGTTGAGGCTCTTGCTCTCGGAGGCCGACTGCACGAAGCGCGTCTTGTTGGTCCGCAGCGGCGTGTGCCCGCCCTGCACGAGGCGGCGCATGTCGACGTCGTGCTCGCCCGCGTGGGCCAGGTAGATCGGGGTCGCGTCGCAGGCCATCGGCGAGTCGACGAAGACTGGCAGCTCGGGGATGCGCCTGGCCCGCTCGAGGTTGTCGAGGTGGTACAGGATCTCTTGTGTGCGCCCGACCGCGAACGCCGGAATGACCAGCACGCCGCCGCGCTTCGCCGCGTCGTTCACCACCTCGGCCAGCAGCTCCATGGGCTGCACGTCGCGGTGCTCGCGGTCGCCATAGGTGCTCTCGGCGATGAGCGTCGTCGCCGACTCGACCGCCACCGGATCCTTCAGGATCGGCGCGTTGTAGCGGCCGAGATCGCCGGTGAAGACCACGCGCTGCCTGGTTCCGGCGAGATCGAAGACACAGATCGCGCTGCCCAGAATGTGGCCAGCGGGGACGAAGGTGAGCGTCACCCCGGGGACGATCTCGCGCGGGCGGTGGTAGGGAAACGTCTCGAAGAGTGAGAGCGCGCGGTGGGCCTCGGCCTCGCCGTAGAGCGGCAGCGCCGGGCGGTGCTTCGAGAAGCCTTCCTTGTTCGCGTAGGCCGCTTCCTCTTCCTGGAGCCGCGCTGAGTCGGGCAGCAGCAGCCCGCAGAGATCGCGCGTGCCGGCCGTGGAGAAGATCGGCCCGCGATAGCCCTCGCCCACGAAGCGCGGCAGCCCCCCGGAGTGATCGATGTGCGCGTGGGTGAGCACCACCGCGTCGACGGACTTCGGGTCGAGCGTCGAGGGAGCCCAGTTTCGCAGGCGCAGCTCCTTGGGGCCCTGGAAGAGCCCGCAGTCGATCAGCACCCACTTGCCATCGTGCTCGAGGAGGAAGCGCGAGCCCGTCACCGTGCCCGCCGCGCCGAGGAATTGAATCGAGGCCATCGTCACTCCAGAGAGAGGGACACGGTGTGCAGCCCACCGCGCCCAAAGTCGAACCGCCACGCGTACTGGTACGTCAGGGTGAAGGGCAGCACGTCCATCACGTTGAAGCGAAAGCTCAGCGCCCCGCCGGCCGCGCGCAGCCACTCGCCCTGGACCGTGAGGGCGCCGCTCCCGAAGGCCTCGACGTCGACCTGCCGCGCGAAGAACGAGGGGAACAGCCAGAGGATCGACGCGGTGCCGCGATCGATGATGAAGCTGTAGCGGTAGCGCGCGGTGCCGATGCCGACGCCAGAGGTGCGGAGCGTGAAGTCGTCGTACCCGCGCACCGCCTCGGCGAGCGTGCCTGGCAGGTAGCCGCCGGGGCCGCGTGGCACGTCGGTCGAGGTCTGGCTCTGGTACAGCGAGAAGCCCTGTGGCTGGCCGCCGACGCGCAGCGCTCCCTCTGGCGAGCCCGGCAGACCGCGGCCGACGAAGGAGAAGATGAGTGACTGCCGCTGGGACAGGGGCAACGGCACGCCGAGGCTCACCGCGCCGCGCAGATCGAAGACGTTCCGATCGCTCCCGAAGGTCGTCGGGTAGGCCGCGGCCCGGCCGCTCAGCGCGATCAGCCGTTGGGCGCCGCCGTAGGCCGTGAAGTCACCACCGACCCACGACGCCGACACCTCAGGCCCGACGTAGACCTCGGTGAAGGTGCTGCCATCGAGGGGCCGAAAGAAGAACCCGGTTCGGTCGGCCGGCCACGAGTCCGAGACGAGGGCGCGAAGCCCCAGCGCGACGGGGACGGTCCAGAAGCTCCGCGAGACGGACACCGCGGCCGAATAGAAGGCCCCATCGATGACGGGGTCGCGCGACGCGAAGGCGCCGAGCTCGAACGGGGCCAGCTGCAGGTTCCGGTATTCGAGGGAGAGCGACCAGAGCTGACGCGGAAACGCGAAGCTGCCGTTGATGGCCCAGTTGTGGCGACCGAGGCGATCCCGCCCGCTCAGCGAGGCGTAGAGCGTCGTCACCCACGAAATCGGACCGCCGGGTGTCGCGACTGTCGGGAGCACGGTGATGGCCGGCAACCGCAGCTGCGGAACGAAGAGCCGATCGAGGCCTGAGTACGGCTCGTCGTTCGTCACGACGAGGGGCGGCGAGTCGGGGAACGGCGGAGGCGACTTCGGCTCGACGACGGCGGCTGGTTCGAGGCGCGGCGGCGCGTCGCCGGGCGCGCTGGACTCGACGACGGGCGTGTTCTCGGTGGTCGGCGCCGGCGACTCGATGGCCGGCCCGTTCGACCCGGCGTCCACGGGTGGAGCGGTGCTCAGCGGCGCGCGATCGAGGCTCCACTGCGTGCCATCGCGGTTGATGAAGACGACCGCGTCTGTCGTCGGCCAGACGTCCAGCATCGCCCACGGCGCGTCCGTGAGCCGCTCGAGCGCGCCCGTCGCCACCGTCAGCCGGAACGCCTGCAGCCGGCCCTCCTGTGCCCGCGCGAGCACCAGGTGCTCGGCGTCGATCCACTTCGCGCCGTAGTTGAAGGCGCCGTCGTCGGTGAGCGCGCGCACCGAGCCGTCGGCCTCGCGCAGCCACGCGTTCCAGCCATTCCCATCGAGCTGGGAGAACACGATTCGTTTCCCATCAGGTGACGGCTGCGGCGCGGCGACCGTGACGCCAGCGGCGGGCTCGTAGATCGGTGAGATGGTTCCGCTTGCCAGCTCCACCGTCGACAGGCGCGTACGCCCGGGCTGGATCTCGACGAACAGGTACTGCGCCTGGTCGGGCAGGAGCGCGCCGCCCTGGCCGCGGGTGAGCTCTTGCCACACCTGCACGAGCGCGCCGGTCTCGACGTCGAGCTTCCACAGCTGCGTGCGCGTGTCCTGGGTCGAGATGAGATCCTCGTTCATCAGGAACAAGAACCGGCCATCGGCCGAAAACGACAGCCCGCTCATCGTCACGGGGCCGACCTGCACGACCTCACGGCCCGGCAGCACCCGCGCCAGCCGGTCTTCGAGCCGCACGGTGCCACCGCGATCGAGGATCCGCAGCATCGGCACTTCGTCGTTCCCGCTCTGGACGAGGGCCATCAGGCCGGTCGGTGGGTGAACGGCGAGGCGGGCGAGCTGACCGAGGCGTGGCCGCAGCACGGTCTGCGTCGCGGGGCGTTCCCGCTTCGGGACGGTGCGCGCGAGGGTGCGCGCCCACTGTGCGACGAGGTCTCCCAGGCTCGAGCCGTACACGTCGGAGAACCGGAGCGAGACCCCGAGCGGGGCGAAGAACGCCGTGCCCTGCTTGCCGATCAGTCGCCAGAGGGCGTCTTCGCCGTTGCGCTCGACGAGCCACTCTACGAACGGGAGCGACGTCAGGTACGCGCCGTTGAAGGGGAACAGCTCGCGCTGGTTGGTGCTCAAGTCTCCGGGGCCCAGCGCGGCGCCGCGTGAGGCGACGAACGACTCGAAGGCCCCCCGGTAGAGCGGGCTGTGCGGGCGGCCGACCGTGCGACCGACGCGCCCCTCGTAGAGCTGCGCGACGCCCTCGGTGAACCACCGCTCGAGGAAGAGCTGCGACGAGAAGACGTCTCCGGCGACGAGGTTCACCACGCCCCAGAAGCCGTCGACCTGCTCGAAGTGCACCACGTGCAGCATCTCGTGGCAGCTCACGTCGGCGGCGTCGGCGGACGAGAGGCCGTACCAGTTGTACAGCTCGAGCGAGGTCTGCAGCGGGTTGACCGAGTGGAGCGGCTCGCCCGCCAGCAGGCCCGTCACGTACGCGTTGTTGAAGTTCGCGCTCGTGAGGAACAGCACGGCGCGCCGGCGATCGCGGGGCGTCTCGCGCTTTCCGCGGAAGGTGGTGAGGCACTCCGAGGCCCGGCGGGCCACGCGCTCGGCCGCCTCGCGGTGCTCGGCCGGGTAGTAGATCTCGAGGTCCTTCGTCTCGAGCCGCCGCATCTCGTCCCGGGCGAAGCTGGTGGCGATCGGCTGGCTGAACCGGGGCACCGTGGTGGCGCAGCCCAGCAGCAGCACCGGCAGGACGAGCAGACTCCGCATCGGGCGCGAACCATCGCGCATCCCCCTGCTCGGTGCTACGAGCCCGCGCATCATGACGATGCCTACGCCGCCCCAGCTCGACTCCGCTCTCACCCAGGTCGCCGCCGCCATCGACAAGCTCGAAGGCCGCAAGGTCGACCTGCTGAAGGAGCCGTGGGACGCCATCGAGAAGAGCGTCATCAAGCTGCTCGGCGGCCCGTTCAACCCGCAGGTGATGGAGCACCAGGTCGTCGCGCTCGGCCTCGCCACTGCGTTCGCGCGCCGGCTGAACGCCGACCATCAGGCCTTCTGGTTCCCCTCGCGGGAAGCGGCGGAGGGGGCCTCGCTGGGCTTTCCCGAGGCGCTCATCATGTTGTCGCCCTTCGGCGCGGTGCTCGAGGCGCTCGCCACCGCCCGGCTCGCCCGCCTCGACGACGTCGCGAAGGACATTCGCGGCTCGCTCGCCCAGGTGAAGTTCGGCGCCGGCGGCCTCGGTGGCGGCCCGCAGCGGCTGCACCCGGAAGACTACATGCGGCTGTTCGACCCGGGCTTCGTGCAGGTCGTCGCGCTCGATCCCCAGAAGGCCGCGCAGACGTGGACGACGCCGCCGGAGCGCCTCGCCATCGACGTGCGCGACGCCATCGGCCGCGCGCAGAAGCTCCCGCCCGATCTCAAGAAGCAGATGGAGTCGCAGCTCCTCACCGCGCTCCAGCGCATGGAGCCCGGCAAGCCGCTCATCTCGCAGGTGCAGCGCGCGCCGCGGGTGTGCGAGGTGATCGGGCTGCTCTTCGGCTCGGCCACCAGCACCGGCTCGGCGCCCGAGGAGTTCTGGATGGACGTCGTCATTCCACTGCTCTTCATCGGCGCGCCCGAGGCGTTCCCGACGCTCGACGGGCAGGAGCTCGAGGCGGCGAAGCAGGGCATCGACCCGATGCTGCTCTTCCTCGACGTGGTGCCGTACCAGTTCAAGGCTCCCGAGGACGAAGGCCTGCTCGGCGCGTTCCCGGGCTCGACGCTCGGCCTGCCGCACGAGGGCTTCGGGGCGGTGACGAACCTGCGGCTCATCAAGGTGGGCACCGACGCCATCAAGGACGCGATCGCGAAGTTCGACGAGAGGCAGGCGCGCGCGTCGCTCGCCAAGTTCGCCGAGCACGTGAAGAAGCAGACCGGCGAGGTGAAGCTCCAGGGCACCGACGAGGCGAAGCAGATGTACGACGCCGCGATGGTGCTGTTGGCCGATCTGAAGCGGGTGGTCGAGTCGGGCAAGACGGTGTGCGTGCGGCGCCTGACCGAGGCCGAGGCGGCCAGCGAGCCGGCCCTGTCGCTCGTTCGTCAGGCGCTGTCGGCGCCGCGGATCATCCTCGCGACCTGAGCTCAACCACGACCCTCTGCCTGCGCGTCGCGGACGCAGTCCGTCGCGGCAGGTCAACGAACGCGGGGTGCGCCTCGAGCGCTGCGACGAGGGCCGTCAGCGCGTACTTCCCAGGGTATCGAAAGCTGCAGACGACGCTGAGCCCGGCTCCGACGAACTACGACCGCGCGCTCCGCCGGCGGCGCCGGAGCCCGAGGAGCGCCAGGGCGGTCGCGAGTGAGCCCATCGGCGCGGCCGAGCAGCTGCCGACCACGTCGTCGACCACCTCTTCGCCGCCAGTGTCTTCTTCGTTCGAGCCGTGGTCGTCGACCCCCGCGTCTCCAGGCGCCTCGCTGCCAGCGTCGGCCGGTTGCTCAACACCTGCGTCGAGCGGCTCCACCGTTCCTGCGTCGACGGGCACCACCACGCCCGCGTCTGGCCCTGGAGCTCCTGCGTCCTGAGCAGGGCGTGGCACCACGTTCACCCGCACGGCGAGGAAGGTGTCGGCCGGCCCGCCCTGGTTCGGATCGGAGAACCACGCGACGCCTTCGTGCAGCAGCCCGAACGTCTGCGTGACGCTGCCCACGGTGTTCCCCGCCAGCCGGGCCGGGAAGCGCCCCACCTGTCCCGGCGGCGTGTTCGCCAGCGGTCCCGAGACGCGCGAGGGCGAGAGCCAGTTCGACGCGGCGAGGGGAGAGGCCTGATCTCTCGGCGTCGGCGCCAGCCGGGTCGTCGCCGTCGTCCAGGTCTGGGTGCCCGTGTTGCGCAGCTCGAAGAAGCCGTCGAGCACCTCGCCCTGCGTGATCGTCACCGCGGCGGTCTGCGAGGCGGGGAAGGTCTGGCTGACGAACTCGGCGCGCCAGGCCGGCGCCGGCGGAGCCCCCCCGCAGCCATTGGCGGCGAGCATCACCATCTCGTTGAGCCGCGCGAAGAGCGCATCGCCGGGGCACGCCGTCTGGCCGTACTCGCGGTGGCCACGCATGGCGGTGCGGTTGAGCGGCACGTTGTACGTGCTGTGCACCCACGCGAGGAAGCCGGCGCCCGCGCACATCTGCTGGGCCGTCGGTTGATCCGTCGTGTACGTGCCGACGACGCAGATGCCGACGTTGCCGGTGTTGGCGTTCGCCGCGTGTCCACCCAGCACCGTCGCGCCGCGGCCAGTCCAGACGCGGGCGTCGCGCGTCATGAGGTAGTTGTACCCGACGTCGCAGTAGCCCCGGCTGTCCATGTGGAACGACTGGATCTGCCGCAGCCGCTGCTCGGCCGGGAGCGAGTCGTTCGTCGGCGAGACGGAGTGATGAATCGCAGCCCGGTAAGGGGTGGTGGGCGACGAGCAGGTCGGCGCGCGCGCACCCCACGCCGCGCGGGACAGAATGGTGGGGAAGGGCGCCAGGGCCTGCCGCGTTCGGCCGATGGCGGGCAGGGGCTCGAGCTCGAGGGCGGTGGCGTTCGGCTCGCCGAGCTCGTGGATCTCCTCGAGCGACACGAACGAGATCTCGCCCCGCAGCCGCAGCTGCACCGAGGTCGCGCCGGCCGGCACGTCGACGTGGCCCGCGTGCGCCTCGGGCTCGTCGAACACGACGGTCACCGACGCCCAGCTGCCGAAGGTCTGGCCATCGTCGCTGAACCGCGCCTCGACCGACGTCGGGCCCGTCGCGTCCCACAGCACGCCCAGCCGCAGCGCCGGGCCGCTCAGGGTGAACGTCTCGGTGCGCCCGTCTCCCGACAGCCGCCCGGCCAGCTCTGCGGGGGTGAAGACGGCGAAGGGCTCGTCGTGGTCGAGGCTCACGGGCGCCGCGGGTTGGCAGGCGGCGAGCACGAGGAAGAAGAGGACGGCGCGCGTCATGACGCGAAGACCTACGGGAGCCGCCCCTCGACCCGCAAGTTGGTCGGCGACAAGACGTCACGCCGCCGCCTCACCCTTCGGTTTTCTCAATTGAACCCCAGGCTCACCACCACGAGGTGTTCGTCGATGCGAGCCACACCTTCCACTTCGCGTCGGCCAGGTGTCGGCCGCCCGCGGGACGGCCGACGGCCGCGCACGATCGGAGCCGCGCGTCAGGCGAACTGGAGCGTTGCGTCGGTGGAGCAGTTCCGATACGACTCGGGACGTCGTTCGCGGTGGTAGCTCAGTTGGTAGAGCACGAGCTTCCCAAGCTCGGGGTCGTGGGTTCGAATCCCATCCGCCGCTCTCTCCGGAAGACGCAGTGCGCTTCCTCCCCCTCCTGGTCGTCGTCGTGGTCAGCGCGGGGGGGCACGCCCTCGTTTCCGGACCCAACGGTGACTTCGGCGGCATCTACACCGACCACCTGCGCCACCTCGCAGAGTCCCAGGCGCTCGTCGCGCGCGGCTCGGCCATCTACCGGCAGCCCTATGCCGAGGCGACGCAGGGCCTGCTGCCGTGTCCCGAGCACACCGGGCTCTTCCCCGAACGAACCGCTCCGTATCCGCCACTCGGGGTGCTGCTGCACTGGCCACTCGGCGCGCTCGAGCGTCACCAGCTCCTCTCGCCGGCGACGAGCCACCAGCTCACCGCGACCGCCTGGCTCATCTGCGGGCTCTGCGCGGTGTGGCTCGCGTGGCGACTCGTCACGAGCCAACTGCCCGGTCGGCTCGGCCTCGTCCTCATCGTCGCGCCGCTCACCATCGGCGTTGGCGCGAACGGCTTCTACGACACCACCTTCCTCCTCGCGGGCGTCGGAGCCCTGGTGCTGCTCGCGTCGAAGCGGCCCGAGTGGGCGATGCTGGCCCTCGGTCTCGCGGCGGCGCTTCATTTCCGGGCGCTCGTCTTCGCGCCGGTCGGGCTCTGGGCCCTGCTCGAGGCGCTTCGTCGGGATCGGCGGCGGGCGCTGGCGTTCCTCGGTGTCTCGGGGCTGCTGGTGGCGTCGGCGGCCTGGGCGGCCTGGCACCTGAGCGGAACGCTCGACACGATCCCTGCGGACAACCCGGTGCACGCCTCGCACCTGCTGCACGCTCGCGCGCCCCTCCGCTTCCTCGTCATCGCGGCCGTCGCTGTCGGCTCGCTCGTCGCCTGGCGCGCGCGGTGGACGGCGCTCACGGTCGTCGCGGCGGTGCTCGTGGCGATGTCCGATCGCTCCTACGGCTTCTGGCACGCGCTGCCGCTGATCGTGCCGCCGCTCGTCGTCGCGGCGGAGCAGGGCGCCGATCGCCGTGCCGCGTGGGTCGCCTGGGGGTGGACCCTCGCCGCCGTGCTGGGCGCCTTCCTGTATCCCTTCACGGCTCCCTGGCAGTGGCTCGCCGACGTGGTGGCTGGCCGGCTGCGCTGATCAGGGCAGGCACCGACGCCCGCCGCAGTCAGCGGTGCAGGTGATGTTGCCAGTCGACGGGTCGCAGCCGCAGGCGCTCGGCGTGCACGCGTTCGGAGGTGCACGGCAGGTCGTCCCTGCACGGCACTGCGCGTTGCTGCTGCACGGCGGATCGAACGCGGCGCACAGGCCCGCGTCTGGCGTTCCGGCGTCGGTGGTGGCGGTGCAGGTGCCTCCGCCGCAATCGCTGGTGCAGAAGATGGCGCCGGTCGTCGCGTCGCAGCCGCAGGCCGAGGGCACGCACTGTGACGGATCCCGACGGCACACGCGGCCCGGCCCGCACATGGCATTGGATGAGCAGGGTGGCTCGAAGCCGACACACGCTCCGGCATCGGGCGCCTGGGGCCGGCAGACGCCGCCGCCGCAGTCCGCCGTGCAGGCGATGGATCCGCTCGACGGATCGCACCCGCACGCCGAGGGAGTGCACTGGTTCGGGTCGCGCACACAGCGGTTGCCTGGGCCGCACATCGCGTCGTTGCTGCAGGGTGGAATGAAGCCCACGCAGAACCCCCCGTCGGGCGTCCCCGCGTCAGTCGAGGCACCCGCGTCGCGCGCCTGGCAGACGCCGCCGCCGCAGTCGCTCGTGCAGACGATGCCGGTGGGCCCGCACGCACACGCGCTCGGCTGGCAGATGCCCGGGTTCCGAACGCAGGCCTCTCCACGCAGACACTGGGAGTCGCTGGCGCAGGGCGGCCGGAACCCCACGCAGACGCCCGCGTCTGGGGCGCCTGCGTCGACCGGCGCCACGCCGCAGAATCCGCCGCCGCAGTCCTCGGTGCAGATGATGTCACCCGTCGCTGGATCGCAGCCGCACGCCGACGGGTTGCACTGGTTCGGATCACGCAGACACGCGCGCCCGGGGCCGCACTGCGCGTCCGAACGGCAGGGCGGCTCGAAGCCGAGACACAGGTTCGGTCCCGCGTCCTGGCTCGACCGGGGCCGGCAGATCCGCCCGTTGCAGTCGGCGGTGCAGGCGATGTTGCCAGTCGCTGGATCGCACCCGCACGCTGACGGCGCGCACCGGCGATCCTCTGGCGGGAGGCAGGACTCTCCGCCGCGACAATCGAAGTCCGACCGGCAGGGCGGCACGAAGCTCGCGCACAGGTTCACCCCGGCGTCACGAGCGCCAGCGTCCACCGCGCCCGCATCGAGTCCGCCCCCATCCACGGCGCGCCGCGGCTGGCAGGCGCCGAGGCAGACCGCAGGGCACGCCAGGCCCGGGCCGCAGCTGTTGGAGCAACCGCCGTCGTCGAGTGGCCTGCACTCGAAGCCCTGCAGACAGTCGGTGTCGGTGCTGCATGAGGAGCCGGGGAGGATGGGCGTGGGACACGCCGCGAGGACGAGCATGGGGACCGCGAAAATCCAGGAGCGCATGGCGCCACGGTGAGGCAAGCCGCGTACCCACCCGGCCGCTCGTGCTTCTCGCGACTTGGCGACGAAGCCCTCGAAAATCTGCGACGCCGCGCGGCGAGCACGGTCAGGTGTTGCGAAAGTCTACGTCGCTGTTGACACGCGCATCGGGGTCACATACTTCCGCCGCGCTTTTCAGGCCGGCCCTGTCGTCTAGTGGCCTAGGACGGTGCCCTCTCACGGCATAAACCCGGGTTCGAATCCCGGCAGGGTCAACGAGCCCCGGAATCAGCGATGATTCCGGGGTTCTTCTTTTCTCGCCATGTCGACCCGCGCCCGAGAGCACCAGACACCTCCCGATGTAACCGAGGCCACGGCCGACGTGGCACCGGTCGACCTCGAGGCCTCGGAGCATCGGCTCGACAGCTTCCCAGTCCTCGTTCAGGCGCTCGGGGCCGCGTCGCCCGCCGTTCGCCGGGAGCTGGCTGGCGAGATCAACGACGTGCTGATCGCCATGCGCTTCCCCGGGCATGAGACCGAGGAGGCCGAGCTGGTGATGCAGGCGCTGGGCTCGAAGGTGCTGCACGAGCTCGTCGACGCGCAGGGGCGAAGCTGCCGGCGAGAGGCCGTCGAGACGATGATGGCGGCGGGCTTTCCGCACGCGTTACTGCTCGAGGCTGACGACATCGCCTTCGCGCGCGAGTACCAGCCTCCCGCGTCGGCCACGGCAGGTGACGGTTCGACGCTTCAACCCTGGGAACGAAGCGCCCGCGACGCCCGGCGCATCGGCGCCACCATCATCGCGGCCGGCCAGGTCGTCACCGCGAACATGCTCGCGCTCTCGGAGGGCACCTCGTTGGGCGTCTGGCTGGCCATGGGGCTTGCGTTCCTGGTGGCGCTCGTGTTGGCCGCACGCCTCGCCTTCGTTCGACCGCGCCGCCTCAACATGGCCACCACGGGCACCCTCGGCTTCGTCACGATGCTCATTCCACTGCTCGTCGCGGTCCTGTCCAACCTCGGCGTCGCAGGCGTGGCGTCGCTCGGGCTGGGCCTTGGCCTTTTCGTCGCGGTGGGGCAGCAGTTTTCTCGGCTTCGTGACGAGCCTCCCCCGCGCGAATGGAGGCTGCTGTGAGCGCGTCCACCATCGATGCGTCTCGCTGCCCGCTCTGCTCGAAGCCCAACGGCTGCGGCCTGGCGGCGGGCAAGCCTGACTGCTGGTGTTTCTCGGTGACGATGGACCCGGCGGCCCTCGCGAAGGTGCCGCCAGAGGCGAAGGGCGCGTGCGTCTGCCAGGCGTGCGGCGTGAAGCGCTCCGACGCGCAGCAGAAACCCTGACCGGTCGGACGTTTCTTGCTTGCTGGCCCGCACGGCTGTCGTTGTGGCCGTGGGGGTCGACTGTTAGAGCCGCCGCTCCCCCAAGGAGCCTGCCGTGACGCGTTCCCCCCTCGCTGCGCATTCGCTCGGTGCCTTCACGCCGGGAGCTTTCACGCCGCGGACCGGACCGGGGGCGTTTCGTGAGCTGCTGGCACAGGTTGGCTCGGCGGTGAGCGTGGTTGACGTCGGTGGGCGACCGGCGATCGCGACGGGTGGCAGCGCGGTGATGGGGGTGGTGGCGCAGGAAGGGCAGCTCGCGTTGCTCGGTCACGCGCCCTCGCTGACGCCCGACCGCCTCGGCGACCGCACCTTCACAGCGGCGTATGGGCTGCGCGCGCCGTACGTCGTCGGCGAGATGGCCAACGGCATTGCCTCAGAGGCGCTCGTCGAGGCGTCGGCGCGGGCGGGGCTGCTCGGCATCTTCGGCGCGGCGGGGCTCACGGTGCCGCGCGTGACGCAGGCGCTCGACCGGCTCCAGGTGCTCGAGGGGTTGCCCTGGGGCATCAACCTCATTCACTCGCCTGACGATCAGGCCCTCGAGGCCGCGCTCGTCGAGCTCTTCCTCGCGCGCCGCGTGCGCGTCGTGAGCGCGTCGGCGTACCTCGACCTCACGCAGCCGTTGGTGAAGTGGCGCCTGGCTGGAATCCACCGCGACGCGACGGGCGCGATCGTCACCAACCGCCTCATCGCGAAGGTGTCGCGGGTCGAGGTCGCGCGGAAGTTCCTCGAGCCGGCGCCGGAGCGGTTCGTCTCGGCGCTCGTCGCCTCGGGTGCGCTCACCGCGGAGCAGGCCACGCTCGCCGCGCAGGTGCCGATGGCCGATGACGTCACGTGCGAGGCCGACTCGGGCGGCCACACCGACAACCGGCCCCTCGTGCTGCTGCTGCCCGCGATCCAGGCCCTGCGCGACGAGATCTGCCAGCAGCGCGGGTACCTGCGTCGACCGCGCATCGGCGCCGCGGGAGGCCTGGCCACGCCCGCCTCGGTCGCCTCGGCCTTCGCCATGGGCGCCGCCTACGTGGTGACCGGCTCGATCAACCAGGCCACCCGCGAGGCCGGCACCAGCGACCTCGTGCGGCAGCTGCTGGCGCAGGCCTCGTCGACGGACGTGGCGATGGCGCCCGCGGCCGACATGTTCGAGATGGGCGTGAAGGTGCAGGTGCTGACGCGAGGCACACTCTTCGCCGTGCGCGCGCAGCGGCTGTACGAGCTGTACCGCACGCACGAGAGCATCGCGGCCCTGCCGCCGGCCATTCGCGCCGAGCTCGAGTCGAAGTACTTCCGCACGACGCTCGAGGCGGCCTGGGAAGGCTGCGAGCGCTTCTTCCGCGAGCGGGATCCCGCGCAGCTCGAGAAGGCAGCGAAGGAGCCGAAGCACCAGCTGGCGTTGCTCTTCCGCGCGTACCTCGGCCAGGCCTCGAAGTGGGCGAACGAGGGCGTGGGCGATCGCGCGCTCGACTTCCAGGTGTGGTGCGGCCCGGCGATGGGTGGCTTCAACGCGTGGGCGAAGGGCAGCGTGCTCGAGCGGTGGGACGCGCGTGACGTGGTGACGATCGCGCAGAACCTGCTCGTCGGAGCATGCGTGCTGACGCGCGTGGCCGCGCTGCGAGCGCAGGGCGTGGTGTTGCCGGCCGAGGTCGAGGCCTTCGCGCCCAGGACGCGCGCGGAGCTGGACGCGCTGGTGCAGGTCGAAACGGCGGCGGCGCCAGTCGTCGCAGCCACCACCCCGTCCGCGGACGTGACGGGGCCTCGGCGCAAGGAGCCCATCGCCATCGTCGGCATCGGCGCGCTCTTCCCGAAGGCCGAGAACCTCTCGTCGCTGTGGAGGCTCTTGCGCACCGGCCAGGACGCCGTGGGGGACGTGCCGGCGACGCACTTCGCGCTCGCCGACTACTTCGACGCCGACCAGAAGGCGCCAGACATGACCTACGCCCGGCGCGGCGCGTTCCTGTCGGCCACGCCGTTCGACCCCACCGAGTTCGGCATTCCGCCGGCGATCCTCGAAGCGACCGACACCTCGCAGCTGTTGTCGCTCGTCGTGGCGAAGATGGCGCTCGAAGACGCCGGGTACCCGGAAGACGGTGGGTGGGATCGGTCACGCACGAGCGTGCTGCTGGGCGTCACTGGCACGCAGGAGCTCGTCATCTCGCTCGGCGCGCGCCTGGGCCACCCGCACTGGAAGAAGGCCCTCTCGGACGCCGGCGTCGACGAAGCCACCGCGAAGGACGTCGTCGAGCGCATCGGCGCCTCGTACGTGGGCTGGCAGGAGAACTCGTTCCCCGGCCTGCTGGGCAACGTCGTCGCCGGCCGCATCGCGAACCGGTTCGATCTCGGCGGAACGAACTGCGTGGTGGACGCCGCGTGCGCGAGCTCGCTGGGCGCCCTGCACCTCGGCCTCGCGGAGCTCGAGTCGGGCCGCGCCGACATGGTGCTGACCGGCGGGGTCGACACGCTCAACGACATCTTCATGCACATGTGCTTCTCGAAGACGCCGGCGCTGTCGCCCACGGGTGACGCGCGGCCGTTTTCAGATCGTGCCGACGGGACGCTCCTCGGTGAGGGCGTGGGCATGGTGGTGCTCAAGCGGCTGTCCGACGCGGAGCGCGATGGAGACCGCGTCTATGCCCTCATCCGGGGCCTCGGCACCTCCAGCGACGGGCGCGCCAAGTCGATCTATGCGCCGCTCTCGAAGGGCCAGGCGCGCGCGCTCAAGGCGGCCTATCGGGACGCGAACGTGCGCCCGCGGGACATCGGGCTGCTCGAGGCGCACGGCACCGGAACGAAGGCCGGCGACGCCGCGGAGTTCGAGGGGCTCGTGTCGGTCTTCCGGGAGGACTCCAGCGACGCCCCCTGGTGTGCGCTCGGCTCGGTGAAGTCGCAGGTCGGCCACACGAAGGCGGCGGCCGGCGCGGCCGGGCTCATCAAGGCGGCCCTCGCGCTGCACCACAAGGTCCTGCCGCCGACGATCAAGATCGATCGACCCAACCCTGCGCTGAAGATCGACGAGAGCCCCTTCTCGTTGCCCACGTCGGCGCGGCCGTGGCTGCGCTCTGCGCGTGGGCCCCGGTTGGCAGCGGTGAGCTCGTTCGGCTTCGGCGGCTCGAACTTCCACACCGTGCTCGAGGAGTACGCCGACCAGCGCGCCGAGCCCGCGTGGGATGGGTCGGTCGAGATCGTCGCGCTGAGCGCGCCGGATGCGGCGGCCCTGTCGGCGAAGGTCCAACAGGCGATGCAGGCCCGCGACGTCGCGGCGTTTGCGGCCGAGTCCCGGGCGAACTTCAAGCCTGACGCCGCGCTCCGCCTGCTGGCCGTCGTCGAAGCCGGCCGGAGCCTCGCGAGCGTCTTCGAGCCGGTTCTGCAGAAGGTGACGGCGGGGCAGGCGTTCTCGACTCCTGACGGGGTGATGCTCGGCGTCGGGCCGGTCCGCGGGGGGCTGGCGTTCCTCTTCCCCGGGCAGGGCTCGCAGCACGTCGACATGCTGCGTGACGTCGCGACCGTGTTCCCCGAGGTGCTCGCGTCGGTCGATGCGATGCCCGAGGTCGCGGCGCAGATCTACCCGCTGCCGACGTTCGACCCTGAGCGCCAGCGCGAGCGTGAAGCGGCGTTGACGAAGACCAACGTCGCTCAGCCAGCCATCGGGTTGGTGAGCCGCGGGCTGCTCCGGGTGCTGGCGCGGTTCGGCGTCTCGCCCGCGTTGGTGGCTGGGCACTCGTACGGAGAGTTGGTGGCGCTCCACGCGGCGGGGGTGCTGAGCGCGCACGCGTTCGAAGAGGCGTCGCGGACTCGCGGTGCGTTGATGGCGGGTGACGGTTCGGATCTCGGCACCATGCTCGCGGTGCTGGCGCCGCTGTCCGACGTGGAGCGCCTGCTGGCCGACGAGAAGCTCGAGCTCGTGCTCGCGAATCGGAACGGGCCGGCGCAGGGCGTGCTGTCGGGAGCGCGCGTCGAGATCGACCGCGCCGAAGCGGCGTGCAAGGCCCGGGGCCTGCGCGCGACGCGGTTGAACGTCGGCGCCGCCTTTCACAGTCCGCTCGTGGCGGGCGCAGCGAAGGCGTTCGCCGAGGCGCTGGCGAAGTGCTCGTTCGAGCGCGCCACGGTGCCGGTGATCGCGAACACGACCGCTGAGGCCTACCCGTCGGAGGCCGCGTCCGCTCGCGCCATGCTCGCGCAGCAGCTCGCCCACCCGGTGCGGTTCGACGCCGTCGTCGAGCGTCTCTACGCGCTGGGCGCCCGCACCTTCGTCGAGGTGGGCCCGAGGTCGGCGCTGACCGGCATGGTGAAGGCCATTCTCGGCGAGCGAGCCTTCACCGCGGTGGCCGTCGACGCCCAGACGAAGCGGGGCGGCGTGTTCGAGGTCGCCGTCGTGCTGGCCCGCCTGGCCGCGGAAGGCCACCCGGTACGGCTCTCGGAGTGGCAGCGGCCTGCGCGCCCGCCTCGCTGGGTCAACCGCCCGCCGCGGGTCCCGAAGATGACCGTGCCGCTCACCGGCGCGAACTACCGCAGCCCCGTGACGCCGAAGCCACGCGTGATGAAGCGCGCGCCGGCCGTCGCCCAGCAGGCCAATGGAGTCCACGTGAACGGGAAGAACGGAACGAACGGGGTCCACCCGGTGCAGGCGCCGGTCGTCCAGGCTCCAGCGAGCAGCCCCGACGCGCTGCGCGTGTACCAGGAGAACCTGCGCGCGCTGCAGGCGCTCCAGGAGCAGACCGCGCGCGTGCATCAGCTCTTCCTCGAAGGGCAGCTCGCCGCGCAGCAGAACGTGGCGGCCCTGTTGACCGGGCAGGCGATGCCGGCCTTGCCCATCCCGCCCATGAGTGTTCCTGCGCTCCCGGCGCCAGCGCCAACGCTCCCTGTGCAGACGGTCGCGCAACCCGTCTCTGCGCCGGTGGCCCCTGCGCCGATGAACGGGTCCTCAGCACCCGTGACGACTGCGCTCGCTGCGCCGGCGCTGAAGAAGGACCCCGCGCCCGTGACGGCTGACGTGGTTCCGCTGCTCCTCCAGGTGGTGTCCGAGGCCACGGGGTATCCAGTCGAGACGCTGGCGCTGGGAATGGATCTCGAGGCGGATCTCGGCATCGACTCGATCAAGCGTGTCGAGATCCTCTCGATGTTGTCCCGTCGGGTGCCCGGCGCGCCGTCCGTGAACCCCGAGAAGCTGGGGAGCCTGCGCACGCTCCAGCAGGTCGCGGACTTCGTGAAGGGAAGCAGCGCGACGGTCGCTCCAGGGCCCGCTCCGGTCGCTGCGCCAGCCGTCGACGCGAAGACGACGTTGCTCACGACGGTCGGGGAGCTGACCGGCTACCCGGTCGAGACCTTGTCGCTCGAGATGGATCTCGAAGCCGACCTCGGCATCGATTCGATCAAACGAGTCGAGATCCTCTCGTTGCTGTCACGCCGCATTCCGGGCGCTCCGTCGGTCAACCCCGAGAAGCTCTCGGGGCTCAAGACGCTGAAGCACGTGCTCGAGTTCATTGGCTCGGTGGCGCCCGCGCCTGTCGCGGCCGCGGCGCCAGGGCCAGGAGCCGACACGTCCGGCGTGCTGCTCTCGACCGTGGCGGAGCTGACTGGTTACCCGGTCGAGACGCTCTCGTTGTCGATGGATCTCGAGGCCGATCTCGGCATCGACTCGATCAAGCGCGTCGAGATCCTCTCGCTGCTGTCGCGGCGCATTCCGAACGCGCCGTCCGTCGACCCCGAGAAGTTGTCGGGCCTGCGTACGCTCGAGCAGGTGCTCGCGTTCGTGGCTGGCAGTGGGGCCGTGGTGAAGCCGGCCGAACCGGCAGCGGCACCCGTGCCGCCGAGCGTCGCTCATCCCGAGGTGCTCCTCATCGAGCGAGCCTCGTCGTCCGCGACGGCTGCGACGGTGCAGCGCCGGGTGGTGGTGCCGGTGCGGGCCAGGGTGTCCACGTCGGCCGTGAAGTGGCCCGCGGCTCCGATCGTGGTGACCGATCACGACCCCGCACTCGCAGCGGCGCTCGTGAAGGCGCTGAGCCGCGCGGGCCAGGCGGCGCAGCTCGTCTCCGCTGGAGGCGCGCTCCCCCAAGCCGTGGGTGGTGCCGTGCTGACGGCGCCGTCGGGCAGCGCGTGGAACGAAACGGTCGAGGGCCAGCTCGGCTGGGCGCTGCAGCTCATGCGTGAGCTCTCTCCCGTGCTGCGGGCCACTCCTGGCGCGTTCGTCGCGGCCGTGAGTCGTCGCGACGGCGCCTTTGGGTTCGGTGGGGGGACGACGGCGCACCCCCTCGCGGGCGCGATGAACGGCCTGGTGAAGACCCTGGCGCTCGAGTGGCCCGAAGTGCGCTGCCAGAGCCTCGACGTGTCGCCGCTGTGGGCCCTCGAAGACGCGGCGGCCGTGCTGGTGGATGAGCTGGCGAGTGACGGCCCGAGCGAGCTGGGGCTGGGGCCCGCGGGGCGCGTGACCCTGGCCCTGCGTGAGTCCTCGGTGTCCGGTGGCCGGGTGCCGCTCCAGCCGAAGGACGTCGTGGTGGTGACGGGCGGCGCACGCGGCGTCACCGCCGACTGCGCGAAGGCGCTCGCCGAGGCCTCGGGCGCGACCCTGGTGCTCCTCGGTCGCACGGCGGCGCCGACCACCGAGCCGGAGTGGCTCGCGAGCGCCAGAGATGAAGCCGCCGTGAAGCGGGTGCTCCTCGAGCGGGCACCTGCGGGCAACCGGCCGAGCCCACGCCAGCTCGCTGAGTCATCGCGCGCGGTGCTCGCGGCCCGTGACATTCGGACGACGCTCGAGTCGATGGCGCAGCGGGGCGTGACGGCCGAGTACCGGCAGGTCGACGTGCGCGACGCCGAGTCCGTCTCGACGGTGCTCCGCGAGGTGCGCGAGTCGGTCGGGCCGATTCGAGGCGTGGTGCACGGCGCTGGTGTGCTCCGCGACAAGCGCATCGAGGACAAGCGCGACGACGACTTCCAGCAGGTGCTCGACCCGAAGATCGGCGGGCTCCGCGCGGTGCTCGACGCGACTCGGAGCGACGAGCTCGCCGTGTTGGCCCTGTTCTCGTCGGTGAGCGGCCGCTTCGGGCGCCGGGGACAGTCCGACTACGCGCTGGCGAACCAGGCCCTCGTGTCGGTGGCGCAGGCCGAGGCGCTTCGTCGACCGTCGTGCCGTGTCGTCGCGCTCGACTGGGGCCCGTGGGCGGGCGGCATGGTGACGCCAGCGCTCGAGGCCACCTTCCGGGCCGAGGGCATCTCGCTCATCCCGCTGGCGGCGGGCGCGCGCGCCTTCGTCGAAGAGCTCTCGGTAGACGCGCTTGGGCCCCGAGAGGTGGTGCTGAGCGCGGGCTTCGGTGACGCCGCCGAGGCTGGCTGGTCGCTCGTCGCTGCCGAGCGGGTGGAGCGCTCGTGGCCCGTGCTGGCGGATCACCGGCTCAATGGGAAGCCGGTGCTGCCCTTCGCGGTGTCGCTCGAGTGGTTCACCCGAGCCGCCCGCGCGCTGTCCGATGGTCGCGCGGGGATCGAGCTCGACGACGTGCGCGTGCTGCGCGGCGTGACCTTCGACGACGAGCGGGAAGAGCTGTCGATCTGGTCTGGGCGCCCTGAGCGCCGCGGTGAGGCGGTGGCGATTCCCCTCGAGCTGCGCAACCGGAAGGACGTGGTGCACGTGCGCGGCGTCGCGGTGCTTCGCGACGTGCCGGCGCCCGTCGATGGCGGGGTGGCTCCACAGAAGGTGGGCCCTTTCGTGACCGCGGTGAGCGAGCTGTACGCCAGCCAGCTCTTCCACGGGCCGTCGCTCTGGGCGATCCGCTCGATCGAGGCGCTCGGCGAAGACGGCATGCAGCTGACGCTCAAGGCCCACCCGAGCTCGGAGCGGCTGGTGCCCGGCCCCTCACGGCCGTGGGCCATCGATCCGCTCGTGGTCGACGGGTTGTTCCAGGCGTTGATCGTCTGGTCCCGCGCCCGGCTGGGAGCGCCGTGCCTTCCATCGAAGGTTGGCGCGCTCAAGTGCCTCGCCGCCCCAACGCCGGGCGACGTCAAGGCGACCATCCGCGTTCGTTCGGCAGAGGGCTCGACCGTGATCGCCGACGTCGAGCTGTTCGACGCGGCCCAGGTGCGCTTCGCCGTGCTCGAAGGCGCCGAGGCGACCGTGAGCAGCACGCTCAATCGCGCGTTCGCGGCTGACGCGGCCATCGTTCAGCCGACTCCGCAGGCATGACGGCGGCACGGGCCATCGCCATCGTCGGGTTGGGAGGCCGGTTCCCGGGCGCTCCGTCACCGGACGCCTTGTGGGAGCTCGTGGCCGCGGGGCGCTCGGCGGTGCGCGAGGTGCCGGCTGGGCGCTGGCCGGTCGTGCCTGAGCGCGTCGTCGATGCGGCCGGCGGCGTCGATCGGGCGAGGTCGCAGCGCGCGGCCTTTCTGGAGCCGTTCGAGCTGGACGTGCCGGGCGTCGACGTCGATCGTTCGAGGCTCACGCCGCTGACGAAGCTCGTGCTCCAGGTGGCGGCGGACGCGCTGGGTTCCACCCTTGGGTCGGTCGATCGGTCGAAGATGGGCGCGATCGTCGCGAACATCGCGCTGCCGACCGACGGGGCCTCGCTCTGGGCCGAGCAGGTGCTGATGCCGCACGTGCTCGAGGGCGCGCGCGTCGTGGGAGATCCACACGAAGCGTTCCCGACCTCGGCGCCGATTGGAGAGGTCGCCAGGCTGCTGGGGCTCGGCAAGGGCGCCTGGACGCTCGACGCCGCCTGCGCGTCGTCGCTGTATGCGATTCACCTCGCGTGTCTCGAGCTCGAGTCCGGGCGCGCGGCGGCGATGTTGGCTGGCGGTGTGTCACTCGCCCAGTCGCTCTACACGCAGATCGGCTTTACGCAGCTTCAGGCGCTCTCTCCAACCGGCGTGTGCGCGCCGTTCTCGAGCTCGGCCGATGGGCTCGTGGTGGGCGAGGGCGCCGGGCTCGTGGTGCTCAAGCGGCTCGAGGACGCTCGCCGAGACGGAGATCGGGTGCTCGGGGTCATTCGCGGCATCGGGCTGTCGAACGACGTCGGCGGTTCGCTGCTGTCCCCTGATTCAGAAGGGCAGCTGCGGGCCATGCGCGCCGCGTACGCCGAAGCGGGCTGGCGCCCCTCGTCCGTTCAGCTCGTCGAGTGCCATGGCACGGGCACGCCGCGGGGCGATCACGTCGAGCTGAGCAGCCTCGCGACGCTGTTCGACGGGGCTCGGCCGGTGATCGGATCGGTCAAGAGCAACGTCGGTCACCTGCTCACGGCCGCTGGCATCGCCGGGCTGACGAAGGTGCTCAAGGCCTTCGAGCGGGGCACGCTGGCGCCGACGGCCAACGTCCGTTCGCCGGCCCCGGCAGCCGCGCCGTTCGAGCTCTTGCATGAGCCGCGCGCGTGGAAGACGGACGGACCCAGGCGCGCCGCGGTGTCAGGCTTCGGCTTTGGCGGAATCAACGCGCACCTGCTGATCGAGGCTGGTGACCTGGGTGGAGAGGCGCCTCGCGTCGAGGTGAGCGAGGAGCCCATCGCCATCATCGGGGTCGGCGCGCGGATCGGCTCGCTCGACGGCGTGGAGGCGATCTCGGCGGCGCTCGTCGACGGCGACTTGGGCCTTCGTCCACGGCCTGCGAGGCGGTGGCGTGTGCCCGATCTCGATGCGCTCCAGGGTGCCTGGATCGAGGCGCTCGAGCTTCCCATCGGCCGCTTCAAGGTGCCGCCGCTCGAGCTGCCCTCGGTGCTGCCGCAGCAGTTGCTCATGCTGCAGGTCGCGGCTGAGGCCGTCGAACGAGCCGGTGGACTCGGAGACGCGCCCCGGGTGCGAACGGGCGCCGTCGTCGGCATCGCGCTCGATCTCGAGACGACGTCGTTTCACGTGCGCTGGGTGCTCGAACGTCACGCCCGCGCGGCGCTGGTTCGTGCGGGGCTCGACGTCAACGAGGCGGAGCTGGCGGCGTGGCTGGAGCGGGCCTCGGCCCTGGTGAGCGCGCCCCTCGATGCGCAGCGGGTGCTCGGCGCCCTCGGTGGCATCGTCACCAGCCGCCTCGCGCGTGAGCTCTCGCTGGGCGGGCCGAGCTTCGGCGTTCAGGCCGAAGAGGCCAGCGGACTGCGGGCGCTCGAGGTGGCGGCGCGGCTGCTCCAGCGCAGAGACGTCGACTGCATGGTGGTAGGCGCGGTCGATCTGGCCGGCGACGTTCGGCGCGTGGTGGCTGCTCGTCGGCTCGGCGAAGCCCGCCCGCCAGCCGAGGCCGGGGTCGCGCTCGTGGTGAAGCGCCTGTCGGACGCTCATCGTGACGGCGATCGCGTGCTGGCCGTGGTGCGTGACGTCGAGGCGCAGCTGGATCGCGCGGCGGTCGAGGCTGGCCGCTTCGGAGACGCTGGAGCCGCCTCGGGCCTGGTGGCGCTCCTCGTCGAGACGCTCGCGATTCACCACCGCGTCCTCCCGGGAGCACGCGCGACGCCGTGGGCGAGCGAGGGTGGCCCCAGGCGACGCACGGTGCGGCAGCCCTCGATGGATGGCACCACGGTGTCGGTGTCGCTCGAGCAGGCGCCGAACGATCGCCCGCGCGCGATCCGTGAGGGTCGTCGACCCGCCGGCCTCTTCCTCGTCTCGTCCGGCTCCGTGGAGGCGCTGCGCACGCTGGCTCGCGAGCAGGCCACGACGTCGATCGATCGGCTCGCCGCCGAGTGGTTCCAGCGAACGGGGCCCCAGGGCGGAGCGTCGGCGATCGTCGCGGCATCGGTGGCCCAGCTGACCGAGCGCCTCTCAAAGCCGCTCCCCGCGCTCCGGACGATCGAGGGTGAGCTGGCCTTCGTGTTTCCAGGCTCGGGGAGTCACTACGACGGCATGGGCGAGTCGCTCCCGCTGTCGTTCCCGCTCGCGCTCGAGCAGCTCGGCCGGGAGGTGAAGGACTTCTCACGGCACCTCTTCCCCCGAATGACGCCCGGGCCGGCTGGTCTCGCCGATCTGATCGTGAAGCAGGTGACCCACGGGCTGGTGACGCACGACGCGCTCTCGTTGCTGGGTGTGAAGGCGCAGGCCTACCTGGGCTACAGCCTCGGAGAGTCCGCGGCGCTCTTTGCCTCTCGCACCTGGCGGGATCGCGACGTGATGTTCAGCCGAACGCTCGAGAGCGCGCTCTTCCGCAGCGAGCTGACGAGCGATGGTTCGATCGTCCGCAATGCCTTTGGGCCGGACGCCGAGTGGGCCGTCGCGCTCGTGATGCGCCCGAAGTCCGAGGTGCAGGCGCAGCTGACAGGGACGGCGGCGTTGCTGATTGTCAACGCGCCCAGCGAGTGCGTGATCGGTGGTCGGCGCGACGACGTACGCGCGGTGGTGGGACGGCTCGGAGGCGCTGCGGTGTTCCTCGAGGGCGTTCCGTTCGTGCACCTGCCTGCGATCGAGCCGGTCAAGGACGCGTATCGGGCGCTCCACGTGCTGCCCACGACGCCCCGGCCGGACGTGCGGATCTACAGCTGCGGCTGGGCGAGGGCCTACGAGCCGACCGAGGCCCGGTGCGCCGACTCGGTGCTCGCCAACGCGATGCACGGGTTCGATTTCACCGCGCTCATCGAGCAGGCGTGGCGTGACGGGGTGCGGGTGTTCGTCGAGCCCGGGCCCCAGGGGTCGTGTACGCGAATGATCGGCCGCATCCTCGGAGAACGTCCGCACGTCGCCGTCGCGGCGTGCCAGCGCGGACAGGACGGGTACGTCTCGCTGCTCGAGGCCGTTGCGCAGGTGGCGAACACGGGGCGCCCGGTCGATCTCGCGCCGCTCTATGCCGAGACGCCAGGTGTCGCGCGGCCACGGTGGACGAAGACGGTGCGCATCGAGCTCGGAGGCGCGCCCCTGCAGCCGTTGCCGCTACCGGGTGCCTCAGCCCCGCGGTCGACGGCGTCGGTGGGGGCGACGGGCCTGCGTGATTCGCGAACGGATGGAGCGCGGCCGCTGACGGCGAGCGCCCACCAGTCAGACGCTCCGGGGGCCTCGGCGTCGCAGCTGATGCGAATGACGACGTTTGCCCCGGGACGCACGGTGAACGGCGACGCCGCGCACAGCTCCGAGATCACGCTTGCCGGTCAAGGTCTCGCGATGCGCTCGACTGTTTCGGGGCCGAGTGAGAGCACCATCAATGGCGGCGCGCACCAGGTCGACTCGGCGCCCGTGGCAACGCAGCTCACCGGTTTCCTGGCGGTCAACGAGGCGACGGCGAAGGCGCACGCGAGGTTCCTCGAAGCGTCGCGCCAGTCGATCGCGTTGCAGACGCAGATCCTCGCGCTGCAGCGCGCTGCACTTCATGGAGGGGCGCCGGTCGTCGAAGTTCCGCCGGGACACGGAGCCGAGCTGAGCGAGTTCGTCGCTCCATTGCCCCCGCAGCCACTTGCCGCCGAGCGCCGTGAGGTCGCCCCACGCTTCGACCGTGCGCTCTGTCTCGAGTTCGCCATCGGCAAGCTGGCGAAGGTGCTCGGCCCCCAGTTCGCGGCGGTCGACGCCTTCCCGACGCGAGTCCGCCTCCCGGACGAGCCGCTCATGCTGGTCGACCGGATCGTCGACGTCGAAGGCGAGCCCGG
The DNA here is from genome assembly GCA_033763395.1 of Myxococcaceae bacterium. GTDB lineage: Bacteria > Myxococcota > Myxococcia > Myxococcales > Myxococcaceae > Xiheimicrobium. The sequence continues at coordinate 29,014 of JANRKQ010000111.1, forward strand.
CAGCCTCACCTCGGGTCGCTGCATCACCGAGCATGACGTCCACCCAGGCGCCTGGTACCTCGACGGTGGCCGCGTGCCGGTGTGCATCAGCGTCGAGGCGGGGCAGGCCGACCTCTTCCTGAGCGCGTACCTGGGCATCGACCTGCAGACGAAGGGCGAGCGCGTGTACCGGCTCCTCGACGCGAAGGTGCTGTTCCACCGCGATCTGCCCCGAGCGGGCGAGGTCATTCGGTACGACATCCGCATCGATCGGTTCGTCCGACAAGGTGACACCTGGCTCTTCTTCTTCCGGTTCGACGGCACCATCGACGGTGAGCCCTTCATCACGATGTTCGACGGCTGCGCGGGCTTCTTCAGCCGGGAGCAGCTCGACCAGGGCAAGGGCATCGTCGCCGAGAGCAGGAAGGCGCGACCCTCCCGCGCGTCCCGGCTGGGGGCCGACTTCACGCCCTTCACGCCACTCACCCCGCACGGCCGCGCGACGCTGAACGAGGCGCAGGTGGAGGCGCTCCGCAGCGGGGCGCTCGACGTGGCGTTCGGGCGGACGTTCCCGATTCGTTCGTTGTCGCCGGCGCTCCGGTTGCCCTCTGGGCGAATGCACCTCGTCGACCGCATCCTCGAGCTCGACACCGAGGGCGGCGCCGCGCGGTTGGGGCTGGTGATCGGAGAGCACGATGTCTCGCCCGACGCCTGGTACTTGACGTGTCACTTCAGCGACGACCCCGTGATGCCGGGGACGCTCATGTACGAGTGCTGCCTGCACACGCTGCGGGTGCTCCTGCTCCGGCTCGGGTGGATCGATGACGCCACCGACGTCGACCTCCACTACGCCCCGGTCGAGGGGCAGGCGAGCCAGCTCAAGTGCCGCGGCCAGGTGCTCCAGTCGACGAAGCGCGTGCAGTACCGCGTGGAGATCGACGAGATCGGCTACGGCCCGGAGCCGTACGTCATCGCGACCGCCTCGATGTTCGCCGACGGCAAGCACGTGGTGCAGATGGACGGCATGTCGGTGCGCATCCGCGGGCTGACGCGGGAGCGGCTCGAGGCCCTCTGGGGACCGCCGAGCGCGCAGGCGCCGGTCTTCTCCCGAGAGCAGATCATCGAGTACTGCGAAGGGCAGCCGTCGAAGTGTTTCGGGCCCGCGTACGCCCCCTTCGATCACGGGGGGCGCCGGCTCGCGCGCCTGCCGCGAGACCCGTTCCGTTTCATCGATCGCGTGACGGCCTGCGACGCGAAGCCCCTCGTCATGGAGCCCGGCGGGTGGCTCACGTGTCAATACGACGTGCCGCCCGAGGCCTGGTACTTCTCGGCCAACCGGCAGCGCGCGATGCCGTTCTCGGTGCTGCTCGAGGCCGCGTTGCAGCCGTGTGGGTTCCTCGCGGCGCACGTCGGCTCGGCCTTGACGACACCCGACACGCTGAGCTTCCGCAACCTGGACGGCTCGGCGACGGTGCTGCGCGAGGTGCGCTCCGACGTGGGGACGCTGACGATGCGCGCGCGGCTCACCAAGGTGTCTCGCGCGGGCGGCATGTTGCTCCAGTCGTTCGACTTCGAGGTGCTCGACCGCGACGGGCCGGTGTACCGGGGTGACACCGGCTTCGGCTTCTTCCCGCCCGCGGCGTTGGCGCAGCAGGTCGGCATTCGGGGCGGTGCGGCGTGGCCCCTGGCGGCCGGGCGCTCGTTCGGGCTGCCGATGGAGCCACCGCTCGGGCCCGGCGACGCGACGAGCCGGAAGGGGGCGGGGCTCCAGCTGCCCGCGCGCGCGTACGCGATGATCGAGACGATCGACTCGCTCTCACTCGAGGGCGGCGCGCACGGGCTCGGCAGCGTCGGCGGCTCGAAGCGGGTCGATCCCGCCGAGTGGTTCTTCGCCGCGCACTTCTTCCAGGATCCCGTGATGCCGGGCTCGCTCGGGCTCGAGGCGCTCCAGCAGCTCCTGCTCGTGTACGCGCGCGAACGTTTTCCGGCGCTGCACGCGACGCACCGGCTTCAGTCGATGGCCGTGGGGCAGCCGCACGTCTGGCAGTACCGCGGGCAGGTCGTGCCGTCGAACGCGCTCGTCCAGGTGCAGGCGCAGGTGAAGCAGCTCGTCGACGGCGCCGAGCCCCTCATCGTCGCCGACGGGCAGCTGCTCTGCGACGGCAAGGTGATCTACGCGATGAAGGACTTCGCCGTGCGCCTCGTGCAGGAGGGCCGGTGATGCGGTGGTCGAAGGTCCATGTCGAAGCGGTCGGCGTCGAGCTGCCTGACGAGATCCTCACGTCGGCCGAGATCGACGCGCGGCTGGCGCCGATTCACGAGGCGCTGCGCATCGCGCCGGGGCAGCTCGAGGCGCTGACGGGCATCCGGGAGCGCCGTCGCTGGCCGCGCGGCACCCAGATGGGAGCGGTCGCGGCCCGCGCAGGTCGCCAGGCGCTCGAGCGGGCGGGCGTGTCGGCCGACGACGTCGGAGCGCTGCTGTTCTGCGGCGTCAGTCGCGACAACCTCGAGCCCGCGACGGCGTGCGCGGTGGCCGCTGAGCTGGGGGTCGGCGGCGAGGCCTTCGTCTCTGACGTCAGCAACGCCTGCCTGGGGCTGCTCAACGGCCTCGTCGACGTCGCCAACCGCATCGAGCTCGGCCAGATCCGCGCGGGGCTCGTGGTGTCGTCCGAGAGCTCGCGCGAGATCATCGACGCCACCATCGCGCGCATGAACGCGGAGCCCTCGCTGGAGCGGTACCGCCTTGGGCTCGCCACCATGACGGGAGGCTCGGGCGCGGCGGCGGTGCTGCTCACCGCTGCTGACTTCTCGGCGTCGGAGCGGCGGCTCGTCTCGGGGGTCGCCCTGGCGGCGCCGCAGCACCACCGCATCTGCCGCTGGGGCCCCGCGCAGGGCCTGCTCGGCGAGTCCCCCAACGTGATGGACACCGACGCCTCGCAGGTGCTCGAGCACGGCGTCGAGCTGGGTCGGGCCACGTGGGACAGGCTCCTCACCACCACGGGCTGGCGGCGCGAAGACGTCGATCGTGTGATCTGCCACCAGGTGGGCGCCGCCAACCGGCGCGACATTCTCTCGACCATCGGCGTGCCCGAGTCGAAGGACTTCTCGACCTTCCCGACCCTCGGCAACATGGGCACCGTCTCGTTGCCGATCACCGCCGCGCTCGCCGACGACGCCGGCTTCCTCCAGGCCGGGCAGCGCGTGGCCTTTCTCGGCATCGGCAGCGGCCTCAACTGCCTCATGCTCGGACTTCACTGGTGACTCACATGACCTTCGATCTGACGCCGTACCGCTCGATCTACCCGTGGCAGGGCCGCTTCTTCGACGTCGGCCAGGGCGTGCGCATGCACTACCTCGACGAAGGGCAGGGCGAGACGCTCGTCATGCTGCACGGCAACCCCACGTGGAGCTTCTACTGGCGGCACCTCGTCAGCGCCTTCAGCGGCCAGTACCGGGTGATCGTGCCGGATCACGTCGGGTGCGGGCTGTCGGACAAGCCGGGTGACGACGTGTACCCGTACGTGCTCGAGCGCCGGGTCGCCGACCTCGACGCGCTCTTGTCGTCGCTGGGCGTGAAGCAGAACGTGACGCTCGTGGTGCACGACTGGGGCGGAATGATCGGCCTGGCCTGGGCGACGAAGAACCCCGGGGTGGTGAAGCGCTTCGTGGTGCTCAACACGGCGGGCTTCGGGCTGCCGGCCGGGCGGAAGCTCCCGTGGCAGATCGGCGTCGTTCGTTACGCGCCGTTCTTCCCGGTGCCGGTGCGCGGCTTCAACGCCTTCTCGCGCGGCGCCAACCTGCTGTGCTCGACGCGCCCGGGCCGCATGACGCCGCTGGTGAAGCAGGCCTACCTCGCGCCGTACGACTCGTGGTCGAACCGCATCGCCGTGCAGCGCTTCGTCGAAGACATTCCGCTCGCGCCGGGTGATCGCAGCTGGCCGGTGGTGCAGGAGGTCTCGGACAAGCTCGAGGCGCTCCGCGCGACCCCAATGCTCATCTGCTGGGGGCGGAAGGACTTCGTCTTCGACGACGCGTTCCTCGCCGAGTGGCGGCGGCGACTGCCCGAGGCCGAGGTGCACGTCTTCGAAGACGCAGGCCACTACGTGCTCGAGGACGCGCACGACGAGATCGTTCCGCTGATGAAGACGTTCCTCGCGAAGCACCCGCTCCAGGCGGTGTCGTCGTGAACGCGCCCGCGCAGCCGAAGACCAGCGCCAACATCGCCTCGCACCTGCCCGCGATGGCCCGGCTCGATCCGGCCCGGCCCGCCATCATCTCGCCCGACGGCAAGGGTGGGTGGCGCACGATGACCTTCGGCGAGCTCGACACGATGAGCGATCGTATCGCGCACGGGCTTGCGGCCATCGGCGTGACGCGCGGCAAGCGCACCGTGCTCCTGGTGCCGCCCGGCCCCGACTTCTTTCCGCTCGTCTTCGGCATCTTCAAGACGGGCGCGGTGATGGTCGCGATCGATCCGGGCATCGGGCGCAAGGCGCTGCTCCAGTGCCTCGAAGAGGTGAAGCCCGAGGCGTTCATCGGCATTCCCGCGGCGCACGTGGCCCGCGTACTGTTCCCCGGGCCGTTCCGCACGGTGACGGCCAACGTCACCGTCGGCAGGCGTTTTCTCTGGGGCGGGCACACGCTCGACGAGGTGAAGCGGTTGGGCCGCGACGAGCCCTTCCCGATGGTCGAGCCGGCCCCCAACGAGACGGCGGCGATCCTCTTCACCTCGGGCTCGACGGGCATCCCCAAGGGGGTCGTGTACTCGCACGAGATCTTCGACGCCCAGGTGCGGATGATTCGTGATGCCTACGCGATCGAGCCCGGAGAGATCGACCTGCCGACGTTCCCGCTCTTCGCGCTGTTCGATCCGGCGCTGGGCATGACCGCGGTGTTGCCTGAGATGGACTTCCGGTTCCCCGGCAAGGCCGACCCCGCGAAGCTGGTCGAGGCCCTCACCACGCACCGCTGCACGACGATGTTCGGCTCGCCGGCGCTCGTCGACAACCTCGGCCGCTACGGCGAGGCGAAGGGCGTGAAGTTGCCGCTGCTCAAGCGGGTGCTGTCAGCGGGCGCCCCGGTGCGCGTCGACGTCATGAAGCGCATGACGGCGATGCTGGGCCCCGACGCGCAGGTCTTCACGCCGTTCGGCGCCACCGAGTCGTTGCCGGTCGCCAGCATCGGGAGCCGCGAGGTGTTGTCCGAGACGGGCGCGCTCGCGATGCAGGGCCGCGGCGTGTGTGTCGGCCGACCGGATCCCGCGATGACGGTTCGCATCATTCGCATCACCGATGAGCCGATTCCCAGTTGGTCGAGCGCGCTCGAGGTGCCGGTGGGGACGATCGGAGAGATCACCGTCGCTGGCCCCGTCGTCACCCGCGAGTACTACGCGCGACCCGAGCAGACGCGGGCCGCGAAGATCGTCGACGGCGATCGCATCGTCCACCGCATGGGTGACGTCGGGTCCTTCGACGACCAGGGCCGGCTGTGGATGTGCGGCCGCAAGAGCCATCGCGTCGAGACGGCCCGGGGCGCGATGTTCAGCACGCCCGTGGAAGAGGTGCTCAACGCCCACCCGCAAGTGCGGCGGTCGGCGCTCGTCGGCGTCGGGGCGAAGGGAGCGCAGGTGCCGGTGGTGCTCCTCGAGCGGGAGCCCGGCGCGTCGATGCCTGAAGCGCAGCTGGTGGCCGAGGTGAAGGCGCTCGCGCAGCAGCACGAGAGCACGAAGCCCGTGTCGCACGTGCACGTCTACCCGGGTGAGTTCCCGGTCGATCGCCGGCACAACGCGAAGATCGAGCGCGAGAAGCTCGCGGTCTGGGCGAGGGAGAAGGGGCTCGGCCGATGAAGGCGATGGTGACGGGTGGCGGTGGGTTTCTCGGCAGTCACCTGGTGAAGGCGCTCCTCGCGCGGGGCGACTCGGTGCGGGTGCTGGCCCGCGGCGACTACCCGGAGCTCCGGGCGCTCGGCGCCGAGACCATTCGTGGCGACATCACCGACGCAGCCGCGACCGCGAAGGCCTGCGAGGGCGTCGAGGTCGTCTTCCACACCGCGGCGAAGGCGGGCGGGTGGGGTGACCCGAAGGAGTACGAGGCCATCAACGTCACCGGGACCGACCACGTCGTCGCCGGGTGCCGCGCCGCGAAGGTGCCGGTGCTGGTGCACACGAGCTCGCCGAGCGTCGTGCATGGCCACGAGGACATCGAGGGCGCGAACGAGTCGATCCCCTACGCGAAGGACTTCACCGCCCACTACCCACGCACGAAGGCCCTCTCGGAGCAGCGCGCGCTGGCCGCCTCTGACGCCTCGCTGAAGGTCATCGCGCTTCGGCCGCACTTCATCTGGGGCCCGGGCGACCGGCACCTGCTGCCGCGGCTCGTGGCGCGCGCGAAGACCGGACGGCTGCGGCAGATCGGCTCGCGCGACCCGAAGTGCGACACCATCTACATCGACAACTGTGTCGACGCGCACCTGCTGGCGGCCGACGTGCTGCGCAAGGGCGCTCCGCTGGGCGGCAAGGTGTACTTCGTGAGTGACGACGCGCCGATCGGCGTGTGGACGATGGCGAACAAGATGCTCGCCTGCGCCGGCCTGGGCCCCGTGGGGCGGCCGATTCCCGCAGGGCTCGCGTACGGCGTGGGTGCCACGATGGAGCTCGTCTACGCGCTCTTCGGCGTCGAGAAGGAGCCGCTCATCACCCGCTTTGGCGCCAGTGAGCTCTCGTACGCGCAGTGGTTCGACATCAGCGCCGCGAAGCGGGATCTTGGGTACCAGCCGAAGGTGACGATCGACGAGGGGCTGCGCCGGCTGGCGGCCTCACTGGTGCCGAAAGCCTGAAGTGCCGGCGGGCTCAGGGAGCGCCCTTCCGGCTGCCACCAGCTCAGCCGCGGGCGCGAACCATCGCGACGATGCGACCGTCCTCCAGCCGCAGCACCTCGGCCTCGAGCGTGAACGGAGGATCCGTCGCCTCCAGGAACAGTGCGACGGAGACGCGCTCATCCCCGTGACGGTCGACGCGCGCGGCCTGGAAGCCGAAGAACCGGCCCAGCCGCGGCGCGAGCGCCTTGTAGACGGCCTCCTTGACGGCGAAGCGCACCATGACGTCCGGCCACCGCTCGGCCTGTGGGAGCGCCTCCACCAGCGCCAGCTCTTCGGGCCGGCACACGCGGCTCGCGATGCTGGATCGATCGCGGGCTCCACCTTCGAGATCGACTCCGACCGATCCTGCACCGCTGGGCCCGACGAGCGCGAGCGCCAGGTCTTCCTTGTGCGTGAGCGACACCGACCAGCCAGCCGGTGTGAGCGGGGCGCGCGCGGAATCCGACAGCAGCGGGTGCGCGGTGACGTCGGCGCCGAGCGACAGGGCCGCGGCACGGTACGCGAGCCGGCCTCCCACCACCTCGATCTGCCGCCGGCCCCGCTCGGACTCGGCCAGGGCCCGCTCCCGGGGGTGGAGACGCTCGAGCACGTCGACCGGAACCGGGTCGACGCCCGCCGGGAGCGCCACCGCCGCCAGCACGCCGAAGCGCACCGGCCGAACCCACGCCGTGTGGAAGGGGTCGGTCACCAGTTCGTCATCGTAGCCCCGGCCCGAACGCTCCGGCCGGCCAGTTTTTCAGGGAAACCGCGCACCGCTTCGCTAGGTTGGCGGCTCTGCTCGTCGTCGACGAGTCACCTTTCGTATCGAGGCATCGAGGCCGAGTGGACGAGCTGGTCAACAAGCGGGTCGTTCTCATCACGGGCAAGGGCGGTGTGGGCCGCTCGGTCATGACGGCGGCGCTGGCGAAGCTCGCCGCGGCGCGAGGGCGTCGTGTGCTCGTCACCGAGATCGCGGAAGAAGGCGACGACTACTCGCCCCTGGCCCGTCACTGGGGCCGCGAGCGGTTGCCAAAGCTGCCAGAGCCGCTGGAGCCCAACCTTCAGGGCGCCGCGCTGCTCGCGCGCACGGGCCAGGAGCTCTTCCTCAAGTCCGTGCTCCGGTCTGGAACGCTGGCGCGCGCGGCCATCAGCAGCGACGCCCTGCGGCGGCTGTTGTCGGCGGGCCCCTCGTTCCGCGAGATGGGCGTGTTCTTCCAGCTGCTCTCGGCGCTGCGGGAGCAGACGAACGGCGCGCCCACGCACGAGCTGATCCTCATCGACATGCCGGCCACCGGCCACACGCTCTCGCTCACCGGCCTGCCGGAGCTGCTGTTGCGCCTCGTCCCGGGTGGGCCCATCGCCGCGGCGCTCAAAGAGGGCCAGCGGTACCTGAACGATCCAGCGCTCGCCGCCGCGTGGATCGTCACGCTCCCCGAGACGCTCCCGGTGAGCGAGTGCCTCGAGCTGATCGAGGGCCTCGGCAAGACGAAGATGCCCGTGGGCGGCGTGGTGGTGAACCGCATGCCGGCCGATCCCTTCACGCCCGAGGAGCGCCAGGGGCTGACGCCGCTGGTCGAGCAGCACGCCTGGCTGGGCCGCGAGCTGTTCCGCAAGCCGCTGGTGGCGCACCGCGAGCTGGCGCGCCTGCGCAGTCACACCCGGCTGCCGATCTTCGTGACGCCGGAGCTGCCGCACGAGGGCTTGATCCCTGCGCTCTCGAAGCTCCTCGACTCGGCGTCACCCATGCCGCTCGTCACCGGAGGCGCCTGACGATGGCCAGCCCCCGCATCGGCGAGCTGCTCAAGACGAAGAAGGTGATCGTCTGCTGCGGCGCGGGCGGAGTGGGCAAGACCACGACCGCCGCGGCCCTGTCTCTCGCGGCGGCGCGCGCAGGCCGGCGGGTGTTGGTGCTGACGATCGACCCGTCGCGGCGGCTGGCCGAGACCCTCGGTGTCTCGCGCAACCCGCCCGATCCGGTGCGCATCCCGAGGGAGCGCTCCGACGCGGCCGGCATCACCACGGGCACGCTCGACGCGTGGATGCTCGACATCAAGCTCGTGTCCGACGGCGCGGTCCGCCGGCTGGTGAAGAGCGAGGCCGACGCGCAGCGCATCTTGTCGAACCGCATCTACCAGCAGGTCTCGACGATGGTGGCGGGCATGCACGAGTACACGGCGATGGAGGCGCTCCATCGCCTGGTGCACGCCGGCAGCTACGATCTCGTCGTGCTCGACACGCCGCCCTCGCGCAATGCGCTCGACTTCCTCGAGGCGCCCCGGCGGCTGTCGGGCCTCGTCGACACCCGGGCCATCTCGGCGTTCCTCCCGAAGTCCGACAGCCTGGTGGCGCGCGCGGCCTCACGGGTGATCGAGAAGATCCTCTCGGCCGTCTTCGGCGAGGAGTTCGCCCACGAGTTCGTCGGCTTCCTCACCACCTTCACCGGCATCTTCCAGTCGCTCAACGTCGACGTGAGCGAGATGCGGCGCTTCCTCTCTGGCGACGACGTGGCCTTCCTGCTCGTCACCTCGCCCGCGCCGGCCGCGCTCACCGAGGCGTCGTTCTTCCACGACAAGACGAGAGAGCTGACGCTGCCGTTCCGCGGCTTCGTGCTCAACCGCAGCCATGCGACCGAGGCGTCACGCGCCATGCCCTCGCTCCCGCCAGGCGCGTCGAGCGCGGTGTCATCGGGGCTGCCGAAGCTGCTGGGCCTCGCCGAGCTCGAGAAGGCCGCGGCGGAGCGCGATCGCACGCTGCTCCACGAACTCACGCAGCGGGCGGGGCAGGGCGCGACGGCGATGGCGCTGCCGGAGCTCCCTCAGGGGGCCGACGACATCGCCACGCTCGTCACCGTCGCCGACGCACTGACGGCGGGGTGAGCCCGTCTACTTGAAGGGCTGGCCGCCCCGGAGCAGCACGACCGTCTCGGCCGGCTCGATCACCGACACCTCGATGTCCGTCACCACGAGGCTGCTGGGCGCCTTGTTCCCGGCTTCGTCGAAGAGCACCGCGGACGACAGCGCGATGGAGCCGCCGTTGGCCTCCATGGTGGCGAGCGTGGCGCGGTACTTCCCGTTCACCAGCACCTCGACGTCCTGCCAGGTTTCGGTCGACTCGTTCTTCACCAGGTAGATCGGCCGATCGGCGTCGCCCGCGCGAATGAGCGTGGCGTGAATGTCGTTGGTCGGCCCGCGGTTGCCGCAGGCCACGGTGACCGAGCTCACCGAGAGGAAGAGCCACGCCACCAGCACGCCGAACTTGTACTTGAAGAACCGATCGGAGCTGCGGAAGTCCTCGGCGACCTCGGAGAGGATCGACACCGAGTTGAGCAGCGTGTCGAGCGCGCCTTCCTTGATCGCGGCCTTGTCGAGCTTCTTCTTGGGCTCCGGCGTCAGCGGCTGATCGCGCATCGCGCTGCGCACGGCCGCCATCTTCGGGTTGCTCGGCGACGACTTGAGCGGCGGGGGCGGGAGATCGAGCTCGAGGCCCGAGGGATCGAACGGCTTATCTGGCGGCTTCTGGTCGTCCACGCGGAGCGCCACCCTAGCAGAACCGCGCCCTGCGCTTCAGGGCTGCTTCACGCGCTCGAGCGCCCTTGAGGCCAGCGCGTTCTCTGGTTGCTGCTCGAGCACCTGCTCGAGGTACTTCGAGGCCTCGGCCCGCGCGGCCTGCTTCTCGGTGGCGGCCCTCACCTTCAGGTACTTCTCGGCGTGGAGCAGCCCCAGGCGCAGGGTGGCCTCGAGGTTCTCGGGGTTGCGCGACAGCTCGGCCTTCAGCTCGCGATCGGCTGCCGGCCAGTTCGACTCGAGCTGGTGCACGAGCGCCAGCTTGCCGCGCGCGAACCAGTCTTCGGGCCGCAGCCGCGTCGCGGTGCGGAACGCCACCAGGGCCTTCGCGAGATCCTGCCGCTCGAGCGCCACGTCACCCAGCTTGAACCAGGCGTCTTCGAGGCACGGGTTCTTCTCGAGCGCCTTCTCGTAGAGCTCCTTCGCCTGGCTCGAGCGCTGCCGCGCCCCGTAGAGATCGGCCAGGTACAGGTACGCCTTGCCGTCGTCAGGTGACAGCTCGATCGCGCGCTTGAGCTCCTCGATGGCGCGGCCCGCGTCGTCCACCCGCGCCGCGGCGAGGCCCAACAGCGCGTGCAGGACGCCCAGATCGGGGTACTCGCGCAGCAGCTCCTCGAGCTCCGAGATGGCCTGCTGGGGCACGTCGGCCACCTGGAGCCAGTTCAGCGCCTGATCGAGCTTCGGCCGCCCGGCCTTCGGGAAGCCCGCGAAGGGATCCGAGATCTCCTCCATCAGCGCCTTCGCGGTTGCGGCTTCCTGCGGCGTGCAGTCTTCGGTCACCACGCGGCGCACGGCCTCGATGGCGTCCTTCGTGCGGCCGGTGCGGTGCAGGGCCTTCGCGCGCGGCAGGTTCCACGCGGTGCGCTGGGGGCTCAAGCCGACGGCCTTCGAGAGCGCCACCTCGGCGGCTGGGAAGCGCTCCGACTCGAGCAGCGCGAGGCCCAGGCGGTACTGGAACTCGCCTTCGGTGGGCGCGAGGGCGATCGCCTGCTCGAAGGCCTCGATCGCCGGGCCCGTGGCGTCACGGGCGTTCGCGTAGAGCGTGAGGCCACGCGCGTACCACTCCACCGCGTCCCGTGGCGCCTGGAGCCGGGCGAGGAGCGCCGCGGCCTGATCGGCCTTCACGTGCGCCTCGACCCACGCCCGCGCGAGGTCCAGATCCTTCGGGGCTTCGGCGCGCAGCCGCTCGAGCTGCTCGAGGGCCTGAGCGGTGTCGCCCTTCTGCAGGGCCAGGAGGGCGCGCTCGCGGGGCGTCACGGGCCCGAGCCCCGAGGCGTCGGTCGTTACGCAGCCCGAAAAGACGACGAGCGCCGCGGCCAGCCACCTCATGCCTGGGCCTGCCGGTCACGCGCGCGCGCCACGCCCTCGGTGCCCTTCGCGGCGACGGTGGTCGACTTGTCGCCGCCCTTGCCGCCGAGCTCGATGGAGAGATCGATGATGCGATCGCGCACGGCCTTCATGAGCGCCTCGCGATCGTCTCCGAAGGCCTTCGGGTCGACGGGGTCGCCGACCGAGATCGCGATGGGGCCCGGGGTGATGTTCCATGAGTTCTTCGGCATCAGCTTGCCCGACCCCTCGATCGCGACGGGCACCACCGGCACGCCGGCCTTCATCGCGAGCGCGAAGGGGCCCTTCTTGAAGGGCATGATGGCGAGATCGGGGCTCCGCGTTCCCTCGGGGAACATGGCGATCGAGATGCCCCCTCGAATGCGCTCACCGGCCAGCTCGAGCGACCGGATGGCCTTCTTGTGGTTCGACCGATCGATGAACACGAACTTCGCGAACGTCATGTACCAGCCCATCACCGGCACGTACTGGAGCGCCTTCTTCGCCACGAACCGGAAGTTCACCGGCAGCGCGAGGAACAGCGCGGGGATGTCGATGGTCGACTGGTGGTTGCAGACGTAGATGGCGGGCTTGCTGAAGTCGACGCGCTCGAGGCCCTTCACCGACAGCTTCGCGCCGCCGGCCCACAGCAGCACCGGGCTCCAGATGCGCTGGACGATCACCATCGACGTCGAGGCGTCGAGGGTGAGCAGCGACACGAGGATGGTGAACGGGAAGAGGATCGTCGTCCACGCACCGGCGATGAAGATGCAGAAGAGGTTGCGCAGCATGGCGAGGGCTCAGGGCCCGACCACCTCAATAAACCCGGGCGTGCCTGCGAGGAAAGCGAAGGCGGGGTCCGACTCGACGGCGGCCCGGGGCCAGGCGGCACCGAAGCGGCTGCGGGCGGCCTTCAGGTAGAGCAGGGTGTCGGTCGCCCGGCGTTGGGCGGCAGCGAGCCGAGCCAGCCCGTAGGGCCCCAGCGCCGACGCCGCGTCGCCCTTCTCGAGCGCTTCGAGGGCCGTCTGAGCTTCGCCGAAGCGCCCCAGCGCGAGCAGCGCCGAGCCCTCGAGGTAGCGGGCGGCCGACGAGGTGGGCTCGACCTTGAGGAGGGCCTGGGCCTGACCGAGCGCGGCTTCGGCGTCGCCCGGGCCTCCACGAAGGAGGAAGGCGCGCGCGCGCAGGAGCGTCGCCCGATTCGAGGCCTGCCCGTCGAGCAGCCCCAACGCGACCCCAGCGTCGGCGGCCGCGATGGCGAGCTGGGCGAGGCCGAGGCGGGCTTCCGCCGAGTCCCGGTCTTGCGCGAGGGCCTGCGAGAAGGCGGCGGTGGCGAGGGCGGGGTCGTTCTTCGACAGGGCCGCAACCCCGACGAGCGCCTTCGTCGTCGCGTTCGACGGGTCGGCCTCGGCCGCGGCCTGGTACGCCGTCACCGCCTCGCGCCACCGGCCCGCCTTCGCCTCGGAGTGGCCGGCCTGCACCTGCCGCTCCGACGTCGAGGGGCACCCGCTGACCAGCGCCACAGACACGACGAGCCTGGCGGCGCGTGACCGCCAGGCTCGCGTGTACCGTCGTTGACCCCATCGGGATTCGAACCCGAGTTTTAGCCTTGAAAGGGCCACGTCCTAGGCCTCTAGACGATGGGGCCGATTGGTGAGTCGCGGGGGATTTGAACCCCCGACCCTCGGCTTAAAAGGCCGGTGCTCTACCAACTGAGCTAGCGACTCGCACCTGTTGTTTTCGTGTGACGGCACTCCTCACTTCTTTTTCGCGGTCTTGTCGGCTTCGACGGTGACTCCCACCGACGCGGTGATGCCGTCAACCTGAATGTCCACCGTGGTGGTGCCGGGGTCTAATGGCAGCACCGAGTCTCCGCCCACGATCGTCGCGATGGCCTTGTCCTTCACCGCGTACGTGGCGCCGCGCTTGCCCAGGTCCTTGCCATCGAGCCCCAGGAATTTCAGGCGGATGGGCTGCGCGTCGCCGCCCTCCACGAGGGTGATGGTGGGGCTCTGCACCTCGATCTTCTCGACGAACTTCACCCGCACGGGGATCGCCGCCTCGACGTCGTCGTACTTCGCGATCACCTCGGTGACGCCCGACTTCTTCGGCTTGAGCTGGGCCTTGGCGTTGATCTCGGCGACCTCAGGGTCCTTCACCCGCCAGGTGGGCACGGCGCGCTCGGCGCGGTTGCCTGCCCGTGACATGCAGCGCGCCGAGAGGTTCTTCGACTCGCCGCGAGACTGGAACTCCACGTCGGCCGGCGCGATCTCGATGTAGTCGACCTTGTCGCAGGCACACGCCACCACCGAAAGGAGCGTCAGCATGAGTCGTCGCATGGCGCGCGCGCATAGCACGAGTCGGCGCCAAACTCGTGCTACCAGCGGCGCGCATGGCGACGCGACGTGACGAAGACGAACCGGTCGAGGGCGAGGAGGGCGAGTTCGCTCCCGACGAAGACGAGGCCGAGGACGAGCCGGCGCAGAAGGGCACCCGCTACATCACGCCGGCCGGGCTCGAGGTGCTGCGCGCCGAGCTCAAGCAGTTGCTCACCGTCGAGCGCCCGAAGGTGACGGCCGAGGTGAGCGCGGCGGCCGCGCTGGGCGACCGCAGCGAGAACGCCGAGTACCTCTACGGCAAGAAGCGCCTGCGCGAGATCGATCGGCGGCTGCGCTTCCTCCAGAAGCGCGTCGAGTCGCTCACCGTCATCGAGCCGAAGGACCAGAAGGAAAAGGACCGCGTCTTCTTCGGCGCCACCGTCACCCTGCAGAACGACGAAGACGAGACGAAGGCCACCTACATGCTGGTCGGGCCCGACGAGACCGACCTCAAGACAGGGAAGATCTCGGTCGACTCACCCGTCGCCCGCGCGCTCATTGGCAAGCGGAAAGGTGACTCGGTCACGGTGATGCGCCCGAAAGGCGATGCGGACTTCACGATTCTGAGCATCCGGTACGTCTGAGCGGGTATGGTCGAGCCGCTACAGGCTCGTCGCACTCCCGTTCAACTTCCTTCGAGGGGGCCGTTTGGCGCGGAAGAACTTCGTTCTCGACACCAACGTGCTGCTGCACGACCCGAGGTCGATCTACAGCTTCGGTGACAACACGGTCATCATCCCGATCTACGTGATCGAGGAGCTCGATCAGTTCAAGAAGGACATGAGCGAGCTCGGCCGAAACGCCCGGCAGATCGCCCGGTACCTCGACGCCCACCGGGTCGAGGGCACGCTGGCCGAGGGCGTGCCGCTGCCCAACGGCGGCTTCTTGCGGGTGAGCTTCGTCGAGCGCGATCTGCCCAAGTCGATGGCCGACGGCGGCCTGATGGACAACCGCATTCTCGCGGTGGCCATCGAGACCCGGCAGCGGGACCCGCAGTCGCAGACCGTGTTCATCACCAAGGACACGAACCTGCGCATCCGCGCCGACGCGCTGGGCCTGCTCGCCGAGGACTACGAGCCGGAGCGCGTCGAGATCAGCGAGCTCTACTCGGGCGTCTCCGAGCACACCGTGTCGGCCGAGCTCATCAACCAGCTCTACAAGCCCGGCGGCGAGGTGACGGTCGACGCAAAGCTGTCGCCCAACGAGTTCGTGCTGCTGAAAGACGCCGCGAACGGGTCGCACACCGCGATGGGCCGCTTCGACGGCCGCCGCATCGTGCCGCTCAACCGCCAGGTGAAGGATGGCTCGTGGGGCATTCGCCCGCGCAACATGGAGCAGGGCTTCCTCCTCGACCTGCTCCTCAACGACGAGATCAAGCTCGTCACGATCGTCGGCAAGGCCGGCACCGGCAAGACGCTGCTGGCGATCGCCGCGGGCCTGCAGAAGGTGACGGAAGACGCCGCGTACCAGAAGCTGCTCGTCAGCCGCCCCATCTTCCCGCTGGGCAAAGACATCGGCTACCTGCCGGGTGACGTCGAGCAGAAGCTCAACCCGTGGATGCAGCCCATCTTCGACAACGTCGAGTACCTGCTCAACCTCTCGCGCTCCGACAAGAAGGCCGGCCGCGGGTACCACGAGCTGATGGACCTCGGCATCGTCGAGATCGAGCCGCTCACCTACATTCGTGGCCGCTCGATCCCCAACCAGTACATCATCGTCGACGAGGCCCAGAACCTCACGCCCCACGAGGTCAAGACGATCATCACGCGCGTGGGCGACGGGACGAAGATCGTGCTGACCGGCGACCCCTTCCAGATCGACAACCCGTACGTCGACTCGACGAACAACGGCCTGGTGCACGTCGTCAACCGCTTCCGCGGTGAGAAGATCGCCGGCCACATCACCATGAACAAGGGTGAGCGGAGCCAGCTCGCCGAGATCGCCACCAACCTCTTGTGAGCTCGTCTCCGACCGGCCAGCCGCCGCTCATCGAGTACCCCACCGCCTACGCCTTCAAGGTGATGGGCAAGCCCGAGGACGACTTCGAGGGCTTCGTGCGCGCGCTCTTCTCCCGCGTGCTGGGCGTCGAGGTGCCGGCCGAGGCGATCGAGCGGCAGCCGTCGAGCAAGGGCACCTACGTGTCGCTCACGGTGACCGTCACGCTCCACTCCGAGGAGCACCGCCGCACCGTCTACGCGCAGCTCCACCAGGAGAAGCGCATCGTCTACTACCTGTGATCCGTCGCCCACATGACACGCGACGGGGATGTGTGTAAGGGCACTCCCGCTCCATGGCCGATCCGTTCCCGCTGTACCTTCCCGCTGAAGCGCGACGCCTCTTCCAGAGCGAGTCGTTGCTCCGCCGCTTCGCGCAGGCAGCCCACTTCACCGGGAACTCCCGGCTCCTCGAGCTGCACGCGAGCCTCGGCGGGCTGGCGCTCTGCCGGGCGCTGAACTGCACGATGACGATCGTCGAGCCGGATCTGAAGGTGAGCGAGACGCTCAAGGAGCGCGCGCGGCTGGCGGGCATCGGCGACAAGGTGACGTGGCTCAACCAGCCGGTGTCGTCGGTGTCGTTCGCCGACGGCTCGTTCGACGGCATCTTCTCGTTCGGCCGCATCATCGGGCCTCCCGGAGCGCTGGCGCGCCGGTTCCGCCCCTGGCTCGACGAGAAGGGCCGCCTCGCGCTCACGTGGATCATGGCGGTGGGGCGCGCTCCGGCCACCGTCGCACTGGAGAGCTGGGAAGATCGGCTCGGCCAGCCCATCATCTCACCGCGCGACACGTTGCTGACGGTCGAGCCCGAGGGCTTCGAGCCGGAGCTGGTCGAGTCGCTGGGAGACCCCGAGCTCGACGAGTTCTACAAGGACGTCGAGGCGGCGCTGCTGCGGCACCCGCAGGACTCGGAGGGCGTCAAGGCCGTGAGGGCCGAGATCGCCGTCCACCGGGCGCAGCAGGGCCGCGCAGGAGCCACGTACGGCGTCATCGTCGCCCGTCGCAAAGAGCCCGGTGAGAAGCCGCCGCTCTCGCGCGACGGCGGGTGAGCTGAGGGCATCGACCGGGCCAGAGTTTCGAGACTGGGGGCAGGGCACGTAGACTGCCGCTCGTGTCCGACGCGCTGCTCGATGTGTACATCACCTACCTGCGGGCTGAGCGGAACGTCGCGCCGAAGACCGTCGACGCGTACGCCCGTGACGTGCGCGACTGGCTCGAGGATCTGTCCCGCCGGAAGGTGGCGGTGGCGTCGGCGAGCCGCGACGACGTGCTCGAGCACCTGGCGTGGCTGCGGCGAAAGGGGCTCTCTCCCCGGAGCACCGCGCGGCACCTGGCGGCCTTGCGGGGGTTCCACCGGTTCCTCGAGGACGAGAAGCTCGTCCCCGGGAACCCGACAGACGATCTCGACACCCCTCGCCACGCCCGCACGCTGCCGATCTTCCTCACGCTCGACGAGGTCGAGGCGCTGCTGCAGGCGCCGAACGTCAACTCGCCGGCGGGCCTGCGCGACCGGGCGATGATCGAGGTGCTGTACGCGACGGGCCTGCGCGTGAGCGAGCTGGTGAAGCTGCAGCTCAACGACGTCAACCTCGTCGACGGCTACGTGATGGTGATGGGCAAGGGCCGCAAGGAGCGCGTGGTGCCGCTGGGCAAGCACGCGATCGAGTTCGTGGCCGCGTACCTGGGCTCTGCGCGAGCGCTGATCCTCAAGGGCCGCGAGAGCCGCGCGCTCTTCGTCACGCCGCGGGGCGCTGGCTTCTCCCGCATGGGCTTCTGGAAGCTGCTGCGCCGGCACGCGCTGACGGCGGGCATCACGAAGGCGTTGTCTCCGCACAAGCTGCGCCACTCGTTCGCGACCCACCTCGTGGAGCGCGGCGCCGATCTGCGCGCGGTGCAGGCGATGCTCGGCCACGCTGATCTCGCGACGACGCAGATCTACACGCACGTGGACACGCAGCGGCTGCGCACGACGTACGATCGCCACCACCCGCGCTCGCGGAGGAAGGCCTCGTGAACGGCTTCCTCCTCGTGGGGCTGGGCGGGGCGCTCGGCTCGATGGCGCGCTACGGGGCAGGCCTGGTGTCGACCCGGTGGGTGGGCCCGGCGTTCCCCGCCGGCACGCTGGCCGTCAACCTCGTGGGCTCGTTCCTCATGGTGGCGGTGGTGACGGTGGCCGGCCGCTCGGGGCTCTCGGACGACGCGCGGCTGTTCCTCACCACCGGCGTGATGGGCGGGCTCACGACGTACTCGGCCTTCAACGCCGAGACCCTGGGCATGCTGCACGAGCGCCCGCTCGTCGCGGTCGGCTACATCGCGCTGACGGTCGTTGGCTGTCTGGTCGCAGGGCTCGTCGGCCGCGCCGTCGCGAGTTGAGGGCGACGAAGATGGAGAACCAACCCCCCGAAGGTTCCGCGACAGCCGCACAGCCCGAGGTGCGCGGGCACGGCAGCAACTGTTCAAGGTCAGCACGTTCGTACAGCGGCAGCTTCGAGGAGGCCAACTTCACCGAGAGGTTCAACGCGGTGGCCGAGCGGCGCTCGCGTGACCACGACGACGGGAACCTCTTCCCCGGCCCCCCTTCCACCTGAACCACACGTGGACCCTCGAAGCGGGGCTCAAAACCTGAAGTCTCCTCGGCCTTCAACGCCGAGACGCTGAAGCCTCGGCGTCAGCAGGCGTGGACTTCACGCGTCAAGTTCGGCACACAGGCGGTCGCGATGGCCTTGAGAATCTTGAGCGGTGTTCAGTCGTCCGGTCGGCTTCACCTCGGCAACTACTACGGGGCGATCCGCGAGTTCGTGCGCCTGCAGCACGAGGGCGAGGCGCTGTACTTCATCGCGAACTACCACGCGCTCACGAGCGTTCGGGATCCCGCGCTGGCGCGCCAGCTCACCTTCGAGACGGCCGTCGCCTTCCTTGCGCTCGGGCTCGAGCCCACGAAGGCCACGCTGTTCCGGCAGAGCGACATTCCCGAGGTGACCGAGCTGTATTGGGTGCTCGGCTCGGTGGTTCCGATGTCGAACCTCGAGAAGGCCCACAGCTACCGCGACAAGATCGAGAACAAGGGCATCGCGAGCCCCGAGTTCGGGCTCTTCGCGTACCCGGTGCTGATGGCGGCCGACATCCTCCTTTACGACTCCGACGTGGTGCCGGTGGGGAAGGACCAGAAGCAGCACCTCGAGTTCACCCGCGACTGGGCCACCAAGTTCAACGTCGAGTACGTCAAGGGGTACGATCCACAGGACCCGACCGGCGAGAAGTCGAAGAAGCCAGGGGTGTTCAAGCTGCCGGTCGAGCGGACGCGTGACGAGACGGCGGTCGTGCCAGGGCGTGACGGGCAGAAGATGTCGAAGAGCTACGGCAACACGATCGACCTGTTCGCGCCGGACAAAGAGGTCGAGAAGCAGATCAAGTCGGTGAAGACCGACTCGACGCCGCCGGAGCAGCCGAAGCCCGTCGAGAACCAGCCGCTGTACCAGCTCCTCAAGGTGGTGCTGCCACCTGACGCTTTTGCTGCGGCCGATGCCGCGTGGAGGACCGGGGGGGACCCGAAGACGAACGGGTACGGGTACTTCAAGGGCCTGCTCCTTGAGGGCTACCAGCAGGAGTTCGGCGCAGCCCGAAAGCGGTACCAGGAGCTCGTCAACGACCCCGCCGAGGTGGAGCGGATTCTCAAGGCCGGGGCCGAGCGCGCGAGAGGCTATGCGGCACCCGTCATCAAGCGGGTTCGGGAGGCGGTCGGGCTGTAAACTCGTTCCACGGGGGTGGTGATGCGACGGTTTGCCTTGGTCGTGTGGCTTGTGGCGTCGTCTTGTCTCGACACGGGGCTGCCTGCTCAGACGACGCTCGGGCCAGGCACTGTCCGCGCGACGGTGCTGGTTGCCTCGCCAGGGCGCGCCGAGCTCGCTCCCGCGGCGGGTGCACGGGTTCAGCTGCTCGATTCGTCGCTCGAAGCACTCGCCGACTCGGAAGGGCAGGTCGTGCTCAGCGGAATCGAAGCGACCCAGGGCACGCTGCTCTTCTCATTTGATGGCGACCGCGATGGCGCGCCTGATCGGAGCCGCGTTCTCGACCTCGCGACGATTCGAGTCGGCCGCGGGCGGGGCGACGTCACCCTCGGGAACGTCACGCTCTCGAGGAATGGGACGATCGTCGGAAAAGTGCTCCTCGGCGATCGCGCGACACTGCCAGCGGGCCACGCCGGTACCGACGTCGTGCTGCAGGGGCTGCCTTCCGCTGCGCGAACGGGTGATGACGGGAGCTTCCTGCTGCAGGGGGTGCCCGAAGGCAGCCTGGTGCTGACGGCGTCTCGCGCAGGCTACGTGAGCGACGCGACGGCGCTGACCGTTGGCGCCGCGGAAGAGAAGCGAATTCCTCCGGTGGTACTCCAGGCCACCACGGGGCTCGAGCCCGTCGGCCGGCTGACGGGCACCGTCGTGTCCTCCGAGCGCATTCCCCTCGTCGCCGTCGAGGTGACGCTGTCGGGGGCCGCAGCCCGCATGGGCCTCACCGATGTGAACGGACGGTTCACCTTCGAGGCCATCCCGTCAGGGGTGTACTCCCTCGTGCTGAGCCGTTCTGGCTACGTGGTGCGGTCCGTGACGGGCCTCACTGTTGCGACGTCGAGCGTGGAAGTCGGGCCATACGTCCTCGAGGCTCTGATGCCCGACGCCGGCGCAGGAGGCGGCGCGGCTGGAGGGATCGCCGGCGGAACGGCAGGCGGTTCTGCTGGTGGAGTTGCAGGCGGTGCGGCCGGGGGAGCTGCTGGTGGGAGTTCAGGCGGCGCGGCTGGCGGAGCCTCGGGTGGAACGGGCGGCGGTACGGGCGGTGGTTCCGCCGATACCGTCCCGCCCGTCGTGACCCTGATGGCCTCGGCCAACACCGTCCTCTCGAATGGGAACGTCACGCTGACGGCCTTCGCGACCGACAACACGGCGGTCACCGAGGTGGAGCTCTACGAGGGCTTGAGCCGCGTCGATTCGACGACGACTCCGAGCATGCCGGGGAGATTCTCGTTCGTTCGCAGCTTCACGAGCGCGAACAACGGGCCAAAACAGTTCGTGGTTCGCGCTTTCGACGCCGCGCGGAACCAGGCCACGTCCAACACCGTCACGGTCAACGTGGCCATCGTCGCGGCGACCAGCCCGCGAGGGTTCGGCTGGTCCGACGGCTGTCGGTACGTCGTGCTCAACGATGGGCGGGTGCTGGCGACCTCGCGCGGCTTCGGAGCGCCTGGCGCGTGCGCGGGGCTGTCGAGCCCTGGCTTCCTCGGAGTGAATGGGCTGACCGGTGTGGTCCGAGCGTCGACCCACAGCCTGGGCGTGCTGGCGTCGCTCTTCGTTCGCAACGACGGGTCGCTCGCCTGCATCAGCGCTGGCACCTTGTGTGGACCCGCGACGTTGAGTCCTCCGAACGTCACCCTCGTTCCCGGCGTGTCCGACGCGGTCTGGGCCGCGAGCGGTCCCACCGCGACCTGCCTCGTTCGGTCCGACTCGACCGCCGCCTGCTGGAGCGGCGACTACCTCGGCTCCAGCGGCGGCCCGACGAATCTTCCCCGCACCGTCACCTGGGCCGACGGAGGGGTCATCACCGGCGCGACGCGCGTGCACAGCTGCAGCAACTTCACCGTCCTGCAGCTCGCCAACGGGCAGCTGGTGTCCTTCGGTCGGAATGACTCCGTGACGCCCATTGGGGTCGGATTCGTAGTGCCCTTCTTTGGCACGCCCCCATCATCGGTCGTCGACACCCTCGGTCAGCCGGTGCGCAACGTCGTCGACTTCGCCTGCGGTCGGGAGCACGCGATCATCTCGACTGCAGACGCCGGACTGCTCGGGTTTGGTCGAACGCTCACTGCGTTCGCCGG
The DNA here is from genome assembly GCA_033763395.1 of Myxococcaceae bacterium. Lineage (GTDB taxonomy): Bacteria > Myxococcota > Myxococcia > Myxococcales > Myxococcaceae > Xiheimicrobium. The sequence goes on from JANRKQ010000111.1 coordinate 50,969, forward strand.
GAATGCACCCTTCGGAAACCCGGGCCTCGCCCTCGAGTCGCGGTTCGACTCGGCGGTTCCAGCGGCCGTGGGGCTCTCTCAGGTCGTCGACGTGGAGTGCGGGCAGAGCCACACGGTGGGGCTCGACACGAGCGGGCAGGTCTGGGTGTGGGGCCGCAACCAATCGGGCCAGCTCGGAAATGGCACCACCACCACCAGCGCGGTGCCCATTCAACTGACGGGGCTCCCACCGATCACGGCCGTGGCCGCGGGAGAAGCCTCGACCCTGGCGTTGGCGGCCGACGGGAGGGTGTTCGCCTGGGGCCTCTCGAGCGAGATCGGCATTCCAGACGCGGGGATGACCGTGCTGACTCCACGCACCGTCGACCTTCCCTGAAAATCGTTGGTCGCCCAGTCGCCTTTCCCGGCCAGTGCGCTATACGCCTGCGAGGCCGATTTCCCGGCCTCTGGAGCGATTCTTGGCCGACGTGAAGGACGTGAGTCCTGCACCTGAGGACGGGCTGGGCGACGTGATGGCGCCGCGTGACGCCTTTCGCATCGCGCTGCCCAACTTCGAAGGCCCGCTCGACCTGCTGCTGCACCTCATCCGCGAGCACAAGGTCGACATCCTCGACATTCCCATTGCGCTCATCACCGAGAAGTACCTCGGGCACCTCGAGCAGATGCGGCAGATCGACCTGGACATCGCCGGCGAGTTCCTGGTGATGGCGTCGACGTTGCTCCACCTCAAGTCCCGCATGCTGCTCCCTCGCGAGGAGCGCGCTGGCGGGCCCGACGCGGTCGAGGCTGGCGCCGACCCTCGAGATCCCCGGGCCGAGCTCGTGCGCCGGCTGCTCGAGTACCAGAAGTACAAACACGCCGCCGAGCAGCTCGCGCTCAACGACCTGCTCGATCGCGACGTCTTCCCGCGCCGCGTCCCCACCACCGAGATCCCCATCGACGCCGAAGAGGTCGGGTTGCAAGAGGTGAGCGTCTACAAGCTCATCGAGGCCCTCGATCGAGTGCTCGAGAAGCTCATTCCCCAGAAGCAGCACGAGGTGGTGCGCGAGGTGATGTCGCTGTCGGCCGCCATGCGCCGCGTCGCCGAGCAGGTGCGCGCCGCGGGGAAGGGGGCCTCGGTCGGCTTCTTCTCGCTCTTCGAGGGCATGCGGCGCCGCTCCGAGGTCATCATCACGTTCCTGGCGATGCTCGAGATGTGCAAGCACCGCTTCCTGCGCGTGTTCCAGGCCGAGCCGGGCGGCGACATTCTGATCAGCGAGCAGGGTGACGCGCTGGCCTCCGAGGCCGCGCAGCACCTGGGTTCGGAGGAGATGGACCGTGAGTACCACTAAGTCCGGCGGGCCCTCGCCGTTCTCTGAAGAAGAGGTCGCCGCCGCCACCGCCGGCCCGTCGACCGACCCCGAGCTCGACGATCTCGAGGCCGCCACCATCGACGCGCCCGATCTCGAGACGCCCTTCGAGAAGGTCGTCGCGCGCGCCCGCAAGCTGTCGGAGCAGCAGGTCAAGAACGTCATCGAGAGCGTCCTCTTCGTCGCGCCCGAGCCCCAGTCGCTCGATCAGCTCTTCGACGCGACCGGCATCGACCGCGAGCGGCTCCAGAAGGGCCTCGAGGCGCTGCAGGGCGAGCGACGGGAGGGCCTCGCCGGCATCGTGCTGCACGAGGTCGCGGGCGGTTGGCAGTTGCGCACGGCTCCCGAGTCGGGCGACTTCGTCAAGCGGTTCCTCAAGGTGAAGCCGCAGCGCCTCACGCGCGCGGCCCTCGAGACGCTCGCCATCTGCGCCTATCGCCAGCCCGTCACCCGCCCGGAGATCGAAGACATTCGCGGCGTCGACTCCGGCGCTGTGCTCAAGGCGCTGCTCGATCGGCGCCTCATCAAGATCGTCGGCAAGAAGGAAGAGGTGGGCCGCCCGATCCTCTACGGCACCACGCGCGAGTTCCTCGAGTTCTTCGCCTTGAAGGATCTCAACGCGCTGCCGACGCTGCGCGAGTTCCACGAGCTCACCGAGGAGCACCAGGAGATCGTCGAGAAGGAAGCGCCGCGTCCCACCGCCGCCGGCACCGTCGAGGCCCTGGCCGACCCCCAGTTCCAGCAGCGTCTCGCCGAGCAGGAGAAGGCCTCAGAGGCCGCGCTCGAGGCCCTCGAGCAGGCCATCGACACGGCGGACACCACCACGAAGGCCGTGTCGAAGGTGCTCGACCCGCCGAAGCCACCGGAACCTCCGCCGGGTGCGCCACCCGATGGCGCTCCACCCGCGCCGACGGCAGGGAGCTGACATGCAGGAGCGTCTGCAGAAATACCTCGCCCGCGCCGGCATCGCCTCACGCCGCGCCGCCGAGGCGCTCATCACCGCCGGCCGCGTCAAGGTGAACGGCGCCGTCGTCAAGGAGCTGGGCACCAAGGTCGACGGCGCGAAGGATCTCGTCGTCGTCGATGGCAAGCCCGCGGTGGCGCCCGACGAGAAGTCGTGGTTCCTCCTCTACAAGCCCCCCGGCGTCGTCACGACGATGAAGGATCCCCAGGGGCGCCCGACGATCCACGACTACCTCGGCACGGTGAAGATGCGCGTCTTCCCCGTCGGCCGGCTCGACTACGACGCCGAAGGAGCGCTGCTCCTCACCGACGACGGCGAGGCCGCCAACCGCCTCATGCACCCGCGCCACCAGGTCAAGCGCGTCTACCTCGCGAAGGTGAAGGGCGACCCGACCGACGCCAGCCTCGAGAAGCTGCGCGGCGGCGTGCGCCTCGAGGACGGCTTCGCGCAGCCCAACGACGTGAGCCGCTTCGATCGCGCCGACAAGAACACCTGGCTGCGCATCGTCGTCTCAGAGGGCCGCCCCCACCTCATCAAGCGGCTCTGCGCCGCCATCGGGCACCCGGTGGTGCGCCTCTATCGCCCGAGCCACGCCGGCATCCCCGTCGATGGCCTGCGCCCGGGGCAGCTGCGCGCGCTGACGAACGACGAGGTGCGCCGCGTCAACGCCGTCGCCGAAGGGAAGGGCAGCGCCGAACCCGCGCTCAAGCTCCCGCCGCGGCGCCACGGGCACGGCGTCGGTAAGGACGAGCCCGACGACGAGCCGAAGTCCCCTCCGCCCCAGCGGAGCCCGGAGAATGCCCGCTCGAAGGCGGCCCGTCGCTGATATGACGGAGGCCATGTTCGCGCGCGCCGCCTGTTGCTGCGTCTGCCTCGCGCTCCTGACGTGCTCGGGCGATCGCGACAAGTACCTCGCGCAGCTCCAGAGCCCGCGGCCCGACGACCGCGCCATCGCGGTGAAGAAGCTCGCCGAGAAGTACGACTCGGACGATCTGCCGCTCTTTACCCAGGCCGCGCGCGACCCCGTCGGCATGGTACGCGCCGAGGCGATGGGCGCGCTGGGCAAGAGCAACGACGGGCGGGTGGTGGACCTGCTCGGCGAGGCGCTCGGAGATCCCGACGAGGTCGTCCAGGTCGCGGCGGCGCGCGCGCTCGCGAACGTGAAGAACGACAAGGCGCGCACCTACCTCACGCTCCAGTATTCGCGGCGGGGCCGCAGCACGCGTCAGGTGATCGTCGAGGGCCTCAAGAGCGCCAACGTGCCCGGTGCCATGGCGAGCTGTGTCGTCGCCGAGGCCACCGCGCTCTGGGAGAAGAACCTCAAGGCCCTCGAAGACGGCGCCTTGCCCGAGCGGGTCGGCGCCGCCGAAGAGCTGGGCCGCGCCGGGCGCCCCGAAGCCGTCAACCGCCTCGTCCCGCTGCTCAAGGACAAAAACGTGGTGCTGGCGGCGGCTGCCGCCCGTGGGCTGGGGCTCGCGCGGGACGCCCGGGCCGTGCCGGCGCTCACCGCGCTGCTCGACGAGAACTTTCCCGAGCTGCGCGAGGCGGCGTGCGAAGCGCTGGGCAAGCTGAAGGATCCCGCCGCGCTCCCCAAGCTGAGCGCCGTCTCGCTCGAGCAGAGCCCCGCCAGCGTGCTGGCGACGCAGGCGATCATCGCGCTCCCACCTTCGGACGAGACGAACAAGGCGCTGTGTGACGTCCTCAGTGGTGGCGGCGGCGCCGAGGTGGACGCCGCGGGCCGCGAGCTGCGGCGGCGGGGCGGGTGCCCGGTCGAGCCGCTCCTCGAGAAGCTGAAAGGGGGCGCTCCGAACGCCGCGCTGCGCGCCATCGTCGCCCTGGGCCCTACGCTCAAGGAGCACTCGGCGAAGGTGACGCCGCTCCTCTCGTCGAGCGACGCGACCACCCGTCGCCTCGCCGTCGATGCGATCGCCGAGCTGTCGGATCCAGCCAGCGCCGCGGCGTTGCTCAAGGCCTTCGAGGCCGAGCTCAAGGCCATCGAGCCCCTGCGCGCCGACTGGATCCCCGCCGATCTCGCGCTCAAGTTCGCCCCGGGCTTCAACCCCGACGAGACTCCACCCGCCGATGGCCGCGACATCTTCCGCGTCAATCGCGCGCGCACGTCGGACATGTTCAAGCGCGTCGCGGCCCTCGACGCGCAGAAGCTCAAGGAGCGGGGCAAGGTGCCGCTCCAGGCCCGTGCGCCACGCGAGCTCGTCGATGACGGCGCCGACGAGCAGTACCACCTGCTCGCCTCGCTCCTGCGTGCGCTCGGCCGGCTGAAGGTCGACGGCGCCCGCGCGCGACTCGAGCCCTTCACCGAGGAGCAGAGCGCCACCCTGCGCAGCGCCGCCTTCGCCGGGCTCGGTCTGCTCGGTCCCGAGACGGTGCCGCTGGTGAAGGTCGGGCTCTTCGATGCGGAGCGCTCGGTGCAGGCCGCCGCCGCGCAGTCGCTCGCCGAGTCTCCCGAAGGGCGCGCGGCGATCATCGAGGCGCTCGAGAAGCTCGTCGGTGACCGGTCGCGGCTGGTAGAGCCCCTTCGAGGTGTCGCGCTGCCCGCCACCGCCGCGCCGGCCCTGCTGGGGCTCGTCAAGGAGGGTGGGGCCGATGGCTCGCTCGCGGCCTCGCTGCTCGCCGAGATGCAGGCCCCCGAGTCCGTGCCCGCCATCGTCGAGCTGCTCGGGCAGGACACGGTGGTGGGCCGCCGTGAGTTGATCGGCACCCTTGGTCGCACCCGCGCTCCCCAGGCCGTCGCCGCGCTCGGCCGGGAGCTCTTCAGCGACAGCCCTCCCGTGCGCGCCGCCGCCGTCGAAGCCCTCGCATCGCTGGGCGAGCCCGCGCGGCCGATGCTCGAGGCCCTCGATGCGCTCAAGGGCGACTACTCGTTGCGTGTGCGCGACGCGGCGACGAAGGCCGTGCAGGCGCTCACCCCGCCGGAGGCCCAGCGCTGATGGACCCGCGGGAGATCAAGGACAAGGCCACCCAGCTCTTCTCGAAGGGCAAGTTCGCCAAGGCCGCCGAGGCCTACGAGCAGTACTGCAAAGCCGACCCGAAGGACCTCCAGGCCCGCCTCCGCATGGGGGACGCGTGGGCGAAGGCCGGCCAGAAGGACCGCGCGATCGGTGCCTACCAGGCCGCGGCCGAGGGCTTCGCGAAGGACGGGTTCCTCCCGCGCGCCATCGCTGCGTCGAAGCTCGTGCTCGAGCTCGACCCCGGCCACAAGGGCGTCTCGAAGATGTTGGCCGACCTCTACGCGCGCAAGAGCGGGGCGACGCGGCCGTCGACGGCGAGGACGATTGGGGCCAAGCCCGATCCCTCGCCGGCCGAAAAGCCGACCGCGCCTATCGAGATCACCGTCGAGGAGCCCGTCGCCGAAGCCCCCGCGCCCGTCGTCGCCGCGCCCCCGCCACCACCGGCCGAGGGGATCGAGATCGAGCTGGCCGCCGGCCCGGTGACGGGAGAGGTCGAGATTCCCATCGAGGGGCTCGATCCCCCGCCGTCCGCGCTCCCTGCGCCAGGCGAGCTGCCGCCGGAGCTGGAGGTCGCGCCGCCGCTGGGTGTCGAGCTCGTTCCGCCGCCAGCGCCGAGCCTCGAGCTGGACCCGCCACCAGGGCCGAACTTCGAGCTGGACCCGCCACCGGCGCCGAACCTCGAGTTGGATCCGCCACCAGCGCCGAGCTTCGAACTCGAGGTCGATTCGGTGAGCGAGGCGCCGCTCGCTGGACCGGTCGAGGCCGCGCAGGCCCCGGCGACGGTTCCGCCCGCCCCGCTGGCCGCAGACGCCGTTCCTGCGCCAGAGGCCCGCGCTTCGCCGGCCGTGGTTTCTTCGCCGTCGTCGGCAAGCGTCGACCGGGGCGCGAACGTCGACGCCCTCGACTCACCGCCGTCCGCTCCCCCCGATGTGGTGGTTCTCACGCGCAAGCGGGCTCCGACGCCTTCGGTTTCGAGCAGCCCCCCACAAGGCGCGCCGCCAGGGCTCAAGCCAAGACAGCCCACGTCCGAGGTGAAGCCCGAGCCTCCGCAGAGCTCACCCAGCGGCGCGCGCATCTGGCTCCCGCCGACGTTCCAGCCGCCGGCCGCGACGACTGCTGCGCCGACGCCGAGCGGTCCGGTCGCGCCGCCCGCCGCGGCCGAGCTCCAGACTGAGCTCGAGAAGAGCCTCGAAGCCTTCGCGCGCTTCGACGTCGATGCGCCGCCCCCAGCGCCCGCGGCCCCTGTCGCGAAAGCGCCCGTGCGATCGGTCGCCAGCTTCACCGAGCTCGAGCTCGAAGGGGACTCGCTCCTCCAGGCGGTCGAGGCCGCCGCGTCTCTCGGGGCGCCGCCGGTTCAGTCGTCCGGGTCGGTGCAGATCACCGCCGAAGAGGCGATGGACGCGCCGGACGATGCCCGCCCAGAGCCAGGCGCGCTGCCGAAGATCCCGCTCTTCTCCGATCTCCCCGAAGACGCCTTCATCGCGCTCTTCGAGCGCTGCCCCCTGCGCCGCGCCGAGCCGGGAGACCGCGTCATCGACCAGGGCAGCATCGGCACCAGCTTCTTCGTCATCTGCTCGGGCAAGGCGCGCGTGCTCCGCACCGAGGGCGACGCGACCCGTGAGCTCGCGATGCTCGACGAGGGCGCGTTCTTCGGTGAGATGGCGCTGCTCTCGGACGCCCCCCGGAGCGCCAGCGTCGAGGCCGCGGCCGAAGACACCCAGCTGCTCGAGATCCCCGCGCTGGTGCTGACAGAGCTCTCGACGAAGTACCCGACGGTGGCGACCGCGCTGAAGAAGTTCTGCCGGCAGCGGCTGCTGGCGAACCTGATGAACAGCGCGGCGCTCTTCAAGCCCTTCACGCCGAGCGAGCGGCGCGGCCTCATTCAGAAGTTCCGCGCGCGCGACGCGCTGCCCGGGGAGACGCTCATTCGGGAAGGGCAGCCCTCAGACGGCCTGTACGTCGTGCTCACGGGCGAGGTGGCGGTCGACGTCGGAGGCCGGCCCGTCGCGACGCTCAAGGAGGGCCAGGTCTTCGGTGAGATGTCGCTCCTCACGCGCTCGGTCACCATGGCCACCGTGAAGACGACCCGCCGGACCTCGCTCTTGCGCCTGCCCCGGGCCGACTTCGATCAGCTGATCATGAGCCACCCGCAGATCCTCGAGCAGGTGGCCGAGCTCACCGATGAGCGGCGCCGGCAGAACGCGGCGCTTCAGGTGCGGCCGAACGCCACCGCGTCGATGGTGTGAGGCAGACACGGCCCCGCGGGTGACTACTCGCCGCGATGCAGCCGCTGCAGGTACTCATCGCGGGTGATGAGGCCCGCCTCGATGAGGATCTCGAGCAGGCTGCGGAGCGCGCGGACCTGACTGGTGACGATCGTCTCGAGCCCGTCGACCTGCTCGCGGAGCAGGGCGATCTCCTTGCGCAGCTGGGCTTCGACCTCGGGCGACGGTGCCGCTGGAGGGGGCGCGGCCGGCCGCGCAGGGGGCGAGGGGGGCCGTGGGGAGGCCGCGGGCGCAGAGAGGAGCTGGTCGAGCTCGAAGGTGGTCTCCGTCAGCCCGAGCTCGCCGGGCGTGGCGGCCTTCGTCGCCGAGGCCGACTCACCGAAGTAGTGGTGCCGAATCGCCCGGTCGATGGACGAGGCCGTCGCGACGACTGGCGTCATCTTCTGGTTGGTGGCGAACTCGAGCTCCTGGAGCGCCTCGACGTTGGTCGGATCGGACGTCGCGAGCGTCAGCACGTTCGTGTTGGGGTCGACCGACACCGGGAAGACGCCATAGCGCTCGGCGAGATCGAGCCGCAGGTGCTCGGTGATGCGCGCGGGCAGCTGGCGCGAGTCGAGGTCGACCGTCTCGAGCCGGAGCTGCTGAGCGAGCACCCGGCACATCGCCACCTCGTCGACGAAGCCCATCTCGACGACGACGCGGCCCAGGCGCCCGCCCCACTTCTTCTGCTCCGCCAGCGCGGCCTTGAGCCTCACCTCGTCGAGCACGCCCGCCTCGATCAGCAGCTCGCCCAGCCGGCGGCGGACACGGGGCGGTGGGGGGGGGGGACGCGGCGTCACGAGCGTCTGCGACGGTACCAGCGAGAGGGCAGGGGGCAACATTCGGAGGGCCTCTTCGGGCGGAAAATTCCGCCAGGGCCGTAGCAGACCCACGAGGCCGCATGCCAGCCCTCCACTGGCGTTCGTCGGCCTTCGATGGCGGGCTGAAAATGAAGACGCCAGCCCCGGGTCGAGCCCAGGACCGGCGTCGGTCGAAACGCCTGCGAGCCTGTCTACTTCGCGGGCGCTTCGTTGGGCGCGGGGCGAGCCGGAGGCGCGAGCTTCTTGGCCTCGGCCTTCTCGCCGGCGGTGAGCGGCTTCATGCGGAAGCCCTTCCACGTCGCCTCGCCGCCCTTGAACTTCACCACCGCGGCCATGCCGACGCTCTTGGTGGCGTCGTTCATCTCCCACCCGAAGGTGTCGGCGGGGCCCGGGTTGAGGAAGAGCGTCTTCGACGCCGTGCCTTCCTTCACGAGCTGCGTGCCCACGGCGTCGCTCGTGGCGCGGCCACCGGCCTCCTTGATGTTCGAGGCGAACCCGAACCCGATCTTCGCCTCTTCGATCAGCTTCGCGACGGCCTCGTCACCGACGTTGCCCGCGGCGCCGGCGTGATCGAGCGCCTGGGGCCCGTTGCCGTGCGGCGGTCCGTGCGACACGAGCGCGACCGGCACCTTCGCCTCCTTCGCCTCTCGCACCACCTCGGCGACCGTCGACGGGTAGTACAGGCAGCCCGTCGCGCACTTGAGGTAGCCCTGATCGTGGTAGCCCGGCAGCGAGACGAACATCAGCTCGGGGAACTCGACCGAGCGCACCGCGTTCATGTTGATGACGTTCGAGTTGTCCTTCTGCGCGGCCGCGACGCCGTCGGTGAACTCGGCGCGGCACTCCTGGTTGCCGGCGATCACCAGCACCGGCACCTTCGCGGTCGCCAGCTCGGACACCACGCGGGTGATGCCCGGCGCGAGATCGCCGATGTCGCCCGTGAGGACGATGGCGTCGGCCTTCTGCTCCTGGAAGAACTTCACGTACTTCTTGAGCGCGAAGAGGTTCTCACCGGAGTCCTCGTTCACCGGGCCCAGCACGCCCACCACGAACTCGCCGTCGGCGTCCTTGTCGGAGAACGTCAGGTGCGCGCCCGACAGCTTCGCGGTGCGCTCGCCGACCTTCAGCTCGCTCGTCGGGCCGGGATCGATCGGCGCCGCGCACTCCTTCTCGGCGCGGACCTCGGGCGGCTTGGCCACCACGGGCTGCACGACCGGCTTGGGCGGCTCCGGCGGCGGCTTGGGCGGATCGACCACCTTCTTCTCGGGGCACGCCGACAGCGCCAGCGCGCTCGCCACCATCACTGCTGCCTTCGACAACCGGCTGACCATGCGAAGTCCCCTCGTCTTTTCGTGAAAGGTTGAAAGACCGCGCGTGGTTAGCGGAAACGGACTCGCCGGTCCAGCGGCTTCGCGGTACACCTGTTGGCCATGCGGAGCCTCGCCCTCGCGGTCGTCCTCGGTGCCGTCGGCTGTGCCCACGTTCCGCTCTCGGCCCAGGCGCTCGACGGCCTCGAGAAGCCGGCCTTCATCGCGCGCATCGAAGACGGCGCGGGACCGAAGTCGACCGTCTTTCGCGACGACGCCGCCAGCTACGCGGCCCGGCTGAAGAAGCTCGACGCGCGCGAGGCCGACCGCCGACTGACGCTGAAGCTCGAGAAGGGCACCGACACCGATCGCTCGCTCAACCGCTATCAGGTGGCGGACACCCTGCGCGCGCAGGTGCTGGCGGAGCTGCCCCGAGGCGCCCCCTGGAGCCGCGTCGCGTCGCCCGCGCAGGTCGCCTCGCTGCTCGAGTCGTTCCTCGTCGACGAGGTGCCCGCGAACGCACCGGATGTTTCGCGGCTGTCGCCCCTGGGCGTCGACTCGGTCATCGAGCTCGTCATCGAAGACTTCGGTCTGCGCAGCAGCGGGGGGAAGGCGGGGATCTACCTGTACGGCTACGCGCGGCTCTACCGCATCGACGGCGGCACCTTGTACCGGCGGGCGTTCTTCAGCGATGAGCTGCGCGCCGGCCTCGAGCCGCTCGACCCTTTCGAGGTCGCGAAGAAGCCGTCGATCTTCGGCAGCCGGCTCCGGTCGATGCTCACGGCGATCGCGCATCAGATCGCGCAGGATCTCTCACCAGCGACCCGCGCCGCGCGCGCCGACGAGCCGCCGCGACGAGGGGCTGAGCCCGCCGTGCCGGTGAAGCCTGCCGAAGACGACCCGCTCTGAGCTCAGCGGAACGAGAAGCACGAAGAGCCGAATCAGTCGGTCTCCCGTGCTTCACGATCGCTGAACCGTGCACAGCCCGCTCCCGGACCCGCAGCGCCTGGTCGCGGGAGACCTCGGCCCATGGCGCCTTGCAGACGACGTCCAGCGCCTGAGTCGAAGGGGGGCGGCGAGCCGCTCAGAACCCGAGGCGGGGCGCGGCGCTCTCGAGGAGCGGCGTCACCAGCCAGGTGTCGATCACCCAACCGAGCAGCGCTCCCGCCGCAGCGCCGACGAAGTCCCAGGTGAGATCCTTGAGCGAGGCGCTCCCGAGTCCGAGACCGTCGACGAGCTCCTTGCCGACGCCCAGGGAGAGGCTGGTAAAGAACCCGAACAGCGCGCGCTCGGGTGCCGTCTCGAGGAACGAGATCGCCGCGGCCTGGCCACCGAGCGACAGTGCCGCGCTGACGGTGGCGTGAAGCGCCTTGTCGGGCCCGAGCCAGTCATCCGCGCGAGCCGCCGTCGGGACGGAGAGTGCGGCGACGAGGGCTACGACACGGGTCCACCAGGGCCTCGAAGCTCGCATGCGCGGGAGCCGCTGACGGCGTGCACCGGGAACGCTGGCGGGCGTGGCAGCGAGGAACCTGGAGTGCATTGGGGCCAGCGACGATGGCTCATCTTCGAGGCGGGTGACGGGGCGCCCGCGGGAAAGGCCCTCAGCTTCGACGGCGGCGCCACGCCCCCAACGTCAGCAGTCCGAGCAGCGCGAGCGACGCGTCGGCCGTCTGACACGTGCACCCCATGTTGTTGACGTTCACGTTGCCGCCGCCCGCGGCGCCGCCTCCGACGCCGCTCGCCCCGCCAGCACGACCACCGCCAGTACCCGACACGCCACCTCCGCCAGACCCCGCGGAGCCGCCCCCATTCACGGTCATGTCCTCGGCGCAGTACCAGTCTTCACCGATGCGCGCGGTGCAGACGCGGCCGACGGGGCAGGTGTTCGGGTTCATCGGGTCGCATCGGCCCTCGCAGACGCCACTCAGGCACCGCGTCCCGGGCTGGCACGCGGCGATGGTCGGCAACAGACAGCTCGAGCCGGCGCCCACGATCTGGTCGGGGCACGCGCAGATGCCGGCGCCGCTCCCCACGGGCGGATCGGGCTCGACCTGCACGCACGTCGTGCACTGGTTGGGCAGGGTGATCGCGCACGGCGGATAGCAGCGGTTCGCGTAGCAGATGAGGCCGGGCTGGCACTGACCTCCGGCGCCGCACGGGGCGCACTGCTGGCCCGAGTTCCCCGGCAAACACACCGACTGCCCGGCCGAGCTCTGGCACGTCGAGCCAGGCGAACAAGAGTCCGGGTTGGCGACGTTGCAGCGCTGCCGGCAGAAGCCGTTGATGCACGAAAGCCCGTTTCGGCAGATGGCCAACATCGTGCCGCTCGCACTGCAGGCTTCGTTCACATTGCTGATCTCCTGCGGGGAGCATGCACAGAAGCCGCCGTTCACCGTGGGCTGACAGGCCTGGCAGGCGCCGGGACTGGCTGGGTTGCAGCTGGCCCGGCAGAAGCCTCCGAGGCACTGCGCACCGCCCGCACATGGAGCCGCTGCGCTGCACGGCTGGCACGTCTGCGCGCCGCTCGATGGGTAACAGAGCCGCTCGTTGCGGCCCGTGAGTCCCAGGCACATCGTGGCCTGCCCATCGACCATCGCGCACGTCGTCGTCGAGCAGCCGGTGCACACGGGCGAGCCGCCATTGCAGCACGCGCGACAGAAGGCGATCTGCGGGTCCGAGTCGTCGGTCGCGCAGGCTGCGCAGTTGGGACACACGCTCGAGACCTCACAGCGGGATCCCAGGGTGCCCAGCGGTGTGCAGGTCCCCCCAGTGCAGCCGTAGCCGGGCGCACAGGCCGTCGCGACGTTCTGCGTGGTGCACTGGTTCGAGCAGGGCGCGGTCGGGATGCAGTAGCTCCCGGCCGTCGTCATCCGGCAGTCGTACCCAGTACCGCACTGGCCGGGCACGGCGGGGTTGCACGCGAGGGAACACCAGTTGCGCCCCATGCCGTCGGTGAGGCACTGGCCCGTCGAGCAGTCCTGTCCCGACGTACAGAACTTGCACATGTCGGGCGCTCCGATGCGCGGCAGGCACGCGAAGCCGTTCGTCGAGCTCTGGCAGGAAAAGCCGGTGGGGCACGCGGCGCCGGCGCTCGCACAGTCCTGCGTGCAGATGCGGTTGGTGCTGCCCTGGGCGCCCTCGCAGACGAGCCCGCCCTGGCAGTTGACGCCGACGCCACAGGTCGACCCCTGGCTGCCGCCGACGCCCGGGTACACGGTGCACACGTCAGAGATGTCCGGACCTGCGAGGTTGCGCTTGATCTGCCCGGTACCGATGGACGCGAACATCACCGCGACGGTGTTCGCCGTGTGATCAAACCCGATGAAGTGACCGGCCTCGTGCGTGACAACGCTCTCGTAGTCGTAGTCACCCGCCGAGATCGTCGAGCCTCCGCCCCAGGTGACGGTGGCCGCGTTCATCTCCATGTCCGAGTCGATGAGCTCGCCCGGGAAGAAGGTGTTGGTGGTGAGGCCCAGCGTGAGGCTCGAGTGGCGCCATGTGTTGCTCAGCCAGATGACGTTGTTGTCGTTGTCGACGGCACCGATGTTCGCCTGCCCCTGCGGTGCGTTGTAGGTGAGGCCCGGCAGGTAGAAGAAGTTGATCGACGGGTCGCAGCTCGTGTTGGTCAGCGTCCAGCGCTCGAACGAGGCGTACATTCGCTGGATCACCGTGGCCATCGGCACCTGCTGCTGCCCCGGGAGTGTCGCGCCGCCCGCGTTGTCGATCGTCGCAGCGAAGCGGACCTCAGGGAGGCAGCGGCCCATCGAGCACACCCGGTTGCCGTTGGTGGTACCGTTCTGCAGCACGCACTGTGACTGCATCTGACACGGGTCGAGGAACCACTTCTTGCCCGACGGGTCGGCCCACACCGCGGCGGGCAGGAGGAGGAGCGCAGCGAGGGCTCGGTGGCTCACTTCGCACCTCCCGCAGCCGCCTTGCGAACGCGGGCAAGGAACGCGTCGGCAGTGCCCAGCACCTCGAGCTCGTTCACCGGGCCGACGACCCCGGCGCGACCCGGGCGGGCGAGGGCGAGGCCCTTGAGGTTCCGCTTCGCCACCTTCGCGCCCGGGGTCGACTCGAGCGTCACCTTGCCGAACGAGAGGCCCATGATGACGAACGCCCCGGGCTCGTCGATGGCCGGCTCGAGGAAGAGCACCACCTCTTCACCCGGCTCGAACCGCGCGGCGCCGGACACGGCCTGCTGCAGCTGTCCGACCGTTCCGCCCGGCTGCTTCACGAGCACTGTCGTCGCGGGCTTGCCCTTGAGCGGCTCGCGCACGACAAGCTCGGTCCAGGTCCAGATGCCGCGGTGGGCCTCGTCCCAGTTCACCTCGGAGCGGTGCACCGTCGCGTGGACGATCACCGGCGTGCGGGCGACGAGCTCTTCCACGGAGACCGACATGACGACAGTCGCCAGGGCGGGGAGCGCGAGGAGGGCGCCCAGCAGCGAGAAGCGGAAGGAAGAACGCATTCGAGAGGTGACTCCTGCGGCCCCCGGCCGGGGCTTTGGGGCACGGCGCAAGCGAGTGTATACCGCCCGTCGCCATGGCGGTGTCGCGGCTGATGATCTTCGTGTCGAGCGGCGGCTACGAGGCCGCGTGGCAAGCGACGTCGTTGGGCCTGACGGCCGCGGCGATGGGTGACGACGTCGTGTACGTATTCGCGTTCGACGCCCTGCGGGCCCTGAGCCGGGGCTCCTTCGGGAAGCCGCTGACCGAGCGCGAGTCCGCCGCGGCCACGCGGGGGACCGGCCTTGGCGCCCCAGTGCCAGCGAGCATGCTCACCGACGCACGCCAGCTCGGCGCGAAGGCCATCGCGTGTGACACGACCGTCAAGCTGTGCGGGCTCGACCCGGCCGACCTGCTGAAGAAGAGGGTGCTCGACGAAATGACGGGCCTGCCCGACATCTGGAAGCTGACGACGTCGGCCCGGCTGCTGTCGTTCTGATCAGAGCGTGTTGACGATTCGGAACTCGACGTTGAGCGGGTCTGCGGTGGTCGACGCCTTGACGCGGTCGCAGAGCGCGCCGGTGAACTGAACGCTGCCTTGCTGGGTCAGCGTCCACGTGGCGGGCCCGGACGGCGTCGTGGTTCCGTTGATGATGACGGCGAGGAAGCGCTCGCTCACGGGCCGGTCCGCGAGCGTGTAGATGCACGGGTCGACGTCACCGATCGCGTTCTGGATGTCGAGGAGCGCCTGGGAGAGCTCGTTCGCGCTGCGCGCCGCATAGAACTGCTTCTGGCACGTGTTGTTCATGGCCGGCGTCGTGCTCGAGCAGCGGTTCGACGTGCCGGTCGCGTCTCCGCACTCGGCGTTCGTTCCATTCGGACAGCGCCGCGCGAACCCACCCTCGGCGGCCATGGCATTGAGCACATCGAGGGCTTCCGGGCTGGCGAAGTCGGCGCCGAACCCGACGACGATGGTGCGGATGTTGCGCGACTTGAGGGCTCTGACCGAGCTGACGACCCCGTCCTTGTCGAGGAACCCGGCGCGGCAGTACTGCCCGATGCAGTTGGACGCCCCCATGGGGTTCGTCCCGAGGGTGCAGAGGTTCTGCGTCGGAGGCGGCATCGAGCTGCAGCCGAGCGGGTTGGCAGAGTTGCAGTTCGGCAGGCCGTCGGTGAGGAGGAGCACGAAGTCTTCGCGGTTGTCCCGATCATCCAGCAGGCCGGCGTACCCGCCTAGGAACGAGAGCGACCCCGCGGTGGGCGTACCGCCCGCGACCGGAATGCTGTTGCCCATGGCCTGAATGCGCCCCGAGACGCGCGTCGCGTTCATGACGAGCGGCATGGTGTCCATGTCGTTCGCCGCGGGGGGCGGGAGCTCGACGTCAATCTCCGCCGTGGGCCGACAGCCGGCCGGCGAGAAGTTCGCGTCCTCCCTCGGGAAGAACGCCAGGCCCATGCGAGCGACGCTCGCCGACGTCGACAGGAAGTTCCCCATCGCCATCTTCAGCTCGCTCACGCGCGTCGCACACCCGCCGCCCATGCACCCGGGCATGATGGTGTTGTTCATCGAGCCCGACTTGTCGACGAGGATCATCAGGTTCGGCTTGAGCCGGCGCGCCACCACCTTGGTGGACTGCGTCGTCTGGGTGATCGCGATCGGCTGCACCGGCTCGAAGTCGTACGTCTGACACGCAGCGGCGAGGGCGAGCACGGCGAAGGAGAGCAGGCGCTTCATCGAATGACCTCGTTCAAGACACGACAAGACGGCACAGCGTGACCCAGGCAGCGCCCACGCTCAAGGAGAACTCGCGACCTGCACCGAGAGCGTGGCGCCAAGGTTCGCGCTGCAGAACGCGCTGCTCAGCGTGAGCAACCGCCCGCTGACGGTCCAGGTGCTCGCGCTCTGGGGCACGACGGCTCCGTTCACCCGAACCGAGACCGTCGCGCTCGAGATCGGAGGCGCGGGCAGGTCGAACGCACACTGCCTGCCAAGCCCCATGAGGATGCGGTTCAGCGTGGCCTCGAGCTCGGCCCGGTTCGACGCCTGGAGCGCGGGGCCAAAACCGCCGGCCGCGGCCATGCGCGAGAGCACGGCCTGCGCATCGGCCTGATTCGTATCGGCGCCGAACCCGACGACGATCGTCTTGACCCCCAGTCGTTCCAGCGCCTCGACCTGCGCCACCGTCGCGTCGGCATCGAGGCACCCGCGCCGACGAATCTCGAGGCCGGAGCAATCGCCCGAGCCCGACTGACAGCGGCACGCCAGCGCGTTGGTCTCGTAGTCATTCGGGTTCGACGCGTTGCAGTTGGGGAGCCCGTCGGTGAGCAGCACCACGTAGTCATGGCGGAAGTCCCGTCGGTCGGTGAGCGAGGTCTGCGTCGCGAGGAAGGCGAGGGTGGCGCCGGTGGGCGTGCCGCCACCGGGCGTCAGGCGCTGGACCTCGGCGGTGACCTGCGTCGCAGCGGTGAGGTTGGCCTGCGACGCAACGTCGTCGTCATCGCGGCTCGGCGCTGGCAACGGCACCCGCACCGCTGTCGGAGCGCGGCACGAGGCCTCGGCCCCGATCTCACTCGTCTCTTCGGGAAACACCGTGAGGCCCAGGCGCACCCGGGAGGAAGCGAGCTGGGTGAAGGTCGTCACCGCCTGCCGCAGATCGCTCATGCGCGTCGGGCACGAGGCCGGGCAGATCCCCGAGCCGCAGTCCCGGCACGTCGCGTCGTTCGAGGTGGTTCGACCCATCGAGCCCGACCGATCGACCGCGAGCATCAGGTTGGGCTTGAGGGTCGCTTCGACGACAATGTCCTTGGGCGAGACGACGATCACCTCTGGCGCCACCGGCAGGAGATCGTACGTCTGACAGCCGACGAGCAGCTTCACCGCGAGCAGCGAGATCCGGTTCATGGGGGCTCCCAGCGAGACCGACGACGCGAACTGTGGACGCCCTCGACCTCGCGGCGCAAGTCCTACACGCGTCCGAAGTTCAGTGAATCCCGCTGGTTCGTCCGTGCTCCAGTGTCAGGGGTGCTGACGTTTCCGGGCGAGGGGCTGCGGGACGGCTCGAATTCACGGCTCGCGGTCCCGTCGCAGCCGTGCAAGGACGCGCGCCATGCGGGTGGTGGTGTTGTCACGAACGGGCAAGGTGCCGTCGACGAGGCGGCTGGTCGAGGCGGCGCGTGCCCGGGGCCACCACGTCCGGGTGATCGATCCTGCGTCGCTCCAGCTCCAGCTTGGCCCGTCGCGGGGCCGGCTCGTGCGCGCCTGGAAGCGCCTGAAGACCCCCGATCTCGTGATTCCACGCTTCGCGCCGGCCGCCGCGCCCTTCGCGCTGCCGATGGTGGAGCAGTTCGCCGCGCAGGGCGCTGTCGTGCTCAACACCGAGCGGGCCATCGCCGTGAGCCGCCACCCGATCCGCTGCTTGATGCAGCTCTCGAGCGACGGCGTTCCGGTTCCGCGCACGGTGTTGGCGCGCGACGCGCGGGCGCTGAAGGGCCTGGTGCCGCGCGTCGGCGGGTTGCCGGTGCTGGTCAAGCTCGTCGAGGTGTCCGAGGCGCCGCGGGTGATGCTGTGCGAGTCGATGCAGACGCTCGAGTCGGCGGTCGAGGCCGTCGTCGGTCTCGGCCATGACGTGTTGATGCAGGAGTCGATGCGCGTGGGCCAGCGCGACATCCGGCTGCTCGTCGTCGGTGGGCGGGTGATCGGCGCGGTCGAGCAGATCCTCAAGCCCGGTCGCGCAGGTCGAAACCTGAGCCCCCCCGAGCGCCTCGAGCCGGTCACCCCGAGAGACTCGACGATCGCGCTCGCGCGCAAGGCCGCCGGCCGCTGTGGCCTCGAGGTCTGCGCCGTCGACGTGCGCGAGGGCACCCGCGCCGTCGTCACCGCGGTGCACGCCGCGCCGAACCTGCTGGACTTCGAGCCGCTTGATGTCGCCACCCCCATCATCGTCCACGGCGAGCAGCTCGTGGCCGAGCAGACAGTTCAACGCCGCCAGGGAACGTGAAAGAAGGCCCGCCATGCGCAAGATGATCCTGTTGATGTCGTTGTGGTCGTTCGTCGCCCTCGCCGGGGAGCCCGACGTGGCCTCGCTCTACGAGGTGAAGACCGACGGTACCTCGACCGAGGTGAAGGGCGGCGACAAGGGCAAGGTGGTGATCTCGATCGTCGCTAAGAACGGCGCGCACGTGTCCGACGAGGCCCCGCTGCGCATCGAGCTGTCGAGCAAGGACGCGAAGCTCGAGAAGGAGAAGCTCACGCTCGCCGACTCGCTGGTGAAGAAGGCGGCCGGCTCGAGCGAGTACCCAGACCCTCGCTTCGAGGTGGCCTTCACGGCGCCCGCGTCGGGCAAGGCGAACGTCGACGCGAAGATGACGTTCTTCATCTGCACCGAGAAGGTGTGCGCGCGTCAGACGAAGACCCTGTCGTTCCCGGTGGCCGTCCGTTGAGCCGCTTCACGCGTGGAGGCGGGAAGGGTGGCAGCCGGTTCGGTGGCAAGGGCAAGGGCCCGCGCGGCGCCGGGCGATCGTTCGACCGAGCTGATCGCCGCCCGCCGCGCGATCGGAACGATCGGCGCGCCGACCCCGATCGTGGACGGCG
The DNA here is from genome assembly GCA_033763395.1 of Myxococcaceae bacterium. Classification (GTDB taxonomy): domain Bacteria; phylum Myxococcota; class Myxococcia; order Myxococcales; family Myxococcaceae; genus Xiheimicrobium. The sequence continues at coordinate 69,682 of JANRKQ010000111.1, forward strand.
AGGGGAACGGCCCGCGCGCGACGAGGCCCCGCGCTTCGAGCGAAGGGACGGCCCGCCCCGGCGAGACGCTCCCTCGCGACGAGACGGGCCGCCGCACCGCGAGGCGCCTGCTCGACGAGACGGGCCGCCGCGGCATGAGGCTCCGCCGAGGCGAGAGCTGCCGCCCCGACGCGACACAGACTCGTCGAAGTTCCTCACCGCCGACGGCGCTGACGGCCCCCGCAGCTATGGCGACGAGCGCTTCGTCTACGGCGTGAACCCGGTACTCGAGCTGCTGCGCGCCCGGCCCAAGCAGGTCGATCGCATCAGCATGCAGCAGAAGGGCCTGAAGGAGTCGGTCGCCGGAGAGATCTTCTCTCGCGCCCGGGAGCACGGCATTCGCGTCGACACGCTCGAGCGCGATCGCCTCGACGCGATGGCCCCGCGCGCGGCCCACCAGGGCGTCGTCGCCGAGGTCCGCCAGTTCGACTACGCCACGCTGGAAGAGCTCCTCGAGGCGCCGAAGCAGCACGGCCGCCCGGGGCTCGTCATCGTCCTCGACGGCATTCAGGATCCGATGAACCTGGGCGCGATCATCCGCTCGGCGCACGCGTTCGGCGCCGACGGCGTGGTGATCGCGAAGGATCGCGCCGCGGCGGTGACAGGCGTGGTGGCGAAGGCCTCGGCCGGCGCGACGGCCCACACGAAGATCGCCCGCGTCACCAACCTCTCCCGGGCGCTCGAGACGCTGAAGGCGGCCGGCTATTGGTCGGTCGCGGCCGAGCCTTCTGGCGAGAAGACCCTCTGGGACGCGGCGCTCGACGGGCCCCTCGCGGTCGTCGTCGGCGCCGAAGGGGCGGGGGTGCGCAAGGGCATGCTCGAGCATTGCGACTTCCTCGTCCGCATTCCCATGGCGGGGCAGGTCGCCTCGCTCAACGCCTCGGTCTCGGCCGCCGTGCTGCTCGCCGAGGTCGCTCGCCGCCGGGCTTTGAAGGCCTGACCGTCAGCCGCTGCCGGCCCGCCCGTCTTCAGCGCTTGACTTGGCCGTTCCCCCATGAATAAGGAGCGCCGCCCTCGTGACCGGGGCGGCGGGTTTTTCAGAGAAGTTCTGAAGCCTTGCCGGTGTAGCTCAGCTGGTAGAGCACCTGATTTGTAATCAGTAGGTCGCGGGTTCGAATCCCGCCGCCGGCCAGATGGGCAAACAAGTGAATAGCAGCACCCTTCGAGCGGAGGGGTAGCCAAGCGGCCAACGGCAACAGACTGTAAATCTGTCGGTCCTCGACCTTCGGTGGTTCGAATCCACCCCCCTCCACACCAGCTCTCGTGATGCAGGAGTTCTTTCCTCTGCGGGGATAGCTCAGCTGGTAGAGCGTCAGCCTTCCAAGCTGAATGTCGCGGGTTCGAATCCCGTTCCCCGCTCTCGAAGAACCGGTCGCCGATGAGGTGGCCGCGCGGTACGCAGGCGCAGTTTCTGGTTCGCAGCAACTGGTTCGAAGCAGCTGGTTCGAAGCAGCAGTCGCAGCAGCAACGAAGGCAGTGCCCAGATAGCTCAGTTGGTAGAGCACATCCTTGGTAAGGATGAGGTCACCGGTTCAATCCCGGTTCTGGGCTCCATTTCGCAGCATCTTGCAGTCCGTCGCAGCCCGATAAGCCCCCAAACACGCGGGTTCAAACACACAAGGAAGGCACCATGTCGAAGGAGAAGTTCGAGAGAAACAAGCCGCACGTCAACATCGGCACCATCGGGCACGTCGACCACGGCAAGACGACCCTGACCGCGGCCATCACGAAGGTCCTCGCCAAGACCGGCGGCGCCACGTTCCTGGCGTACGATCAAATCGACAAGGCCCCCGAGGAGCGCGCCCGCGGCATCACGATCTCGACCGCGCACGTCGAGTACCAGACGACGAACCGTCACTACGCGCACGTCGACTGCCCCGGCCACGCCGACTACGTGAAGAACATGATCACGGGCGCCGCGCAGATGGACGGCGCGATCCTCGTGGTCTCGGCCGCCGACGGCCCAATGCCGCAGACGCGTGAGCACATCCTCCTGGCCCGCCAGGTCGGTGTTCCCTACATCGTCGTGTTCCTCAACAAGGTCGACATGCTCGACGACCCCGAGCTCCGCGAGCTCGTCGAGGTCGAGGTGCGCGACCTGCTGAAGAAGTACGACTTCCCTGGCGACAAGACGCCGATCATCCCCGGCTCGGCCCTCAAGGCCCTCGAGGGTGATCCGTCGGACATCGGCGAGAAGTCGATCCTCAAGCTGATGGAGGCGGTCGACACCTACATCCCGACCCCGCAGCGCGCGACCGACAAGCCCTTCCTCATGACGGTCGAAGACGTGTTCTCGATCGAAGGCCGCGGCACCGTGGCCACGGGCCGCGTCGAGCGTGGCATCGTGAAGGTGGGCGATGAAGTCGAGGTCGTCGGCATTCGCCCGACCGCCAAGACGGTCGTCACCGGCGTCGAGATGTTCAAGAAGCTGCTCGACGAGGGCCGCGCCGGCGACAACATCGGCGCGCTCGTTCGTGGCCTCAAGCGCGAAGAGATCGAGCGTGGCCAGGTGCTCGCCAAGCCCGGCTCGGTGAACCCGCACACGAAGTTCAAGGCCCAGGTGTACGTCCTCACGAAGGAAGAGGGCGGCCGCCACACGCCGTTCTTCAAGGGCTACCGCCCGCAGTTCTACTTCCGCACCACCGACGTGACCGGCTCGGTCAAGCTCCCCGACAACGTGGAGATGGTGATGCCGGGCGACAACATCGCCATCGAGGTCGAGCTGATCACGCCCGTCGCGATGGAGAAGGAGCTCCGCTTCGCCATCCGTGAGGGTGGCCGCACGGTCGGCTCCGGCGTCGTCGCCGAAGTGATCGCGTAATCATTCCGAGCGTTTCGGCGGGTGCGCAACCAGCGCACACCGCTTGACATGAAGGGGAGGCTCTGTCAGAGGGCCTTCCCTTCTGTCGTCTGAGGTCCTCAGTTTCCAGCAGGAGTTTCAAGTCATGCCCAAGGGCAACCGCAGCCTGATCTCGCTCGAGTGCACGGTGTGCAAAGAGCGCAACTACACCACGACCAAGAACCGCCGGAAGCAGCAGGACAAGCTCGAGTTGAGCAAGTTCTGCGCGCGGTGCCGCAAGCACACGGCCCACAAAGAAGGCAAGGTCGGCTGACGCTTTTCGTCTTCGTACGCCAGTAGCTCCAACGGTAGAGCAGCGGTCTCCAAAACCGCGTGTTGGGGGTTCGAATCCCTCCTGGCGTGCCAACTTTTCCTCGGGGCCGATCGGCGGTTTCGTCGGTCGGCCTTGAAGGCTTTCATCGAGACGGAGCTGCTTGAGGGCCCGTCGGAAGGTGCGCATGGCGTCTGAAGCCTCGGAACAAGCGAACCGCGCTGAAGTCGACCCGAAGCGGTTCGTGGTCATCTCGTACCTGCTGCTCGGGCTGGTGCTCGCGTTCTTCCTCGCGAACATCTTGTCGCGGGTCTTCGTCGAGCTGGGTGTCGGCCAGAACCCGCTCATCGCTGGCATCACGCAGTCGACGCCGCCGTTTCTGCTGGGTTTCGCCCTCGCCATCGGCACCGGCATCTACTGCTGGGTGAACCCGCGCATTCACGGGCTCTCGCTCGAGGTCGCGACCGAACTCAAGCGCGTGACCTGGCCCTCGTGGGAAGAGACCCGGGTGTCGACCTTCGCCGTGGTGGTGGCCTCGCTGGTCGCCGCGGTCGTGCTTTCGGCCATCGACGCGCTCAGCCTGCGCCTGATGGTCGATTGGCTGCCGTGGATCTGGGAGAAGCTGTGATGAGCGCCGACAAGAAGTGGTACGTGGTGCACACATACTCGGGCTTCGAGAACAAAGTGAAGAAGTCGCTCGAGGATCTCATCAAGCAGCGAGAGCTGCACGAGTCCTTCGGGCAGATCTTCATCCCTGTCGAGCAGGTCGTCGAGATGCGCGATGGCCAGAAGCGCCAGACCAAGCGCAAGACGATGCCGGGCTACATCCTCGTGCAGATGGAGATGACGCCCATCACCAAGTCGCTGGTGAAGAACACGCCCAAGGTGACCGGCTTCCTCGGCGCCCAGGGCCAGGACGACCCACCGCCCCTGCGCGAGTCCGAGGTGCAGCGCATCACGACCGCCATGAGCGAGGGCGTGATGAAGCCCAAGCCGAAGGTGCACTTCGACGAGGGCGACACGGTGCGCGTCATCGATGGCCCGTTCGCGAACTTCAACGGCACCGTCGAAGAGGTGAACCCCGAGAAGGGCCGCGTGAAGGTGCTCGTCAGCATCTTCGGGCGATCCACCCCGGTCGAGCTCGACTTCATGCAGGTCGAGAAGACGGCGGGGTAGGGCTTTCGTGACTTTTGGGCCCTGGTCTCCGGGGCCCCCAGCAGGGCCGGCTTGAAGCACCGCCGGTGACGTCGGAGCAATCACGCTCCTCGTCGACTGTGGGAGGCCTGGAGAACCACTCCAGACCGTTCGAACCACGGGAGAAGCAACGCAATGAAGAAGGTCACAGGACAGGTCAAGCTGCAGATCCCTGCCGGTAAGGCGAACCCGGCTCCTCCGATTGGCCCAGCGCTCGGTCAGGCCGGCGTCAACATCATGGAGTTCTGCAAGCAGTTCAACGCCAAGACCCAGGCCCAGATGAAGGAAGCCCTGATCATTCCCGTGATCATCACGGTCTATCAGGACAAGTCGTTCACCTTCGAGCTCAAGACGCCTCCCGCGTCGGTGCTCCTGAAGAAGGCCGCGGGCCTGCACACCGAGAAGAAGAAGGGCTCGGGCGCCAAGAAGACGGGCAAAGAGGTCGTCGGCTCCATCACCCAGAAGCAGCTCGAGGAGGTCGCCAAGCAGAAGATGGGCGACACTACCGCTGCTTCGCTCGAGGCCGCGATGCGTACCATTGCCGGCACCGCGCGCTCGATGGGCATTCAGATCAAGTAACCGACGCCTCTCTTTCAACCCTTTTTCGAAGAGGAATTCCCCATGCCTGGAAAGAAGTTCAAGGCCGCCGCCACCAAGGTGGACCGCAACAAGCGCTACTCCGTCGCCGATGGCTTCAAGCTGCTCAAGGAAGCCGCCGTCGCCACCAAGTTCGACCAGACCATCGACTGCGCCATCAACCTCGGCATCGACCCCAAGCACGCCGACCAGATGGTCCGCGGCGCCGTCGTGCTGCCGCACGGCACGGGCAAGAGCGCCCGCGTCGCCGTGTTCGCCAAGGGCGAGAAGCAGTCGGAAGCCACCAACGCCGGCGCCGACATCGTCGGTGAGGCCGACCTCGCGAAGAAGATCGAGGAAGGCTTCATGGACTTCGACACCGTCATCGCCACGCCCGACATGATGGGCGTCGTCGGCCGCCTCGGCAAGGTGCTCGGCCCCCGCGGCCTCATGCCGAACCCGAAGGTCGGCACCGTGACGATGGATCTCGCCCGCGCCATCAAGGAGGCCAAGGGCGGCAAGATCGAGTTCCGCGCCGAGAAGGCCGGCATCGTGCACGCCCCCATCGGCAAGGCGTCGTTCCCCGCCGAGAAGCTCCAGGAGAACTTCACCTCGCTCATGGAGCTCGTGATGAAGATGAAGCCGGCGACCGCCAAGGGCGTGTACCTCAAGGGCATCGCCATCAGCTCCACCATGGGCCCGGGCATCAAGCTCGACACCTCGGAGCTGGCCGCGAAGTACAAGTAAGCCCTTCGTCCCCCGCGACGGCGACGCGCCGCGTCGGCTCCCAAGCCCGCGCGGCGCTTCGATTTTGGCCCCCGTTGACAGCGCCGTGTGCGTTCGGGTAAGGGCCGCAAGCCCTCCTCCAAGCCGCCACCGTGTCGTCGATCGGGACCCGTCAAGGGGGCCGGGCGAAAAAATGAATAGCAGGACCCCTGGTCGTAGACAGCAGGGGCTCCCAGGCAGGCCATCGCGGCCCGTTGGCACCCGACCCGAAAGGCCGGGCGTGGCGGCGGCAGGCGGTCAGGGGGCTTAAACGGCGCCGTCAGTTCGAGGCTGCCCTGCCGAGACGGGGAGCGTGAGAAGGGTGATCGGTTGGAGACGTCACTTCGACAAGGCAGTTCTCGCTCTCGCACTGTGCACCAGGACCCGGCAACCACCTGACGCCCACTTCCAGTGAGCAGCGGGGGGCCCGGAACACATGCAACGGAAGGGAGGTGCAGACAGTGCTCAAGAGCGAGAAAGAAACGCTGAACAAGGAGCTGAACGACAAGTTCAGCCGTGCGAAGGCGGTCATCGTCGCCGAGTTCAAGAAGCTCGACGTCGAGAACGTCAACAAGCTTCGGCGAAAGCTGCGCGAGGGCAAGGTCGAGTGGAAGGTGCTCAAAAACACCATCGCTCGCCGGGCCGCTCGTGGAACCTCGGTCGAGAAGGTGTCCGACGACTTCGTCGGCCCCATCGCCGTGGCCATCAGCTACGACGACGTGGTGGCGCCGGCCAAGATCCTGGCCGACTTCACCAAGGACCTGCAGACGATCACCATCAAGTCGGGTGTCGTCCAGGGCGCGAAGATCGACGCGAAGGGCGTACAGGCGCTGGCGAAGATGCCGGGCCTCAACGAACTCCGTGGCCAGATCCTCGGCATGATCAACCAGCCAGCCAGCAAGCTGGTTCGCACGATCAAGGAGCCCGGTGCCGCGTTGGCCCGTGTGCTCGCCGCGAAGGCCGACAAGAAGTGAACCGTTTCACGAACCCCTAACCACCGAAGTTTTTTCGAAGAAGGAAATAAGTCATGGCAGACATCAACAACATCGTGGACCAGCTGTCGTCGCTCACTGTCATGGAGGCGGCCGACCTGGTGAAGAAGCTCGAAGAGAAGTGGGGCGTCTCGGCGGCGGCCGTTGCGGTCGCGGCGGCGGGCCCGGCGGCGGCGGCGGCTCCGGTCGAGGAGAAGACCGAGTTCACGGTCGTCCTCGCGAAGGCCGGCGACAAGAAGATCGACGTGATCAAGGTCATCCGCGAGCTGACCGGCCTGGGCCTCAAGGAGGCCAAGGACCTCGTCGAGGGCGCGCCCAAGACGGTGAAGGAAGGCGCGAACAAGGACGACGCCAACAAGATGAAGGAGAAGCTCACGGCCGTCGGCGCGACGGTGGAGCTCAAGTAACCGTCGTTCCCCGCCTCATCAGGCAGCCGGTGATCCTCTGGGGAGGGTCACCGGCTTTGCCGCTTGAGAGTGCCCGGTTAAAGGGCCCCCTCTGAAGGCGCCGTTCCCCAGGACATTTCGAGCTTCACCGACAACTCAACGCTGGCCCGCCGGTCACCCCGGTTCCCCCTTCAAGCCCGACTGAGAGAAGCGAATGCCGACCCTGCAGAACAACTTCCGGACGCGGAAGAGCTTCGCGAAGATCAACAAGGTCATCGAGATCCCCAATCTCATCAACATCCAGAAGCTGTCCTACGAGAAGTTCCTCCAGGCTGACGTACCGCCGGAGAAGCGCGAGGACGTCGGCCTCCAGGCGGTCTTCAAGAGCGTGTTCCCGATTCGGGACTTCAACGAGACCAGCCTGCTCGAGTTCCGCAACTACAACCTCGAGAAGCCCAAGTACGACGTCGACGAGTGTCGCCAGCGCGGCATGACCTTCGCGGCGCCCATCAAGGTCGTCGTGCGCCTCGTGGTGCTCGACAAGGACGAAGAGACCGGCGCCCAGTCGATCCGCGACGTGAAGGAGCAGGAGGTCTACTTCGGCGAGATCCCGCTCATGACCGAGCACGGGACGTTCATCATCAACGGCACCGAGCGCGTCGTCGTCAGCCAGCTGCACCGCTCGCCGGGCGCGTTCTTCGATCACGACAAGGGCAAGAGCCACTCGTCGGGCAAGCTCCTCTACAACGCGCGCGTCATTCCTTCGCGCGGCTCGTGGCTCGACTTCGAGTTCGACCACAAGGACCTGCTGTACGTGCGCATCGACCGCCGCCGGAAGCTGCCGGTGACGGTGCTCATCCGTGCGCTCGGCGCCGTTGGCGACACGGCCCGCAAGAACCCCATCGAGTTCAACGGCTCGACCGAGCAGATCCTCAACTATTTCTACTCGACCGAGACCATCTACCTGTACTCGGAGAGCGAGTTCGAGAAGTCCGTCGACTTCGAGCTGCTCTACAACCAGCGCGCGACCCGCGACATCAAGTCGAAGTCGGGCGAGATCATCGTCAAGAAGAACCGCAAGTTCACCCGCGCGGCGCTCAAGAAGCTCGAGCAGTCGAAGCTCACGCGCCTGCCCATCGACGCCGACGAGCTCTACACGAAGGTCTCGGCCTTCGACGTCATCGACGAGAACACGGGCGAGGTGTTGCTCGAGTGCAACGAAGAGATCAGCCCCCAGCACGTCGAGGAGCTGCTCAAGCGCGGCTTCAAGGAAGTGAAGGTGCTGTTCATCGACAACCTGAACGTGGGCCCGTACCTGCGTGACACGTTGCTGATGGACAAGCTCGAGACGCCGGAAGAGGCGCTCATGGAGATCTACCGGCGCGTGCGCCCGGGCGACCCTCCGACGCCCGAGACGGCCCGGAACCTCTTCGAGAACGTGCTGTTCCTGAACCCCGAGCGCTACGATCTCTCGAAGGTCGGCCGCAAGAAGCTCAACGCCAAGTTCGGCGTCGAAGAGCCGCTCGACAACCAGGTGCTGACCAAGCGCGACATTCTCGAGACCATTCGGTACCTGATCGATCTCAAGAACGGCAAGGGCACGATCGACGACATCGACCACCTCGGCAACCGCCGCGTGCGCGCGGTGGGCGAGCTGCTCGAGAACCAGTACCGCATCGGCCTCGTCCGCATGGAGCGCGCGATCAAGGAGCGCATGAGCCTCCAGGAGATCGAGACGCTCATGCCGCACGACCTGATCAACGCCAAGCCGGTGACGGCGGTGATCAAGGAGTTCTTCGG
>JANRKQ010000112.1:0-6867 GCA_033763395.1 Myxococcaceae bacterium
AACACGAGGAAGCGCCCGTCGAGCCAGTCGACCGAGAACACGACGAGGAGCCCGACGAGGCCGAGCGCGGCGAGGCCGAGGCCCGTCACGATTCGGGTGGTCGTCTCTCCGGCGAAGGCATCGACCGGCCTCCCGAAGAGCCGGCCGACGAGCGCCTGGGCCTCCTCGACTGGAGCGCCGTGCTGCTCGATGAGCTTCCGCGCCACGACGGCCGCCGTGTAGCCCTCGCCCTTCAGCTCCAGGGCGCGCGCTTCCCACTCACGTTCCTCAGGCGCAGCCATCGTCGAGACGATACGGACGAAGCGCTCCGGGGCACAGCCCGTTGACGCGCGCGGCCGCGCTCTTCGACTGAGGTCAGGGGTCCTTCTGCGGCGAGGCGAGCGCGCCCAGCAACCAGCGCGTCGTCGATGCGTCGACGCCCAGTTGCTGGCACACCGCGCCGGCGCGCGCCGGCTGCGACACCGAGAGGAGCGTCTCGAACACGTCGACGCGCACCGCCATCGGCCCGACGCGCTCGTAGCCCCAGGCCGCGACGTCACCACCGCCCAGCGCCTCGGCTCGCACGACGGGTACGCGCGGCACCTCGGGGGGGCGGGGCCGCTCCGAGAACAGCGCCGTCAAGAGCCCCCGTCGCTCCAGCGCGGCCACCGTGGCGGCCTGCTCGACGACGAGGAAGCGCGCGCCCTGCCGCACGCCCGCCGCGTCGAGGCGCTGGTGGGACTCGGCGTCGAGGCGCCTGACGTGCTCGCGCAGCTCCGCGTCCCAGCGCACCAGGCCCAGCCCGCGTCCGAAGCGCCAGGCGATGGCCCGCAGCGGCGGCGGGTGCCCGGCCGAGGTGAGCGATTGCACCGGAAACCCACCCATCGCCTCCGAGACGACGTCACGCGCGCAGGCGGCGAAGCGACGCTCGAGCTGCGCGCGCTGGCCCCCGTTCCACGCGTCGGCGTCGACGAGGGCCACGGCGGGGGTGAGCAGGTCGCTCCCGCGCACCAGGCGGCCCAGCACCTCGCCCTCGAACGCGATGGCGCCCAGGGCATCGACGTGCAGCGCGTCGGTGCGGGCTGCCACCACCCGCTGCACGAACTCGTCGGGGCCCTCGCCGCGCTCGAGGTGCTGCGCGAGCTTCGAGAACGGGCCGCTCGCCGTGACGGTCGACGGCGCCGCGCGTCGCCGCCGCGCCGCCACCGCTGACTTCTCGACGAAGCGCTCGACGAGCCGCTGGTGGAGCGCGTCGCCCAGCCCGTCCTCGATGGCGCGCGTGCGCTGCTGCCAGGCCTGGGCGTCGTTCACCCAGCCCCGCTGGTGCGAGAGGTACGTCCACGTGCGAATGGCCTCGAGCCGCGCGGTGAGGGTGTGGAGGTCGCCCTTCAGGTCGTCGAGGGGCTCGACCTGCCGCGACAGCCACTCGTCGCGCAGGCGGCCCTGGCCGCGAGCGAGCTGCAGGAAGAGCTCCTTCACCAGGCGCGGGTGTTCGCCCAGCAGCCCCTTGCGGAAGTCGGGAATGCGGCAGACCTGCCAGAGCAGCTCGACGCCCGCGCGGTCGCTCGCCACGCTCAGCACCTCGGCGTCCTCGGCGAGCGCCTTCAAGGCGTCGAAGTCGTCGGCGCGCTCGACGCGGCTGAACACCTCGTGCGGCGGGCCCACCGATAACGAGTCGAGCAGCGCGCGCGGGCTTGCGAAGTCGAGCTCGCTGCTGCGCCAGACGAGGCGGCTGACGGCGGGGAAGCGGTGCGCCTCGATGGCGGCGATGGCCCTGGGCGAGAGCGCGGGCGCGGAGGTGAGGGTGCCGAACTCGCCGTCGCGCACGTGGCGGCCCGCGCGGCCGGCGATCTGCCCCAGCTCGTCGACGGTGAGCTCGCGCTGCTCGAAGCCGTCGAACTTCGAGAGCGACGCGAAGGCCACGCGCTCGAGGTCGAGGTTGAGGCCCAGGCCGATGGCGTCGGTGGCGACGAGGTACTCGACCTCACGCGCCTGGTAGAGGGCCACCTGGGCGTTGCGCGTGCGCGGCGAGAGCGCCCCCAGCACCACGGCCACCCCGCCGCGGAGCTGCCGCAGGGCCTGGGCGAGCTCGTAGACGCGCTCGGTCGAGAAGGCGACGACGGCCGAGCGGGGCGGCAGGCTCTTGAGTGACTTCGCGCCGAAGCTCGTGAGCCGCGAGAGCCGCTCGCTCCGCCGAAAGGACACCTCGGGCAGCAGCGCCCGCAGCACCGGGGTCATCGCCTCGGCGCCGAGGAACCACGTCTCCTTCCGGCCGCGCGCGTGGAGCAGCCGGTCGGTGAAGACGTGGCCGCGCTCGCGGTGGGCGCAGAGCTGAACCTCGTCGACGGCGAGGAAGTCGACGGGCTCGCCCACCGGCATCGCCTCGACGGTGCAGACCCAGTACGAGGGGCGCGGCGGCACGCGCTTCTCTTCGCCCGTCACCAGCGCCACCCGGGCCTCGCCCACGCGGGCCGAGACGGTGTCGTACACCTCGCGCGCGAGCAGCCGCAGGGGCAGCCCCATCATGCCGGACTCGTGCTCGAGCATTCGTTCGATGGCGCGAAACGTCTTGCCCGTGTTGGTGGGGCCGAGCTCGGCGACGAGGCGGGGAGACGACTCCATGACGGCCACCGGCACGAATAGCACCGGCCCCCGTGGCGCGCAGGCCGAGGCGAGCGCTTGGCCCTCCTCGCGCGGGCGGCGTGGCAGAGTGCGAGCCTGTTCGTCTCCGCGCTCGCCGTCGTGTTGCTCGCTGCCCCCGACGCCGGCACCAGCTGGACGTGGTCGTACGACGAGGTGCTGTCGGCGAAGGTGGACAAGGGCGCCCCCAACGTCGACGTCTCGCCGAGCCCCAGCCTGCGGAAGGCGACGCTGCTGGTGACGGTGACCGAGGCCCAAAAGACCGCGCCCAAACGCCTCACCGTGCAGGTGCTGTCTGGCAGCGACTCGCTCCAGGGCCGCGCGTGGGCGGTCGACAGCAACTCTGGAGAGCCGGTGCTGAGCGAGGTCGGCGCGAAGAAGAAAAAGGGCCCGCCCACCAACGTCCGCGAAGCGTACGCGCAGGCCCAGGGGACCTCGCACGACGACGTGCGCGTCTTCACCCGGGTGGTGGGCACCCTGCTCACGCCGGACCCCATCGTCGAGGCGGCCCGCGGTGGCGCGCCGTGTGACGAGGCTGTGCGCTCGGCGGTCGGGCGCGCGACAGTCGCCCTCATGAAGAAGCTGGCCACCGCGCGCGCCGAGGACTTCACCGTCGAGGACGTCTCGGTCTTGTGTGAGCCGAAGAAGCTCGGCTCGTGGAGCGTGCAGTTCGCGTTCAAGCAGCTCATCGAGGACCAGCCCGTCATCGCGCGGTATCGCGGCACCGTTTTTGTCCCGGCCGGCGCGTGGCGGGCGAACCTGTCACTCCAGGGCACCTCGACCATCTCCCTGGGCCAGGGGCGCACGGCGCTGCGGGCGCGCACCGAGCAGCGCATCACCAGCTCGATGAAGCCACGGTGACGCTGGGCCAGCGGGCGTGACGTGATGGCGCCCCACACCGCTCCAGGTCCCTTTCAGCCCGAGTGCCCCGACCCGACGGTGGTACGCTCTTTCATTGATGTCAGCGCGGCTCGAGCTCTTGATCAGCGACGGCGCAGAACGGGGCCGCGTGGTGCCGCTGAAGGTCGGCCGGCACGTCGTGGGCTCTTCGTCGACGTGCGACGTCCGGCTCGTCGACCCCTCGGTCGCCGCGGAGCACCTCGAGCTCACCATCGACGAAGCGGGCGGCGCCGCCATTCGAGACCTCTCGGGTTTGCGCGCGGTGCTCGTCAACGGACAGGTCGCCGAGGGCCCGGTGGCGGTGGGCTCGTTCCTCCACGTCGGCGCCGTCGAGCTGGTGTTGCGCCTGCACGGAACCTCGGGTCCGCACGGCACGCTCGCGCGCGCCAGCCCCGCCACCGACGGTCCCGAGCGCACGGTGCGCCAGGCCACGCCCGCGAGCTCGACCAACGGGGCGCTCGAGTCGATTCGCACCTCGACCGTCGACCTCGACAAGGCGCTGGCCTCGACCGCCGAGACGAAGACGGGCGCGCCGCTGCAGCCCGGAGAGGTCATCTCGCAGCGCTACCGCATCATCGAGCCCATCGCGGCTGGCGGCATGGGTGAGGTGTACCGCGCCGAGCACGTCGAGCTGGGCAAGCCCTTCGCGGTGAAGGTGATGCGGCCGCACCTCTCGCGAGACAAGGACTTCGTCGCGCGCTTCAAGCGCGAAGCCGTCGCCGCCAGCGCCATCGGCAACATCAACATCATCGACGTCTCGGACTTCGGGCAGACCGAAGACGGGCGCTTCTACTTCGCCATGGAGCACCTGGCCGGCGAGACGCTCGCCGAGGTGGTCGAGCAGCACGGCGCGCAGAGCGTCGAGCGGACGGTGCGGCTGGGGCTTCAGGTGGCGCGCGCCCTCGCGGCTGCCCACGCGAAGGGCATCATCCACCGGGACCTCAAGCCCGAGAACGTCATGGTGCTGCAGGACCGCGGGCACCCCGACCTGGTGAAGGTGCTCGACTTCGGCGTGGCGAAGGTGACGCGCGCGCAGGAAGCCTCGGGCACCACCACCCTCGGCGTCGTCGTGGGTACGCCCCAGTACATGTCGCCCGAGCAGGCCTCGGGCCTCAGCGTCGACGCGCGCAGCGACATCTATGCGCTGGGGCTGATGCTGTACGAGCTGCTCACGGGCCGGCAGCCGTTCACCGCGCCGACGCCGCAGTTGGTGATGTCGAAGCAGATTCACGAAGCGGCGCCCCCGATGCTGGCGATGAAGGGCGACCTCGTGGTGCCGCGGCCCCTCGAGGCGCTCGTGATGGACATGCTGGCCAAGGCGCCAGCGGCCAGGCCCCAGTCGATGCGCGAAGCGGTCGAGCGCCTCGAGGCCATCGAGAAGGCGCCCGCCACCGAGCGCGTTCCCCCGTCGGCGCCCCGCCCACCCGAACCTGCCCGCGTGGCCCGGGCGCCGGCACCTCGCTCTACGACCTGGGCCGTGGCGGGCGTCTTCCTGGGCGCCCTCGTCCTCGGGCTGGTGGGCGTCCTCGTGGCGACGCGCGAGCCAACCCCGCCACCGCCTGCCTCGCCGCCCGTCGTCGTCAGGCCGCCAGCTCCGCCACCACCCCCAGCGCCTCCACCGCCCGTCTCTCGTCGCCTCGAGTCGACGCCGTCAGGCGCGGTGGTGCGCGACGGAACGCAGGTGCTGGGGAGCACCCCGCTCGCCCTCGAAGGGGCCCGGGGCAGCAGCCGGGCGCTGACGGTGTCGCTCGCCGGCCATCGGGATGCCAGGGTGGCCGTCACCTTCGACTCCGAGGAGCCGGTGAGCGCGACGCTCGAGCCGCTCCCCAGGCCGCCGCGCGTCAAGTCGGTGGCTCCGGAGGACGTTCCCGCCAGGCCCCGGAAGCCGCTCAAGGGGCTGGACTGAGAACACGAGGGCCTCGGCCCGACGGCAGCGCTACAACGCGCTCCCATGGTGCTGGTGCTCCTCGTTCAACTCGCGCTCACGGCCCCACCGCTCGAGCCTTCACCCGAGCAGGTCGCGGCGTCGCGCGATGCGTTCCTCTGGGGCCAGCGGCTGTACAAGCAGGGCTTCGCTGCAGACGCGCTGGGCAAGTTCGAAGAGTCCTGGGGCCTGCGCGCCCTGCCCGTCACCGCCTACAACATCGCCGTCTGTCACGAGGACCTCAAGCGCGAGGCCCAGGCCATTCGGTGGTACCGCGAGTACCTTCGCCGGGCCCCTGACGCGGCCGACAAGAAAGACGTGTTGGCGACGATCACGGCGCTCGAGCTGCGGCTCAAGAAGCAGGGCCGGCAGGCCCTCGTCATCATCACCGAGCCCGAGGGCGTCGACGTCGAGGTGGGGGGCCAGCCGTACGGCGTGTCTCCCGTGGTGGTCACCCTGCCCCCAGGCACGCATCGCGTCGTGGCCCGCGCGAAGGGCCTCGTCAGCGTCGAGCGCAACGTCGTGCTGCCGGACAACACGAGCGCCGAGGTGTCCCTGCTCTTGTCGCCCGACAAGACCGAGTCGCGCGTCGACCCGGTGAAGGCCGACGTGCCCGCCCGCGTGGAGCTCCCCGTGGCGACGGAGCAGCCCGTCACCGCTCTCACCCTGATGGCCGACGACACGCTCAAGAAGCTCGTCAGGCGCGAACGAACGGCCGAGCCCTGGGTGCTGCTCGGCGCGTCGGCTGCGGTGGCGGTCGGGGGCGCGGTGACACTCGGGCTGTCGATCGACGCCGACCGCCGCTTCCAGACGAGCCCGCCGGACACCCCGGGCCCCACGCGCGACCTCCTCCTCACCGAGCGCAACAACTTCCTGGCGGGGGCCATCGCGTTGTTCTCGCTGGCAGGCGTGGTGGCCGTGACGTCGCTCGTCATCTTCATCATCGAGAGCCGCTGAAGCATCACGGCAGCGTGAAGACGAAGGCCGCGCCTGAGGTGGGCGCCGACTCCATCAACGGTGGGTTGACGCCACCCAGGCCGGTGGAATGGCCAATCGCGCCCGCGGCGAGCGTCAGTCCATCGCCCGAGAGCGCCACATGCGAGCCAAAGCGCGAGTCGGGCAGCGGCGCCGGGGGCGTGACGAACCCGAAGGGCTGCCAGCGCGCTTCGAGGAAGCGATACACGTGCACAGCGCCTGCGTTGACGACCGAGTCGTCGGCCGGGTCTCCCGTGCCCGAGAAATCACCGGTGGCCCCGACCGCGAGGCGGGCGCCGTCGGATGAGAGCGAGACCGAGTGGCCGAAGCGGTCGTTTCGTTGGCTGAACGCAGGGCGCAGCAGGCCGTTTCGCAGAAAGCTGTTGTCGCGCCGCGCGTAGACGAAGACGAGCCCCTGGCCCGTGGGGAGTGCCCCTCCATCGGGAGCG
>JANRKQ010000113.1:0-1869 GCA_033763395.1 Myxococcaceae bacterium
CAGAGCTTCTGAAGCAGGGCGCTCAGCCCTTCCAGAAGAACGCTGCCGTCGACAGGCCCGACAACATCAGCATCACGCCCAGCACGATGATGGCGACGTCGGCGCGGGCGAAGCGTCGCGGTCGCGGGAGCTTGTCGGTCGTGCTGCCCGGCATCCCCGGCATGGGTGGCGTAGCCGCAGGCGAGGGCACGTCCGCGACGTTCGGCGCCACCTGCACGTTCGACGGCGGCTCGGCGGGCGTGGCGGTCGGCGGGGCTTCGGGCATCTTCTGAATGACGGTGCGCTCCTCGGGCGCGCGCTCACCTTCCTCGAAGCGCAGCATGGTGTGGCCGAGCTCGAGCACGTCTCCGGTGGAGAGCTCCTGCGCCCGCTTCACCTTCTGCCCGTTGACGTAGATGCCGTTCGTCGTGCCCGCGTCCTCCACGAAGTACGACAGGCCGCGGTGGATGATGCGCGCGTGCCGCCGGGACACCGATCGATCGTGCAACCGAATGTCGACGTCGTCGGCGCGGCCGATCGACGTGTCGAGGAAGGCGATGGGGTAGACGTGGCCCTCGTTCGCGCCGGTGACGCAGGTGAGCGTGGCTGCGCGGCTCTCGAGGGGGCCGAGGTCTCCCGACAGCAGCTCGCGCGCGAGGAAGTCGGTGCTCTTGTTCTTGCGCCGCTCCTTCGAGGCCTCGTCGTCGGGGCGGCGCACCACCACGTCGTTCGGCAGCGTCATCGACTCGCCCGGCAGCACCAGCCGCGGCACGTGGGCTGGGAAGAGCTGGTTGCCGACGCGCAGCGGCCGAATGCTCTTGATGGACAGTCGCGCGCCGTCGACCTCGAGCGTGAGGAGCTTGACCGGCAGGCCGTCGAGCTTGATGTCGTCCTTCACGCCGCCGCCCACCGTCACCGCGCCGTCGATGAGGTCCACCGGAGTCGTCTCACCGTTCCAGATGATGTCGAGGAGCATGGCGCCGGCACGTGCGGGCCCGCCGCCACGCCAAGGGGCCGAAAAGACGCGTGTCTTTGGCGCGCGCATCCCACCGGGGGGACCTTCGAGAAACGCGGGACAGGGGCCGTCGCCTTGCGGCATGGTGCGCGCCGATGCGAACCGTTTGCCTCGTGGCCGTGCTGGTGTGCCTGACGTCCTGCCGTGACGAGCAGGCAGGGCCCCGGCCCAGGGGCAACCGGCCTCCGGCTGCCGGAGGGCCCCGCGCCGCGCCCACCGTCGAGGCGCTGCCAACGGTGAACTTCCCCGCCAGCGCCACCTGGAACCAGGGGGCCATCAAGTACCTCGGCAGCCAGGTCGACCCGAAGAACCCGCAGCCCGGCCAGCGGCTGATGATGAAGCACTACTTCCGGGCCGACGGCGCGCAGCCGCAGGGTTACCAGTGGTTCCTGCACTTCGTGGACAACGGCAGCGGGCAGATGCTGGGCAACCTCGATCAAGAGATGCAGGCCTCGGCGCCTTCACTCGGCGCCTGGCCCGACGGGAAGATCGTCGAGATCGTGCAGCAGCTGCAGATGCCGAACTACCCCGGCCCGATTCGGATGTTGTTCGGGTTCTGGAACGATCAGGGCCGCCTGGTGGTCGACGCGCCGACCGCGCACGACGGCTCGAACCGCGCTCTGGGGCCGGTGCTCGAAGCGGCCCAGCAGCAGCTCCCCGAGTACCGCATGCCGCGCGCGGCGAAGGCCCCGACGATCGACGGCGTGCTCGATGACGAGGCGTGGAAGAGCGCGCCCGAGGTGACGCTGGGCGGCAGCCTCGACGGCCACGCCATCACCGAGCGCCGAACCCGCGTGCGCCTCACGTGGGACGACACCAACGTCTACGTGGCGTTCGACTGCGAAGACCCCGACGTGTGGGGCTCGCTCAAGAAC
>JANRKQ010000114.1:0-40308 GCA_033763395.1 Myxococcaceae bacterium
GGTGGCGAGCGCGAGGAAGTCGAACGCGCAGCTCACCGCGGTGATGCCGAAGGCCACCTTCGTCGACAAGCGCACGGCGCGCGATCGCACGTTGTCGCCGCCGCGGCTGCTCTTCCCGTCGGTCCAGGTGAACATCAACGCCGGCCACCTGCCTGCGGCGGAGCCGAATGGGCGCCGGTACCTGGTCACGCCTCTGACCGGCCTTTGACGTTGCGCGACGAGCGGAAAAAGAACGGCCCCGGTTTCCCGGAGCCGTTCCCCCTCCGCTGCGCGCGCGTGACAGGGATCGCTCAGCGCATCCCCCGTCTGGGCTCACGAAGGAGCCCCGCCTCACGCAGCCCTGTTCAGGTGGAGCGGGCCCCGGTCGCCCAGAGGCCCGCTCACGATTCGTTGGTCAGCTGCAGCCCGTCGTCGCGCCGCAGTTGTGGCACTTGTAGCAAGCGCCGTTGCGCACGGTGATGGTGCCGCAGACGGGGCAGGGTGGGGCGTCAGCCTGGTTCAAGAACGAGAACGAGCTGCCCTTCGCCTCGGCGGCCACGGGGGCTGACGGGGCCGGCGCCTTCACCGGCGTCTGCGCGGCGGCCACCTTCTTCGCCTCGGCCTCCATCAGGCTCTCGGTCGCGCCTTCCTGCGGCAGGAACTTCAGCGACAGCCAGCGGAAGATGTAGTCGGTGATCGACTTGGCGATCGGCAGGTCGGGGTTGTTGGTGAACCCGGCCGGCTCGAAGCGGGTGTGGCTGAACTTGTCGGCCAGCACCTGGAGCGGCACGCCGTACTGCAGCGCGAGCGAGATGGCGGTGGCGAACGAGTCCATCAGGCCCGAGACGGTGCTGCCTTCCTTGGCCATGGTGATGAAGAGCTCACCCGGCTGCCCGTCCTCGTACATGCCGACGGTGAGGTAGCCCTCGTGGCCGGCGATCGAGAACTTGTGGGTGATGGCGCGGCGCTCGTCGGAGAGGCGGCGGCGGGCGTCACGCTGCACCTGCGGCGCGGCGACGACGGCCTCTTCCTTCTTCTTGGCGTCCTTCGAGGTGTTGAGCGGCTGGCTGCGCTTGCACCCGTCACGGTAGACGGCGACGGCCTTGAGGCCCGCGCGCCACGACTCGAGGTAGGCCTGCTCGATGTCCTCGACGGTGGCCTCGTTCGGCAGGTTGACCGTCTTCGAGATCGCGCCCGAGAGGAACGGCTGCGCGGCGCCCATCATCTTGATGTGCCCCATGTAGTGAATGGAGCGGCTGCCCTTGGCCGGCTTGAAGGCGCAGTCGAACACCGGCAGGTGCTCGGCCTTGAGCGGCGAGCCCTCGATGGTCTCGTGCTTGTCGAGGTAGCTGACGATCGACTCGATCTCGGTGGTGCTGTAGCCGAGCTTCTGGAGCGCGAAGGGCACCGTCGTGTTGACGATCTTCAGCATGCCGCCGCCGACCAGCTTCTTGTACTTGATGAGGGCGATGTCGGGCTCGATGCCGGTGGTGTCGCAGTCCATCATGAAGCCGATGGTGCCGGTGGGGGCGAGCACGGTGACCTGCGAGTTGCGGTAGCCGACCTGCTCCCCGAGGGCGAGCGCCTCGTCCCACACCTGCTTCTGCGCCGCGTGGAGCCGGCCCTCGGTCTTGCCGACGGGCAGCTGATAGGCGGCCTTGCGGTGCTTGCGCATGACGCCGAGCATCGGCTCCTTGTTGACGGCGTAGCCGGCGAAGGCGCCCAGGTGCTCGGCGATCTTCGCCGACTGGAGGTACGCGCGGCCGGCCATGAGCGAGGTGATGGCGCCGGCGTAGGCCCGGCCCTCGTCGGAGTCGTACGGCAGACCGCCGGCCATGAGCAGCGCGCCCAGGTTGGCGTAGCCGAGGCCGAGCGGGCGGAAGTCATACGAGTTCTTCGTGATGCGCTCGGTCGGGTACTTCGAGAAGCCGACGATGATCTCCATGCCCAGCAGGGTGACGTCGCACGCGTGCTGGAAGGCCTCGACGTCGAAGTCACCGTCGATCGACCGGAAGTGCATGAGGTTGAGCGACGCCAGGTTGCAGGCCGTGTCGTCGAGGAACATGTACTCGGAGCACGGGTTCGAGGCGTTGATGCGCGCCGTGTTGGCCGAGGTGTGCCAGGCGTTGATGGTGGTGTCGAACTGGAGCCCCGGATCGCCGCAGTGCCACGCGGCCTCGGAGATCTCGCGGAACACGTCGCGCGCCCGGTAGGTGTCCATCGGCGAGCCGTCACGCACCGCGCGCGTCTGGAAGGCGCGATCGTCGACGACGGCCTTCATGAACTCGTCGGTGACGCGCACCGAGTTGTTCGAGTTCTGGAAGAAGATCGACGAGTAGGCCTCGCCGTTGAACGAGCTGTCGTAGCCGCCGTCGATGAGCGTCCACGCCTTCTTCTCTTCGTTCACCTTGCAGCGGATGAACTCGAGCACGTCGGGGTGATCGACGTTGAGGATGACCATCTTCGCCGCGCGGCGCGTCTTGCCGCCCGACTTGATGACGCCGGCGAAGGCGTCGAAGCCCTTCATGAAGCTGACCGGGCCCGAGGCGGTGCCGCCGCCCTTGAGCATCTCCTTCGAGGAGCGAATGGGCGACAGGTTCGAGCCGGTGCCCGAGCCGTACTTGAAGAGCATGCCCTCGGTCTTGGCGAGCGTGAGGATCGACTCCATCGAGTCCTCGACCGAGTTGATGAAGCACGCCGAGCACTGCGGGTGCTCCTCGACGCCGACGTTGAACCAGACGGGCGAGTTGAAGGCGACCTTCTGCCGGAGCAGCAGGTGCGTCAGCTCGGCGTGGAAGGCGGCCTTGTCTTCGACCGACGCGAAGTACCCGCCGGCCTCACCCCACCCGGTGATGGTGTCGGCGACGCGGCCGACGAGGCGGCGAACGGAGGTCTCACGCTCGGGCGTGCCGGGCGTGCCGCGGAAGTACTTCGACGCGACGACGTTGGTCGCCAGCATCGACCAGGACTTGGGGACCTCGACGTTCTTCTGCTCGAACACCACCTTGCCGTCTTCGCCCGCGATCGACGCCGTGCGGTACTCCCAGGCGATCTCGTCGGCCGGGTCGACCCCGGGCGTCGTGAAGTAGCGCTTCACCGTGAGGCCCTGGCGCTTCCCGTTGCGCGGCACGGCGCGGCTGTCAGCGGCGGCCACAGCGGTCGGCGACATCACGTTCATCGAAGCCAGCTCCTTCTCCATCTGATTTCCCCTCTCTGGTGTTGCGGTGTCTACGTGGGTTGACTGCGGGTCTGGGTAACGGGTGACGACTGATCAACCCTCAGGCGGACGGCCCCGAGGGGTGCAAAGACTGAAAGGTGGGAGATTTCGCACCCGGGATCCCTCCCGGACCGGGTGCTACAGGGTGCTTCGCCTCCGAATTGGGAGGCGCGTTATGCGCTCGCCACAGCATGGTGTCAAGCCTAGAGCCCCAACATGTTGTGTCAATTTTTCGTCCGATACCCAACACTTAGGGGGTTTTTGGTCTGTCACGGAAAAGTCAAGTGAGTCCCAGGCCGGTAAATCGGCCCGGGATCGCGCGGGGATGGAAAGGTGCGACCTTTCCCGCATGAGCGGCACTTCTGCATATGGTCATGGCCCTACATCACTTTTCATCGACCCACGTGGGACCGATCGTGGGGTTTGCTGAAAGTCTGTGCTGAAACCTGATCAAACTCCGCTGGGAAACGGCCCGACTTTCGAGGAGACCCGGCGGTTTTGCGGCCCCGCACCATCAGCGATGGAGCCCCAGCGACCTCCGCGAAATGGGCGCTGGCGAACGGCCAACGCTGGCGTGATCGAGCGCACGCGAATATCAGCGATCGCATGCCGCCTCCGTACGAACGACAAGTCTTCGTGTGCACCAACCGCCGTCCCGACGGCTCACCGCGGGGCTGCTGCGCCTCGAAGGGCAGCGACGAGCTGCGCCTGGCGCTGAAGAAGGAGGTCGACGCCCAGGGCGTGAAGGGCACGCGCGTCAACACCGCGGGCTGCCTCGACGCGTGCGAGCGCGGCATGGCGATGGTCGTGTACCCCGAGCAGGTCTGGTACGGCCCGGTGACGGCCGCCGACGTGAAAGAGATCGTCACCTCGCACCTCAAGGGCGGCCAGGTGGTGGAGCGCCTGCGCATGGCGCTCCCCATCGAGCGCAAGAAGGACTGAGAAACACCTCGGGCCGGCGCCGCCCTCCTTTCTGGTGGAGGACGACCCGGCCCGTCGGGTTCCAGCGCAGCCTGGTCGAGCCGTCGCCTACCGGCGGCTGCCGAACAGCCGCAGGATGTTGAGGAACAGGTTGATGAAGTCGAGGTACAGCATGAGCGCGCCGTTGATGGCGAGGCTGCCCGCGCTCGCGTAGCCGCTCGAGGCGTGCATCTGGCGCAGCTTCTGGGTGTCGTAGGCCGTCAGCCCGGCGAACACGACGACCGCCGCGCAGCTCTTCACGAACCCCAGCAGGTCGCTCTGCACGAAGATGTTGATGATGCCGGCGAGCAGCACGCCGATGAGGCCCATGAAGAGGAACGTGCCCCAGCCCGACAGGTCCTTCTTCGTCACCGTGGCGTAGACGCTCATCGCGCCGAACATCGCGGCGGTGATGCCGAACGAGGTAGCGATGCTGTCGAGCCGGTAGCGGAAGAAGATGGCCGAGAGCGTGAGGCCGGTGAGGAACGAGTAGGCGAAGAAGAGGGCGCCCGCCGCGGCCGCGGGGAGCCGGTGCGCGAGGAACGACAGCGCGAAGACCGCGCCGAGCTGCAGCAGCACCAGCGGCAGGTACCAGCTCATCACCATCGAGAAGGCCGACTGGCTCTGCGCGATGTACCAGCCGGTCGCGGCCGTGATGGCGACGCCGCCCACCATCCACCGGTAGACCTTCGCCATGAAGGCGTTGGCGGACTCCTGCGCGAGGACCGACGAGGCGGACGGAAGTCCGAACTCACGCTGGTGCTCGGTCTGCTGCGGTTCCCAGGCCATGTGACAACTCCTTGTGACGACGAGACGAACGAACGACGCGATCGACTGCTTCCAGATGCCGGGTCTACCTCACCCGAGCAGCCAGTGCCGAGTGCAACCCGGCGGCGACCTCGGCGGTGAGTAAGGGCAGCACCCCGCCTCCGCCAACGATGTTGACGATGTGTGACACCGACCCGCGGCAGACGCCGCCCCAGGCTGGCTGATCGGCCAGCCCGACCGATGCGTATGAGGAAAAATCGACGAAGAGGTCAGTCCAGACCTGCGTGTCGGCGCGGCAGAGCAGGTGCCGCTCGGGCGTGATGTCGATGAGCTGCTGCACGACGAAGCCGCCGCCGGTGCGATCGGCCTCGGCGCGGGCGCAGGTGGCCTGCCAGTCGAGCGCCTCGCCGTACGCGGCCTTCACGCGATCGCCGAATGACGCCTCGTGCCGGGTGCGGCCCACGAAGACGGCGCGCCCGCCGTAGTCCCACGAGCGCTTGAGCACGTAGCGGTCCGGGTTCGCCTGGACCTCGTTCAGCAACGCCTGGCCGCGGAAGGGCCGCGTCCACGGGACGCTCTGCGAGATGGCCTCGAGCTCGTCTGTGGTGAGCGACGCCGCCTTCGCCAGCGCGCCGTCCTCGAGGGCCTCGGAGAGCAGCCCAAAGACCGCCTTC
Source organism: Myxococcaceae bacterium (assembly GCA_033763395.1). GTDB lineage: Bacteria > Myxococcota > Myxococcia > Myxococcales > Myxococcaceae > Xiheimicrobium. The sequence continues at coordinate 5,599 of JANRKQ010000114.1, forward strand.
ACCTCGACCTGCGAGGCCGGCGGGTTCAGCACCACCGCGCGCGTACCGTTCTTCTCGGCGAGCAGCGCCTTCACCGTGTCGGCGCCCTCGAGGTCGGCCTCCTCCAGCCGGCGGACGAAGAGGTGCCGGTAGACGAGGTCGACCGGCCTGCCGTTGGCCAGCAGCACGTCGGCGCCCGAGAAGGCGAGCTGATCGGGGTGCACCACCTCGGCCTCGACGCCGAACGCGTTGAAGCGCTCGCACAGGGCCCGCTGCTCGGTCAGCTGCGCGTCGCGGCGCCGGCAGAGCAGCACCATGCGGCGGGGCAGGGGCCCGGGGCGCAGCTTCGTATACCCGGCCATCAGGGCGTCGAAGAGGGCGCGGGCGTTGCTGCCGTTGGCGCGCTTCCACGAGGCCACCTGGGCGTCGCTGGCGCCGGCGTAGGCGCCCACCACCTCGAGGAACGTCTGCGCGGCGATGTCGCTGTACGCCTGCATCGCGGGGATGGTGGCGTTGAGCTCGAGCGCGTGCACCGCGTCGCTGACGAAGAAGTCGACGCGGGTGGTGACGAGCGTGTCGAGCTGCTGGAACGTCAGGTCCGCCAGGTGTCGTTCGAGCGGAGACAGCCCGTCGAACACGAGCTCGCGCCGCAGCCCGCCCAGCACGGCGCGCGACATCTTGAGGCCCGCCGAGGCCAGCCGCGCCGCGAGCCGCTGCCGCCGCTGGTTCTCGGCCGCGTCCACGATGACGGGCGTCGCGGTGATGGGAATGGGCACGATGGAGCCGTCCTCCTTCTTCGTCACGGCGAGGCCCCGCTCGGCGGCCAGCCTCGCGAGCGTGGGCCCGAAGTCCTTCGCGCCCCGCTCCAGCGCCGTTCGCAGCTCGTCGGTCATCACTTTCGTCATCGCGCCCATCGTGGAATGACCATGGCCGTGCGCCGGGCCTCACGCAAAGCCAAAGCGCACGCGAAAGGCCGACCAGATGAGCAGGGTGGTGGAGTTCTTCTTCGATTTCATGAGCCCGTACTCGTACCTCGCGGCGACCCGCGTCGAGGCCGTGGTGGCCCCTGCGGGAGCGACCGTGCGGTACCGCCCATGCTTCCTGCCTGGCGTGCTGCGCGCGACGGGCAACCGGGGGCCGGCCGAGATCCCCGCGAAGCTGGCCCACACGTTCAAGGACCTCTCGGACTGGACCGAGGCGCTCGGGCTGTCTCCCATTCGAGTGCCCGAGACGTTTCCATTCCTCACCACCCAGGCGAACCGCGCTGCCCTGGTGGCCATCGACGAGGAGCAGGGGCGCGCCTTCGTCCGGTCGATGTTCGAGGCGATCTGGCGTGATGGGCGCGATGGCAGCGACGAGGGCGTCATCGCCGAGGTCCTCACCGCGGCGGGGCTCGACGCGGCGCGGTTGCTGGCGGCGGCCTCGAGCCCGGCGCTGAAGGAACGGCTCAAGGCGGCCACCGACGAGGCGGTGTCGCGAGGCGCCTACGGGGTGCCGACCTTCTTCATCGGCGACGAGATGTTCGTCGGCAACGATCGGCTCGACTTCGTGGCCCGGCGCCTCGCACGCCCCGCGAAGGACCCCTGAGTCACGAGAACGTCTTCACCCCGGCCTGCACGTCGTACCGGGCGAGCGTCTTTCGTCCGCCGGTGCGATCGATCGTCGGCAGCGTCACCAGCTCCCAGTCGGGCAGCACCAGCGCGGTGAGCCCCCGGCCGTAGACGGCCCCGGTGTCGAGCCCCACGGCCCACTCGGTCACCAGCGGGCGGTCGAGCACCGAGTGGCCGAACAGAATCCGCTCCGGGCCCTGCCAGAAGTGGGTCCAGAGGCGGTGGCCGGCGGGCGCCTTCGACGGCCAGAACGACTTCGTGGCCGGCGGGTCGATGTGCTGCAGGTGGAGCAGGTGGTGGGCCGACTGCTGCTCGAGCGGCACGCCAGGGAAACACCCGGCATGCACCACGGCCGCGCCGTACTCCGGGAGCCGGAGGAACAGCGGCAACCCGGCGAACCACGTGTAGTGCGCCTCGTCGAGCGCGTCGCGCGTCGCCCGGTGATCGGGCGTCAGCGCTTCGGCCGCGCGGCGCCGCTGCTGCAGGTGCTTCTCTTCGTGGTTGCCCAGCACGGCCTCGTGGCGCATCGCCAGCTCGACGCACTCGCGCGGCTTCGGACCACGATCGACGAGATCGCCCGCGAAGATGACGCGGTCGCTCGCGCTCACCGCGAGCCGGTCGAGCAGCGCCACCGCCTCATCGAAGCAGCCGTGGAGATCTCCGATGACGATGGTGCGCTTCACGACGAGTCCCTCCGACGCAGGTCGGCAATGATGAAAGGGGAGGTAGGTCGCTGGCGCACGGAGGCGCTCAGGGTAACCTGCCTTCCTTGCCGGGCGCCGACGCCGCCGCAATCCAACGCCTGACGGGTGCCGAAAGGGGGAAGCGTGGCTCGTGAGATCGTCCTCGAGGAGGTGGTGTCGTGCGAGAGCGACCTGAGCGCCATCTGGAAGGGTCTGTCGGACACCGACTGGGTCAACCGGGCGATGGGCAACGAGCGGCTCAAGGTCGAACCGGCGGCGTCTGCGCAGAGCGCGGCCCGGTACCTGGTGAAGACGCGGCTGGGCGGCTTCGAGGTCGCCTGGACGGAGCGGCCCTACGAGTTCGACTTCATGCGCTCGCTCAAGGTGCGTCGCGACATGGTGGCCGGCCCCGTCGAGCGGCTCGACATCGCCTACTTCACCGAGGCGCGGGGGGCGAACAGCACGGTGCGGGTGCGCCTGACGTTGTGGCCGCGCAGCGGCTTCATGGCGCCCGTGGTGCGGCTGTCGGCGGGCATGACGCTCGGCCGGCTGGGGGCCGCCATTCGCACCCTCGACCAGGCGCTGCTCGACGCCCGCGGAGGCCGGCCGCTCCTGCTCCCGCCTTCGCACCCCGTGAACCGGGAGCGGCTCGAACGCGCGGCGGTCGCGCTCGACGAGGCTGGCCAGGGAGCGCTCGGCCGCCGGCTGGTCGACTTCGTGGCAACGGCGCCGGACGACCACGTCATGCGCATTCGGCCCTACGAGCTGGCGGACGAGTGGGGCGCAGACCGTCGCGCGCTGCTGTGTGCGTGCCTGCTCGGGGTGCGCGCCGGGTTGTTCCAGCTGCGGTGGGAGGTCGTCTGCCCGAGCTGCCGAACGGGCTCGGAGGCGGCCGATTCGTTGAGCGAGCTGTCGACGCACGGGGGCTGTCAGCTCTGTGACATCCGCTTCGGGCTCGAGCTCGATCAGGCGCTCGAGGTCACCTTCCGCCCGCTCGAGACGATTCGGCACCTCGAGGTGGGGCCCTTCTGTGTCGGCAGTCCCGGGCGCATGCCCCACGTGGTGAGCCAGGCGATCGTCGCTCCGGCGGGCCGGGCGGTGCTCACGGTGCCGGACGAGGTCGGGCTCTTTCGGCTCTTCCTTCGCGGTGGGACGGTGGCGCTCGTCCAGTCCGAAGCGGGCGCCGCGACGTCGGTCGAGCTGTCCGACGGCCGGTGGCCGGAGCGGCTCACCGTCGCCCCCTCGGCCACCATCACCGTCTCGGCGTCCGAGTCGGCGCCAGAGCGCCACGTGAAGCTCGAGCGCGCGGCGTGGACGAACCTCGCGGCCACGGCGCGCGACGTGATGCTGTTGCCGCTCTTCCGACGCGAGTTCTCGGCGCAGGTGCTGCGGCCCGGCCTGTCGCTCCAGGTGCAGCGCGTGGCGCTGGTGTTCTCGGATCTGGTGGGCTCGACGGATCTCTACACGCACGCCGGTGACGCCGAGGCGTTCCGCTTCGTGCAGGCGCACTTCGAGGTGTTGACGCGCGCCATCGAGCGGCACGGCGGCGTGGTGGTGAAGACGATGGGCGACGCAGTGATGGCGGTGTTCCCCGACGAACTGGCGGGTGTCGCCGGCGCGCGCGACATGCTCACCGACTTCGAGGCCTTCCGCCTGGGCGATGCGCTCGGGGAGCGCACGTCGCTCAAGGTGGGCGTGCACGGTGGCCCGGGCTTCGTGGCGACGGCGAACAAGGTGCTCGACTACTTCGGCCAGACGGTGAACGTCGCGGCGCGCCTCCAGGGCGAGGCGAAGGCCGGCCAGCTCGTGGTGGCCGAGTCGGTGGCCAACGAGGCCGTCGCGAACGGGCTGGTGGCGGCCGCGCAGATCACCGAGCGCTACCCTGCGCGGCTCAAAGGGGTCGAGGCTCCGATGCCCGTCGTTCGCGTGCAGGTCTGCGCGCGGCCGGCGGCGGTGCGCGCCACGGGGTGATGGCCCGCCCGGTGCGCCTGGGAGGCAACTGGAGGAGTCTCGGCCGGTGCGGGCACAGGGCTCGCGACGCTCGCCACGGGCCAGTGGACGCAGCGCCAGGCAAAAGGCTGAGCGCGGACTGCACGGCGGCTCCACGAGGTCGTGGGGCGGGCCGCGCGAGTTCGGGCAGCAGGCTGAGCGCGGGCTGCACGGCGCGGACCTTGGCGACGCCATCGTCGACCGCATCCACGAGCGCGGGCGGGTCATGAGGCTCGACGGCCTGTCAGTCCGCCGCAGCCTCACATTGGGTGGCTCAGGCACGTCAACGAGGAGACCTTGAGGGCGAAGCTGAGGTACAGCCACCGGCAGAAGTTTCCGGAAAAAAACCGGCAGGAGTTTCCGGAACCCACAGCGCGGACGGGAGGCGGCTTCGCGAGGTCGGCCAGGTGGCCTGCCGAGCGCTCGAAGGCGGCGGCGCGCGAGCGGCAACGCGGCTTCGCGAGGTCTGGAAGATGGCTTCGCGAGCTCTGGAAGATGGCTTCGCGAGGTCTGGAAGACGCCCAGCGCGCACTGGAAGACGCCCACCGCGCACTGGAAGACGCCCCGCGCGCACTGGAAGACGCCCAGGCGCGCACCGGAAGACGTCCAGCGTGTTCGGGAAGACGTCCAGCGGGCTCGGGAGAGCGCTCCTCAGCGCAGAGCCCGCCGGCACCGTCCAGGCGAATACCCGCCTTCGGCCCGCCCCACACCTCAGCGCGTTCGGGACGGCCGAGATTGCTCGTCCCGCCAGCGAGTGGACCACCACCCCGAATCAGCTCGGTCGTTCGTTCCAGCCGCACCTGCCAGGGGGCCTCCGCAGCCGCTCCGCCAGCCGCCCCGTGGTGTCCCGGGCCACGGTCTTCCCTCGCTCGTGCAAAGCCCCCTGATTTCCAGCGCCTGGCCTCGGGCCAGGCCCCGTCAGGAATCACCACGCCATGACGTGGGAGCGGGTATGGTCGACGGCCTTCGCCCATGCTCACCGACGACGAACTGTTCGCCGACATCTCCCGGCGCAAAGCCGAAGGCCGTGACTACCAGAAGCAGCTCGGAGAGCTCGTGTTCCGCTGGAGGGACGCCTCCACGACCGTCGTTCGCCGGGTGCAGGGCGCGTTCATGAGGGGCTCGCCCGACGACGTGGACGAGGTCTTCCAGGACGCCGCGGCGAAGTTCATGTCGCGCGGCCTTGACCAGTTCCGCGGCGTGTCGGAGCAGATGCCGGGCAAGGCGGCCTCGCCGAAGACGTTCTTCCTGCGCATCGTCAAGCACTGCGCCATCGATCGCTACCGCCGCCAGCGCGAGGAGCTCGCCGACGGCCCGCGCGGTGACGAGGACGACGAGCGGGAAGAGTCGGCCGCCGAGTCGAGCCGCGCGGTCGCGTTCTCGAAGGCGACCGCCGAGGCCAAAGAGGCCAACGAAGAGTACTGGGCGGCGTTCCGTCGGCTCGAGGCCGAGCACCCGAACGAGGCCGCCGCGTGGGATCTGTACCACCACCAGGATCTCGACGATCACGAAGAGGTGGCGCGCCGCCTCAGCATCACCGTCGTCAACTCGTACAAGCGCGTCTCGCGCGCGCAGGCCTGGCTCAAGTCGTACGTCATGGAAGCACGCAAGGAGGATGAGTCGTGACCGTTTCGCCCATCGAGAAGTACCGCGCCCGCATCGAAGAGGTCGGCGCGCTCAAGGCCGAGCTCGAAGCTGCCAGTCGGCCAGATCCAGCGCCCGCGGTGGGGCGGCTCCTCGAAGCGGTGGGCGATCTCTTGCGGCGGAAGCTCAAGGTGCCCCACGACCCGCAGGCGCTCGACGCGGCGCTCGCCGCGATCCCCGAGAGGGGCCTCCATGGCTGGGTCGATGGGGTGAAGGCCGACGAGGTGGCGGCGCGGGTCGAGCGGGCGGCGGATCAAGCGATCGACTCCGCGCTCCCGGAGCAGGACGCCGATGGCCCGACGCTGACGACGTGGGCGATGCAGACGCTGGGCGCGCGCGATCGCCTCGAGTCGGCCCGGGTGGCGCTCCAGCGGCTGGTCGAGCGGCGACATCCCGGAGCGGCCGTCGCGCTGGGCCGGGTCGAGCAGGCGCTCTCCACCGCCGACCGCCGCGCCCGGCGCTGTACGACGCGGCTGACCGCGCTCAACGCCGACCGCCGTGACGAGCTGGCGATTCTCGATGTCGAGCGGCGCGAGGCCGCGTGGTGGTTCTCGGTGGACTCGGGTCTCGAGCACGACCTGGTGGTGAAGGTGCTCGGCGGTGAAGCCCGCGGAAGCCTCCCCGAAGGTGCCCAACGGGCCCACGAGGTGGTGACGCAGAAGCGCTCCCGCCCCTTCTCGTTCGACGAACTCTTCCGCTTCGATCTCGGGCTGTCTGGCGCGAGCGAGCAGGCCGCCATTCGCGCCGCCGCTGCGAACGACCCCGAGCTGGCGCTCACGCTGAAGGCGCTGGAGGCCGGCGACGAGGCCATCGCCGAGCTGACGAAGGACGAGGTGGTGTCGCTGTCGGCGCGGCTGCCTGGCGCGTCGGGCGCGCGGCCCGGCGGCGACGGCCCCGAGGTCGTCGAGGAGCGCACCGAGTTCAAGCTGCTGGTGTTCCGCACGAAGCAGAAGGTCCAGGTGGTGGTTCAACCCCGTCGCCAGGATCGCTTCGCCGCCGCCGCCGTCTACCTGCCTGACAGCCCCCAGCGCAGCGTGGGCTCCGAGCCCGGAGAGCACGGCCTGCACTTCGACGTGGGCCCGGCCGAGCGCGTTCGTGGCCTCGTCGCGAGGGTCGTCGTCACCATGGCCGACGGCCGAGCCGTGACGAGCGAGGTCCCCCTGTAATGGCGTCGCGCCGCCGCTCGCGGACGGCCCCCGGGAAGCGCACGGCCGCCGACGGTGAGATCGTGCTCGTGCTGTCGACGGCCCCGAGCGAAGACGTCGCCGCCTCGTTGGCCCGCACCCTCGTCGACGAGCGCCTGATCGCCTGCGCCAACCTGGTGCCCCAGGCCCGCTCCATCTACCGCTGGCAGGGTGTCGTGCAGGACGAGTCCGAGGTGCTGGTGCTGATGAAGACCCAGCGCCGCCGCCTGCCCGCCCTCGAGGCGCGGCTCAAGGCCCTGCACCCCTATCAAGTGCCCGAAATGCTCGTGTTTCCAGCCACTTCAGGGCACACGCCCTACCTCGCGTGGGTGCGCTCCGAGACGACGGCCGCGAAGGGCGTGTAAAATCTCTTCGACGGTTGGCGCACAACGTCCTACCTCGTGGCGCCGATAACCCCGACAGCTGGTTCTCCAAGGAGATTCCCGTGGTTCGCGTCAACACCCGGTCGAAGGCAGCGAAGCGCACGGCGGAGGCTCCCGAGGCCGACACGCGGCACGCCAACAAGGGCGTCCAGAAAGACGTCGAGCGGCTGGCGAAGTCGAAGAAGGCCCAGGTGACGACCGCGGCCGATGGCACGACGACGAGGCGCTCGAGCTCGAGCCGCAACGGCGTCGAGACCGAGAAGACGCTCACCACCTCGAAGAACGGCAAGCTGCTCGAATCGAAGCTCGAGTACTCGAAGACGACGCGCAAGGGCGATCGCGAGACCGAGAGCACCTTCACCGCCGAGACCGACCTGCTGGGCCGCCGCTCGGCCCAGGCGCGCACCGAGACGACGTCGCTCACCGGAGAGACCCGCCGCCACACCGTCACCACGAAGCAGAACGACGTGTACGGCGTCGAGCAGTCACACCGCGAGCAGACCGTCGAGAAGCCGCTCGCCGACGGCAGCCGCTCGGCCACGCACACGACGACGAAGGACTCGGTGGGCAACCGGCACGCCTCGTCCGACGTGACGACGGTGCGGGAGCAGGGCGACAGGCTCGTCACCCGGAACGAGAAGAACGCAAAGGGCTCGACGCTCGAGACCCGCTCCCACGCCACCTTCGAGGACAAGGTGTTCAGCGTGGGCGGCGGCGCCGACTGGAAGAAGGGCGAGTCGTTCGGCACCAGCACCGTGCGCGAGCGCGAGGTCGAGACGCCGAAGGCCTTCGAGACGGCCGATGCGATCGGCTCCCGCGCCGAGAAGGCGCTCGACTGGCTCGAGCTCGACGCGGCGTCGTGGAGCTCGGAGGTGGACCCCTCGCGCCTGAAGGAGACGGTGCTCGTCGAGGGCGACCACGGCTCGGTGCGCACCGAGGTTGGCGTGACGGGCGGCCAGTCGGTGAGCTTCGACGGCCGGCGCGGCGTCGACGCACAGTTCAACCGCGAGGCGAAGGCGGGCGTCTACGCCGAGTCGTCGGGGCAGGTCTCTGGCCGGTTCGGCGAGGCCTCGTACCAGGCCGGCGCGAAGGCCGAGGCGAAGGCGAGCGTCGACGCCCGCGGCCGCCTCGACACCAATGGCCTCGACGCGAGCGTGACGGCGCGGGTGGGGGCCGCGGTCGAGGCCGAGGTGCATGGCCGGGCCGAGACGCCCAGCATCACCATCGGCGGCGTCGATCTCAACGCGAGCGTCGAAGGGCACGCGCGGGCGAGCGCCGAGGCGGTGGCCGAGGCCACGGGCCGCGTGCAGATCACCCGCGACCCGCCCACGGCCATCGTGAGCGGCGAGGCTGGCGCCTCGGCCGTGGCCAAGGTGGAAGGCGAAGTGAAGTTCTCGGCGGGGCCGTTCTCAGTGCTGGCCTCGGGCTACGCGAGCGCGGGCGCCGAGGCGCGCGCCTCGGGCACCTTCGGGTACGAGGACGGCAAGCTGAAGATCGGCGGCAGCCTGGGGGCGGCGCTCGGCGTCGGCCTGGGCGGCGCCGCCACCGTCGAGGTCGATGTGGCGCAGATCGGCGAGATGGCGAAGGACATCGCCGACGTGAACGACGACGGGAAGGTCGACTTCTGGGACGGCGTCGCGGCGATCAAGAAGACGGCCTCGTTCGCCACCGGGTGGCTCATGCCTGACGCGCCGGCGAGCACCACGACGCCGGCCACGGGAGGCGTCACCACCAGCACTGGCCCCACGCCGGGCCCGGCCACGGGCACCACGACGGGGACGGGCGGCGCGGGCCTGGGCGACGGGCGGGGGACCAACACGTGGGACGGCCTGTCGATGCCGAACCCCGACCGCTACAACATGGAGAACCCGAAGGAAGCCGCCCAGTTCCAGCGCGACATGGCGAAGTACCAGCAAGCGATGAACAACATCTCGCTGTACTGGCAGACGCTGTCGAACGTGCTGAAGGCGCAGAACGACACGGCGCAGTCGATCGGCCGCAACGTCCGGTAAGGCGCTCCTTCAGGCGGTGGCTTTCGATGGCGCGTTCCGAGGCGTACCGACGATGCGAAGCGGCGCTCAAAGCGGGCGCCTTTGACGACGCCCGAAGACACTTCCGCTCCGACGAAGACGCGCAGGGGACGAGCGCGGACTCCGCGGCGAAGCTCCAGGCCGCCGAGACGAAGCTGAAGCGCGGTGACGTGCCGGGCGCGGCGGCGTTGTTCGAGGCGGTGCTCGATCGCAACCCGGCGACGGCCGAGGCGTACGCCGGCCTCGCGCGGCTGGCCCTCGCCACGGGGCAGCTCGACGCGGCGAAGGTGCACGCGATGGCCTGCGTGCGGCTGGCGCCGATGAATGGCCTGGGGTGGACCCTGGTGGGCCTCGTTCACGAGACGGTGGGCGAGGGTGGGCTCGCGCTCGAGGCGCTCAAGAAGGGCGCGGAGCTGGCCCCGACGAACTTCCTCAGTCAGCTCAACTACGGGCGGCTGCTCGCGCAGCAGGGGCGCTCGCGCGTGGCGGTGGTGCCCCTCCAGACGGCGGCGGCGCTGGAGCCGACGAACCCCGACCCGCCGCGCTTCCTCGGCATGGCGTACCACGAGGCGAAGCAGTTCCGCCTCGCGCTCAAGGCGTTCGAGAAGGTGAAGGATCTGGCGCCGAAGCGGGTCGATGCGTGGGCCACGCTCGGCGACGTGCTGTTCGAGCTCAAGGAGTTCCAGGCCGCGCGCGACGTGCTCGACCGCGGGCTCTCGACGTGCGGCGATCACCCCGCGTTGCTCGAGAAGGCCCTGGCCGCGACGATGATGCTCGACGACGTGCCGGGCGCCATCACCTACCTCGAGCGCGAGCTCACGGTCGCGCCGGATCACGAGCAGGCCTGGCTCAACCTCGCGCACCTCGCCGTGCTCCAGAAGGACGGAGAGAAGGCCGAGCGCGTGCTGAAGGCGCTCCTCGAGAAGAACCCGAAGCAGTGGGAAGCCCACTTCACGCTGGGCAACCTCTACGGCGCGGTCCCGCATACGGCGAAGGCCGAAGCGGCGTACCGCAAGGCCATCGAGCTGAACCCGGCGTCGTTCAAGCCGCTGCTCAACCTGGCGACGTTGTTCATCGAAGGCACGGAGCCGAAGCACCACGCGGAAGCGGTGACGTTGCTCGAGCGCGCGAAGGCACTCGCGCCGGCCGACGAGTGGCGCGTTCCGTACAACCTGGCGCTGGCCCATGTGCGGCTGGGCAAGAAGGGGCAGGCGCGCGCGCTCGTCGAGAAGCTCGAGGCGCAGGTTCCGCCGGGGCATGCGCTCCACGGCGAGGTGGTGAAGTTGGCGAAGAACCTCGGCGCCTGACGCGGCAGCCCGACCGTTCAGCCTGTCAACCGGTGGCCGACCCCGGGGGCGCCGGTGTCCTGGGGAGCGGCCTTGAGGCGAAGCCGGCGTGTGAAGAGGCGACGAGCTGTCGACGCTCAGCCAGAGGCTTCGCAAGCGTCGTTGCCGAGGCCGACGCCCCGTCTGTACCGACGATCCGTCCAGCCCAACAGCAAGGTGACCGCCCTTCACCCCGCGACCGTCGGTTCGCCGTGGGGGTGTTTTCGTCCACGCAGCGCTGGCGGCTGCTCCGGGGAGGCAGCGGCCTGACGACCTCGTGACGGTCGCTCAGGAGGGCGTCGCCTCCCGTCGATCGGATGCCGTCACTGCGCGTCAGCGTCGGCGTCTTCCGCGGCCTGATCCGCCTCGGCGTTGGCCTTCTCGGCGTCTGCGTCGGCGGCTGCGACGGCCGCTTCCAGCTTCGCGTCGGCGTCAGCCTTCGCCTGCGCCGCGGCGCCCTCGGCCTTCGCCTTCGCCTCGGCGGCGCGCGCCAGCCCCTCGGCGCGCTTCACCTCGGCCTTCGCCTTCGCCTCGGCGGCCTTCGACGCGGGGTCCTTCTTCGCCTTCGCCTCCTCCGCGGCCTTCTTCGCCGCTTCCTTCGCGGCGTCGACCTTCGTCTTGTTCTCGGCCTTCACCGCGTCGAGCTTCGCCTTCGCGTCGGCCTTCGCGGCGTCGGACTTCGCCTTGCCGGCGTCGCGCGCGGCCTTCGCCTTCTCCTGCGCGGCCTTCTTGCGCTCGTCGGCCTTCGCCTTCGCGGCCTTCTTCTTCTCGTCGCGCGCGGCCTTCGCGGCCTTCGGATCGGGCTTGGCGTCAGCGCCGGGCGAGGCGGCGGCTGCTTCGGCCTTCTTCTCCTGGCCCTTCCCGCCACCCGGCTGGGCGAGGGCGAGCGAGGTGGCAACGACGACGACGGCGAACAGGAAACGCTTCATGGGTGTCCTCCCGGACGTGAATGTTCGGCGCGGACTGTCTGGGGAGACCGCTGGCGGCGCAAGCGAAGAGACGCCGCGTGGGAGGTGATGGGCGTCAGGGACGCTCGAAGCAGGCGGCGATGCCCTGCCCGACACCGATGCACATGGTGGCGAGCCCCCGCTTCGCGCTCCGGGCCGTCATGGCGTGGAGCAGGGTCGCGGTGATGCGCGCTCCCGACATGCCGAGCGGGTGGCCGAGGGCGATGGCGCCGCCGTTGACGTTGACGCGGGCATCATCGAGCCCGAGCTCCGAGATGCACGCGAGGGCCTGGGCTGCAAACGCCTCGTTGAGCTCGACGAGCTCGACGTCGTCCAGACGCCACCGGGCCTTCTCGAGCGCCTTGCGCGACGCCGGCACCGGGCCAATGCCCATGGTGCGCGGGTCGACGCCGGCGGTCGCGCTCGAGACGAACCGCGCGAGGGGCGCCCTCCCGCCGAGGGCCCTTTCGCTCATCAGCAGCACCGCCGAGGCGCCGTCGTTGAGCGTCGACGAGTTGCCGGCCGTCACGGTGCCGCCGTCACGGAACGCCGCCTTGAGCGTCGAGAGCTTCTCGAAGCTCGAGTCCGCGCGCGGCTGCTCGTCCTGCTCCACGCGGAGTGCAGGGCCCTTTCGTTGAGGAAGCTCGACCGCCACCAGCTCACGGCCGAAGCGGCCCTCGCGCTGCGCGGCCACGGCCTTCTCGTGCGAGGCGAGCGCGTATCGATCCTGCGCGTCACGGCCGATGCGCCAGCGCTCGGCGACGTTCTCGGCGGTCTCGCCCATCTGCTCCAGGGGGAACAGCGCCGCCAGCTTCGGGTTCGGGTACCGCCAGCCGAGCGAGGTGTCGTACCCCTCGAGCTTGCCGCCGGGGAAGCCGTCGGTGGGCTTCGGCACCGACCACGGAGCCCGCGTCATCGACTCGACGCCGCCGGCCAGCACCACGTCGGCCTCTCCGAGCTGGATCATCCGGGCGCCCTGAATGAGCGCCTCGAGCCCCGAGCCACACAGCCGGTTCACCGTCGCCGCCGGCACCGACTGCGGCAGCCCCGCCAGCAGCGTCGCCATGCGCGCCACGTTGCGGTTGTCTTCTCCGGCCTGGTTCGCGCAGCCCAGGTACACCTCGTCGACGCGCGCGCCCTCGAGGCCCTGGCGTTCGAGGAGCGCCTCGAGCACCGCGGCGGCGAGATCGTCGGGCCGCACGTCCTTGAGCGCCCCGCGGAGCTTGCCGATGGGCGTGCGCACCGCGTCGACGACGAAGCAGGCGTTCATGGAACGAGCACCACGTTCCCGAAGGACTTGCGCTCCGAGAGCAGGCCATGGGCGGCGGCGGCTTCCGCGAGCGGGAGCACCCGATCGAGCACCGGCTCGAACGCGCCCTCGTCCACGAGCTGCAGGATGCGGAAGAGATCGCCCTTCGAGCCCATGGTCGAGCCGAGCAGCGAGATGCGCTTGTAGAACAGCACGCGCAGGTCGAGCTTCACCTCGCTGCCGGCCGTGGCCCCGCACGTCACCAGCCGCCCGCCGTAGGGCAGGCACGCCACCGACTTGTCCCACGTGGAGGCGCCGGTGTGTTCGAACACCACGTCGACGAGCTTCTTGTTCGTCAGCCGCTTCACCTCGGTGACGAAGTCGTGCGTCGCGTAGTTGATGACGTGATGGGCGCCGAGCTGCCGGGCCTTCGCGGCCTTCTCGTCGGTCGACGTGGTGGCGATGACGGTGGCGCCCAGCCGCCTGGCGATCTGAATGCCCGCGGAGCCGACGCCAGAGCCCGCCGCGTGGATGAGCACCGTCTCGCCCGCGGAGAGCTGCGCGCGCCGCACCAGCATCGTCCACGCGGTGAGGAACGTGAGGGGCAGGCACGCGGCCTGCTCGAAGGACAGCCGCTTCGGCTTCGGCAAGAGGTTGTGCCGCGGCACGCAGACGTACTCGGCGTAGCCGCCCCGAATGTGCTCGCCGAGGATCGTGTACTGCCGGCACAGGTTGTCGGCGCCCAGGAGGCACTTGTCGCAGACGCCGCACGAGACGCCGGGGTTGACGCACACCTCGGTGCCGGGCTCGAGATCGCCCACCTCACTGCCCACTGCGTCCACCACGCCGGCGATGTCGGCGCCCAACACGTGCGGCAGCTCGAGCTTGAGCCCCGGCCAGCCCTTCCGCACCCAGACGTCGAGGTGGTTGAGCGCCACCGCCTTCACCTTCACCCGCACCTCGCGGGCCTTCGGCTGAGGCGTCGGGAGCTCAATGACTTCAAGGACTTCAGGACCGCCGTGGCGGGTGAACCCGACTGCGCGCATGTCATCGCTCCGTGGCTTGCTGGCCTTCTGGGCCTCGTGTACAGCGCCCGCGTTTGAAGCAGTCTCACTTCGCGAAATCAATCGGGTTGGCAGGCCGCGCCAACCCAGCAAGGACCGCGGTTTTCTCCATGATGCTCCGTTCCGTCGTCGTGTCGTCGGTGGTGTTGGCCTTCTTGTCGGCGTGCCCCGGGCGGCCCATGCCCGGTCGTGACGGAGGCACCGCGGGGGGCAGCGGGCTGTTGACTGGTGGCGGCTTCGCCACGGGCGGCTCCGGTGGCAGTGGCGGGGGGTCGACGGGCGGTGGCTCGACGGGCGGCGGCTCGACAGGCGGCGGCACGGCCGGTGGCTCGACGGGCGGAGGCTCGGTCGGCGGCGGCATGGCGGCGGGTGGTGGGGCGGCCGGCGGTGGCTCGGGCGGCGGCATGGGCACCATGCAGTGCCCGAACGGCTTCGGCTGGAACGGGAGCGACTTCTCCATCGCCGCGGCCAAGTGCGCCAACATCTGCGGCGAGCACCTGCAGGTCCGCGACGTGGTGGTGACGGCCGTGGAAGAGGCCTTCATCGGCACGCAGGGCGATGGCCGCGCGCGCTTCTGGGTGCAGGACACGCGAGACAACCGCCAGGGCCTGTGGATCTTCAAGGACTTCACCGACCTGCCGCGCACCTACCAGCCGCGCGTGGGCGACCTGCTCAACATTCGCGGCTTCTACAAGTCGCAGTTCAACACGTGGGATCGGTTCGGCTACCGGCGCCAGCTCGGCAACGGCTGCCAGGCGGCGGTGCGCAACGACGGTGGCGTGCTCGAGATCGAGCTGCTGGACGCCGGCGTGATGAGCCAGCCGGTGACGGCGATGGTGGGCTTCGGCAACTCGATGAACGGCAACTCGCGGCCCAACCCGGAGCTGGCCTCGACGCGCGTCTTCATCCCCGGGCCGGTGATGCTCACCAACCCGATGCCGCTCGCCCTCACCCGCGTCGCGTCGGACGGCGGCGTCGGCGGCTACAACGGCTTCGAGATCACCGGCGGCGTGCTGGTGAACAACTTCTTCACCTTCGGCGAGACGCGTGACGGCGGCTCGGTGCGCTGCGACTGGCGCGCGATCGCGGCCGACGGCGGCATGGTGTCGTTCCCCAACGGCCTCACCGGCATCTGGGACACCTACACGCACGCGCCCTGCATCGGGAACCCCAACTGTGGCGGCGATCGCGACGCCGGCTACGTGCCGGGCACCACGCCGACGAACGGCTTCACGTACGTGCTGTACCCCACCGACTGCGCGGAGCTGCAGGGCCAGGTGCAGTGACGCCATGGGGGTGCTGAACGCCTCCATCGACGCCGGAATCGGGCACCTCGAGCTGAACCGGCCCGAGGTGCGCAACGCCATCAACCTGGAGCTGATCGACGCCCTCCACGCGACGCTCGACGCGTGGAGCGAGCGGGACGAGCTTCGCGCGGTGGTGGTGTCCGGCGCGGGCGGCAAGGCGTTCGCGGGCGGCGCCGACATCGCCGAGCTCAAGTCGCGCACCCACCGCGAGGCCTTCTTCGGCCTCAACCAGCGGCTGTTCCAGAAGCTCGAAGACTTCCCCCGGCCCACCATCGCCGCCATCGACGGCTACGCGCTGGGAGGCGGGCTCGAGCTGGCGCTGTCGTGCGATCTCCGCGTGGCCTCGAAGGGCGCGAAGGTGGGGCTGCCTGAGGTCTCCCTGGGGCTCTTCCCCGGCGCCGGAGGGACCTGGCGCCTGCCCCGCGTGGTGGGGCTGGGCCGCGCGAAGGAGCTCATCTTCACCGGCCGGCTCGTCGACGCCGACGAGGCCTTCGCCCTGGGCCTCTTCGAGCGGCTGGTCGAGGCCGACGCCGTGGCGGAGGGCAGGCGGCTGGCGCACGAGATCGCCCAGCACTCGGCGCTCGCCGTGCAGGTGGCCAAGGTGTCGCTCAACGCGCACGCGCGGCCGGCCGCGCCGGATCCGATCGACCGCCTCGCGCAGGGCCTGTTGTTCGACTCGCCCGACAAGCACGCGCGCATGGGGGCGTTCCTCGAGAAGAGAAAGAAGTGACGGAAGGGCTGCGCTACACAGCCACTCCATGAGCTTTCAGACCGTCGGCGTCGTGGGCGCCGGAACGATGGGCCACGGCATCGCGCACGTGTCGGCGCAGGCCGGCTTCGGGGTGGTGCTGTTCGACGTCACCCGCGCGGCCGCCGAATCAGGCCTCTCGAAGATCGAGAAGAACCTCTCCGTCGGCGTCGAGAAGAAGAAGGTGACGCCCGAGGCGAAGGCGGCAGCGCTGGCGCGCCTCTCGGTCACCGACACGCTGGCCGAGCTGTCGGCCTGTCAGCTCGTCATCGAAGCCGCGCCCGAGAAGCTGGCGCTCAAGCAGGAGCTGTTCCGGAGCCTCTCCGGCCTGTGCGCGCCTGACGCGGTGCTGGCGACGAACACGAGCTCGTTGAGCCTCACCGAAATCGCCGCCGCGGCGACGAACCCCCAGCGGGTGGTGGGCCTGCACTTCTTCAACCCGGTGCACCTCATGAAGCTGCTCGAGGTGGTGCGGGCGCTCCAGACGAGCGACGAGACGATCGAGCGCGTGCGCGCGTACGGGGCCGCCATCGGCAAGCAGCTCATCGTCGTGAAGGACTCGCCTGGCTTCGCCTCGTCGCGGCTGGGCGTGGCGCTGGGGCTCGAGGCGACCCGCATGCTGGAAGAGGGCGTCGCCTCGGCCGAGGACATCGATTCGGCGATGAAGCTCGGCTACGGCCACCCGATGGGGCCGCTCGAGCTGGGCGATCTCGTCGGCCTCGACGTGCGGCTGGCCATCGCCGAGTACCTCTACGCCGAGACGGGGAGCCCCACCTTCCGCCCCCCGCAGCTGCTCAAGAAGCTCGTGCGGGCCGGCAAGCTGGGGAAGAAGACGGGCGAAGGCTTCTATCGGTACTAGGCTTTCCGGCTTCGTAGAGGGACGAGCCCATCGCGAACGACGGTCCCCAGAATGCCGTGCCGTACGGCCCCTACCTGCTGCTGAAGCGGCTCGCCGTGGGCGGCATGGCCGAGCTCTACCTCGCGAAGGACACGCGGGTGGGGCGCATGATGGTGCTCAAGCGCATCCTCCCGTACCTCGCCGAGGAGGTTGAGTTCCTCACGATGTTCCTGGACGAGGCGCGCATCGCGGCGCAGCTCCACCACCCGAACATCGTCGAGGTGTTCGAGCTCGGCCGGCTCGACGGCACCACCTTCATCGCCATGGAGTGGGTCGACGGCATCGACCTGCGCAAGGTGCTCCAGAAGGAGCAGGAGCGCGGCGCGCCCATTCCTCCCGGCGTCGGCGCCTGGGTCATCGCGCGGCTGTGTGAGGGGCTCTTCCACGCGCACGAGCGCACCGCCGATGGGAAGCCGCTGGGCATCATTCACCGCGACGTGAGCCCCCAGAACGTGATGGTGAGCTACCGCGGCGACGTGAAGCTGGTCGACTTCGGCATCGCCAAGGCCACCGCGTGGATGAGCCGGTCGAAGCCGGGCGTCATCAAGGGCAAGTTCCTCTACCTCGCGCCGGAGCAGCTCACGCAGGAGAAGCTCGACCACCGCGCCGATCTCTTCGCGCTGGGCACGCTCTTGTACGAGCTCACCGTGGGCAAGAGCCCGTTCTACCGGAACACCACCGAGGCGGTGATCTACTCGATTCGCATGGAGGACCCGCCCGCGCCCACGGAGGTCGTCCCCGGCTTTCCCCCGGCCTTGTCGCGCATCGTGATGAAGTGCCTCGAGAAGGACCGCGGCAAGCGCTACCAGACGGCCGACGAGGTGCGCGTGGCCCTCGACGCCTTCATCGCCGCCTCGGCGCCCACCACGAAGGACGACGTCGCCCACTACATGGCCGAGCTGTTCGGCGACGACGACGAACGAACGAGCGTCTTCGTGCCGCCCAACGCGCAGACGAAGGGCGAGGGCGTGCTGGCGCCGCCGCTGCCGAAGAAGAAGGGTCCCTTCGACGACGACGAGCGCACCGCCTCGATGCCCGGCGCCCCGCGGCTCGAGAAGCCGACGATGCCGGTGGGCAAGGCCGTGACGCGCGACGTGCGGCTCGAGCCGGTGCCCTCGCAGGTCGAGACGACGGAGCCGATCCGCCCGAAGGGCCGCGACGTCATCGCCACGGCGCCCATCGACGTGCCCCAGCCGTCGATTCCGACGCTGCCGCCGGTGGAGGCCGCGGTCAGCGCGAGCGAGAGCTCCCCCACGCTCTCGGTCATCGACTCAGATCGATCGATCGAGGTGGGGCCGACGGCGATTCGCACCACCGGGCCCACCGAGCTGAAGACCGGCGACGTGGCCTCGTGGCTCGAGCCGACGCGTGAGCTGAAGCCTTCGGATCCGCAGCCGAGCGATCCATCGATCTCGACGGTGTCGAACCCGCCCGTCCGGCCACCGCCGCCTGCGCCCCGGCCGCAGTCGAGGCCCGGGCCTCCGGTGCCGGACGACGTGACGGGGCCGACGCGCGACGAGCGCCGCTTTCAGCCCGAGAAGACGAAGACGGAGGCTCCAGCGCCGCCACCGCCCCAGGCACCGGGCGCTGCGCGTCCGTCTCGCAATCGCCGGCCGGCCCCCGAGGCGAGACGACGGCCCGCGCCCGCGCTCGACCCTGACGACGCCATCGCGACCGTCGACATGGCGCACTTCGAAGACAGCCAGGTGGGCGTGGCGGGGCGGAGGACGGCCATCGTGGTGATCGGCCTGGTGGTGGTGGCGGCGGTGGCGCTGTTGGCGTGGGCGCTGTGGCCGTCATCGCCGACGAAGAAGCCAGTGCCCCCGAAGCCGGCGCCCGTCGAAGCCACGCCTGCCCCGGGCCCTTCAGCGCCGCCATCGCTCGTCAAGGTGAGCTTCAAGGCGGCGCCTGGCGTGAGGATCTCGGTCGCAGGCACGGAGCTCACCCAGGGCCAGGTGATCGAGGTGCCGCCGGGCGATCTCCGAGTGACGTACGTGTGCCCGGGGCGTAAGAAACAGAAGCCGCGCACGCACAACGTCACGCAGGCGGTGCCCACCGAGGGGCCGTACGAGATGACGCTGCAGTGCCTGTGAGGTGAGGCGCTTCCGACCGCGCGTGGGTCGGCGTTCGAGGCTTCAGGGCTCCGCGCGCTCGGCGCCGATGCGCGCCTCGGGCGGCGCTGTCAGCCGGTCCTGCCGCATCGTCTCGAGCATCGCCTTCACCCTGTCCTGCGCGCTCAGCGCGAACGAGCGGGTGAAGAGGGTCGTCTGGAAGGGCAGCTGCGCTGAGCCGTGGAATAGCTCGCGGGCGGTCGCGCGTGAGAGCGCCGCCGCCGGAGCGCGCTGCTGGTGGTCGAACAGCTCGCCCATGAGCCAGAGCCTTCGCGCGAACACCTGCCGGAGTTCAGCCGTGAAGAACGCCTTCGACATCGTCTCGGCGAGCTCGGCGCGCTGCTGCTCGAACGTCTTCGTGTCTGGCGCCGCGGCCTTGAGCTCGGTGCTCTTCGACGAGAGCTCGGCGAGCTGCGACTCGGGCGGCAGCCACTCCGAGATCTCCTTCTCCTGGAACAGCGACGCGCTCGACTGCGCGAGGCTCGCGTCGTTGGCCTCGGGCGCGGGCACCTTCCACAGGGGGTCGAGCGCGACCACCCCCAGCTCGCGCAGGCCGTCCATCATCTCCTGCGTCAGGGCCGTGCCGCTCTTCTCGTTCATCGACACACCACGCCCCAGCTCCTCGAGGATGCGGGGCAGCGGGCAGTAGAGGAGCGAGATCTCGGTCTGGGCGCGCAGCTCGCGAATGCGGGTGCGGTAGACGGCGCGGTTGGCCTGAACGCGCGCGAACTGCACGATGCCGAAGGTGTCGCTCACGATGCCCTGGTACAGCTCGAGGCCGCCACCCCGAATCGGCCTGCAGAAGAACAACGCACGGTCGCCCGTGCCGAGGACCGACGACATGGTGCCGTAGAGCTCGTCGTCTTCCTTCGTCGGCAGCGGCGCTGGCACGTCCGAGAACGTCGGCTTCACCTCGGCCACCGCCACGCCGCCGGACTTGAGCTGGTACAGCGCCTTCTTGCCCAGCTTCGCGTGGGGCTTCGACTTCGACTGCGCCAGCGCCTCGGGCAGCTCGGCCTTCCTGGCCTTCACCCACGCCGCCAGCACCTCAGCCGTCTTCGCCTCGTCGAGCGCTTCGACCTGCGCCACCGTCATCGAGAGGGGATCACTCATGGTGCCAGCGAATCTGCCACGGGCCGCGCCGGTGCTCGCGCCTTTTCAGCGGCGGCGCACGAGGAAGAAGTCTCCGCGCTGGCCGGCGATGAAGAACTCCTGCTCGAGCTTCTGGCCGAAGAGCTGCGAGGGGTGCACCCCGCGGATGACGAAGTGATCGTAGGCGTGGGCGTACTGCGCCCAGGGGCGCGGGTCCCACTCCGAAGGGAAGGTCGGTGGCGGCTCGCCCCGGTACTTGAGCGGCGAGTGGGGCGTGAGCGCGAAGCTGAAGTTGGTGAGGCCTCCCCGCGCGCGCGCGACCACCGTCGAGGCGTGCAGGTACACCGGGTGCGTCATGAAGCGAGAGCCGGGGTCCGCGATGATGCCCATGACGCGGGCCTTGTCGGCGCCGTCGTCGCCCAGGTTCACCAGCGCCCGCGACTCGCCGTCGAAGTCCGAGAAGCCGCGGACGAGCGGCCAGGCCGTCAGCGCGCCCACCACCACGCCGAGCCAGACGAGCTGCTGCGCGCGCTCCGTCTTCACGGGCGGCACGCACACCACCAGCAGCGCCGCGGCGAGGTGCGCGTAGCGGGTGTTGAGGTAGTACATGTACCCGCGGATATCGAAGGGCAGGGCGAAGTAGAGCAGCACACCCAGGCCCGCGAGCCCGACGATGCGCCAGCGTGCGAGGGGGCCTTCACGGTTCTCGCGTCCGAAGACGAAGGCCAACACCACGGCGAGCGCGGCGAGGCCCAGCGCCACCTTCGGCGCCAGCGCGTCTGAGCCGTCACGAAGCAGGTTCCCCAGCATCGGGAGGAACTCGTCGCGGTTCTGCTCGAAGGACTTCCAGGCGAGGTTCTCCTTCGACAGCATCGGGCCCCACGACTTCCAGGGCTGGCCCGGGGCGATCTCGGCGGGCTCTCCGACGCGCAGGCCGATCCACGCGACGAAGAGCGCCACGCCGGGCACCACGCCCAGGAGCGCGGGGAGCCGCGCGCGCACCGCCTCCTTGAGGGTCTGGCGCGGGTTGGCGAAGTACCGCGTCTTCGCCTGGAGGTAGAAGTCGATGAGGCGCTGCTCGCCGTCGCCTCTCGGGTCCTCGGGGGCGGGCGTGGTGAGGAGCAGGAAGGGCAGCGCCACGCCGAGCCAGGCGAACACCTGCACGTGGAAGAGCAGCACCGCCACGAGCGAGAAGCCGAGCGCAAGGGCCCAGGTCCTCCGCTTCGGAGCGTCTTCGATCGCCCGCACGAAGAAACCGCAGGTGAGGAAGGCCAGCGGCAGCGCGCTGCAGTAGTTCAAGAAGCCCCACCCGAAGCTGTCCCCATACGCGAAGGGGAGCGCCAACAGCGCCGGCCACGCGGGCCGCTTGAGGCT
Organism: Myxococcaceae bacterium; assembly: GCA_033763395.1. GTDB lineage: Bacteria > Myxococcota > Myxococcia > Myxococcales > Myxococcaceae > Xiheimicrobium. Next base: position 27,216 of record JANRKQ010000114.1, read on the forward strand.
CCTGAGGAGAAACCCGAGCGAGAGCGGCAGCCCCACCACATAGGCCGCGAGAAAGAGGCGGTTGGCGGTCTCGAGCGGCAGAAGCCACGAGAGCCAGGACACAAGGTAGTAGTACCCGAGGTAGGGCGTCAGCTGCACCCGGCGCTCGAACACCTCGGGAAACAGGGTCGAGGCGTCATCGAGGCGGTGGAGCACCGAGATGAGGTGCAGGTGCTGCGGCAGGTCGACCAGCGGGAGCAACTGGCTCGCGAACAGCGGCGCAACCCCGCAGCAACAGGCCACAATCCAGGCGAGCTGGGTCGGCGTCGGGCGTGGCAGGGTGGGCGTCACGAAGGCGGCGCACCTTCTGTGCTTTGGCTGCACTTGGCAAGGGTGTCGGGGGTGATGTAGGTCGCAGTCGTCTTTCCGAAAGGGGCTCTCATGCGCGCCGCATCGTTCATCAAGGTTGCTGCGGTCACCGTGGGGTTCACGGCCTTCGCCGCGCCGTTCGATCGGCCGGTGCTCGGTGAGCGGACGAACGCCACCTGCAACTGCAAGAGCGCGTCGGACTGCACGTGCCCGCGCGGCCAGTGCAAGTGCAAGAACTGCGGAGCCCACCACAAGGCGACGATGCTCGAGTCGCTCAAGGGCTCGTCCGAGAAGACGCGGCTGCCGGAGACGGCTCGCCACGACGCCCGCGGCGGCGTGTTCATCTGATCGACGTCACGACGGCGGCAGCGCTCGGCCCCACTTGTCGAGCTCTCGGCCGCAGCCGCTGCACGTCCACCCGCCCCACATGAACTGCCGCAGGTTCTTCGGCGCGCGCACCGCCGGGAGGGCTGTTCCACACCCGGGGCAGGCGTTCGCCACCTTCAGGTTGAGGCCGAGGTCGGTCTTCTGCTGCGTGCCCCGCACGAGGAGCACCAGCAGCACCACGCCCCCGATGGGAAGGGCGGCTGCGACGAGACAGATGACGAGCTCGCCCAGGCTGATCACGGCAGCTCCGCGCTCCAGACCAGCACCGGCCCCACCCGAATGCGCTCGAAGCGGATGAAGCCCGCCCGCTCGGCGCTCGCCTTGAGGGCGTCTTCGCTGCGCGGGTGCAGGCCAGCGCTCTGGTGCAGGCGCTTCACGCCGCCCGAGGCGTCATAGGTGCTCGCCACGAAGCGGCCGCGGGGCTTCAGCGTGCGGCGGGCCTCGGCGAGCAGGCCGTCGAGATCGGCCACGAAGTGCACCATGCCGCTCGCCAGCACGCCGCCGAGCGAGGCGTCGAGGAAGGGCAGGGGCGGGGCCTCGGCGCGCACGAAGTCGGCGGCGAGCTGCAGCTCGCGGAACTGCGCCATCGCCTCTTCGATCATCGGCCGGGACACGTCGACGCCGATGACGTGCACGGCCGGCAGATCGCGCACCAGCTTCTTGAGGAACAACCCGGGCCCACAGCCGAGATCGATGACCGGCCCCGGCGGCGCGCCCAGCATCGAGCGCATCGCCACGTACTCACTGTCGCGATCGAGCTGGCCGCGCGTCAGCACCGCGTCGACGGCGGGCCGCACGTAGCGCTCCCACGAGCGGGCGACCCAGGGCAGCTCCATGGCCTGCTGGAGGCCAGTCGCGTTCGCCCGCTCCGGCGCGAGGTCGATGAGGCCTTCGTGCACGGGCCAGGTGCGACGGCAGCCCAGGCAGCGCACGGGCCCGAAGATGAGGGCCGGCTCGGCGACGTCGGCGTCGGGTACAAGGCTGCTCGCCGCGCACGAGGGGCAGCGCAAGAGATCAAGCGTGCTGCGGCGCATCGGCTTCAGCCCGCCTGGTCCACCTTCGACACCAGCACGGGCCAGCCGCGCGCCATCGCCTCACGGAAGAAATCGGCCACGGCCTTCCGATAGGCGTTGACCTCGGCCATCAGGGGATCGGCGAGGTGCGAGTGCTCGACGACGCGGAGCGGGTCGAGATCGAGCGTGCGGCCGCAGCGCTCGCAGCGGATGCTCACCGGGCGCATGAGCGAGACCGGCACGGCGTACCGGGTGCCGCACTCGCAGCGCCACACGCTGGCGCGCTCTCCGGCCTCGAGCCTCGAGAAGGTCAGGAGCTGATCGGCGGTGCGCAGGAGCGCCGGCAGATCGTTCGGCGGCTTGGCCAGCACCACGTCGCCAGCGCCCTGGGCGACGGCCTGCTCGACCCGCGCCAACAGCGTCAGCGTGCGGTACTCGATGCGGGCGAGCGCGCGAGCGACGATGTCGGCGGGCCTCACCGGCGTCTCGAGCGCCTCGTACACCTCGGGCGCGGCTTCACCCTTCTTGAGTTCGACCAGCGTCCACGCGGGCTTCGAGGTGAATCGGTACATGGCTCTCTTTCAGCTCCACTCCAGCATGCGCTTCAGCGGAGCGTACGCGGCCTGCCGCAGCTCCGGGTGGAGATCGAGCTTGGGGGTCTTGTCACGCATGCAGCGGTACAGCTTCTCCATCGTGTTGAGCCGCATGTGCGGGCACTCGTTGCAGGCGCAGCCGTTGTCCGGCGGCGCGGGGATGAAGGTCTTCCCCGGGCTCTTCAGCTGCATCTGGTGAATGATGCCCGCCTCGGTCACCACGATGAACGACTGCTTCGGGCTCGACACCGTGTACTCGAGCAGCTGCTTGGTCGAGCCGATGTAGTCCGCGTGCGCCAGCACCGGAGCCTCGCACTCGGGGTGCGCGATGACGTCGGCGTCGGGGTGCTCGACCTTCAACTGGTCGAGGCGCTTCTCGCTGAAGATCTCGTGCACCATGCAGGCGCCCGGCCACAGCACCATGTCGCGGCCGGTCTGCTTCATCACGTAGCGGCCCAGGTGTTGGTCGGGCGCGAAGAGGATCTTCCGGTCGGCCGGGATCTTCGAGACGATCTTCACCGCGTTCGAGCTGGTGACGATGACGTCCGAGAGCGCCTTCACCGCGGCCGATGAGTTCACGTAGGTGACGACGAAGTGATCGGGGTGTTTGTCCTTGAAGGCCTTGAAGGGCCCCGGCGGGCAGCGGTCGGACAGCGAGCAGCCGGCGTCGAGGTCGGGCAGCAGCACGAGCTTGTTCGGGTTCAGGATCTTCGCGGTCTCGGCCATGAAGTGCACGCCGCAGAAGACGATGACGTCGGCGGTCGTCTTCTCGGCCTGCTGCGCGAGCGCGAGCGAGTCGCCCACGAAGTCGGCGACGTCCTGGATCTCGGACTCCTGGTAGTAGTGGGCCAGGATGACGGCGTTGAGGTCTTTCTTGAGCTGCTGAATGCCGGCTTCGACGTCCATGGCACTGGTCGTAGCGCAAACCCGCGCGCCCCGCAGTGACGAGTGGGCAGGCGGTCAGTCCCCTTCGTCGACGGTGAGCTGGTAGCTGTCCTGGAAATTCGACTCGCGGTTCTTCACGTCGCGCACCTCGAAGACGTAGAGGCCCGGCTCGGCCGAGAACCGAATCGACTCGGGCTTGTCGCCCTTCCCGGAGTCGCTCGTCTGCACGAGTGTCAGCTTCCCGTCGGCCTCGACGCGGTGCAGGTAGAGCCCCACGTCGACCTTGAGCACGCCGATGAGCTGGGCCGACAGCGGCGTCTTCACCTGCCGGTCGCGCAAGTCGAGCGCGAAGAAGTCGACGTCCTTCTTTGGGTAGACGGTGCCACGCACGGCCTTGCCGAAGACGATCGGGGTGCCCTGATCGGCGGCGTTGTTCGGCTCGCGCTCCTCGGAGCCGTCGTCCGGCGTTACCTGCGTGGTGAGCCGGTAGGACTGGTCGGCGTTCTCGTCTTCCTTCACCCACTTGCCGTCCACCTTGCGCGCGACGCCCTCGACGCGGAACCAGCACACGCCGTCACAGCGCACGTTGTTGAGCTGCTCGGGTTCTTTCGCCGCGCCCTCGTTGGCCTTGAGCAGCACCTCGTCGGGCTTGCCCTCGACGGGCCGCACCACCGACAGCTGCAGGTCGACCTTGTCGACGCCTGTCACGGTGGCCTTGACGATCGACGGGCCGTCGGTGGTGAGCTTGAAATAATCGACGTCGCCGCGCGGGTTGATGAAGCCCTCGCGGTACGAGTTGGGCGGCAGATCGGTGGCCTTGCCGAGCTCGTCGTTGGGCTCGTACTCGGCCGAGGCGCCGGCCTCCTCGGGGACGAGGGTGAGGGTGTAGGAGCGATCGATGCTGAAGCCCCGCTTCGCGTCCTTCGCGGTCGAGAGCGGAGCGCTGCGCACGGCGACGTACAACACCCTGTCGGACTGCCGCACGCCGACGTTGCGCAAGGAGAGGCCGGACGACTCGCGCGAGCGCGCCTGGAAGAGCACCGCCTCGGCTTCGGTCAGCACCTGGAGCTCGAACGCCACGCCCGACAGCGCGCTCACGTCGACGCGCAGCGCGAGCCGGGGCTCGGGGCCCGGACTGCCCGCGTCGGCGACGACGGCTCCGGCGTCGACGTCAGCCACGCCCCCATCGTCGCCCGCGTCAGCCACCGGCAGCTCCTCCAGCGGCGCGGGCTCGGCTCCGGGAGGCGCCGGCAGCTCGAAGCGGAACAAGTCGACGTCGCCCGGGTGAGAGACGAAGCCCGACACGGCCTGGCCGAGCTGCACCTGGGTCGCGTCGACGCGGCGCTCGTTCGGCTCGAGCTCGAAGCCCGGCTGGCGGTCGCGGAGCAGCGCCGTCACGGTGTACGCGCCACCGACGCCCTTCTTCACCGTCACCACGCGCACCAGCACCGTGCCTGAGACGTCGAGGTTGGGCAGGCGCTCCTCGCCGCCGGGGCCCTGGGCGTTCACTGCCGCCAGCGTGGCCCGCGTCGCGTCCATCACCTCGATCGCGATGTCTCCGCCCATGGGCGTGGTGACGGTGAGGTCGACCGTTCGGGGCAGGGCAGACTTGAGCGCGTACCAGTCTTCGTCCGGCTTCTGCGCATCGGCCCCGAGGGTGGCCTCGACGACGCTCGAAGCCGAGATGACGAGCGCGGTGTCGGGCCCGTCGTTGGGCTCCTTCTCGGAGAGCATCGTCGGCCCGGCGTCCACCGGCCCCGCGTCGACCACCGCCGCTGCGTCGTCACACTTCGAGCACGACAGCGCGAAGGTGATCCCCAGCATCCACGTCCAACACAGGCGAGTCATGGGCGGCGTCATGCCACAAACCCGGCTGACGCCCCTCGTTCTTCCCCATGCATCGAAGGTGGATTGTCGGCGTGGAAGGCGAGAGAGTGGGCGGCATGCGACGCGCACTCTCGGGGATCGTGCTGCTGCTCGCGCTGCCCTCGCTGGCGGGCGGCGTGGGGTACGCGCAGGCGACGGGCTACTTCAAGAAGGACACGCGGCCGACGCTGTACCAGCCGCTCAACCTGCTCGACGCGCGTGACGCGACGGCCTGGTGCAGCACCACCGCCGATCCGCTCAACGAGGTCATCACCTTCGGCTTCACCACGCCGACGAAGATCGACGAGATCCGCATCTCGACGGGCAACAACTTCAACGAGTCGACCTGGGGTGAGTTCGCGCGCGCGCACAAGCTGCTCTTCATCGCGGGCAAACAGCGCGAGGCCATCGAGCTCAAGGACGAGCGGGGCCTGCAGACGTTCACCCTCGACAAGCCCATCACCACCACGCGGCTCACCCTCGAGGTGCGCGATCAGTTCCCCGCCGATGACCCCGACCAACCGGTCTGCGTCACCGACATCGTCTTCATCTCCGACGGCAAGCCGATCAACGGCGCGTGGCTCACCAACAAGCTCAAGTACGACAAGAACGTGCAGGCGCTGATGGGCACCTGGTTCGCCGGCTACGAGGGCGGGCCCGATCGGTTCCTCGCGCTCCACTACGACGGCACCTACCGCTACTCGTTCGAGCCGTACGACACGCAGAAGACCCAGCCGAAGGTGGTCGAAGGCCGGTGGGACGTGCAGGGCGGCAAGCTGGTCATCGAGTTCGGCGGCAAGAAGTTCGCGCCGAAGTTCTCGAAGGATCCCGCGAAGAAGGGCACGGGCTTCGTGCTCACCTTCGATGGAGACGTGCCCGAGGACCTCAAGGGCCCGTTCCGCACCATGCCGTGACGGCTACGCAGCGCCGGTAATGCCACGGGCGAGCTGCGCGAGGCCCTTCACGTCTTCGATCGCCTCGCCGAGGTAGGGCGTGGCGATGGCGAAGGCGGTGGAGGGGACCTCTTTGGCGAGCTGCTCGAGCAGGGCGGCGTCCCGTTTGACGCGCTCGAGTTCCACCGCGGCCAACGCCTTGAGCTTGGTGAGGCCGCTGCGGGCGCCGGGCAGCTCGGCCTCGGGTGTGTGCTCGAGCGCGTCGGGAGACACCAGCCCGTCGGTGCGCACCCACGAGCGATTCAAGATGAAGCCCGCGAAGGGCAACTTCATCGTGAGGATCCGATCGCGGAAGTAGCGCGCGTCTTCGAGCGCGGCCTGATCGGGGCTCGTCACCAGCAGAAATGACGCCTCGTTCGAGGTGAGCAGCTTGCGAACGCCCTCGGCGTGCGCGCGCATCGGCCCGAACATGCCCGAGAAGGCCGCCAGGAATTCCTGGAGCTCGGCGAAGAACTCGGCGCCGAAGACGCGACCGAAGACGTTGCCGATGAGCTCCTGCGCCTTCTTGAAGAAGCCCTTCGAGGTCGACGGCAGGAAGAGGCTGATGATGCGCTCGTCGAGGAAGCGGGCGAGCTTTCCCGGCGCCTCGAGGAAGTCGAGCGCGTTGCGCGCGGGCGGCGTGTCGAGCACCACGAGATCGTACTTCCCGCTCGTCGACAGCTCGAAGAGCGCCTCGGCGGCGGTGTACTCCTGCATGCCCGCGACGAGCTCGGACAACAGGCGGAAGAGCCGGCTGTCGAGCACGCGCTGGGCCTGGGCCGGAGAGGGCGCCATGCGGTGCACGAGGCTCTCGAAGACGACGTCGGGGTTCAGCATCCACGCGTCGAGGGTGCCGGTGGTGACGCCGGCCTCGGCCAGCGTCTCTTTCGACAACGGCGTCGGGTGACGCATCGACTCGCGAATGCCCAGCGCCTGCGCGAGCCGCTTGGCCGGATCGATGGTGAGCACCAGCACCCGGCGGCCTGCGCGTGCCCCCGCGAGGGCCAGGGCGGCTGCGGTCGTGGTCTTCCCGACGCCCCCGGCGCCGCACGCGACGATCACCTTCTTCGTCGTCACCAGCGTGTGGAGATCGGCGGGCTGCATCGTGAAGTGATGTTAACGACGAGCGCGCGCCGTTGCGATGGACATCGACGACCCGTACATCGGCCGCGAACGGAGAGGCGAATGGGCACGATGACGGGCAAGCGGGTGGTGGTGACGGGCGCGACTGCGGGCATCGGGCTCGAGACGGCGCGGGCTCTTGCGAAGGAGGGCGCCGAGCTGCTCCTCGTCGGGCGCAACCCGGAGAAGACGAAGCAGGTGGTCGCCGACCTCGTCGCCACCACCGGGAACCAGAACATCAGCTTCCTGCTGGCCGATCTGTCGTCGATGGCGTCGGTGAAGCAGCTCGCGCGCGAGGTGCTGGCGAAGTTCGACCGCCTCGACGTGCTGGTGAACAACGCGGGCGCGGTGAACCCGAAGCGCGAGGTGACGGTCGATGGCTACGAGCTCACCTTCGCGACGAACCACCTCGCGTACTTCGCGCTCACGCTGCTCCTGGTGCCAGCCCTGAAGAAGTCTCCCGCGGCGCGTGTCGTCAGCGTCGCCAGTGAGGCGCACCGCGGTGCGGCCATGGACTTTTCGGATCTGATGAGCCAGCCGTACGCGGCCTTCAAGGCGTACAGCCGCTCGAAGCTCGCGAACATTCTCTTCACCCGCGAGCTCGCCCGGCGCCTCGAGGGGACCCCCGTCACCGCCAACAGCCTGCACCCCGGCGTGGTGCGCTCGAACTTCCTCGCCAAGCCCGGCTTGTGGGGTGTGGTGGGGAAGATCGCCGGCCTGTTCATGATCTCGAACGCCGAAGGCGCCGCCACGAGCATCTACCTGGCCACCTCGAAGGACGTCGAAGGCGTGTCGGGGAAGTACTTCGACAAGTCCAAGCCGCGCGATCCCAACGCCGCGGCGCAGGACGACGAGGCAGCGCGTCGCTTGTGGGCCGAGAGCGAGAAGCTCACCGGCGTTTCGTGGCCCGCGTAGCTCAGAGCGCCGCGACGAGCGCGCCGGTGGCATCGCTGCCAGTCCCAGGCACTTCGTGCAGCACGACGTGATCGGCCGGCGCCCGTTCCTTGAGCAGCGCGAGGGCCGCTTCGGACCGCTCGATGCGCCGGAGCTCTCTCGCGCCGAGCACGGGCGCGGCCTGAGCCCCGAGGAGCGACCGCACGGCCACGCGCTCCTCCCGCGAGAACGGATCCGCCGGCACGCGATTGACCACGATGGCCGTCACCGGCAGCCGGTGTTTCCCCAGCCCGGCCTGCAGCTCGATCGCCTCGGTGACGGGCAACGTCTCGGGCAGCGTGACGATGACGGTGCCGGTGATGCGCGGGTCGGTCAGCACGGCGAGCCCCTCTTCAGCCACGCGGCGAATCGGGCCTCCGGGAATGACGCGCAACAGGAACTCGGGGATCTGCGCGAGCGCCAGCGCGTGGCCGGTGGCAGGCGAGTCGAGCAGCACGATCTCGAACGCGTGGCCGCCCGCCTCGTTGGGGCGCTTCATGAGATCGAGCATCCGGTACATCACGCCCATGTCGCTGAAGCCCGGCGCCGCCGAGAGGAACTTCTTGAGCGCCTGCGAGCGCATCGCCGCGTTGGCGAGCATCTTGAGCGGCAGGCTCTCTTCGAGGAACCGGTGGTGGCCCGAGGTGGGCGTCACGAGCGCGGCCCAGAGGTTGGGCGAGACGAGGCTGGGCTCTTCGGTGGGGCGCTTCGACCCGAGCGCCAGCGCGAGCTGCGAGGGCGTGTCGGGCGTGGGCACGATCTCGGCCGCGAGCACCCGGCGGCCCTCGTTGGCGTAGCGGCGCGCGAGCGCGGCCGTCAGCGTGGTCTTCCCCACGCCGCCCTTGCCGGTGACGATGATGAGGCGGCGCTGGACGAGACGGGCGAGGGCCACGGCGAGACTCGACGTTTACGCTACAGCCACCGCCGGCGCATGAAGATCACCATGAGGCCGAGCGAAATCAGCGCTGACAGCGTGACGAGGCCGGCGAAGGCGTACGGGTGCTCTTGCATCGGGAGCCGCACGTTCATGCCGTACAGGCTCGCCAGCAGCGTCGGCACCGCCAGCAGAATCGTGAGCGAGGTGAGCACCTTCATCACCACGTTGAGGTTGTTCGAGATGATCGAGGCGAACGCGTCCATCATCTGGGAGAGGATGTTCTCGGCGATGCGGGTCACCTCGATGGCCTGACGGAGCTCGACCTGCACGTCTTCGAGCAGCTCGGTGTCGGCGGGCGAGATGCACAGGTGGGGGTCCTTCTGCAGCCGCGCGAGGAGGATCTCGTTGCCCGACAGCCCCGTCGTGAAGTGCACGAGCGCCTTCTGGTACTTGAGGAGCTCGAGCACCTCGCGGTTGCGCAGGCTGGCCTGCAGGGCGTCTTCGAGGCGGTCGACGTCGCGCTCGATCGAGCGCAGCGCGGCGTGGAAACGGGCCGCCGAGAGCGCGACCAGCTGCAAGAGGAACCGATTCGGGTTGCCGGGCAGCACCGCTCCGTGCGGCAGCCCCTCGTCGAGCGAGACCGCGTCTCGGGACAACGTCACCAGGCAGGGGAGCCCGAGGAAGACGGCCACCGTCGTCGTGCGAAACGGAATGGAGTCGTTCGGCGTGGCGATGGGCACGCGGAGGATCACCAGCACGTGCCCGTCGTCGCGATCGAGCCGGGGCACCTCGTCGCGGTCGAGGGCATGGTCGAGGAACGTGCGCGGCAGGCCCGTCGCGACCAGCGCCTCGAGCTCGGCAGCCGTGGGTTGGCTCAGGTGCACCCAGCCCGAGTCGGGCAGCCCCGAAGCCGGGCGGAGCGCGTGGGTCGAGGCGTCCCAGAGCGAGAGCACGAAGGGGTTCTACGCCGATTGCCGCGACTGGTCGCCTGTGGCAGGTCGGCGGCATGAACGTGCTGCTGTGCCGTCACGGAGAGACCCCCTGGAACCGCGAAGGCCGCTACCAGGGCCACACCGACATTCCGCTGGCCGAGAGCGGGGAAGGGCAGGCGCGGGCGCTCGGCGTGCGGCTGGCCGAGGTGCGCATTCAGAAGGCGGTGGCGTCTCCACTGTCGCGGGCGCGCAAGACGGCCGAGCTGATCCTCGGGGGCGCGCGGGCGTCGATGCTGTCCTTCGACGATGGGCTCAAGGAGATCTCGCACGGCGGCTGGGAAGGCAAGCTGGTGACGGAGATCGCGGCGTCGCACCCGGAGCTGCTCGAGCAGTGGAAGCACCGGCCCACGGCGAACCTGCCGGCGGGACCGAACGCGGAGTCGCTCCAGGCGGTGCTCGATCGTGCGTGGCCAGCGCTGGGGCGCGCGGTGCAGGGGCTGGGGTCGAACGACACGGTGCTGGTGGTGGCGCACGACGCGGTGAACCGGGTGCTGCTGTGCCGCATCCTCGGGTTGCCGCTGGAGCGGGTGTGGTCGTTTCGTCAGGCCCCGGCGACGCTCAACGTGTTGTCAGGCGAGTCGCTCGACACGCTCCAGGTGGTGCGGCTCAACGACGCCGATCATGTGGCGCCGCTGTTTCAGGAAGCCGTGCACAAGGCGGTCTGACCGTTACTCCTCGGAGCTCCATGCGCGTCATCAACTTCAACCCCGGTCCTGCTGCACTTCCGCTCCCCGCGCTCGAGCGCGCCCGTGACGAGCTCCTCGACTTCGAGGGCTCGGGCATGTCGATCATGGAGCACTCGCACCGTGGCAAGGTCTACGAGGCGGTGCACCACGAGGCGCAGGAGCGGCTGAAGCGGCTGCTGAAGATCCCCGCGTCGCACACGGTGCTGTTCACGACCGGTGGCGCGTCGATGCAGTTCGCGCTGGTGCCGATGAACTTCCTGCCTGCGGGGAAGAGCGCCGACTACGTGCTGACGGGCGGGTGGTCGGAGAAGGCGCTCGACGAGGCGAAGCTGGTGGGCCAGACGCGCGTGGCGGCGAGCACGCGGCTGCCAGACGGCCGGTACGTGCGGGTGCCGACGCAGGGCGAGGTGCAGCTGGCGCCCGACGCGGCGTACGTGCACACGACGTCGAACAACACGCTGTACGGCACGCAGTTCCACACGTTCCTCGACACCGGGCCGGTGCCGCACGTGTGCGACATGAGCTCGGACTTCTTGTGGCGCCCGATGGACGTGTCGAAGTTCGCGCTCACCTACGCCGGAGCGCAGAAGAACCTCGGGCCGTCGGGCGTGGTGGTGGTGGTGGCGAACACCGAGTTCCTGAAGAGCGGCCGCAAGGACATTCCGAAGATCCTCCGGTACCAGACGCAGGCCGACAACGACTCGATGTACAACACGCCGCCGACGCTCGCGATCTATCTCGTGCGCAACGTGCTCGCGTGGCTCGAGGGGGAAGGTGGCCTCGAGGCGATGGAGCGACGGAACCGGGCGAAGGCGGAATTGCTGTACAGCACGCTCGACGGGATGGCCGGGTTCTATTCGGCGCCGGTGGAGAAGGCGTCGAGATCGGTGATGAACATCGTGTTCCGGTTGCCGACCGAGGCGCTCGAGGAGCAGTTCGTCGCCGAGGCGAAGAAGGCGGGCATGGTGGGGCTGAAGGGGCATCGGCTGACGGGCGGTATCCGTGTGTCGGCGTACAACGCGATCTCGGAGCGGGACGTGGCGACGCTGGTCGACTTCATGAACTCATTCGCGAAGACGAAGGGCTGACGCGAGTCGACGAGGTGTACCCAGAAGAAGGCAGCTGAGTGCAGAGGTAGCGAATCCGTCTTGTTCGAGCGGAAGAGTTCATCATTGACGGATTCGTTGCGCGTTTTTCTCACGATGACCCCTTGAAACCGTGTCTTCGATCGTGAGACTCCTGCGCCAACCGAGGGGGAGTCCATGCATCGTTGGCACGCTTCGTGGTCTGTCTGTCTGTCTGTCTGTCTGTCTGTCTGTCTGTCTGTCTGATCAGCTGCCAAGGAGCTGAGTCGACAACTGTCGGCAAGGTTCGGCAGGCCGAGTATCCTTCCGCTGAAGACGACATCGTCGCCAGTTCCATCGCGCAGCAGCCCTTGGGACCGGGCTCCGGCGAAGAAGTCGTGTGGGTCATGGTCTCGGAAGCCGCGTTCAACCAGGCGCTCGAGGCCGTAGCCCCTTGGAACCGGCACACTGACCCGGAGTGGATCCCTCACCTCGAGTACGCAAGCGCCCTGGTCAACGACCCCTGGACCCCGGGGGTGTTCGCACAGATGACCTATCCCCAGGATATTCAGGGAACACATTGGGTCGTAGCGCAGGACCCCGGGGTTGATGAGACAGGTCAGTACATGATCTCGAAGCAGTTCAAGCTCGCAATCCTGTCGCTCAACATCCCGAAGCAGAACTGGTTCGGGGCGTTCGCACGCATTGCCCGGCGGCCGGAAGCGGGCTTCGGAACTGGTCGTTGTTGCGGCCCCCTCTCAGTCTGCGAGGGCGACGTCGGTGGGTTGGGTCCCTGTGGACAGTCGTACTGCGGCGATACGACCTACTACTCACCAGCGGTTCTTGAAGGAGCGAAGACCTCCCTTCCCCGCGCGCCGCGACCCACGTTGGCGTACGCGAACGGTGAAGCGCTGTTTCCGACATTCTGCCTGCCCAGGCTCTCGCCTGGCTGCTCGAACGCGAGCTACGCTTGTGGTGCTAGTTTTGAACTTAACACCAGCCTGGCCTGGCAGGCTTCAGTGTTCACTTCAACGTGTACCGGCCAAAGTCTGGAACGGCCGGTTGGTGGGCGAGACGTTCCTGAATACTGCAAGTACGTGAACTTCGGTGGGTCGCTCGTGTGGTCGGGTGGCTCGATCCGTCAGGGTACGACCATCTCTGCCGCGGACTGTGACGGCCGTTGCTTTAGCTGCGAGTCAACGAATGGTGCGATCGACGCCACTGGGCGGCCGCGATTCTGCTCGTTGATGAGGCCAGTGCAGGGCGGCGGTGCCTGCGAGGCGAACGATGCGATTCGTGACCTGAATCAGACGGCTGCGCAAGCTGAATTCGTCGCTCGCGGTGGCTCGACCCAGCCCGTCTGCGATCCTCCCAACGACCGTGGCATTCGCCAGT
>JANRKQ010000115.1:0-109161 GCA_033763395.1 Myxococcaceae bacterium
GGCGACGTGCCCTCGACGAGCGCCACGAGGCCCGGCGTGCCCAGCGACGAGAGGACGGCCAGACACAGCTCGGCGGCTGCTCCGCCCTCGGCCGCCTCGGCCACCTTCGGCCCCAGCTCGGCCAGCTTCGCCGCCCGCACCAGGTGGAGCGCGCCCACGCGCCGCTCGACGTCCTCGGAGCCCAGGCAGCGCGACAACCACGCCACCGCGTCATCCACGCCCGTGACGGCGAGGGCGAGCTCGGCCTCGACGTCGCCCGAGAACGACGCCGTGGCCGACCCCAGGGCGAGCAGCGCCGCGTCGCGCGTCGACTTCACGCGAAGGTGCTGCACCACGAGCACCCAGGCCGAGCGGTGGCGGACCCGGCCCATCAGCCGCCAGGCGCTGCGCCGGGTGAGCGGGTGGGCCACGAGCGGCACGAGCGCGGGCAGCGGCGGCGCGTCGAGGACCGTCAGCGCTTCGAGCGCGCTCACCTGGAGCAGCGGATCGGTGCGCGCCAGGAGCGCCTCGAGGGCCGCGCGGGCGAGTGGGCCCCCCGTCTTCCCCAGCGCCTCGGCGGAGGCGACCCGCACGTTCGGATCGGCGTCGGTGAGGGCGTCGATCAACGCGGGCGAGGCGGCCTCGAGGCCGAGCTCTCCGAGAATGTCGGCGGCGAACTTGCGCTGGTCGGGGTCGACGTCTCGCAGCAGGCGCACCAACGGCGCCACCGCCACGCCGCCGAGGTGCGAGAGGGCGGTGGCCGCGGCGTTGCGCGCGCCCGGCTGGCCCCGGCGGGTCAGCACCTCGAGCAGGAGCCCCACCAGCTCGTCCTGCGCTCCGAGGGTGCCCAGCCGCTCGGCCGCCAGGCGACGAACACGCCACGACTCGTCGAAGAGCGCCTCGATGAGCTCGGGCACGGCGCCGGGGCCCGCCGACAGCTCGGCCACGGTGCGGTACCGGCCCTCGGCCGCAGGATCCGGGTCGACCCACGTCATCTCACGCGTCCTCCGCCACCAACGAGAGCAGATCGAGCATCAGCTTGAGCTGGCCGGGCTCTCCCACCACGCCCAGCACGTGCGGCAGCCGCCCGGGCCGCGCGGTCAGCGGCGCAGGCTGGAGCGCCGAGCGCTCGACCCGAATCACCTTCGACACCGCGTCGACGAGAAAGCCCACCCGGCGGCGCCCGAGCTTGCACACCACCATGCGCTCGCGCCTCGCCACCCGTCGATCCCTCAGGGGCCCGGCAGCCGGCTGCACGCCCAGGCGCTTGCGCACGTCGACGACCGGCACCACCTCGCCGCGCAGCTTCACCACGCCTTCGAGGAAGCCGGGCGCCTTCGGCACGGGGGTCGGGGCCTGCACCGGGAGGATCTCTTCGACGCGCTTCAGGTCGATGACGTACTGCTCTCCACCGACCTCGAGCACGCAGAGCTGGGCGACGGTGTCGGTCATGCGAGCGCCGCCTCGACGTCGAGCAGGATGTAGAGGTTGCCACCCGCGCGGCCCAGCCCGGCCACCGCCCGGCGATCGCCGCCGAGGTTCGGCGCTGGCTCGAGCTTCGACAACGGGAGCCGCACCACGCCCTGCACCCGGTCGACGAGGATGCCCGCGTCGCCTTCGGGATCCTTCAGCAGCACCACGCGGCTCTCGCGCGGCACGTCGGTGGGGCCGGTGACGCGCTGGGGCACCTCGACGAGCCGCAGCCGCTGCTTCAAGTCGTAGACGGGCAGCATCTCGCCCCGCACGTTCATCACGCCGAGCACGTGCTCGGCCACGCGGGGCACCCCGGTGATGGCCGGCACCTTGAGGATCTCGCGCACCGCGCCGATGGGCACCGCGTACACCTCGGCGCCGAGCTCGAAGGCGAGGAACTCCTCGGGCAGCTCCTCGATGGACTCTCCGGCCTCGGCGATCTCGGGGGCGAGCTCGAGCCACGCCCCGACGTCTTCGTCGGGCCGGTAGAAGAACCGCGTCAGCTGGGCCTCGAAGCGGTTGCTCGGCATCGCTCACCCCACCGCCGCCGGGGGCCGCTTGAGCTCCTCGACGAGGGCCGCGACGTCGAGCACCAGCACCGCGCGTCGGTCACCCAGCTCGGTCGCGCCCGCGATGCCGGGCACCCCCTTGAGCCGTCCGCCCAGTGGCTTGGTGACGATGTCCTCCTGGCCGAGGAGCGCGTCGACAGCGAGGCCGAGCCTTTCCTGCGCCAGCCCGATGACGACGACGAAGTGCCGCTCGACCGGCAGCTCCTGCAGCCCGAAGATTCGCGAGAGGCGCAAGAAGGGCAGCGTCTGACCGCGCACCTCGATCACCTCGCGCCGCTCGATGGTGCGCAGCTCGGCCGGCTTCACCGCGACGATCTCGGTCACCGAGTTGAGCGGCACGGCGAAGGTGCGATCGGCGACGCCGACGATCAGCGCCCGGATGATGGCCAGGGTGAGCGGGAGCGTGAGCATGAAGGTGGTGCCCTCGCCCCGGCGGCTGTCGATGTCGATGAGGCCCGACAGGCGCGCGAGGTTCGTCTTCACCACGTCGAGGCCCACCCCCCGGCCGCTCAGCTCGCTGACGTCCTTGCGCGTCGAGAAGCCCGGCAGGAACACGAGGTTCAGCAGATCTCGCCGCTCGAGCTCGTCGGTCAGCTCGCGGGTGACGAGGCCGCGCTCGATGGCCACCTGCTTGATGCGGCCCTCGTCCATGCCGGCGCCGTCGTCGCCCACCTCGATCTGCACCTGGTTGCCGAGCTGCTGGGCCTTGAGGCGAATGAGGCCCCGCGCGTCCTTCCCCTGGGCGATGCGCTTGTCAGGCGGCTCGACGCCGTGATCGAGCGCGTTGCGCAACAGGTGCATCAGGGGATCCGACAGCTCCTCGACGATGAGCTTGTCGAGCTCGACGTCTCCACCAGACACCTCGAAGTGCACGTCCTTGCCGCTCTGGCGGACGAGCCGGCGCATGAGGCGCGCGAGCTTGTCGAAGACCTGCCCGAGGGGCACCATGCGCACGTCGAGCACGCCTGCCTGCAGCTCGTCGAGCTTGCGCTCGAGCGCGCGCGCCTCTTTCTGCAGCTCCTGGCCCCACAGCTTTGGCAGCGGCGTCGCGCCGGCCTGCCGCGCCACCTCGGCCAGCCGGTGGATGTTGGCCCGCACCGTGAGGAGCTCGCCGATGACGTTCATGAGCCCGTCGAGCCGCGCGATGTCGACGCGCACCGTCTGCGCCAGCGAGCGGAGGCTGGGCTCGGCGCCCTGCATGACACCCGAGGGGCTCGAGCTGCCCAGCGGCGTGAGCTCGGGCGAGCTGACGTCGGACGCGAAGACGGGCGGGCGCGGCGCAGGCCGGGTGCGCGGGGCCTCGGGCTCGGGCTCGACGACGAGGCGGGGCCGCACCGGCTTCTGCGTGAGCGGCTGCACCGTGGCCATCGTCTGCACCGCGGTCTCGATCTCGTGCTGGGGCCTGGAGCTGCCGAAGATGAGATCGAACGCGATCGAGGTCTCGTCTCCGGGCTGCGAGCTGGGGAGCGTGCTGATCACCTCGCCCAGGGGCTTCAAGGTGGCGTTGAGCCCGGCGAGGCGCTGGTCGAAGTCTTCGAGGCTGAAGACCGCCCGCACCTTCCACAGCGCGACGCCCTTCTTCACGTTCTCGCGCAGCCGGTGCTCTTCGTACTCGGTGAAGACGCTGCGGATGGCGGGGTCGAGCCCCACCTCGTCGAGCACGTCGACGGCGGTCTGCTGGCCCCCCGAGGCGAGCCGCACGAAGGACTCGGTCAGCGCCACGACCCGGCGCGCCGTGTCATCGCTGGGCGCCGCGCCCGCCGCCTCGCGCAGCATGAGCGTCAAGACGTCGACGCCCTCGAGGATCGCGTCGAGCAGCGCGTCGCTCGCCAGCACCTTCCCCAGCCGGAGCGCGTCGAGCACGTCTTCGAGGTGGTGGGCGAGCGCCGAGATGCGCTCCTGACCGAACATGGCCGACAGGCCCTTGAGCGAGTGCGCGGCGCGGAAGATGGCGTTGAGCAGGTCAGGCTCGGGCTCGCGGCCGCGCTGCGCGTCGAGCACCGCCACGTCGTGCGCGAGCGTCTCGAGAACCTCGTTGGCCTCGGCGACGAACTCGGACAGCGCGCGCGGCGGAGCCATGGGCGAGTCGTCAGCGCCTCAGGTACCGCTGCACCAGCGCCGTCAACGTCTCGGACTCGAAGGGCTTCACCAGGTACTCGCTCGCGCCCAGCTGCAGCCCGCGGTCACGGTCCTGCACGCGCCCTTCCGTCGTCACCACGAAGAGCGGCACGTTCCGGTAGTTCGGGTTCTTCTTGACGAAGTTGATCAGCTCGAGCCCGTTGATGTCGGGCATGTTGATGTCGGTGATGATGAGGGCGAAGCGGTGCCGCGGAAGCACCTTGAGCGCCTCGAAGCCGCTGACCGCGGTGTACACCTCGACCCCGCCCGCGAGCTCGACGGCGGCGGCGAGCATCTCTCGGGTGGCGCGGGAGTCCTCGACGATCAGGACCTTGAAGGGTTCCACGGGCTCGGAAGGTTAGTCCCGAGCGCCGCCCGAGTCGACCGCCGGCGAGCGTCCCTCACGGCGTGACGGCAGCACCCGTGGCGGCGTCGGCGAGCACCACGACGCGCCCGGCGGTCCAGGGCTTCACGAAGGCCCGGGCGATCACCGCGCCCGCCGTGGCCGGCTCGACCTGGGGCAAGGGCGGCACGGCGAGGGCCACCTGCTGCACCTTCGCCTGCTCGAGCATCGTGCGCGCGCCGCTCAACGCGTGCTCGAGGCCCAGCGCCGTCACCGACTTCGAGGCGCCCAGCCCGAGGGCGAACACCATCGGCGCGGGCAGCCGGCCCTCCGAGGGCATCAGCAGCCGCTCGCCGGGGCTCCCGACGAAGAACCGGTGCGCCAGCGCCCGCGAGAGCGCCCCGCACAGGCGGAAGTCGACGAAGCCCGAGCCGGCCTGCAGCGGGCGCTCATCCTCCGCGACGAGACACACCACGGCGTCGAGGCCATCGAGGGCATCGACCGTCGCGAGCGAGGGCTCCTTCACCACCGACGCCATGGGCGCTCCTTCAGGGCTTGTCGACGGCGATGGCGATGCGGTCGAGCAACCCGTTGATGAACGCCGCCGAGTCCTCGGTGCCGAACAGCTTGGCGAGCTCGATGGCCTCATTGATCGTCACCTTGCGGGGAATGTCGGCGCGGTGCTTGAGCTCGAAGACACCGAGGCGGAGCACGTTGCGATCGACCCGCTGCATGCGCTCGAGGCGCCAGTTCTGGCTGTGCTGCTCGATGAGCGCGTCGAGATCGACGAGGTGCTCGCGCACGCCCTGCACCAGCTCCAGCGCGAAGGTGTGCGCGGCGTCGTCACGGGCCTGACCATCGTCAGAGGCGGCCCAGGCCGCGTCGACCGCCTCGATGGGCGTCGCCTTGTCGTTCTGATCGAGCTGATAGAGCGCCTGCAGCGCGCGCTCACGGCCGGTGCGGCGGCTGCCCACGGCTACTTCGCCCCCATGCGGGCGTAGAGGTTCACCATCTCGATGCAGGCCACGGCCGCCTCGGCGCCCTTGTTGCCGGCCTTCACGCCCGCGCGGTCGACGGCCTGCTCGACGGTGTCGGTAGTGAGCACGCCGAAGGTGACGGCGGCGTCGGCGGTGAGCGTCGCCTGACCCACGCCCTTGGCCACCTCGCCAGCGACGTAGTCGAAGTGGGGCGTGCCGCCCCGAATGACGCACCCGAGCGCGATGACGCCAGCGTACTGCTTCGAGTCGGCCACCCGGCGCACGAGCCCGGCGAGCTCCCACGTGCCGGGGCACCGGTACACGTCGACGTCGGCGTCGTTCACCCCGTGTCGGACGAGGGCATCGAGCGCGCCGCCGAGGAGCTGCTCGGTGATGAAGCCGTTGAAGCGGCTGACGCACACGGCGAAGCGGCCCTTCGGCGCGACCAGGTTTCCTTCGAAGAAGCGGGGCATTGGCGCGTTACCCTATCGGTGATCGACGCGTAGAGCCACCGGCCTTGCGCCGCGGCGCCGTGGTGGCGAGGGACAGCGGGAGCTGCTCGACGACCTCGAGGCCGTAGCGCTCGACGCCGACGATGGTGTTGGCGGTGTTGGTGAGCAGCCGCAGCCGCCGCACCCCGAGATCCTGGAGGATCTGCGCGCCCACCCCGAACTCCTGCAGCCGCGTGTGGCCGGCCTTGCCTGGCACCTGCTGCTCGTTGTTCACCGGGCGCAGGTGGAGCGCGTCGAGCGCCGAGACGTGCTTCTGGAGCACCACGATGACGCCGCGCCCCTCTACCGAGATGCGCCGAAACGCCTGCTGGAGCGAGCTCTCGCCGGTGCACGCGTCCATCACGTCGCCCAGGAGCGTGGTGCGGTGGATGCGGGTGATGACGGGCGCCTTCCCTGCCACGTCACCCTTCACGAGCGCGAGGTGCACCGTCGGGTCGACGTCGGTCGAGTACGCGTAGGCACGGAACTCGCCCCAGGGCTCGCGCACGACCGAGGTCTCGCCCACCCGACGTACCAGCCGCTCGTGCGCCAGCCGGTAGGTGATGACGTCGGCGACGGACAAGAGGTGCAGCCCGTGCTTCTTCGCGAAGCGCTCGAGATCGGGCCGGCGCGCCATCGTGCCGTCGTCGTTCATCACCTCGCAGATGACGCCCGCGGGCGTGAGCCCGGCGAGCCGCGCGAGGTCGACGCTCACCTCGGTGTGTCCGGGCCGCACGAGCACGCCGCCGCTGCGCGCCCGCAGAGGGAAGACGTGGCCAGGCCGCGAGAGATCGGCCGGCTTCGCGTCGGCGCGAATCGCCGTCTTGATGGTGTGCGCGCGGTCCGCCGCCGAGATGCCGCTGGTGACGCCCTGCGCGGCCTCGATGCTGACGGTGAAGGCCGTCTGGAAGGGCGAGGTGTTGTCGGTCGCCATGAGGGGCAGGTTGAGCTGCCGCACCTGGTCTTCGGTGAGCGAGAGGCAGATGAGGCCTCGGCCCTCGCGCGCCATGAAGGTGATGGCCGACGCCGACACCTTGTCCGCCGCCATCACGAGGTCGCCTTCGTTCTCGCGCCCCTCGTCGTCGGTGACGACAACCATTCGACCCTTGCGGATCTCCGAGATGGCCTTCTGCGCCCGCGCGATGGCCGCTGCGTCCGTACCCATGCGCGGCGTCCATTGACGGGAAAGCGCCGCGCTCGCAAGCGGGAATTCACCTGCCCGGGCGGGCTCCCATCAGGGCAGCTTCGCCTTCACCACCTTGCCCATCGCGTTGCGGGGCAGCTCGGCCACCAGGTGCACCTCGCGCGGCCGTTTGTGGGGCGAGGTGAGCCGCGCCACGTGCTCTTCCAACGCCTTCGGTGCGACGTCCTCCGAGGTGACGACGAAGGCGACGATGCGCTCACCGAGGTCGGCGTCTGGCCGGCCCACCACCGCCGCTTCCCGCACCAGCGGGTGTTCGAGCAGCGCGGCCTCGACCTCGCCGGCGCCCACCTTGAAGCCACCGCACTTGATCAGATCGGTCGCCCGTCGCCCGACGATGCGCACCTGGCCCGCCTCGTCGACGGTGGCGAGGTCACCGGTGAAGAACCACCCGTCGGCGTCGAGCACCGCGGCGGTCGCGTCAGGCCGGTTTAAGTAGCCCAGGAACACGTTCGGCCCGCGCACCGCGACCTCGCCCATCTGCCCGGGCGCGACGGGTTCACGTCGATCATCGACCAGCCGCAGCTCGACGCCCCGCAGCGCGGGCCCCACGGAGCCTGGCGAGAAGGGCGCTCCGACGCGCACGGCCGTGTTGATCAACGTCTCGGTCAGCCCGTAGCGCTCGATGACCTTCTTCCCCGTGAGCGCCTCGAGCCGGGCCTGGTCACGCTGCGGCAGGGCCGCCGAGCCGCTCACCAGCACCCGCGCCGCCTCGAGCCCACGGACGATCGCGGGCTCGCCGGCCGCCGCCTCGGAGAGCCGGTGGTACATCGTCGGCACCGCGAAGAGCATCGACTGGCGGGCCTCGAGCGCGGCGCACACTGCGAGCGGCTCGAACCTGGGCACCCAGTGGAGCGCCCCGCCGGTCCGCAGCGCCCCGAAGAGGCCGACGCAGAGCCCATGCACGTGGAACAGCGGCAGCGCGTGCACCACCGTGTCGGCCGACGTCCAGGCCCAGGCCTCGGCCATCGCGTCGAGATCGAACGCGACCGACGAGGCGGCGATGACGGCCCCCTTGGGGAGCCCCGTGGTGCCCGAGGTGTAGAGCACCAGGAGCGGCGCGCGGTCGGCCAGGCGCCACGACACCGCGGCAGAGGACTCCGAGGGGTCGACCGCGAGGAGCGGCACCTCGAGCCGGCCCTGCACGGCCTGCGGGTCGGCCGCGAGCGTCACCACTGGCCGCGCATCGGTGGCGAGGTGCCCCAGCTCACGCGGCCCCAGCTTCGGGTCGAGCGGCACCGTGACGAAGCCGGTCGCGGCGTTCGCCGCCAGCGCCACGCACGTCTCGAGGGACGGCTGGGTCCACACGCCGACGTGGGCACCGGGGAAGACCCCAGCGCGCGACAGGCGCTCGACGTGAGCGGCGCACCGCCTCGCGAGCTGCCGCGCCGTCAGCGTTCGCTCGTCGACGCGCAGCACGACGCGATCGTCAGGCGCCTCGAGCACCGGAAACAACGACGCGCTCATCGCCAGCTCGCGGCCATCACCGCGCGGCCGTTGCTCACCGACTCCACGCGCACCGAGGGTGACTTACCGCCGAGCACCTCGACGAGGCCTTCGAGCAGCCCGGCGAGGAACTCGGCTTGCTGATCCTCCGCGACCGTCACCTCGAGCTCACGCGCGCTGCGCTCCCGGACGTCGAGGTGCACGGGGCTGTACTGCCCGCCCAGCTCTGCCGCCTGCTTGAGCGCACGCCGCGGCCCCATCAGCTTCGCCATCGACAACCACGGCCCCTTGAGCAGCTTGCGACGCTCGAGCGCCTCGATGAGGTGGCGGCCGAGCCGGCGGAGGCGAGACGCCTGATCGCCGTCGGGGAAGAGCGAGTCGGCGGTCAGCTCGATGGAGCGGTACCAGACGGGCCGCGGGTAGGCCTCCTGGAGAGGCACCGAGAGATCGAGCCCGGCGCCCGCGAGCGCGGTGATGAGGTCGGCCGAGAGATCGGCGAACAAGACGCGCTGGAACACGCCCTTCACCAGCTTGCCCGGAATGTGCCGCTCGCCGCTCACTGGGGCTTGAACTGCAGGTGGAGGGGTTGGTTGCGGCCGAAGACCTCGCTGACGCGGGGCGTGGGCTCCTTGCCCCAGTACACCTCAGCGAGGCCGCCGCAGGGGCTGCGCAGCGAGAGCTGGCTGGCGCCGTATGGAATCAGGAGCAGGTCTCCCGTGCGCGCGAGCAGCGGGCCGGGCAGCACGTCGGCGGCACAGGTCGAGCTCATGAAGAGGCGCACGTAGAGCCGCCCGTCTTCCCGGAGCGGAATGGGCGCGGGCTCGTTCGGCCGGAAGAAGCCGTCAGCCAGTGGGCTCGCGGGCTCGAACTTCGGCATGCCGGTGGGGGACACGGCCGCTGCCACGGGTGGAGCCGCCTTCACACCGGCGTCGACCGCGGCCGAAGCGAGCGGCGGCGGCGCGATCCCCGGCCGCGGCGTCGCCGGAGCGGTCGCCAGCAGTACGCCACCGTCGAGCCCTCGGCGGGCCACCACCTCTTCCCAGCACCGCGGCGGAATGCCGTTGCCGTCATCGCTCTTCTGCAGCACCTCGAGCTCGTAGGGGCTCAAGTCCATCAACAGGGGGCACTGCTTGCCGATGCGGGCCTTCCACGCAGCGAAGGCGTTCTGCAGACAGAGCTCGCAGGACATGGCGCGCTGGTGATCCGCCTCGAGCTGCGCGACGCCGTCGTTGTTCGACAGGCGCGCGACGATGCCAGCCGGGCTGGAGCGCTGACACCGGCAGTCCCGCAGCTCACGGGACGCGAGGAAACCGAGCGTGTAGTCGCGATCGAGCTCCATCTTGCCGCGCTGGGCTGCGAGAGCGCGCCACGTCTCGAGCAGCGCCTCGGGTCCACCAGCGGTGCCGGTGGCGGCGGGGGGAGCGACCGGCGCGATGAGGGTCGACGAGAGCGATGGGCTTCCCGCGGGGGGCGAGGTGGTTCCGGTGCCGGAGTTGGCGGAGGCCGCACCGGCGGCGGCCACCAGGCCCGTCATGGAACCGTCGGTGCGCGCCGAAGCTGCGGTGGTCGACGACCCAGCGCTCGCCACCGTCGAACCCGAGCCGCTCGCCGTCGACGCCGTCCCCCCGCTCGTCCCGGCCCCCGGCCCCGCCATCGAGGGAGCAGTGCCGCTCGTTCCAGGCGCGGCGTTCGTCGCGCTCAGCCCGGTCCCGGTCGGGGGTTGAGCGGTGCCTGTGGCTCCGGGCGTGGCGTTCGTCGCGCTCAGTGCAGGGCCGGTCGCGGTCGGTGATGGAACGGTGCCTGTCGCAAAAGGCGTCGCGGCCGGCGGCGGGGTGATCGTCGCGGTCGTGCCCGCCTTCACGGAACCGGCCGCGCCGGGCGCTCCAGAGGTTCCTCCGGTTTTCGTCGACGCGTTCGCGCCTGACGTCGCCGTGGAGGCCGCGGTGCCGCCGACCCCAACGCCGTTGCCAGCAATGCCGCCCGCGAACCTGGCGGAGATCCCCGTCGCGCCCGCCGCCGCGACCGCGTTGCCAGCGAATCCACCGCCGCTCCCTGGCGCTGGGGCGGCAGTGCCACCAGTTCCGCTCGTCGCCGTCCCCCCGGCGCCAGCGGCTCCCGAGGTTCCGTTCACCGCGACGCCGGGCCCCGCTCCACCGGCCCCACCCACCACCGGGCCCTTCCCGCCCGCCGCTCCACCGCCCGTCGGGTTCGCTGGGGCGTCGACCGACATGCTGACCCGGGTGGTATCGACGCGGCCTGCGCGTACCTGCTGCGCGCACTCGAGGCCGCGCGTGTAGAGCCACGTCTTGTAGTTCGCGTATTCGTTCTGCGCGGTGGACGCGAGGCGGGCGAGATCCATGCGGGCCTGGGCCTGCGCGAACAACTCCGGGCGCGAACGCTCTCGGCAGTTCACCGCCGTCGACGGGCGCTCGTTGAGCCCCGTGCGCTTCGCGACGTACTTCTGCCCGCGATAGGGGCGCTCGAGCTCGGCGAGCGTCTCGGTCAGCGCCCTCGACAGGTCCTCGGTGAGCGCGGTCTTCGCCTCGTCACAGGACGCGAGCGCCCGGGCGCAGTCTCCGACGGGGGGCGCGTTCGGATCGATGGGCTTCGGCTTCTTGCCCTCTGGCCGCTGTCCGCCAGTCCACGTGCCCGACGAGTCGAAGCACCACGTCGCGACCGAATCGAGGCCGACCGACAAGGTGCCGCTCTTCTGGGCGAAGGCCTTGAGCGGGGCGACATCGCGGGTGGGAGGCGCCTCGCACTCCGGAGGCACCGGCACCGTGGCGAGCAGGCTGAAGACGACGAGCGCAGTCACGCAGGGCCTTCTACCTCAGCCCGACGAGCGCCACACCGCCCGTGACAGGCCCCCTCACTTCCCGCACGCCGCGAACCCGGCCGCGAGGTCGTCGATCAGATCCGCCGCGTCCTCGATGCCCACCGACAGGCGAATGAGGCCGTCGGTGATGCCGAGCTTCTCGCGGTTCTCTCTCGGCACCGACGCGTGCGTCATGATCGCCGGGTGCTCGATGAGCGACTCGACCCCGCCGAGCGACTCGGCGCAGGCGAAGACCTTGACGGTCTTGAGGAAGGCCCGGGCATTCTCGAGCCCGCCCTTCATGTCGAACGTCATCATGCCGCCGAAGCCCTTCATCTGCTTCTTCGCGAGCGCGTGCTGCGGGTGCGACTCGAGGCCCGGGTAGGTCACCTTGTTCACCAGCGGGTGCTTGCCGAGCCACTCGGCCACCTTGAAGGCGTTCTGCTGGTGGCGCTCCATGCGCAGGTGGAGCGTCTTCACCCCGCGCAGCACGAGGAACGAGTCCATCGGGCCGGGCGTGCCGCCGACGGCGTTCTGGTGAAAGCCGATGCGATCGGCCAGCGCCTGATCGTTGGTGCAGGTGAAGCCGCCGACCACGTCGCTGTGGCCATTGAGGTACTTCGTCGTCGAGTGGGTGACGACGTCGAAGCCGAACTCCAGCGGGCGCTGGAAGTACGGCGTCATGAAGGTGTTGTCGCAGACCGAGATGAGCTTGTGCTTCTTCGCGATCTCGGCGGCGCGCGCGAGATCGATGAGCTTGAGCATCGGGTTGGTCGGCGTCTCGACCCACAGCATCTTCGTCTTCGGGGTGATGGCCTTCTCGATGTTCTCGGGGTTCGTCATGTCGACGAACGAGAAGCTGAGGCCCATGCGCTTGAACACCTTGTCGAACTGCCGGAACGTGCCGCCGTACACGTCGTCGCTCACCACGACGTGATCGCCGGTGTCGAGCAGGTGCATGAGGCAGTCGGTGCCGGCGAGGCCCGAGGCGAAGGCGAAGCCGAAGCGGGCACCCTCGAGCGCGGCCAGGCAGGCCTCGAGCGCGGTGCGGGTCGGGTTCTTCGTGCGCGAGTACTCGTAGCCCTTGTGCTCCCCGGGGCCGGCCTGCACGTAGGTCGAGGTGAAGTAGACGGGCGTCATGATGGCGCCGGTCGTCGGGTCCGGCTCCTGGCCGGCGTGGATGGCGAGGGTGTCGAAGCGCATGGGCGGCGCCATAGCCTCACCGGGTGGCGCGTTCCACCCGGTCCTGCGTTGCGGGTCTCGTCTGCCCGGCTCGCCCGGCCGCTGATTTGGAGTAGTCTGACGCCATGGAGACGTCAGACCTCACCATCCGCGTCCTTCAAGAAATCAGGGACGGCATTCGCGTGACCAATGAGCGCCTGGAGCGCAGCGAAGCTCGAGCGGAGGTACGCCACGCAGAGGTCACCCAGCAATTCCTCGTCATGAACCAGCGCTTCGAGGTGATCGAGACGACCCTCCGCGACCTCGCTGAACAGCTGGTGATGCTGGCCCGTGGCGTGAAGACGGCGGTCGAGAACCGGGGGCTTGTCGAACAGCGCCTCGAAGAACACGCCCGCCGGCTCGCTGAGCTCGAGAAGAAGCTCTCAGCGTGAGCCCTGTGGCTTCGCGACGCCCAGCTCCGTGAGCAGGTGCGGCGCGCCCGCAACCTCTTCCAGCAGCCAGAGCAGGTACCGCACGTCGGCGTTCACGTTCCGCGCGATGGTCGGGTTGTACCCGAAGTCATTGGCGACGTTTTCCCAGACGCGGTCGAAGTTCACGCCCACCAGCCGGCCAGTGCCATCGATGGTCGGGCTGCCCGAGTTGCCGCCCGTGGTGTCGCAGTCGGACAAGAAGTCGATCGGCACGTCCTTGAGGCCCTTGTCGGTCCATCGGCCGAGCCGCTTCGCCGCGTGCGCCTCACGTACCTCGAGCGGCGCGTCGAACTCGCCTTCACCCGTGTGCTTCTCGATCATCCCCGACAGCGTCGTCTGTGGAGCCGCCGTCAGCGCCTCGCGCGGCGTGTAGCCCGCCACCCGCCCGAAGGTGACGCGCAGGGTGCTGTTCGCGTCAGGCGCGATGGGCTTGCCCGCCCAGGCGATGACGGCGCGGCGCCACGCTGGGCGAAGCCGGAGCGTCGCTCCAGCCCAGCGATCACGACGTTCCTTCAGCTCGCGACGCTCGACGTCGAGGGCGAGGCCCAGCTCGAGGAGGGCGTCCTTGCGGGCCTTCAGCTGCTCTGGCGTCTCGTCGAACATCGCCAGCCGCTGCGAGACGTCGAACACCTTCGTGCCCGCGGTGAGCTTCACGAGCTGCGCGCGCAGGCCGTCGCGATCGACTCCGACGCCAGCGTCCGCCCTGCGGAACCGGCCGAAGGTGGCCTCGATGGAGGCGAGGCGCTGGCCTTCCGGCAGCTCGAGCGCGCGCACCACCCAGCTCTCGAACAGGCGGATCTCGACCGGCGGAGAGTGCCGCTTCTGGTCGCGCTCGAGCCGCTCCTTGAGGCGCGCGAGATCGCGCTGCTGGTACCCTGGCTCCCGTTCGGCGTCGGCCTTCACGCCTTCCGTCGCTCGCCGCGCCAGCGTCACCGGCCACGCCAGCGAGCGCGGGCCGTAGCCGATGGCGTCGAGGAGGAAGTCACGCTCCCAGGTGGCGCGCTTCTCGGCCATGAGCGCCGTGAGGGCGTCGTACGCCTCGAGGGCAGCCTGCTGATCGGCGCGCTTGAGCGCCCACGCCCGCACGGTCTCTTCGGCCGCGCGCTGCTTCTCGAGCAGCCGGCCGCGCGCCATGCCCGCGAGCTGGCCTTCCGAGTTCTTCCTCCGGTTGAGCAGCGAGCGCAGATCGTCTGCCGTCGCGATGGCAGACTCGGGGGCGCGCGCTCCCTCCTCCTGCATCAGGCGAATCCACTCCCCGGCGAGCGCCTTCGCGCGGGGGAAGAAGAGCTCTTT
Source organism: Myxococcaceae bacterium (assembly GCA_033763395.1). Classification (GTDB taxonomy): domain Bacteria; phylum Myxococcota; class Myxococcia; order Myxococcales; family Myxococcaceae; genus Xiheimicrobium. The sequence continues at coordinate 14,358 of JANRKQ010000115.1, forward strand.
GCGCTCGGCCATCTCGTCAGCGAGCCACGCGCGGTAGCTCGTGCCCGGGTAGCCGAGCACCGCCACCGCGTCGCCCGGCTTCACGCCCTTCGTCGACACCGGAAAGAAGACGGGCGGGGCGAAGGGCTTGCCGCCCTCGTAGGCGCGCAGGAGCGAGAAGTCGCCGGTGTGCCGCGGCCAGCTCCAGTTGTCGGTCTCGCCGCCGTAGTTCCCGACCATTTCGGGCGGCGCGTAGACGAGCCGCACGTCGGACAGCTCGGCGAACTCGGTGAGCGTGAAGAAGAGGCCGCCGTCGAACGCCGCGAAGGTGCAGCGCGTCGCGGGCTTCGACTCGCACTCGGCCACCAGCGCCTTCTGCTTCGCCTCGACGGCCTTGAAGCGGGTCAGATCGTCAGCGCCCGGCGGCACCGCGGCCAGCACCTCGCTGGTGACGTCGAGGAACCGGCGCGGCACCTGCAGGCGAAACGCCTTCGCGGGCTTCTCGTCATCGCGCGTCTTCGCGAGAAAGCCGTCCTTCACGAGGTTGGCCTGCGGCGTGGAGTGCTCCTGGAGGATGCCGACGACGCAGTGGTGGTTGGTGATGAGCAGCCCCTCGGCCGAGATGAAGCTGCCGGAGCAACCGGGGAGCTGCACGGCGTTGGCGAGCAGCCCGGTGCCCTTCTTCGCGTCCCACAGCGCGTCGAGCGGCAGCGTGAAACCCTGCTGCTTCACCCACTGGGGCCCGAGCTCGAGCACCTGCTGCGGAGTCCACTTGCCTTCGCCCGCCAGGGCCAGCCGGGCGAGCACCACGAGTCCGAACGTGAGTCGACGCATGGCGCGTGGGTGTAGCGCACGCGGCTGGCCCTGGCGGGAGCATTCGAAGGGCCCGGCGCCCCTTACCCTGCGGACGCGCACAGCCACGCCACCGCGGCAGGCTCGTCAGCGAAGAAGGCCTCGTCGAAGCGGTGCTGGGCGCGCGGGGGCGGCAGCGGGCTCCCGGCAGGCACCGGCACCACGTACGCCATGCGATGGGCGCCCGCCTCGCGGTACAGCGGCACGATGTGCTCGTCGCGCCAGGCGCCAGGCGTCTCGCGCGGGTACCGGAACGCCCGGGTGTCGATGAGCAACCCACGCGGCTGATGCTCGAGGGCGCAGCGCGCGTAGTTCATCAACGCGTCCTTGAAGTCCGCCTCTGACATCTGGGCCGTGCGCTCCGTCCACCGGAAGGCGAGCACCACCCCGTCGAGCTCGAAGCGGTAGAGGTCGCTCTGCCGCACCACGCTCACGACGCACCGCCCGGCCGCAGCACGAGCTTGCCCATGGTGCGACGTCCCTCGAGCGCGCGGTGCGCATCGGCCGCCCGGGCCAGCGGAAACACCTCGCCGACGCGCAGCGTGACGGCGCCGCTGCCGATGGCCTCGAGGAGCCGCCCCACGGCCGCTCCCGCAACCTGGGGCTTGAGGCTGAAGAAGAGGCCGAGGTTGAAGGCGACGACGCTCTGCCCGAGGGAAGGCGCGGCCCACAGGAAGTCCTGGGCCGCCTGGCTCACGGTGCGCGGGGCGCTCGAGGCGCTCCCGTAGACGACGGCCCGGCCGAAGGGAGCGAGCGCCTGCACGCCCAGCTCGAGCGAGGCGCCGCCTTCCATCTCGAGCCACACGTCGACGCCCTGCCCACCCGTCGCGGCGCGAACGTCGGTGGCGGTGAGGTTCGTCGCGTCGAGCACCACGTCGGCGCCCAGCGCCTTCACCACCTCACGCTTGGGGCCCGTGCTGGCCGCGGCGATGATGCGGCCGGCGCCGAGGTGTCTGGCGAGCTGCACCAGGAGGCTGCCGACGCCTCCCGCCGCCGCGGGGATGAAGATGGACTCTCCGCGCTGCAACCTCGCCGCCTCCGTCAGGAGCAGCACGGCCGTCGAGCCGGCGACGAGCAGCCCACACGCCACGTCGGCCGACAGCCCGTCGGGAATGGGAATCGCCTGCGCCGCCTGCGCCAGCGCGAACTCGGCGTAGCCTCCAGAGCCGTCCGCGCCGACGACCGCGAAGACGCGCGCGCCAACCGCCGGTGCCGTCACGCCCTGCCCCACGGCCTCGACGGTGCCCGCGACTTCGCTGCCAGGCACGTACGGGAGCGTCGTCGGGAACGGGTACGGGCTGGCCCTCCGCCGCATCACGTCGGAGAAGTTCACCGCCGCGGCTTCGACCCGGATCAAGACCTCACCTGGCCCGGGCGTGGGCGTCCTCGCCGTCACCACCTCGAGCACCTCTGGGCCTCCAAAACGCCGTGCCTCGACCCGTTTCATCTTCGTGGGTGTCATCTCGTCTCACCTTTCCGTGCCGCATGCGCGGAAGTGCGCCGTCGCGGTCTTCTGGAAAGACGAGCGGTGAGACGCCGCATCGACATCCCGCGAGTGGGAGCGAGTCCTCCGTCTCCTCACAGGCCCCTCAGGCGCAACTCGCACGTGCCGAGTGGGTTGAAGCCACATGCTCCGAAGATTGATTGCGGCGCTTCTGTTCCAGGGAGTCATCGCGTGCGGTGGCCGCATGGAGTCGCTTCCGCCGCTCCCGGAGCCCCTCGATGCAGGAGCACCCCTCGATGATGGTGGCGCTCCCGTCGATGCCGGAGCCAACGGCGATGGGGGCCCCTCGCGCTGGCAGGCCGTCACCGACAGCCTCGCGCAGGCGGTGAGTGCCGGCGAGGTTCCCGGCTATCAGTTCGTCGTTCGCACCGAGGCAGACCAGCCCGTGTACGCCTCGGCCGGCGGCGCCTTCAGCGCGCAGACCGTCATCCCCTTCGACTCGTCCATCAAGCCCATCACCTCGGCGCTGGTGTTGACGCTCGTCCGCGACGGGCAGTTGGCCCTCACCGACACCCTCGGCGCCCGGCTGGGGTGGACGGGCCCCGAAGCTGCCGTCACCATCGAGCAGCTGCTTGCGTTCAGTTCGGGCTTCCCGGGGAGCAGCCCATGTCTCACACCGCCGCCGCAGCTTCGGAACGGTCAGCTCGTCGAGCCCGCCAACCGCGCGCCCCTCGAACAGTGCGCCAACACCATTCGTTCGGCAGGCCTCGTGGCCCCACCCGGCACCGAGTTTCACTACGGCGCCAACCACCAGCTCCTCCTCGCCGTCGTCGCCGAGCGCGTCACCGGGAAGAGCTGGAACGCCCTCTTCGACGAGCGCCTCGCCATGCCCGTCGGCCTCGAACCCGGCAGCGTTCGCTACGTCAACAACCGCGTGGCGGCGTCCGCCGTGGGCACGGCCGACGCGTTCGCGCGCCTCTACCGGGCGCTCGCCCTCGACGGAGGGTTCCTGCGCGGCCAGAGCGCCACCATTCTCCTGCCGCGACCGCTGATGGATCGTTTCACCGAGAACGTGACGCGCGACCGCAGCATTCGGCTGGCTGACACCCCCTGGGAGCCGACGGGCCGCGAGGTGCACTTCGGCCTTGGGGTGTGGATCGAGTGCACCGACTGGGCCCGCCGCGACACGTGTGTCTTCTTTGGCTCGGGAGGCAACGGCACCACGGTGTGGATCGATCCATCGAGCGGGCACGTCGGAGCGCTGGTGCTCTACCAGGGCTCGTTCACCCGCTACCGGACCGGGTACACCCTGATGACCCGGCTGTTGCCGCTCGTGCGCGCGGCCATTCAGCGGTGAGTCAGGCGTCGGCGCAGGCGCGGGCTTCGCTCAAGAGGAACCGACGCTGCGGCTCCGAGATGGCGAAGTCGGCCGCGCGCAGGAAGGCCCGCCGCGCCGCCGAAAGCGCTCCCAGGCGTCGATGCAACGAGCCCTCGATGGCGTGCCGCCACGGGTAGGCTTCGAGCCCTTCGAGCCCGGGGAGCCGCTCGAGCGCCGCGAGCGCCTCGTGGGGACCCTCGACCTCAGCCACCGCGACGAGCCGGTTCAGCGCCACCAGCGGCGACGGGTCGAGTCGCACGAGATCGTCGTAGAGCGAGAGAATTCTTCGCCAGGGCCAGGTGTCCGATGGCCCCTGCGCGTGAATCAGCGCCAGCTCGGCCTCGAGGTGCCAACGCGACAGCGCCGTGCCCATGGCGTGCTTGAGGTGCAGCACGCCGCGGGCGATCAGCTCGGGCCGGGCCGGCCCCCGTCGCGCCGCAGGCACGAACGAGCCGGAGCCATCGACCCTCGAGTCCAGCGTCGCGGCCTTGAAGGAGAAGAGCGCTGCCAGCGCGTGGCCCTCGGGCGTCGAGGTGACCGGCTGGGACACCACGCCTTCGACGAGGCGCAGCGCCTCGGCGCAGAGCGACACGTCGACGAGCGATTCACCGTCGGTGCGCTCGTAGCCCTCGTTGAAGAGCACGTAGAGGGCCTGGTGCACGGCGAGGAGCCGCGGCCCCAGCGCTGCGCCGCCGGGCACCTCGAGCGCGCCGCCCAGCGCCTGCAGCGTCTTGCGCGCCCGCACCAGCCGCTGCGCGATGGCCGTCTCTTCGGACAGCAGCGCCCGGGCGATCTCCCGCACGCTCAACCCACACGCCAGCTTCAGGCACAGCGTCACCTGCACCTCGACCGACAGCGCCGGGTGACACGTCGCGAAGAGGAGCCGCAGCTCGTCGTCGCCGAACTCCTGCGAGAGGCGCTCCGGCGGGTTCACCGGCGCGTCCGACAGCTCGTCGTCGCCCGCGTCGACCGTCGCCCTTGCGCCCCGAACGAGGTCGGTGAGCCGGTTGTGCGCGACCCGGGCGAGCCACGCGTCGGGCGCGTCGGGCACGCCGCGCACGGGCCACTGCCGCGTCGCCTGGAGCAGGCTGAACTGGGTGGCGTCTTCGGCGAGGTCGAGCCGCGTGCCCCCAAGCCTCGCGTAGAGCTGCGCGACCAGCCGCGCGGAGGACCGCCTGAAGGCGAGCTCGAGCGCCCTCGAGGCGTCAGGTTTCATCGATCTCGCGCACCTCGATCTCACCGTAGCGCAGGTGGGGGCAGCCCTCGGTCAGCCGTACGGCCTCGTCGTACGACGCGGCCTCGACCACGAAGAGCCCACCGATGACGTCCTTCGCTTCGGCGAACGGGCCATCGCTCACGAGCAGCCGCGGCCCGTCGCGCTTCACCCGCCGGCCACCCTCGTCTTTGAGCTTCTCGCCCTGCACCAGCCGGCCCTTCGCGCGCAGGTCGGCGCTCCAGGCGGTGTACTCACGAACGATCGCTTCGAAGTCAGCGGGGGACAGATCGGCGAAGACCGCGGGGTTCTCGTGCAGCAGCAGCAGGTAGCGGGCCATGGGAGCTCCAGAGTCAGGGAATCGACGGAAAGACGACCGACGCGCCCCGCGATCGACATGGTGCCACCACTGGGGCAGGAGCGCAGGGATTCCAAGGCGTTCCCCGCGCTCCGGGCGAATGGTGGCTCAGGGCGTTGGCAGGACCGCGGGCGTCAACGCCACCGGGCGCTTCTCGGCCGTGCACATGTCGTTGTCCTGCGGCCGCTGACCGAAGCGCACGCCACCCTCGGGCGTGAGCGCGAGCAGATCGTGATCGGTGGGGCAGACCGACACCGGCTTCCAGCCCAGGCAGCCCTCGACCGACACGTCCTTCTCCGCGTTGGGCGTGAGCGCACAGGCCCCAAAACCAAAGGCCTCGATGAGCTTCGCGTCGCTCGTGCGCAGCGTCAGGTACTTCGCGTCTTCGGTGAAGTCGGCCTCGTACGCGCCCGGCACCGAGGTCGACGGCCCGAGCACCTGGTACGTGCCGCGGGTGCGGAAGTCGAACACCGGCACCTTGAACTCCGGGTCGAGGGCGAGCGTGAAGCGCAGCGTCCACTTCCCGTTCTCGAAGGTGAAGGTGCGGTGCCCGAAGGCCTGCCCGTACGCGTAGCCGCTGGGCGCGTCGGCGTACGTGCCCTGGAGCGACGAGAGGCGCTTCTGGGTGGCGTCCACCGAGGCGCAGGCGGACACGAGCGTGAGGACAAGGACGACGAGGGGACGAGACATGGACGGCTCCGATTCGGTTCGAGGGAGCGAATCAGTCGCTCCGACGAAGAGACGGTCAGCCACCCTGCGGCTCGACATCGAGTCCCGGCCGCAGCCGGGCGTTGCGGCCTCGTCAGCCCGGCTCGGCGACGACCGGAGACAGCTTCGACCAGCACGTCCCGCAGCGGGTCGCGGCGCTCATGCCCGTCGCGCCGCACACCGGGCACGCGCGCACGTGCTCTTCCGGGCCGAGATCGAGCGCCACCCCGAGGGCGTCGACCGCCGAGCGCACCTCGCTCGCCTCGAGCCCCGCGCCGAGCGCCCGCGCCTTCGTCTCGAGCACCGTCAACAGCGCCCTCGCACGCCTCCGCTGCTCGTCACGCATGGGCGAGCCCGCGCTGGCGCTGCGCGGCATCACCGACCATCGGTAGCGACGTGGCTTCCACGGTGACGTGCATCACTTGCGGCTCCCGCGCACCGGCACCGGCACCAGGGGCGGCATCGGCGCAGGGGCTTCTCCGAGCGGCGTCGACGCGAGCGAACGAACCCGGCGGCCCCACCGCACGACCTGCCTCCACCACGCCTCGACTCGTCTCTTCATGTGTGCCTCCGCGTCCACCCGACGTCGATCGTGAGTTCACCAAGCGCGCCATCGTGCGCGCACCGCAACATCAGGTGGATGGCCCGCGGCCCTGCCTGTTCAGCGACGGCGCTCCATCGAAATGGCGTACGAGCCCCCTTCACAGTGAAGGGTGGGTGGCGTGATGGAGGTGGGTGAGTTGACGGGCGCCGAGTTCGTCGAGTTCGGTGATCACGTTCGGTTCGGCGGGGAGCGAGCGCTCCTGGTCGACGCGCTGGCCCTCGGGCTCTGCCGACAGCTGGTGCTCGAGCACCATGGAGGAGCCTTCCTGACGGCGCTGGGCCTCGCACACGGCTGGCGCGCAGCAGAGATGATGTCGCACGTCGCGGCGTGGCCCACGAGCGAACAGTGGGCGTCGGCGAGCATTCGGGGCCTGGCCATCTCGGGCGCCTTCGTGAGCTGCCGTGGGCGGCTCGACGAGGTGGGCCTGGTCGTCTCGGGGAGCGCCGAAGCGGAGCAGCACCGCCGGATCCCCGGGCGGGCGAGACGACCGTCGTGCTGGATCCTCGCGGGCATGCTCGAGGGCATCGCCTGGCGCTGCCTGGGCACCGCCGTGACGGTGTTCGAGGCCCGCTGCGAAGCCGCCGGCGACGATGGCTGCCGGTTCGTGACGCGTGCCCGCGACGCCGCCCAGGACCCCACCATCGAGGCGATGGCCGCGCGCCTGCTCACGCTGCCGAAGGTCCACACCCGACGCGCCCCCACCCTTCGCGCCAGTGCCCTGACGAGCGAGCGGAGCGTGCCCCACGCGATGGTGGCCAGCAGCGTCGCCATGATCAAGCTCCTCGAGGCGGCCCAGCGGGTCGCGCGCGTCGACGCGACGGTGCTCATCACCGGCGAGAGCGGGACCGGCAAGGAGCGCATCGCCCAGCTCATCCACGCGAGCTCGGAGCGGGCGCGGGGCCCCTTCGTCGCGGTCAACTGCGCCGCGGTGAGCGAGACGCTGCTCGAGAGCGAGCTGTTCGGCCACGCGCGCGGCTCGTTCACCGGCGCCACCGGCGACAGGCCCGGGTACTTCGAGGCCGCGGCCGAGGGCACCCTCTTCCTCGACGAGATCGGCGAGGTCTCGCCTGCGATGCAGGTGAAGCTCCTTCGCGTACTGCAGGAGCGGCTGGTGCGGCGGGTGGGTGAGAACCGGGAGCGGGCGATCGACGTGCGGGTGATCGCCGCCACCAACAAGGATCTCGAGGCCTCGCTCCGCGACGGCAGCTTTCGCGAAGACCTCTACTACCGGCTCAAGGTCGTCGACCTCGCGGTGCCGCCGCTGCGCCTGCGGCGTGAAGACGTGCTGCCGCTCGCGCGCCTCTTCCTCAAGACGTTCGGAGCGAAGATGAAGCGCGAGGTCACCGGCTTCTCCCCCCAGGCGGCTGATCAGCTCGTGCGCTACCGCTGGCCCGGCAATGTGCGTGAGCTCGAGAACGCGGTCGAGCGGGCGGTGGCCTTCTCGAGCCACGAGCGCGTGGAGCTGGAAGATCTCCCCGAGGTCATTCGGGTCGCCGCGCCCGAGCCGGTGCTCGTCGACGCCGCCGTGCGGCCCCTGGCGACCATCGAGCGCGAGTACATTCTGGCGGTGCTCGCGCGCAACGGCGGCAACCAGACGAAGACGGCCGCCGAGCTCGGCATCGGCACCGTCACCCTCTATCGCAAGCTCAAGGCGTACCGGGCGGCCCCCACGGCGTGAGCTACCGCCAGTCCGGTGGGTTCGCCGCTTCGAGCCCGAGGAGCACGGCGGCGGCGCCCACCGTGGCGAGCGCGAGCCCCACCGGTCCGAAGGTGACGAGGCTGAGCGGATTCTCCTGCGCGAGGAGTGAGCCCACGGCCCCCGCGGCGAGCGCTCCAGACGTGCCCGAGAGCAGTGTCTTCCAGGCTGGGAGGACCGCGAGCGTCGGCAGGCTCCCGCGCGCCAACACGGCCGCCAGCAGGCCGACCCCGATGAAGCAGAGGCAGTTCATGCGCCGGGCTCAGGCCGGGCGCAGGGCGGTGGCCTGGAACGGCAGCACGAGGACGCCGACCGCGCTCCCTCGCACCGGCTCGGCGCGCGCGGCGCGAGGCACGAGGGTCGCCAGCAACGTCTCCAGCGACCACCAGCGCGCCAGGCTCGCGGCGATGTCGGGCGCCACATGACGAAACGGGCTGAACGGCGTCGAGGTCTTCATGGCTCCACTGAGTGCACACGGCACGCCAGCGTCTCGGAGCAGCATCGTCGCGGGCTTGAGCCAGGCGGGCCTTCACTTTGAATGGGTCGGCTGACGAATCTGGCTTGCGACGGGGCGTTCGTCGGTCAAAGAGTGGCCATGTCCGTCGACGCGCTCGCCAACCGGCTCACGAAGAACGTGAAGGCCCGCCGGGCGTGGGCGAAGCGCGAAGGCGTCACCGCGTTCCGCCTCTACGATCTCGACATGCCCGAGTGGCCGGTCTCGGTCGACGAGTACGCGGGCCTCGTTCACGTCATCGCGTACCCGCGCAAGAAGCAGCTCAAGGTCGGCGTCGACGCCGTGGCCAGCGAGGTCCGCTCCGCCTGCGCGCAGGGCCTGGGCGTCGCCGAGGCCGACGTCTTCGTGAAGGTGCACGAGCCGAAGCCATGGGGTGAAGCGCCGTTCACCCGCCAGCCGGGCCCCACGCGGCTGGTGGCGGTCGAGGAGTACGGCCGGCGCTTCGAGTGCAACTTGACCGACTTCCTCGACACCGGGTTGTTCCTCGATCACCGCCTCACCCGGAAGCGCATCGGCGAGCAGGCACACGGGGCGCGCGTGCTGAACCTGTTCGCCTACACCGGCAGCTTCACCGTGCACGCGCTCGCCGGAGGCGCCACCGAGACGACGACGGTCGACCTGTCGAACACGTACTGCGCCTGGGCGGAGCGGAACCTGGCGCTCAACGGCTTCTCGACGGGGCCGAAGCACCGGGTGATCCGCGACGACGTGCTCGCGTGGCTCGAGCACGACCGGGGCACGTACGATCTCATCGTGGTCGACCCGCCGTCGTTCTCGTCGTCGAAGAAGATGGGCCGACGCTTCGAGGTGCAGCGCGATCACCCGTGGCTGCTCGCGCGCTGCCTCGACCGCCTCGCGCCGAACGGCACGCTCTGGTTCTCGACCAACTTCCAGGACTTCTCGTTGAGCCCGAAGATCGAGGGCGCCGAAGAGCTCACCGACCAGACGCTCCCCGCGGACTTTCGCCAGCGCCTGCACCGCTGCTGGCGGGTGACGCGCTGACCCGAAGGGTCAACCGGGCGAGAAGTAGCTGTACGCCGCCGCCATGGCGACGCCGAACACCAGCACCACGAGCACCACCTTCGCCATGGGCGACAGCGTCTCGTCGTCGCTCGCGGGCCCCATCGCCATGGGAATCGCGTCGCCCAGGCCGAAGTACGCGCCCGCGTAGCGCGAGATGCGCAGGTACTCGTCGGTGATGGCGCCCCCGTCGACCTCGCTCACCGTGCGGCCCAGCTGCGGGTCGACCACCCGCAGCCCGTTCATGCGCGCTACGTCGACCGCCGAGGCCAGCAGCTCGTTCAAGAGCTCGTGGCGGTCCGAGAAGGGCAGCTTGAGCTCGAGGCCCGTCACCGCCCCCGACTCCCGCAGCGGGAGCACCGTCACGTCGCCGGCCTTCAGCTTCCACACGAGCGCGCCGTCGCCCCGGGTCGCCGCCCCGCGATCGCGCAGCACCGCCTCGATGACGTCACGCGCGAAGGCCGCGCCGGGCGGCTCGGGCTGGAGCAGCAGATCGTACGAGGTCTGCATCAGCGCCGCTTCCGGCCGAGCCAGTAGCCCACGGCGAAGCCCGCGAGCCCGGCGCCGATGAGCGCGATGGGCACGATGCGTGGCACCTGGTCGAGCTCGGCCGAGCGCGCGCGCAGGCGTGACAGCTCGTTGCTCGTGCGCAGCACCGCCTCGGGTGAGAGGTACGCACCGCCTGCCACCTCGCGGGCCGCGCCGTCGAAGGTCTCGACCCGCGCCTTCGCCACCTCGATCACGTTGTCGTCGTCTGATTCGAACACGGGCGACACATCGTACCACGGGCCCTGCGCACGTTTCGTGCGACACTGCGCCCATGCCCTTCGGGTTCGGCCACCTCCAGGTGCACCAGGTGCGCGACGGCACCATCGCGCTCGACGGCGGCGCGATGTTCGGCGTGGTGCCGCGGCCGCTGTGGGAGCGCCACTTCCCCGCCGACGCCCGCAACCGCATCACGCTGGCGCTGCGCTGCATGCTGGTGCTCGATGGGACGCGGCGCATCCTCGTCGACGACGGCATCGGCACCCGGTGGGACGGTCGGCACCGCGATCTCTACGGCATCTCGCACGATGGCTTCGGCCTCGACGCCGAGCTGGCCCGCGCGGGCGTCACCCGCGACGACATCACCGACGTCGTCCTCACCCACCTGCACTTCGACCACGCCGGCGGCACCACCCGCGACGAAGGCGGCCAGCTGCGGCTCTCGTTCCCGAAGGCCACCTACCACCTGCAGCGCCGCCACTGGAACTGGGCCCACCACGCCAGCGAGAAGGACCGCGGCAGCTTCAGGCCCGACGACTTCGCGCTCCTCGAGAAGAGCGGCCGGCTCCACCTGCTCGAGGGCAACACCGAGCTGTACCCGGGCGTCCACCTCTTCGTGTCCGAGGGCCACACGGTGGGCCTCCAGCTCGTGCGGCTCGAGTCTGGAAATCAGACCGTCGTCTTCTGCGGCGACCTCATTCCCACCACCGCGCATCTCAAGGCCGCGTGGGTCGCCGCGTACGATCTCTACCCGCTCACCGTCATCGAAGAGAAGAAGCAGCTGCTCGCGCAGGCCATCGAAGAGGGGTGGCACCTGTTCCTCGAGCACGACCCCGTGGTGGCGATGTGCACCGTCCGTGACGATGGCTCCGGGCAGGTGGTGGTGGACCGCGTCGAAGCGTTGTGATTCGCCCTGCTCTCCCATGCCCACTCCGAAGAAGGCCGGCACCGCGTGCATCAGCAAGAAGGGCGTCGAGCGCTGGAAGAACGGCCACCCGTGGATCTACGCCGCCGACGTCGAGACGCTGGGTGACGACGTCGACGGCGGTGACGTGGTGCGCGTCGAGGACAGCCGCGGTTGGTTCCTGGGCCAGGCGCTCTACTCGAAGGCGTCGAAGATCTCGCTGCGCTGGCTCTCGTGGGACGACGGGCCCATCGATGAGGCCGTCTTCCGCGCACGCCTCGAGGCCGCCGATGCCCTGCGCCGTCGTGAGTACCCCGACGACACCGCCTATCGCGTGGTGCACGGAGAGGCCGACCTGCTCCCGGGCCTCGTCGTCGATCGGTTCGGCGACTACCTCTCGGTGCAGTTCCTCCACGCCGGCACCGAGCGCCGCAAGCAGCTCTTCGTCGACCTGCTCGCGGCGCACTTCAAGCCGAAGGCCATCGTCAACCGCTCCGATGCGCACGTGCGCACGCTCGAGGGGCTGACGCCCGAGAAGGGGCTCCTCTGCGGTGAGCTGCCGCCCGTCGTCACGTATCGCGAGGGCCACGTGGTGCTCGAGGTCGACCTGCTGCACGGGCAGAAGACCGGCGCCTTCCTCGACCAGCGCGACAACCACGTGCGGGCGAGCGACTTCGGACACGGCGAGGCGCTCGATTGTTTCTCGTACGCCGGGGGCTTCGCGCTCCAGCTCGCGCTCAAGGCGAAGCAGGTGACGGCCGTGGAGATCAGCGAGCCCGCGTGCGCGCAGATCCGCAAGAACGCCGAGCGCAACAGCCTCTCGAACATCCAGACGGTGTGCGCCAACGCCTTCGACTTCCTGCGTGACACGCTCGACGAGGGCCGGCGCTTCGACACCATCGTGCTCGACCCGCCCTCGTTCGCGAAGAACAAGGACGCCATCGCCGCCGCCACCCGCGGGTACAAGGAGATCAACCTGCGCGCGATGCAGCTGCTCCGCCCGGGGGGAACGCTCATCACCGCGAGCTGCACGCACCACGTGAGCGAAGAGGCCTTCGAGGCGATGCTCGACAGCGCCGCCGCGGACTCGAAGCGGCGGGTGCAGATCATCGAAAAGCGGGGCGCCGGCCGCGATCACCCCGTGCTGCTGGGGCTGCGTGAGACGCGCTACCTCAAGTGCTTCGTGCTGCGGGTGCTCTGAAGGCTCACGCTTCGGGCGGCAACGGCAGATCCGAGCCGCTGCGCAGCGACAGGTACAGGCCGCCGATCACCATGTGCTGGAGCGCCAGCGCGATGGGGATGGCGACGACGAGGCCGACGCACAGCGCGAGGACACCGGCCAGCATGAACCCGATCGTCGCGAGCCCGGTCACGAAGGCGTAGCCGAACGTCTCGGCCCGAAAGCCGTCACCGAGCCGCCACGCCCGCCGCAGCGCCTCGAGCGGGTCCGTGTCGCCGTAGACGAGCTCCCAGGGCGCGAAGGTGAGCGGCAACGTCACGTAGATGAGGCCCACCGTCACCACCAGGAACGCGCCCGCCAGCAACAAGAAGGTGATGGGGTTCGAGAACGCCTGCTCGACGCCACGGCTGGTGAACGACGCTCCCGACACCACGAAGCCGATGCCCACCGCGCCGCCCAGCACCACCACCACCGGCACGCCGATGCCGAAGATGAGCGCGAGCTGCAGCCCGACGTAGTTCTTGAGCTTCTTCACCTGCGAGAACATGCGGTTGATGTCGGTCTTGCGGCCGTGGAGCACGTCGATCGCCACGCGCATGAGGCCCATCTGCCCGATGCCCTGCACCACCACGTTGATGATCATGCCCACCACCGTGCCGACGACGACGAGCGCGATGGCCGTCACCACGTTGTCCTTCGCGCCGGCCTTCTGCAGCATCATCATGGCCGGCTGGGTGAAGACGTTCGACACGATGCTGCCGACGCCGCCGAGCATCATGAAGATGAAGGCACAGACGCCGAGCGTGGTGAGGTCGCCGCGCCACTTCTCGAAGGCGTAGTTCCACACCCGCGAGAAGTCGAAGTCGCCCCGCGAGAAGGGGAAGGTGCCCATCGACTGACGGCAGGCCGGGCAGAGCGACGCGGCCCCGCCCTCCATGCAGTCGATGCAGGTGAAGTTGCCGCACCGCGGGCAGACGCCGTCGGCGAGGCGCTCCTGGTGAATGGCGCAGCGGGCGCCCGTGGGCGCGGCCTGGGGTGACTGCATGGGTGCTCCTCCCGATGTGAGACCCGGGTGGGCCTCGCCGTGTGAAACGAATGGCTTCGTGGTCAATTGTGCGCCGTGACACAAGCAGAGGATGCGGAAGACGACGGCCGCGAGCACGTTCGGCGACGCCGGGCCGTCACCGAGACACGCGCCGTCCTGACGAAGGCCACCGAGCTCTGGCGACCCTACTCGTGCCCTGGGACGGCCGAGTGCTGTCAGCTCTCGAAGACGGGCCGGCCGCCGTGGCTCTGGCCTGCGGAATGGGAGGTGCTCCGCGAGCGCCTCACGAAGGACCGACGCCCCCTGCCACCGCCCCGGGCCGACGGAGGGTGTCCCTTCCTCGATGAGGCCGGGCGTCGCTGCACTGTCTACGACGACCGGCCCTTCGGCTGTCGGACCTTCTTCTGCCACCGCATCATCGGCCCCGCGAAACAGCCGGCCGACGCCACCAACGCGCTGCTCGAGCGAATCGCCTCGGCCAACATCGCCTGGCGCTCCGACGCCGAGCCGCGCGCGCTGCCGGACTGGCACGGTGCGGCGCTGGGTGAAGTGGGTGGTCAGCGTGGGCTGGCTGGAGCCTGACGCGGCGTACGCGCTCCGAGAGCCGACAAGAAGCGGTCGGTGGCCGCGGCCGGGCCGCCCCGCTCCCGGGACTCGGTGAAGAGGTCGATTCCGCGGGGCCCCCGGGAGCGCGGGGGGCGGAGTGCACGTCGCCCGAGCCGGCAGCGCTTGCGAACCAAACGTTCCGCGGCGCATGGTGCCGCCCCGATGCGCCTCCCTGCCCTCGCCTGCCTCGCCCTCGTCGCCTGCAGCACGACGATGAAGCCCGAGCCGCCACCGCCCCGCTGGAGCCCCGGCACCGTCTACCGCCCCGGCCACACCTCGACGCGCGGGCTCGTCGACGCGCGCGGCCTCGTGCACGCCCACTCTGTCTACTCGCACGACGCCTGCGACGGTCGACCGAAGACCGACGCGGGCACCTTCGACCAGGACTGCCTGGCGGACTTCCGCCGCGACGCCTGCGCCGCGAAGCACGACTTCATCTTCCTCACCGACCACGGCGCGCACTTCACCGAGGCCGAGTTCCCCGAGGTGCTGCTCTACCGGCCCGAGGCGGGCGACCAGCTGGTGCTCCACGAGGGCCACCCGACGGCCAACCGGCTCGCCTGCCCTGACGGGTCGAGCGTGCTCCTCATCGCCGGCACCGAGACCGGCATGATGCCCGTCGGCCTCGAGCGACACCTCGTGCCGCTGGCGATGCGCAGCGCCTGGTACGGGCGCACCGATGACGAAGCCATCACCTTCGCGCAGGACGCGGGGGCCGTGGTGCTGTTCCAGCACACCGAAGACTGGACGGTCGCCGAGCTCGCCCAGAAGCCCATCGACGGCTTCGAGATGTACAACCTGCACGCCAACGCGCTGCTGAACATCGGCATCGCCGCCGAGCTCGTCTTCGGCAAGGTCGAGCAGGGCGACTTCGACGGCCTGCCCCACCCCGACGCGTTCTTCACCGCCTTCGCGCTCGATGACGAGCGCTACCTGTCCCGCTGGGGCTCGGTGCTCGCGCGCGGCAGCCGGCGCGTCACCACCATGGGCACCGACTGCCACCGCAACACCTTCCCCCAGAAGCTGCAGGACGGAGAGCGCATCGACAGCTACCGGCGCATGATGATCATGTTCTCGAACCACCTGCTGGTGCGGCCTGGGGCCGACGGGCTCGCCGACGATCGCGCGCTCAAGCAGGCCCTCAAGGCCAGGCGCCTCTTCGGCACCTTCGACTTCCTCGGCACGCCCGAGGGCTTCGAGTTCGTCGCCCTCGCGGGGGCCGAGACGAAGGAGATCGGTGACGAGGTGTCCCTGCGCACCGGCGTCGCGCTCGAAGTGAAGACGCCCTCGGTGCGCGATCTCGACCCGAATGCCCCGAAGCCCACCATCACCACCCGCCTGCTCAAGGCGCGCGCCGACGGGTGGGACGAAGTGGCCAGCACCACCGAGGCGACGCTCCGGCACGTGCCCACGGAGCCGGGCGCCTACCGCGCCGAGGTTCGCATCGTGCCTTCACACCTCGAGCCCTTCATCGGCAAACGAAGGGACTTCGTGCGGGCCTCGCGGCCGTGGGTGCTCAGCAACGCCATCGACGTCGTGCCTTGAAGCCCGCGGTCAGTTGGTCGGCCAGGTGCCCGGCGGCACCATGATGAGGCCCGAGTTCCAGCCCCAGTCCTTCAGCGGCTTCTCTTCGATGGCCGTGCGCGAGCTGGGCATGTGATCCCAGTGGAACTCGTTCACCTTGCCCTGCCGCCCGACGAACGTGTGCATGCCGCCCTTGGCGAGCCCGAAGAAGAACGGCACCTGCTCGAGCTTCTCGATGCCCGACAGGTTCTGCTTCGTCTTGGCCGGGTCCGTCGGCCGGTAGTCGAGGATCGAGTCGTCGACCTTCACGCCGTAGTACCCGTTGCCCCGCTTGACCTGCACGGCCGAGAACGAGTGCTCGGCGTTCCCGTCGTTCGGGTTCTTCGCGTCGGGGTTCCAGTAGATGGCCTGCCAGCCGTCCTTCTGGAGCTCCTTCGCCAGGTCGGTGCCCTTCGAGCCCTTCGAGGCCACGATGCGCTGAATCTCGTTCCAGCGCTCCGTCTTTCCGGCCGCCGCGTAGGCCGCGCCCACGTTCTCCATCGCCCAGCCGATGCACGACGACTCCTTGAAGGTCGTCGGCGGCGTCGAGCCCGGCGTGGCGTTCTGCTTCGCCCACTCGGCGCGCTCCTGGGCGGTCATCTTCTTCATCGCCGAGTGGTCGCCGAAGTACACGCCCACGCCCGTCTTCTCGATGCTGTCGAGGTGCTGGCGCATGCGCAGATCGATGGACTGCGCGCCGCCCGCCGCGAGCCGGTTGCCGAAGTCGTTGGGCCGCGCCACCGTGCCGGTCTGCTGCGTCTGGTTGGTGCGGTTGGTGCCCGCGCTCCAGCCCGCGCTCGGCGTCGTCTGCGTCGTCTGCGTCGACGGCGTCGGGGGCGTCGGCGCGGTGCCGGGCACCTGGAGCTGCCAGCCGACCTTGATGGCGTTCGGGTTGGTCGCCAGCGTCGGGTACTTCGCGACGTTCGCCTGCACCAGCGCCTGCGTCGAGACGCCGAGCCGCGAGGCGATCTTCGACAGCGAGTCGCCAGACGCCACCGTCACCTGGCTCGACGCGCCCGGCGTGGGGCGGAGCGGGTTCGATGGCGTTCGGTTCGAGATGGTCGTCGGCATGCGAAGGGCCCTCGGCTGTCAGTGTGTTTGGAGAATTCTACGTCTCCTTAACACCCGACCAAAGTCCGAGCGCAAGCCCACATCCCATTTGAATTACTTGGGTTTGACCGGCTCTGGATCGTCGGGCTCGACGGGCGGGCTGGATTTTTCCTGCTTCAGCAGCGCGCGAAGGCGGTCGAGCACGGCCCGTTGCGAGGCCCCCGAGAGGCCGACGGGCCCGGGCTGACATTCACAGTTCACCCGCCCGGTCCGGAGATCCTGCGCGAAGGCACACACGCCGGGGCACTCGGGCAGGGGCGCGTCTTCGAACAGCCCGAGCGAGGCGTTCGTCGCCGGCGCCACGCTCTCGGCGCACGCCTTCATCGTCTCGAAGAGGCGCGGCCAGGGAAGGACGTGCTGCGTCGAGCGGCCCCGATCTCCAGCGTCGAACGTCACGCCCACGCGGCACACCGGCGAGAGACCGGGGAAGTCGAAGTACAGCCGGCCGCCCTGGGCGAGGGGACGCCAGACGGTGGCCGTCACGACCAGGGCGTTGGCGCGCCGCTCCTGAAACAGCTCGAAGCACGCGTCTTCGGCTGGCGCACCGTTGCCGCGCGCGCACTGGGAGCGGCTGCCCGAGGTGAGCACCCGCGGCCGGTGGAGCACCAGCGTGCCCGACGTGACGTCGATGGTGGTCTCGAAGCGCCCCCAGAGATCGGCCGCGACCAGCCCGAGCACCCCCAGCCTGGGAGCGCCCTTCGCGAGCAGAAAAGACATCGACTGGGCGCCGACGCCGGGCGAGAGCTCTGCGCGATCGATCGCCAGCCCGCTGAACGCGGCGAGCTCGACCGGCAGCTCCACACCCTTCGGCAGCTCGAGCGCCTGGAGCAACTCCGAGCCGATGCTGAAGCCGGCGGCGCGTGCGGGCTCGTCGAACACGCGGCTCGAGCGTTCGGTCGTCGACAGCAGGAACGCGCCAGTGAGCTGGCTCTGGCCCTGGGTGAGCCGCACCGCGAGCAGCGGCCAGTCATGGAGCGGGTCGCGCGTGAGCTCGAGCACCTGGGCTTCGCCGCCGCGCGCCTCGAGCGACGCGAGCCACTCGGACCGGGGGCGCGAGGCGACGAAGCGCACGAGCCGTCGCGCGACGTCCACCTCCACCGCGACGCCGGCCAGCACGTCCATTCCGAGGGTCACCGAGCAGGCCTGCGCGTCGGCCAGCCCCGCCTCCATGGGGCGCAGCCGCCGGCCCGCCACCGTGAGGCCCGTGAGCCGGGTGATGGGGAACACCGTCTCTCCAGCGACCGGGTCGACGACCTTCACTCGCGTCGCGCTCACCATCGGCGCGTCGAGGCACCCCGTCGTCACCACCGTCAGCTCGCGCGTGACGTCGAGGGCGATCTCGGCTGGGCGCTCGAAGACGGCGCCCGGCAGCGCCAGCCGCAAGCCGGGCCCCGGAATGAGCGCCGCATCGAGCCCGACGAGCGAGTCGAAGACCCGCGGCGCCTCGCCCCGCACACACGACAGCCCTGCGAGCAACCCGACGAGGACGAAGGCACGCATCGAGCCGCACAGCCTAGCCGTGATCAGTCGATGACGATGCGGCCTCCGTCGACCGCCGAGCTGGTGGGCACGCCCCTGACGAACGAGCCGCGTACGCTGGCGCGACCCTTCGACCGACGCGCCGCACCGGGTCGAGCGGGGTGCGTTCGGCCCTCGGACGCGCTCAGGGCTTCGGCTGGGCGCCGACCCCCATCGTGAAGTCCTGCACCTGGGTGCCCGGAGGAGGCGTCAGCTTGAAGCGCGGGTCGACGCTCCCGGCGCCGCCGTCGAACGCGGCCAGGGTGTTGGTCTTCAGGTTGAGGAACGCGATGGCGTTCTCGCTGCCGTCCGGGTCGACGACGGTGCTCTTGAGCACCTGGGCCGTCTTCGGGTCGACCTCGAGGAAGATGCGCGTGAACCGTGCGTCTTGGACGAGCGGGTCGAGCTGGAGCAGCGTGCCCGTGCACTTCTCACACGCCTTCTGCGTGATGGCGAACTCGTCGGCGAGCTTGCCCTGGCCAAAGAGGAAGGTGACCGACGCCGACAGCTTGCTGGTCCCCAGCGAGGCCACCGTGAGCAGCTTCGCCTCGGGATCGTGCATGTAGACCTTCACGCCCGCGAGCACGAAGGTGCGCAACGACGGCTTGAGGTACTCCCAGCGCATGAGGCCCGGCTTGGCGAACACCACCGTGCCCGTCGACGTCTGGGTGCGCTTGCTGAGCTTGTAGAAGTAGTCCTGCCGGAAGTCGGCGGTGAAGTCCTGCGTCGACTCGTAGAAGGCCTGCATGCGGTCGACGAGCGCCTTCACCTCGGGCGCCATGACCGGCTTCACCACCTGGGCCACACCGGCGTCCACGGCCACGCCTGCATCGCTCGAAGCGGTCCCTGCATCGGGCTTTGCCACGACGGCCTTCACGCCGGCGTCGCGCGTGGCCTGTGCCTTCTTCACCGATTGCGCGATCGGGTTCCCCTCGGGCACCTGCGAGACCAGCATCGTCACCAGCAGTCGCGTCAGCATCGCTCCCTCGCTTCGAAGTCCCGGAATTTCAACGACGTGTCCTTCGACGGTCCCAGTCAGCCGCTCTTCACTGGGGCCCGGTACAAGCGCCCCCGCTGCTTCACCGAGAGCAGCTTGAAGCGCTCCCGCAGCTCACCCAGCTCGGCCTCGGGCAGGTCGCCGTGTCGGCCCAGGTGCTCCAGTCGCCACGCCACCGCGCGGGTGATGCAGGCGCTCGCCGCGGCCGAGATGTTGAGGCTCTGAGTGAAGCCCAGCATCGGCAACCAGAACACACCATCGGCGCGCGACAGCACCTCGTCGCTCACGCCAAAGCGCTCGTTGCCGAACACGAGCGCGACCTTCTGCGCGAAGGACAGCTCGAACAAGCTCGTCGCGCCGTCCCGAATGGCCGACACCTGCACCGAGAAGCCGCGGGCCTTGAGCGCCGCGTGGCAGCTCGCGAAGTCGTCATACCGGAAGAGGTCGAGCCACTTGTCGCACCCCTGGGTCACCTTGGCGTTCGGCGACCAGGGCACCTCGGGGTTGCGAATGACGTGCACCTCCTGCACGCCCATCGCTTCGCAGGTGCGCAGCACCGCCGCCATGTTGAAGCTGTCTTCAAGCCGGTCGAGCACCACCACGAGGTTGCGGGTGCGCTGCGAGAGGACCTGCTCGATGCGCTCTTTCCGCGGCGCCAGCAACAACTCGTCGGGCGCCGGAGCGCCCTCGCGCAGCTCGTACTTCGGCCCGCCTCCGCTCACGAGCGGGGCCTCTGCGCGGTCATGCCCTCTCGTCGCGCAGTCCAGGACCGGCCGTCGCGAGCGAAGTTCACCGAGACGCCGGACCTCGTGGGCGGAGTGGACTTCCCAGACGCCCTGGACCTCGCGGCGGCTAAAGACTTCGTCGACCTTCTGGACTTCGTCGACCCGCTGGGCTTCGTCGACCCGCCGGACTTCATCGACTCGCTGGACTTCGTCGACCCGCCGGACTTCGTCGACCCGCCGGACTTCGTCGACCCGCCGGACTTCGTCGACACGCCGGACTTCGTCGACCCGCCGGACTTCGTCGACCCGCCGGACTTCGTCGACCCGCCGGACTTCGTCGACCCGCCGGACTTCGTCGACCCGCCGGACTTCGTCGACCCGCCGGACTTCGTCGACACGCCGGGCTTCGTCGACACGCCGGGCTTCGTCGCAGCCACGGGCCTCGGCGCGCGGAACGCCGTCGACGCCGTCACGACGTCCCGTGGAGCGCCATCGGCCTTCGCGCGCGTCTTGAGCGACGACGTCGAGAACAACACCCGAGCGCAACCATCAAGGAGCGCCTCGAGCCCCTCGCCCGTCGCACCCGACAGCTCCAGCACGTGGATCCTTCGCTTCTCCATCGCCTTCAAGAACGTCGGCAGCGCCTCGCGCGCGTGCGGCAGATCGAGCTTGTTCGCCACGACCAGCATCGGCTTCTCGGCCAGCACCGCGCTGTACCGCTCGAGCTCCCTGTTGATCGTGTCGAAGTCGCGCACCGGGTCACGCCCCTCGACCACCGCCGACAGGTCGACGAGGTGCACCAGCACCCGGCACCGCTCGACGTGCCGAAGAAACTGGTGACCGAGCCCCGCGCCCTCGCTGGCGCCCTCGATGAGGCCGGGGATGTCGGCCATCACGAACGACTTCTTGTCCTTGTACGGCACCACGCCGAGGTTCGGCACCAGCGTGGTGAAGGGGTAGTCGGCGACCTTCGGCTTCGCGCGCGACACCCGGCTGATCAGCGTCGACTTGCCGGCGTTCGGGAAGCCCACGATGCCCACGTCGGCCAGGAGCTTGAGCTCGAGCACCAGCTCCTTCTCCTCGCCCGGCGTGCCGTCCTGCGCGAAGCGCGGCGTCTGCCGTGTGGAAGTGGCGAAGTTGATGTTGCCCAGCCCGCCGCGGCCGCCCTTCGCCACCACGAACGTCTGGCCGGCCACCGAGAGGTCGACCAGCTCTTCGCCCGAGGTCGCGTCACGCACGACTGTCCCGACCGGGGCCTCGAGCAAGAGGTCGTCCGACCCCGCGCCGTTCATGTCGCTGCCCATGCCGTGCTGGCCGTTCCGCGCGCGGTACTGCTGCTGGTAGCGGAAATCGAGCAGCGTGGTGAGTTGCTCGGTGGCCTTGAAGACGACCGAACCGCCGTTGCCCCCGTCACCGCCCGACGGGCCGCCTTTGTCGACGTACTTCTCGCGCCGGAAGGCGACCGCGCCGTTGCCCCCGTCTCCGGCCTTCACCTTGATGTGGACTTCGTCGACGAACTTCATCTCGTCCTCGTGGAACACGAAGCGGGTCGGCTCCGCCCGAGACTTCGGGGGAACGCGACCCGCTCACGTGGTTGGTCGGCCGGGTGGGCCTGACGTTCAGGCCTTGGCGGCCTGCTCGGGCTTCGGCGCGTAGACCGAGACCTGCTTGCGGTTCTTGTCCTTGCGCTCGAACGTGACGACCCCGTCGATGAGCGCGAAGAGCGTGTGGTCGCGACCCACGCGCACGTTGTTGCCCGCGTGCACCTTCGTACCGAGCTGACGGATGATGATGGAGCCGGCCGAGATCAGCTGCCCGCCCGACACCTTCATGCCGCGGCGCTGCGAGTTGGAATCACGACCGTTGCGGGAAGAACCCTGACCCTTTTTGTGTGCCATGGAAGTGTGTCCTCGAGGTGACTGGGTGTCAGGCCGACACGCCGGTGATCTTGATCTCGGTGAAGGGCTGCCGGTGACCGCGCATGCGGGTCCAGCCTTCCTTCTCCTTGCGAAAGTGCACGACGCGACGGGCCTTCGTCTGACGAACGATCGTGCCCGTCACCTTGGCGCCCGACACGGTCGGCTTGCCCACCGTCGGGCTCTCGGTGCCGCCCAGCATGAGCACCTCGTCGAACTTCACCTCGGCGCCCTTGTCACCCGCGATCTTCTCGATGCGAATGACGTCGCCTGCGGCCACGCGATACTGCTTTCCACCAGTCCGGATCACGGCGTACATCGTGAGGTCCTCGTTTTCGTTCGTGTCTCGTCCCGACAGGGAGCGAGTTCCGGGCGTGCACCTGCCAGCAGCCGGAAAGGGTGCCGCGTGTATGACAGTGGGGGCAGGTGGTCAAGCCCTGCACGCGACGAGAAGTGCCTGAAATCGCTCGAGAGCCACCCGGAGCCACCGACCAGCGCGCCCGGTGACTCCGCTGGATCAGAGACCGGGGAGCTGATCACGACCGCGGGGCCTTCTCCCGCATCCACGCCTTGAGCTCCGGCACCACGCTCTTCTTCCACTGGGGCGAGGTGCGCACCTCGACGAACCGGCGCAGCACCGCGTCGATCAGCCGGCCCAGCGCCGCCACGTGATCGAGCCGCTCGGCGATCTTCTCGGCCTCTTCTTCCTTCATCAGCTCGGGCGTATTGCCCGCGCGCACGTCGAAGTGTTCGGCGTCGAGCGTCACCTCGTACACACGCTCCTGCCAGGTGAAGGTGAGCCGCGCGGAGTGCACGAGGAGGCCCTGATCCGCCGCCTGGCGAATCAGCGCAGCGTACGGCGCGTTCACGCCCTTCACCGCCACCTCGGTGATGTCTCCGGCCGCGGCTCGCAGGGTGAGGCGCCCGTTGAACAGCACCGAGATCGGCTCGTCGTCGAGGGTCGCGATGGGCCGGGTGTCGTTCGACTTGTATAGAATCCACGTGAGGCACTCGCGGCCGAGCCAGGTGCGGCCCCGGTAGAGCGCCTCGCGCGCCTTCGCCTGCTCCGCCTCGGCCGGGTCGACCTGCTCCTTCGTCGCTGCGCCGTCGACCCCCGTCTCTCCACGGAGGAACTTCGTCTCTTCGCTCGCCTGCCGCCGCGCGCCCATCACGCCACCTCCGCCGGAGCCGACTTCGCCAGCTCGTCACCGAAGAGCTCCGTGGTGGGGGCGAGGCGATCGAGCGCGTCGGCGTCGAGCAGCGAAGCCGGCACGCAGGGCACCAGGCGGACCTCGAGCGTCGACTCGAGCGCCTCGAGCACCTCGTCGACCACCGTGCGCGAGGTGGCCCACACCTGCAGCTCCTTCGCGGCGAGGTCGACGCTCACGTCGAACACCTTCACCGTCGGCTCCGTCTTGCTGCG
This sequence comes from Myxococcaceae bacterium, assembly GCA_033763395.1. Classification (GTDB taxonomy): domain Bacteria; phylum Myxococcota; class Myxococcia; order Myxococcales; family Myxococcaceae; genus Xiheimicrobium. Next base: position 37,876 of record JANRKQ010000115.1, read on the forward strand.
CAGCGCGCGCCGAATGACGTCCTTCTGCTCGGTCTTCTCGCGACGCCCCGGCGCGCGCCCGTTCTTCTGCTCGAAGGCCTGGGCCCACTCCGAGAGCTGGCCCCGCAGGGCCTGCGACGGAATGCGCAAGCGCTCGACCCGCCAGGCGAAGAGCGCCGCCAGCCCCTCGAACACCGAGCCGGGCGCGAAGTCGGTGCGATCGTTCTGCTCGAGCTCCACGAACCCCGAGGCCCGGTCCTCGTCACCTTTCGGATCGATGCCCTCGAACGCGCGCGCGGTGAGCGCCTTCGTGAGCCAGCGGCGGGTGTCCTTTGGGAAATCGCCCGTCAGTCGGAACCGCGCGAACGACAACGCTCCTCGGCGAATCGGCATGCGCCGCCGTCTCTCGCGCTCGCCTGCGCCATGCAAGCGTCAACCGCACGAACGCGGCACGATGCGCGTATGGTGCGCGCCATGGAAACGCCCTGGCAGCCGAACTTCGGCTTCTACCTGTCTCGGCTCGGCGAAGACCCGGCGTCGTTCGTCGTCGACCTGAACGCGCAACCTCAGCCGAGCCACCCGCTGAGGATCCAGCTCCGGGTCCCCCTGCGGCAGCCTCGGCCCGATGGCCTGCGCGACCGGAGCGAGCTCGAGCCGATGGGCGACCTCGAAGATCGTCTCGTCGACGCCCTGCGCGCCCGGCTCGACGCCATCTACGTCGGCCGCCTCATCGCGCGCGGCGCCACCGAGTTCTTCTTCTACGCCCCCGAGGCCGTCCGCCCGAAGCTGAACGACCTCGAGGCCCTCGTCGGAAACATCGCGCCGTACTCCCTCGAGTACCTCGCCGAGACCGACAGCGCGTGGCAGGTCTACACGCAGTTCCTGTACCCCGACCCGTACTCGTATCAGGGCATCGCCAACCGCTCGCTCCTCGAGCAGCTCGAGCAGGCGGGCGACGTGATGGCGGTCGCGCGGCTGGTCGATCACCTCGCGTACTTCGACACCGAGGCCCAGGCGAAGGAGGCGTCAGTGCGGCTCACCGCGGCCGGCTTCGCTGCCGACGACGTCACGCGCCACGACGACGGGCGCTTCGGCCTCCAGTTCCACCGCGAAGACGCGCTCGCCGACGGCCACGCCGACGCGTTCGTGGCCGAGGTGCTCGACATCATCCTCCCCCTCGACGGGGACTACGACGGCTGGGGCTGCCCGGTCGTGAAGGGCTGAGCCGTGCTCCGTGCCTTCGTTCTCACCCTCTTCGCGTCCGCCTGCGCCTCGGTCCCCCGCGTCGCGCCCACCGCCACGGGCCCCGAGCCGACGCCCGCCACGCTGCGCCCGACGACCCCACCGCTCCCCACCGTCGCGCCGATGACGGTGGTGTCGCTGCCAACCACCGAAACGCCCATCGTGACGCTGCGGCTCGTCTTCCGCGCCGGCTCCGTCGACGACCCGCCCGGCAAGGAGGGCCTCACCGCGCTCACCACGCGGCTGCTCTTCGAGGGCGGCACCGCGTCGCGCACCTCGGCCGAGTTCACCCGCGCCCTCTACCCGATGGCAGCCGAGCTCGAGACCGACACCGACAAGGAGTTCACCACCGTCGCCGCGCGCGTGCACCGCGAGCGCTTCGAGGCCTTCTGGCCGCTGGCGCTCGAGGCGCTGCTCGCCCCACGGCTCGACGCGAAGGAGTTCGAGCGCCTCAAGGCCATGCAGCTCAACGCCATTCGCACCCGGCTGCGCAACGAGAACGACGAAGAGCTCGGCAAGGTGATGCTCGACGCGCTCCTGTTCGACGGGCACCCCTACCGGCACGCCGTCGTCGGCACCGAGGCAGGGCTGACGGCCATCACGCTCGACGACGTGCGCGCGCAGTGGAAGCGCGTCTTCACCCAGGACCGGCTGGTGGTGGGGACGGCTGGCGCGGCCACCGCGGCGGACGCGGCGAAGGTCGTCGAGGCGTTGAAGCAGCTCGCGGCCTCGGGCGCGCCGCGCGTCGCGATCGGGTCGCCCCCGGCGAGACCGAAACAGACCGTCGTCATCCGGCGCGACACCGCCTCGACCGCCGGCTCGTTCGGCTTCGCCTGGCCGATTCGTCGCGACCACCCGGACTTCGCGGCGCTGTTCCTCGGGCTGTCGTTTCTCGGCGAGCACCGGCAGGAGCACGGCGTGCTGTTCCGCGAGCTGCGCGACCGCCGTGGGCTCAACTACGGCACCTATGCCTACGCCGAGCACTACCGGCAGGACGGCTGGGAGCCCCTGCCGCGGCCCAACATCCGGCGAACCGTCGAGGACCTGAGCCTGTGGCTGCGGCCGGTCGAAGCGAAGAACGGGCCGTTCGCCGTGCGCGCCCTGCTCTTTTTCCTCGACGAGACGCTCCGGGGCCCGCTCGCGCCGGAGCGTTTCGAGACGGCCCGCGGGTTCCTCCTGGGAGCGCTGCGGCAGTGGACGCTGACCGATCAACGCCGCCTCGGCTGGGCCATCGATGACGTCCTCACCGGCAGGGGCGGCCACGTCGAGGCGCTGCGCACGGCCATCGCGGCGCTCACGCCAGCCGAGGTGCAGCGCGCCCTGCGCACCCACGTCACGCCCGACCGCCTGTCGTTCGTCTTCGTCACCCGCGACGCCGAGGCCCTCGTCGCCGCGCTCACCGATGGCGCCCCGACGCCCGCCGTGTACCCGACGCCCAAGCCGGCCGACGTCCTCGAGGCCGACACCCGCATCGAGCGCTTTCCGCTGCCGATGGAACGCGCGCGCATCGAGGTGCGAGACGCCGCGACGATCATGGGACGCTGAGGCACCCTGTAGCGGCCTGTCTTTTTGGGAGGCCGCGCTCGCGCGGGTATAAGCGACGCGATGCCGCGACTTCTGCGACTGCTTGTGCTGGGCCTTTCGCTGCTGGCGATGCCCGCCTTCGCCGATGATCCGTTCGCGCGCGGCTTCGACGCGGTGCCACTCAAGCTGACCCCGCTCGCCAACTCGGGCCTCCAGCTCGAGGGTGGCGAGACGCGCACCCGGCGCTCATGGCAGCTCTACTCGCTGCTCGACCTCAACTTCGGGGTGATGGCGCTGAAGCTGGGTGATCAACGCCTCGGCGATCTCATCCCCTTCCGCGTCGACCTGCGCATCGGTGGCTCGTACCAGGTGCTCGACCGGCTCGAGGTCGGCGCCGAGGTTCCCGTCATCGGGCAGGTGAACGGCTTCAGGCTCCTGGCTGATCAGGGCTTCCAGTTGCCGCCGCCCAACGCAGTCGGCCTTGGCGCGCCACGGCTGCTCGGGCGGTTCCAGATTCTGAGGCAGAGCGAGATCCCCATCGTCAGCCTCGCGGCGGTGCTCGAGGCGCGGCTGCCCATCGGCGACGGGTTCAGCTTCATGGCCGACCGCGGCTTCGTGGTGTCTCCGCGCCTCGCGGTGGAGCGCGCCTTCGGCCCGGTCCGCATCCTCGCGAACGGCGGCTGGCGCTTCCGCACGGCGCCCGGCCAGTTCCTCAACCTCTACGTCGGCCAGGAGTTCCTGCTCGGCGGCGGCGCCATCGTCACGCTCCCGGACTTCGGGCGGCTCACCAACAACCAGCTGCTCGCCGAGGTGAACCTCTCCACGGCCACCGAGGCCCCCTTTACCTTCCGCGACAGCGAGGCGCTCAAGACGCCGCTCGAGCTGATGGTGGGCGCGCGCTCGACGGTGGCGAAGGACTGGAGCGTGCTGCTGGCGGTCGGCCGCGGCCTCGGCGAGAGCGGCTATGGGCGTGAGGCCTTCCGCCTCGTGCTCGGCGTTCGGTTCGAGCAGGTCGCCGAGCCCGATCAAGACGGCGACGGCATTCCCGACGTGCGCGACGGGTGCCCCGCCATTCCCGAGGACAAGGACGGCAAGGAAGACGCCGACGGCTGCCCCGAAGACGAGCCGGTCAGCGACAGCGACGGCGACGGCGTGCCCGACACGGCCGACGGCTGCCCCGAGGCCCCCGGCCCTGGCCCCCTCGATGGCTGTCCCGACAAGGACGGCGACCAGATTCCCGACAACGTCGACAAGTGCCCCGACAAGCCCGGCCCGCCCGAGCTCAACGGCTGCCCGCCGCCGGAAGAAGAAGAGGCCGTCGTGCTCGAGGCCGAGAAGATTCGCATCAACAACCAGATCCTCTTCGAGTTCGGCTCGAACAAGATCGATCCGAAGTCGTTCCCGCTGCTCGACGAGGTGGCGAAGGTGCTGCAGGCGAACCCGGGCGTCGGCCCGGTGCTCATCGAAGGGCACACCGACAACGTGGGTCCGAAGGCGTTCAACCTCGACCTGTCGAAGCGACGCGCGAAGGCCGTCGAGGACTACCTGGTGAGCAAGGGCATCGCGAAGGAGCGCCTGCGCAGCGACGGCTTTGGCGTCGAACGTCCCATCGTCCCGAACGACACGCCCATCAACCGCGCGAAGAACCGGCGCACCGAGTTCAAGCTCGTCGATGAGATCGAGTCGGAGCCGACGGTGAAGCCGGCCCCGAAGAAGTAGCCATCTCTCGAGCGCGACGCTCGACGCGGCCTCGGGTCCGCAGCGTGCGAGGGCCTCGACCGCGAGGTGGCCGGCCGGTGCGTGGTGCGCGCGCGCCTCAAAGCGCGTCGTCGAGCCACTTCGTGACGCGCCAGCCCTGCACGCGCCCGCGTGCCATCTGGCGAACGGTCCCATCCCGGCCGATGACATAGGTGGTCGGCAGCGCCTGGACCCGGAAGGCCTCTGCGGTCTCGGGCGGCGTCAGCGCGACATAGGGCCGCACCTCGGCGTGCGACTCGAGCCAGGCCTCGACGGACGCAACGCCCTCCTCGGGGTTCGCGGCGACGAAGGTGACGCCCCTCGGGCCGTAGGACTTCGCGACCGCGACCAGCTCGGGCATCTCTTCGTTGCACGGCGGACACCACGTCGCCCAGAAGTTGAGCAGCACGACCTGCCCCTTGAGCTCACTCAGCTTGAGCCGGGTGCCATCGGGGCGCACCAGCACGGCGTCGGGGGCCGGCGCCTCTTTCGTCAGCCCCTCCCCGGTGAAGAACTCGCTCACCGCCAGCACGCCAGCGATCGCGAGCAGCCCGCCGATGATGACCGTGTTGCTGAGCTGCACGCCGCGCCCGGGTGCGGGTGGCGGAACGGGCACGTCGTCACTCATGGCAGCTCCGTGCTCCGAAGGCTGGGCCGTGTCGCGCCGGGGGTGGGCCGCTCCGCATCGGCGGCTGGCCCGACCCTCGTCGAGCGCCTCGCAGGCGAAGGCTCGAATGACTCGCCAATCGCGCGAGCGCGGTGACTGCAACCCAGGTCCTGGACGACGTTCGAGCCGCTCTCGGCCTGGCGGCGCGTCGCTTGCTGCAGAGACGTTCGCGCCTGAGGCGGCTGCACCGCGGCGTGCGTCTCTTCTCGCGAAGCCCCCAGAGCCACCGGCGACGCGAGGACCGCTGACGAGGTCGTCGAGACCGCGCGAGCGCCGAACGACTCGTTCGTGAAGGCTGCCGCGCCGGGAGCGGGTTCGCCGAGGCCCTCCGGCCCCACGCGCCGCGCCTGTGGCACGCCATCGCCGTCGGAGACAGGGAGGCCGTTCCCACGCGCGACCGACCACCCCGGTTCGAGTTCTCGGCCACGTCGCCACGTCGCCCGCTCACCCCACCGAGGGGCCTGGTGCTCGCGCTCGAGCCTTCTCACGACAGACGAGAGCACCCGCCGCGTGAGCGCGCTCGCGCCCGGCACCGCGCGCACCACCTGCGCGAGCGCGGGTCCAGCGGCGTAGTAGGTGCGAACGAAGAGCCGCCCCGCCGCCCGTGGGAGCAGCACTTCGTCCCGGAAGCGCCTGAGCACGTCGAGCTCCGGCGCCCCGTCGCCGAACGCCACGGTGGCGACGAAGCATGGACCCGACGACGAGACCCACAGCACCCGACTCGAGCTCAGGTTCAAGACCCCCCGGAGCACCGAGCGCGGCTGGTACAAGAACGCGAGCAGATCGTTTCGGGCGACCTGCAGCTCTGCGGCGCTGGCGTCCTCCACGTCGAGCCGCGTCGACAGCCCCGACAGCTCGCTCAGGCGAAAGGCGTAGCGACGCCTCGTCCCCGCGCGCGCGATCTCCACGCTGCGCACCTCGGCGACGTAGGCCGAGAACTCGTTCGCGCAGTGGGTGCAGGCATACGCGTGCTCGGCGCTGCGCGGCGAGAAGCTGAACTCGCTCACCTTGCGGCACGACGGGCAGGGGAGCTTCACCTGCACCGACTTCTCGGCGCGCGGATCGAAGCGGCTCTGCCGCGTCTTCGGGTCGAACACCGGCGGCGGGCGCTCATCGCTCACCGCGAAGAGACGGCGCCGGCCCGTCGCGAGCCGCTCCAGGCGCTGCGCCTCGGCCCAGCTCGCCTCCGCCGCCTCGACCTGGCCCTGCGCGAGCTGGTGGAGCGTCACCAGCCACGCCTCGAGCGCCGCCACCCACGGTTGATCGTTCGAGTGGAGCGCCCGCGCCAGCAGACGCTCGGCCTCGTCGATCAGTCCCTGGGCCTGGGCCTTCGTCGGGTCGTCGCGACGGCGGTACACGGGCGGCTCCGGCGCGCGCGCGCAGAACGCGACCGCGTCGGCACGCAGCAGCTCGGACACGTCACCCGGCACGTGCGGGAGCTGGCCTGCCAGGCCCCGCGCGCGCGCTCGAGACGCGGCGACGCCGTCGGCCACCGACCTGGGCTTCGCGGGCGTCATTGGAGCTGGCTCGTTCGCCATGACGGACCTTCTACGCAACATCTCGAAAACTGGGCACCGACCGAAAAGTCGACCGCCATGTGGGTTTCTGTACGGTGGAGTGCATGCGATTGCTCATCACGTTCTTCTGGTCCCTCGCCTGCGTCGGCGTGGGGGTGGCGCTGGCCACGGTGGAGGTCTCGGGCCGAACGCCGCTCCAGCACGCCGAGCGCGCGTGGCGAAGCGAGGGTGCGAAGCGGCTCGACACGGCGAAAGACAGGGCCGACGACCTGGTCGACGACGTGAAGAAGAAGGTCTCGAGTCCGGCGAAAGACCGGCCGCTCGACAAGCACACCGCCGACGAGCGCAGCGCGCTCGATCAGCTCATCGCGAATCGCCAACGCGACGGGAAGTGACGCGCCGCACGTGCTCGAAGGCCGCGAGCCACAGCTCGGCTTCGCGCTGCGTGAGCCCCTGACGCACCAGCGATCGAACGAGCTCGCCCCGCACGTGCTGGGGCGCCTGGGGGTTCAAGAACTCACACGCCAGCAGCGCCGCCTCGAGCTTCGCCTCGAGCGCGTGCACGGTGCCCAGCCGGGCGCCTTCGACCGGGACCTCGGGCCGCGTCACGGGCTGCCGCGCGCACAGGTAGAGCAGCACCGCCGCGGCCTGCGACACGTTCATCGACGGCTGGGGGCCCGGCGTTGGAACCACGATGACGTCCTGGCAGCGCGACAGCTCGTCGTCCGAGAGGCCCCGCTTCTCGCCGCCCAGCACCAGCGCCACCTTCCCCCGCGCGGCGTGCTCGGCCAGCCGGCGAACCCCCTCTTCGGGCGTGAGCGCCGCCTGCCGCTTGAGCTGGCTGCGCGACGTCGTCCCGACCGCGTAGACGACCTTCGAGAGCGCCTCGTCGAGGGTCGGCGCGACCGCGAACGTCTCGAGCACCCCCTCGCCCTTCACGCCCAGCTTGTCGGCGCCGCGGAAGTCGTGTGTCGCCGGGTCGGACAGCACCAACTCGGCCATGCCGAAGTTGGCCATCACCCGGGCGATGGCGCCGAGGTTGTCGGGTGAGCGCAACTGATGGCACACGACGACCAGTCGTTCGGGGAGTCCCGGGCTTTCGCTGGCTGGAGGCATCGCTGACGGGTATAGTGGAGGTTGCCGTGATTCGTTTGATCCTGATCAGCGCTGCCGTCGTGACCCTCTCCGCGTGTGGGGTGGGCACCATGCCCAGCCGCACGATGACGTCGACGCAGGCGCTCGCGGGCACCGCCGAGTGGCTCGAGTTCGAGTCGCCGCAGATGCGCCACGAGCTGTTCCGCGACGTCGCGCGCAACTCCGCGCAGCAGCAGGGCCAGACCGGCCCGGTGCTCTTCCCGGTGATGCAGAACGGCGAGCTCATCGGAGGCCAGGCGCTCGACCTGCGCGGCGACCTCCTGCAGGCCCCCGACGCGGGTGTGCTCCAGCTGACCTTCGACACGCGGGGAGATCGGTTCACCGAAGACCGCCGCGACGCCTTCCAGGGCTTGTCGGAGCGCGAGGCCACCGAGCTCGTGGCGCGGTCGCTCCTCCACCGGTGGGGCATCAAGTCGACCGGCCCGGTACTCGTGATTCGGGCCCCCGGCGCCCCGTATGCGGCGGCGTGGATCGACGGCGTGCTGCGCATCAACCCGGCCTTCGTCTACATGGCCGCTGCGCCCGTCGTCACCGCGTCGAACTGAGCCCGCCGCCCTGCCTGGGCGGTGTATGAGGCGCGGCATGCCGGTCTCTGACGCGCTCCTCACCCAACAGCTGGGCCACACCCTCTCGGCCACCGACTTTCCTGCCCTCGGCACGAAGTACCAGGGCAAGGTGCGCGACACCTATCGGAGCGGCGACCGGCTCGTGCTCATCACCACCGACCGCCTCTCGGCGTTCGATCACGTGCTGACGACGCTGCCGTTCAAAGGCGACCTGCTCAACTCGCTGGCGGCTTTCTGGTTCCAGAAGACGGCGCACGTGGTGAAGAACCACGTCATCGACGTGCCGGATCCGTGCGTCACCGTCGCGCGCCGGGCCGAGCCGTTCGCGATCGAGTTCGTCGTGCGCGGGTACCTCACCGGGAGCCTCTGGCGCGACTACGAGGCGGGGCGCGATCCCTACGGCCTCGGACTGCCCCCAGGCCTCAAGCGTGACTCGAAGTTCCCCTCGCCGCTGCTCACGCCGTCGACGAAGGCGCCGATCGGCCAGCATGACGAGCCCTTGTCGGAAGCGCAGGTGCTCGAGCGGGGCCTCGTCTCGGCGCGGGACTGGGCGCGGGCCCGGGAAGCCGCGCTCGGCCTGTTCGCTGAAGGAACCCGCCACGCCGCGGCCCAGGGGCTGCTCTTCGTCGACACCAAGTACGAGTTCGGCCGCATCGGCGACGAGCTCGTCGTCATCGACGAGCTGCACACGCCCGACTCGTCACGCTTCTGGCGAGCCGAGGGCTACGACGCGCGCCTGGCCGCCGGGCAGAGCCAGGTGATGCTCGACAAGGAGAACCTTCGCCAGTGGCTCATCACCGAGCGCGGGTTCTCGGGCCAGGGCACGCCGCCCACCATTCCCGACGACGTGCGCGTGGGCCTGTCGCAGAAGTACGTCGCAGCCTTCGAGGCCATCACCGGCCAGGCCTTCTCACCGCAGGTGGGTGAGGTGCGCGCGCGCATCGAGCGGAGCCTGAAGGCCTCGCGCCTGCTGCCCTGACTCGCGCCCGTCAGCCCACCTTCAGCGGCTGCCACGCCAGCCCGGAGTCGGTGCTGTGGAACGTTGGCAACGGCTCCGGCACGGCCTCCAGCAGCACGTCATCGTTCGCCGCGTCGCCCCGGGCCCACGCCATCGGCGACCACGCCTCGGGTCCCGGGAGCTGCGGCTCGGCCACCGCGGCAGCGGCCTCGTCATCTCCAGCGAAGGTCAGGACGGCGGCGTGCAGGCTCATGCGAAAGCTGCAGTGCAAGCCGATGCCCGACGCCAGGCGGTCGACTTTCGGTGAAAGGCCCTGAGTCGCCCCGGTGGGGCCGGGTCGTCGTCGACCTGCGAATCCAGTGGCAGGGAAATCCTGAGGGGCGCTGGCAGCCGTGGCGGCCGAAGACCCACGTCTCCCAGGGCGGCTGCCACAATTCGAGGAGTTGCGGGTGGCATGGCGACTGCTGCAGCCCTCTCCTCATGTCCTCCCGCGTGAACGGTCCGCCTCCGACTTCACCGACGCCGTCGACCAGACCGGCGGCGCAGCCCTTCAAGGCGCTGCTCGAAGAAGCACGCACCGACCGACGCACCCCTCCCGGGCTCGCCCGAAAGACCCAGGCTGCGCCTCAGCCCCCGAAGCCTGGCGCCGCCGCCGGGACGACGGCGACCGCTCCGAAGACCGCGGCCGAGGCCTTCGCGGCAGTCACCGTGGCTCCGGCTCGCGGGAGCCCCTCGCACGCCGTCGTCGCGCCCCACCACGCAGCCACCAGCCAGCAGCTCTCCACCGCGCGAGCGCACCACGTCGCCACGTCCGACAAGCTCGCCACCGCCCGCCTGTCTCACCACGAGACCCAGGAGCACCAGACCGCCACGCGCGTCATCGATCTCATCGTGAAGGAGCTCGTCTCGGAGTTCGAGCCGAAGGCATCGTCAAAGCTCGGCAACCCGCTCCAGCCAGTGACGGCGCCCGACGTGCCCTTCCCGCTCGAGGGGCGCGCCACCCTGACGGCGACCGCGGCCCCGAGCGCCTCGAGCGCCCCGTCGATGAGCGCCACGCCCGAAGCGAAGGCCGCGCAGGCCGTCGCCCTCATCGAGCGCATCGAGACCTTCGTGAAGTCGACCCGCCCCGCGCTGGCGATGACGCTCAACAACTCGCTGGGCGCGCGCGTCGAGATCGAGAAGCTGGGCCCGGGCCGCATCGCCCTGAAGCTCGTGGGGCAGAACGGCCCGCCCACGCCCGAGACCGTCAGCCGCATTCGTGACGAACTCCGCGCCCGCGGGCTCGAGGTGGGCGCGCTCTCGGTCGGGTGAGTCGCCTTCAGCCGTCACGCGGGGCGTCGAAGCCTCCGGCCGCGGCGAGCACTTCGACGACGACCGCGCCGAGCACCGCGAGCCCCACCAGAAACTGAACGACCACCGGCAGCCTGACGAACCCAACGAAGCGGTCAGGCGCGAACAGGAGGGACAGCTGGGCCGCGACGAGGGCGATGGCGACGGCCCTCAAGACGAAGAGCCACCGCGGCCGGCGCGCGCGACGTGGTGGCCGCTGCTCCGTCACGGTGGCTCCTCACGAAACGGCGACGAGGGAGGTTACTTGCCGCCCGCGAGATCGAGGTGCGAGCGCTTGCCCTCTTTGTCCTTGAACTGGTCGGCGTCGGGCAGCGGCGACTTCTTCTCGGAGATGTTCGGCCACTTCGTGGAGAGGTCGGCGTTGAGCGCCTTGTACTCGTTCCACTTCTCGGGGAGGTCGCTCTCCGGGAAGATGGCCTTCGTCGGGCACACCGGCTCGCAGGCGCCACAGTCGATGCACTCGTCGGGGTGAATCACGAGGAAGTTGGCGCCCTCGTAGAAGCAATTGACGGGGCACACCTCGACGCAGTCGGTGTACTTGCACTTGATGCACGGCTCAGCAACCACGTAGGCCACGGAACGACTCCCTTCTGGAGAACGACGACTCGAAGCAACCGCGGTGATGTACCGCCGCCGCCGGGCGATTTCACCCGAGAAAACCCTTCCGCTTGAGCAGCTCGGCGACGAGCACGGCGCCCTTCGCCGCGCCCATCTTCGTGTTGTGCGAGACGAGCACGTACTTCACGCCATTCTCGAGCACGCCGTCGTCGCGGAGCCGGCCCACCGAGGTGGCCATGCCGTCGTGGGTGTCGCGATCGAGCCGGGGCTGCGGGCGGAAGGGGTCGTCGAGCACCTCGATCCAGCGCGGCGGTGACGAGGGCAGGCCGTTCGCGTCTTCGTGGCCCTTCCACTCGCGCATCACCTGCGCGACGTCGGCGACCGAGGCCTTCGACTTCAACGAGACGTAGGCCGCCTCGGTGTGGCCCTCGAGCACGGCCACGCGCGTGCAGGTGCACGACACCTTCAGATCGCTCCGCGGCGTGGCGAGCGCGCCGAGGATCTTCTTCGTCTCGACCTCGACCTTGTGCTCTTCCTTCGAGATATGCGGCACCACGTTGTCGATGATGTCGAGGCCGACGACGCCCGGTGAGCGGCCCGCGCCCGACACCGCCTGGAGCGACGTCATCATGACGGCCTTGACGCCGAACGCCTGCTCCAGCGGCCCCAGGGTGATGGCCAGGCCCGTGGTGGTGCAGTTGGGGATGGGGGTGATGAAGCCCTTCCACCCGCGGTTCTTCTGCTGGGTGCGAATGAGCTCGGCGTGCTGCGGGTTGACCGGGGGGATGAGCAGCGGCACGTCGTCGTCGTAGCGAAACGCGCTGGCGGCCGAGACGACCGGAATGTCTTTCGCGAGCCTCGGCTCGAGCTCCTTGGCCACGTCGCTCTCGACGGCCGAGAACGCGAGATCGTAGTCCCCCGCCTTCACGTCATCGCCGGCGATGACCTTCATGGACGCGAAGTCGGCCGGCAGCGGCTCGGTGAGGAACCAGCCCATCATGCCGTTGGGCGCCTTGAGCGCGTCGGCGTACGTCTTGCCGGCGTTGCGCGGCGAGGCCGCCAGCCCATTGATCGACAACCAAGGGTGCGCCTTCAGCGCCGAGAGGAACTGCTGGCCTGCAAGCCCGGTCGCGCCTATCACCACGCATCGAAGTTTCTTCATGCGGCGCGCAATAGCGGTCCTGTCTCCCCGCTTCAAGCACGCCACCACCTCCGCCGGCCGAGCGGAGCCTCTCGAGGGAAAGCGATGCTTGCCTCCATCCTCACATCCTTGATCGCCGTCAACGGCTTCGTGCCGCAGGTCGCGTTCGAGTCGCGTCCATCGCCCAACCAGGCCCCCACGCTGCAGCTCGGCGTGCTCTCGGAGCCGCTCCGCGGAGACCTCTCGCTGGCGGCGCGCACGTGGGCGCTCTCGAACCGCGAGCGCCTGGGCCTGCACCCGGCGTCGACGCTGGTGTTCGAGACGGGCTTCGCGACGCGCTGGGGCGCGAGCCTGCACTACCGCCAGGTGCTCAACGGCGTCGAGGTGTACCAGGGCAAGCTGGTGGTGACGGTCGACCAGCGCGCGCGCGTCGTGCAGGTCTCGTCGAGCGTCGTGGGTGCGGGGACCGTGAAGAGCCTCTTCCTCGTGGACGAGGCGCAGGCGCTCGCGAAGGCCGCCGCGAAGGTGCCCTTCCCCGCGTTGCGAAAGGACGACAGCCGCCTGCCGTACGGCGGCGCGCAGCGGGCGTTCTTCGCCATCGACGACGCGCTGCGCGCCGGCTGGCTCGTGCACGTGGCCTCGTACGATCCGTCGACCAACTGGTACGTGGCGATCGACGCCGAGACGGGTGACCCGCTCTTCGTTCAGAACCGGGTGTACCACGCCGAGTTCGACGCGAACGTGTACCCCATCTCGCCCGGCCCGCCGGACGGCGGCGGCGTCGGCGTCACGCCCACTGTCATCGGCTCGCTCCTGCGCCCTGACGGCGGCTCGTTCATCGGCCAGACGTGCGAGCTCTTCCTCGCCGACGGGGGGTTCGCCACGGTCGACAACGACGCGGGCGTGCTCTGCGGCGACCAGCTCACCACCTACAACTGCTGCACGAACCAGGACTGCGTGCCCGACGCAGGGCCGCGCCGCATCGCGGGCCCGACGAACTTCATGGGCTTCACCATCAACCTCGATCTGCCCGTGTGCGACCGGGTGAACCAGGCCACCAACCAGCGCGACGCGGGAGACTACCGCTACGCCCCGGTCGACCCGCCGACGAACCGCACGGCCGTCGACGTGAACGATCCCGCGAACTCGGACACGTTCGCGCACGTGCACGCGTTCTACCACGTGAACCGCGTCTACGACTGGCTGCGCGGGCTGTCGGGCCAAGCGACTACCGTGTTCCCGACGAACCAGCCCGCCATCGGGCCCTTCCGCATGCGCGACGAGCGGCGGACGCCCGCGCGCAAGCCGGCGGTGCTCACCAACGTCGTCATCCCCGACTTCCAGAACTTCGGGAACATCGAGGGCATCCCCCAGTGTCTGCCGCCGCCGCTGGGCCAGAGCATGGGCACCTGCCGGGTTCGCGGCTTCGGGCGGGTCGACAACGCGGCCTTCCTGCCGTCGGAGCAGTTCGCGCAGCTGCCGATCCCCGGGCTCTCGACCGGCGTCGACACGCTGATGATCTTCCAGGGCAACGCGGCCGACGCGGCCTACGACGCGACGGTGCTGTGGCACGAGTTCGGCCACGGCGTCGTCTACGCCACCGCGGCGCTCACCTTCGAAGACGTGGCGCTCGACAACCGCTCGGCGAACAACGAGGGCGGCGCGCTGCACGAGGGCCTCGCGGACTACATCGCCGGTGCCTTCGGGAACAGCGCCGACGTCGGCCCCTACTTCGGGCCGCGAGCGCTCGGTGCGTCTGGCGTGATGGGCGTGCGGCAGGACGGGTACCTGCGCTCGATGAACAACTCACTCGCCTGCCCCGGCGTGCTCTGGGGCCAGGTGCACCAGGACAGCCAGCACGTCTCGGCGGCGCTCTGGGAGGGCCGGCTGCTGAACCTCGGCTCCGACAACGGCGCGACCTACGACGCGGCCTTCTACGCGATGCTGGTGTCGGTGACGCCGAACGCCACCTTCGCCGACGTGGCGCGGGTGATGGCGGCGCGGGTCTCGACGGCCTTCTCGCCCGCCGCGGGCACGGCGCTCGAGCAGGTGTTCCAGACGAAGGGCGTCACCGGGTGCTCCAAGGTGCTCGAGGTGACCGACGCTTCACCGGCGAGGCCGTACTTCGGCATTCCGCAGGCGAGCATGCTGCCCAACGCGCAGGTGCCGGGGCCGTTCCAGTTCAAGATCGCCGTGCCCGCCGGGGCGCAGGCCCTTCGGATTCGCGGCCAGCAGCAGGGCGGCGGTGGGTTCGGCGGCGGAATGGCGCCCGCGCTGACGGTGCTGTCGAAGACGCAGAGCCCGGTGACGTTCACGCGCGCGGGCGCCAACCTCACCAACGATGCCGAGTTCACCGGCATGGCGCGTTCGGCCGGCGGCAACCTCGACGCGCGGGTCGAGGTGCGCATTCCCTGCGGCGCCACCCAGGAGGTCTACGTCGCGCTCACCTCGCGCGGCGGTGGAGCCGTGCTCCAGAACCTCCAGGTGACCGCCGAGCCGCTCGTGGGCTGCATGTTCCCCGTGCCTGACGCCGGCGTGATGCCCGAGCCCGACGCCGGCATGATGCCCGAGGTCGATGCCGGCACCGGCGCGACCGAGACGAAGCGGCTGCCCTTCGTGGGGACCATTCAGCAGCCGACGGCCGCGACGGGCTGCGGGTGCACGTCGTTCGACGGCAGCGCGATGGTGGCGCTGATGGGCCTGGTCGGCCTGCTGCGCCGCCGCGCCCGGCGCTGATGGCCGAGCGAGCACCCCGGCGGCTGGTTGAGCCGCCCGGCATCACCGGGGTGGTGAGGGACAGCGCGTCGACGCCGGAGCGCCGCGGGTCGAGCCCCGGCTCGCAGCACGTTCATCAGCACCACCCGCAGCCAGCTGGGACCGCTTCGCGTCGGTGACGAGACGACGGCCGACGGTGATGCGCGGAACTCAGTCGAAAGCAGCGAGCCCACCATCGGGCGGAGGCGCCGAGGGCTTCCCGGTGGGAGACGCACTCCCTCGCTCGGGCTTCGTGTCGACCCGCGCCCGGCGCGCGGCGTCGATGGCCTCGAAGGCCGAGAGCTCGTCGTCGGTGGCCGGCGAGCGCAGCTCGTCCTTCAGCGCGAGCGACTGGTGCTCCGAGACGAGGTTCCACACGCCGTTCTCTTCAGCGAAGACCCACAGCACGCGGAACGGGGGCGCGGTGATGGCCTTCTTGCCGCTGCCCTGGCGGAGCACCACGTTCGCCGCCACCCAGCCCGTGTGTCCGCCCGGCGCGAGCCGCGCGCGAATCGGCCCGTCGACCTTGTACGAGAACACGCTCTTCTTGAGCGCGGCGAGCTGCGGCTTGAGCAGCTCCTTGAACTTCTTCCCGTTCTCGAAGAACTCGGACGGCCCGGTGCCGATGATGACGACCTCGGCCCGCTCGCTCAGGCGGTCGTACTTCACGCCGACGTCGTCGAGCACCCGGCGCGACAGCCCGACGAGCTGATCGGCGTCGGCGCCCCGCTCGGCGAGCACGTCGGCCGGGGGCAGGTACTTCTTCGCGGCGTCGGCGGCGAAGATCTTCTCGTCGGGCACGGCGAGCGAGACGTGCACGGCGTCGACGAGCCAGCGCTCGTCCACCTTGACGAGATGGCCGCTCACGCGCACCACCCACTTCGTCGAGCGCGCCTTCGTCTCCCACTCGACCCGCGGCACGTCCCAGAACCAGGCCGACCGCCCATCGGGCGCCACGCCCACGTCGATGCGGCCCGTACGGATGCGCAGGGTCGCGGTGCCGAGCCCGATGGCGAGCAGCTCCTGCCGCGCGACGTTGATCACCGGATCACGCTGCGCCCAGGTGTCGCTCGGCGCGAGGCCGTACGCCATGACGTCCGGCGCGAGCCGTTGGGCGATCGGATCGGGATCGCCCGTCTCGAGGGTCGAGTAGATGAACTTCACCGCCTCGCGCACCTCGGCGCGCGGATCAGGCGGAGGCGCCGGCTCGACCTTCTTCGGCGGAGGCGCCTTTGGGCACCCCACGAGCCCGACCACCATCAGCACCATGAGCCCTCGCCGCGTCATCGCCTCACACTCCATCGTGTCGCTCGCGCTCCCGCCACCGTTCTGGACGGCACACCTACGTGTGCCGACATGCACGCCCTGTCTCGCGCGGGTGACCCTCGCTCGGCCGGTGCGAAACAGTGTCAGGACTCTTGACGTGTTGCCTACATTCGCGCTGATACTTTTCTTGAACAGGTGGTGCCTCGCTTTCGGACAGGTCGCGTCGAGGGGCGCCTCACGAGGCGAGCGCTCCCTCGGAGAACCTGCACCCGAGCGCTGGCACGGCGCCTGCCCTATCCCATTGAGAACATTGTGAAACCTACGGGTTTCACCTTCGCCCCAAAGGGACTGACCATGAATCGGACACTCCTCGCAGCGCTCACCTCGGCGGCCCTGGTTTTCGCGGGCTGCGGAACGGGCGACGCCTCGCTGCAGACGCCGGCCATCGACAGTGATCAGCCGGATCGCGAGGAGGGCTGGAGCGACGATGCGAACCTCCGCACCTCGTCGACGCTCGACCCGATCTTCAAGGCCGCCGGGCGCGAGTTCAACGTCTCGCCGGCGCTGCTGAAGGCCATCGGCTGGGCGACGAGCCGCTACGAGATGGTGACGAGCGAGGTCGACTTCGAGGGCGCGCCCGAGGCGTTCGGCGTGATGGGCCTGGGCGGTGACGTGCTGACCGTCGGTGTGGGCCTGGCCGGGGTGACGGTCGAGGCAGCGAAGAGCGACGCCACGGCGAACGTTCGCGCCGCCGCCGCGTGGCTTGATGCGGAGGCGAAGACGCAGGGCATCGAGCGCGCGCGCCTGCTCAACTGGGTGCCGGTCGTCGCGGCCTACTCGCGCATCGACGACTTCCAGGCCCGTCAGGCCTTCGTGAAGGGCGAGGTGTTCGGCGCCATCACCGAAGGCGTCGGCACCTTCTCAGACGACATGGCCGCCAGCGGGCAGGCCCTCGAGCTCGAGGCGGCGGTGGGAGAGATCGCCACCGTGTCCCAGGGGCTCTCGCGCGCGCCCGACTACGAGCGCGGTGTGTGGCGCCCCTCGCCGAACTTCAGCGCCCGGTCGGGCCGCGTGCAGATGGTCATCATCCACACCTGCGAGGGCGCGTACACCGGCTGCTACTCGTGGCTGGCGAACAGCCGCGCCGGAGCCTCGGCCCACTACGTCGTCAGCAGCGACGGCCGTGAGGTCTCTCAGCTCGTGCGCGAGTCGCAGCGCGCCTGGCACATCGCCGCCGACTATTCGTGCAGCCGCAACGGCGGCAAGCGGTGCGACCTCAACGGCGTCGGCTCGAACAACTTCACCGTCGGCATCGAGCACGCGGGGTTCGCGTCGCAGTCGTCGTTCTCGGCGGGCATGATCGACGCATCGGCGCGGCTCACCTGCGACATCACCCAGGACCACAACATTCCCCGCGACCGCTTCCACATCGTCGGCCACGGGCAGCTCCAGCCCTGGAACCGCACCGACCCGGGTCGCAACTGGCCGTGGAGCAGCTACATCCAGAAGGTGAACGCGTTCTGCGGCGCATCACCGACGCCCACGCCAACTCCGACGCCCACGCCGACTCCGACGCCCACGCCGACTCCGACGCCGAGCCCTTCGCCCGCGACGCTCGTGATCGACAGCAACAACGCGAACAACAACCAGGCGCGCGGCTACATCCAGGTGTCGGCGAACTGGAAGAGCTCGACCAACATCGCGGGCTACTACGGCAGCGGCTACTGGCACGCGACGACGGCCGAGGTGAGTGATGGCGCCGCGTTCTTCTTCAAGCTCGACGCGGCAGGTGCGAGGACGATCGACGCATGGTGGACGGCAGCCAGCGACCGGTCTCCCGACGCGACGTACGTCGCCTTCAACGCCCAGGGCCAGAAGGTGGGCGAGGGCTCGGTGAACCAGGCGCGCAACGGCGGCCAGTGGAACCAGGTGGGCCGGTTCAACTTCACCGCGGGCTGGAACAAGGTGGTGCTGTCGCGCTGGTCGGCCAGCGGCAAGGTGGTCATCGCCGACGCCCTGCGCGTGCGGTGAGTCGCGGCCTCGTCGCGCTCGTCGCCCTCGTCGCCGCGGGTGCGTGTCAGGAGCGCGCAGCTTCGCCGGCGGAGCGTCGCGGCTCCCCGGACGGCTCCGACGCGTCGGTGATCGCCGCCGGTGCGCCGGGCGTGCCCCCTGCGAACGGGGCGCGCGTGTCATCGGCGTCGACCGAACCCGCCCGCACCGCGGGTCGATCGAATGACCGTCTCGCGAATCAACCCGACGGCCTCGCGCAGCAGCGCCCGCGTGACGGACTCGACGCAAGCCCGCGCGATGCTCGGAGCGCTGCCGACGGCCAGGGCGCGTCATCCTCGGGCGCGACGGCGTTCGTCGAGTTCCATGAGCCGACGGGGCTCCTCGCCGAGCTCGCCGACGCCGGCTGGGGGCTCGCCTTCACCTCGGAGCGCAGCGGCGTGCCGCAGGTGCATCACACGGCGGGTGGTACCGAGCGCGCCCTGACGCTCGATGCGACCCACCACCTCCAGGACGTGGCCCTGCGCCGCCACGAGCTGCTCGTCTCGCGCGTCGAGGGGCCCGCGGAGCAGCTCGTCGCCGTGACGATCGCCGACGGCGGCATGCGCGACGTCACCCCCGGGTTCGAGAAGGCCCACGGCGCGGTGGTGTCAGCCGACGAGGCCCTCGTGGCCTTCGAGTCGTCCCTGGCTGGTGCGTCTGACGTCGCGGTCGTGCCATTCGATGGGAGCCGACCTCCACGCCTCGCGGCCAGCGAGCCGACCGGCGCGTTCCAACCGGCCTTCACGCGCGATGGCCGCGCGCTCGTCGTGACCAGCAGCGGCACTGGAGACCCGGAGCTCTACCTGCAGCCGCTCGACGCCGGGACACCCCTGCGCCTCACCGCATTTCACCTCGAAGACTTCGGCGGTGTGCCGTCTCCCGACGGTGTGTCGATGGCGTTCGTCTCGAACCGTGAAGGGCATGATCGCGTCTTCCTCCAGCGCCTCGATGGGCGCGGCGTGCGGCGGCTCTCGGCGCAGGCGCGCACCGGTGACTTCGCCGAGAGCAACCCGGTGTGGCTGCCCGACGGGCGCTCGGTGCTGGTGACGCTCCGTGAGGGCCCAGGGCTGGTGCTTCAGCGCATCGAGGTCGCGACGCGGAAGGTGCGGTGGGTGACGCCGGGGAACGATCAGCTCCCGCAGCCGAGCCCCGATGGGCGCTTCATCGCCTTCGTGTCGGACCGCGCGGGCAACGCCGACGTCTGGGTGATGCGAGCCGACGGGAGCGGCGCGACGCCGGTGACGCGCCACGAGGCGCCCGAGTACGGCCCTCGCTGGACCCGCCTTCACACGAGGTGATCGGCTCGCTCACCGTTCAGCCGACACGGCCGGGCTCGCGCGCGCTGACTCCAGTGGCGGCACCGGCCCCAGGTACTGCAGCGGGTCGACCGGCACGCCGTCCTTGCGCACCTCGAAGTGCAGGTGGGGACCGCTCGTCTTCCCAGAGTCTCCGACCGTCGCCACCACCTGTCCGTCGCGCACCTTCTGGCCGGTCTTCACGCGCACGTCGCGGTTGTGGGCGTAGAGCGTGATGAGCCCTCCGGCGTGCTCGACGATGACGATGAGCCCGTAGCCCTTCTGCTCGCCTGCGTAGAGCGTGGTGCCGGGGGCGGCGGTCTTCACCGGAGTGCCCGCGGGGGCCGCGAGGTCGATGCCGTCGTGGGGCTCCTTTCCCTTCCGGCCAAAGCGCGCGTACAGCACGCCGCGAATCGGCCAGGTGAGCGGCCCGTTCGAGGTGCCCACCTTCGTCAGCACTTTGGGAGCCTTCTTCTCGGGAACGGCCGCTGCGGGCCGTGGCGGCGGCGTCGGCTCGGGCGAGTCGGCCTCCACCACCTTCGCCTTCGGCGCCTCGGCACCCGGAATGTGGAGCCACTCGCCCACCTTCAGCTCGCGCGGATCGTCGATGGCGTTCGCGCGCATCAACTCATCGACCGACAGGCCGTAGGTGCGCGCGATGCGGTACAGCGTCTGGCCCTTCTCGACCCGGTGCCGCACCTCGCCCGAGGCCGTCACGAGGTCGGGCTCCCGGTGGCTGCCCAGGACGAAGCCGCTCGACGCAGACGTGGTGACGCACGCGCTCGAGAGCGCGCCCACCAGCACGAGGGCCAGTCGCGTCGACGTCACCAGAGGGCGAGTGTGCGACAGGCTGCGACAGGGGCCAGTTTTCCGCCTGACGGGCAGGGGCCAGCGCGCCGATGGCTGCGCTGGGAGCGCCCCCGCTCAGCGTCTCGAGGAGCGGCTCGACGGGCGCGCCCACCCCGCTCCAGGCAGCTGGCGGCGTCCACCTCGGCGCCCGCCGCCACCACTGGCGCCTACGGCAGCGCCGGCTGCTGCAGCATCGCCGACGACTCACCCGGCGTCGCGGGGCGGGAGGCCACCAGGCGCCGCATGCGCGTGAGCACCTCGTCGGCGAGGCGACGGGTTCCCTCCCCCATCAACGCCTGGTGTTGGCGCTCCGTCGACAGCTCGACGGCCAGCGGCACCGACGACACCTCGCCGCGCACCCGCTCGTGAATGGTGAACAGAATGGTGCCGGTCTTCACGTCGAAGAGGGTGGCCTCGAGCACGCCCGTCGTCTCGACGGTGGTCCCCGGTACGAAGAGCGCGGCCACCAGGGTGACGTACGCGGCCGCAGCGGCGTTGGGGCGCACCGAGTCGACGAAGCGGTGCCGCATGAGGAGCAGGTACTCGGTGCGGTACCGGGCGGCGAGCTCGCGCAGCCCCGGCAGCCCGCGCTCGATCGGCCACTCACTGGACACCTCGGTGGCCAGCTCGACCAGCCCCGACCCCTCCAGCGCCGCCACGAGCTCGGCGGGCGCGGCCTGCACCGGCACCTCGTCGGACACCTCGTAGCGCGTGGCCACCGGCAGCACCCCGACGCGCGCGTTCTCTTCGAGAAACACCGGCGCCGCGAGAATGGCGCGCAGCTCGGGCTCGGCCACGGCGGACCGATCTCGCGCGAAGTGGTTCTCATGGAGCGGAGCGACCGGCGCGGGGGTGGCGTCGAAGGACATCGGGGCGAGGTCCATGGCCTTCCGGCTGGTGGCGCAACCGAAGGCCGAGAGAACGAGGAGCAAAGCGGTGAGACGGAACATGGGCTTTCCTTTCGTGAAGGGTTGCGCGTGAGCAGACACCGGGCGACAACCGGGCGCGGCACCCGCAGCACATCGTTTCTTCATGGAATCGGCATGACCGAGAACGACCTGCAGAAGCGGCTCGAGAAGCTCGGCTCGGAGCTGGTGAGCGACATCGAGGCCTGGGAGAAGCGCACCCGCGGCGACCGCGCCAAGGCGCTCGATGAGCTGTCGCACTCGCTGGGTGGCGCGCTCGGAGAGGTCGTTCACACCATCGCCGCCGAGGCCGAGAAGGCGAAGGCGCGCGAAGACGAACGCAAGGCGAGGCGGCGCGAGGAGAAAGAGGCCCGACGCCGGGAGCGCGATGCGCGCAACCCGCCGTCCATCGCCGTGGGGGTGGTGTTCCTGACTGCGGCGGTGCTCTGCGCCGTCATGGGCGTGATGAACCCCGGGCTGTGGTGGATGGTGTTCGTCGCACTCGGGCTCGGGCTGTCGGGCGCAGGCCAGCTCGCCTCGGCCGCGCGCCGACGCCGTGACGCACGGCCCGCGGCTCCCCTCGCCTCGGACGTCACGCACGAGGTCGACGCGCTGTGCGATCAACTCCTCGTCGATCTCGAGGCGAGCCCCGACGCGGTGAAGGCCTTCATCAGCGAGCC
This sequence comes from Myxococcaceae bacterium, assembly GCA_033763395.1. GTDB lineage: Bacteria > Myxococcota > Myxococcia > Myxococcales > Myxococcaceae > Xiheimicrobium. The sequence continues at coordinate 60,068 of JANRKQ010000115.1, forward strand.
GAAGAAGACGGTGGCCACGATGCGGGCGACGCTGAAGGCGCTCGACGTGCGCCGCCAGCAGCTGTTGTCCGAAGACGCGGTGGGCCGGCTCGCGCGCCTCGAGCGCCAACGAGCCGAGGTCGAGACGAAGCGGGCCGCGGCGACCGACCCCGAGGCGCTGGCGCGCATGAACGAGGCCCTGGGCTCGATGGCAGGTCAGCGTCAGGCCCTCGAGCAGCTCAAGACGGCCACGGAGCGGGTCGACGGCGAGTACACGTCGCTCCTCGTGCATCTGCAGGAGCTGCGCACGCGGGTCGCCGTCGCGAAGTCGACCAGCACCCAGGTGCAGCTCGAAGGGCTGAAGGTGTCGGTGCAGCGGCTCAACGACGAGCTCGGCGCGATCTCCGAGGCGATGGAGGCCGTTCGCCGAGGTGACGTCAGCGCGGTCGTCGAGACGACGGGAGCCGACCCACGACGGGAGCGTGAACGGGTGCGCGAGTGAGCGGCCGCGGAAGCTCCAGCGCCGCGGCACGCGCGCCCCGGCAGACGGAGGAGTGGCCTCGTGGCGCCGACTGAGTGGCAGGCGAAGGTGCATCGGGCCGTCTCGAGCATTCCGAGGGGACAGACGGCCAGCTACGCGCAGGTGGCGCTCCTCGCCGGGCGGCCGGGGGCGGCCCGCGCCGTGGTGCGGGCGCTCGACGAGACGATGCCCTGGTGGCGTGTCGTCAAGAGCGACGGCACGGTCGCGAAAGAGATGCTCGTGAAGCAGGGCTCGCGGCTGGCGGCCGAGGGCGTCACGCTGGCGAAGCGGCGGGTACCGCCGGCGCACCGGTGGACACCGTTCGCGCCCGCGGCCAGAGGAACGAGGCCACCTCGGGCCACACCGCGTCCTGCAGCGCCGAGCGGAAGAAGCCGAAGTGGCCGATCGCTTTCACCCCGCGCTGCCGCGCCGTCAGGTGCACGCGCTCGACCTGCGCGTTGACGTACCGGCTGTGCAACCAGTCCACCGCCTGGCGTGGCGCGTAGTCGTCGTCGTCGACGCTGAAGGCCAGCACGTCGGCGCCCACGCGCTCGAACCCCGCCGTCGGCAGCCCGTCACCGAAGAGGTAGTCGGGCTGGCGGCACCAGCGCGCCCACTCGAGCGCCACCCCCTTCGGCAGATCCTCTCCCAGGCCCAGCCGGCCAGGCACGTACCCCAGGGTCGTCCCCACCACCGGGAGCAGGCCGTACCAGACGGCCGCCTTGTGGAGCGCCGAGGCGCCGCGCCAGTGGCCCCAGTACCCGCTCTGAGAGGCCACCGTGACGGCGCGCCGCACGTGTTCGGCGCTGCCGGCCAGCCCGAGCAGCTGCCCGCCCACCGAGTGCCCGACGAAGTGGAGCGGCCGCGCGCCTGCGTCCTCCCGCGCGAAGTGCAGCACCCCCTCGAGATCGCGCTGCCCCCAGTCGCGCATGCGCGCGTCGAACCCACGCAGCTTTTCCGGCCGCGACTCGCCCACGCCCCGATAGTCGAAGGTCAGCACGGTGAAGCCACGCAGCGACAGCCAGGCCGAGAAGCGCGCGTAGTACGCCTGCTTCACCGCGGTCGCTCCGGCGATGACGACGTAGGGGCCGGCCCCCTGCTCGCCGTACTTCCGCGCGCCGAGCGCGTACCCGTCAGTGGCACTGATGCGAAGGGGCTTGGCCATGGTCGATGTCTCCAGTGGAGACACTAACGGCGAACCGGGCCCTCCGCAACGGCCTGGGTGGGGGTCGTCGGGGACGTCAGGTCGCGTCGCGCGTGAGCCCGCTCAGTGCAGACCGCCGCGGCCCACGCTGGGCCGTCAGCGGGGACCGGCGTCAGCAGCGTCGAGGAGCACGCGGCCGGCGGCGAGATCGGCCTTCGCGGCCTCCTTCAGCGCCATGGTGGCCTGCTCGAGTGACTTCGCCTGCAGGGCCTGGTGCGCCCGCGTGTACTGCCGCGCCGCCTCGTCGAGCGCCTCCGAGGCCTTTGCGAGCTCTGGGCGCGACGGGAAGAGCGTCAGCAGGGCCTCGGCGTCATCGCGACGAACGGCCGCCGCCAGCGCCACCCCTCCGGACAGCTCGGTCGTCACCACGTCGTTGCCGTGACGCTCGACCGCCTTCGCCGTGTCCTCCACCGCGACGGAGCCGACTGACGGCCCAGCCGTGCGCTGGCCGATGAGCCCCCGGCCATTGGTGACGAGGAGCGCGGAGAGGTCGGTCGCCGGCGCTCCCGCGGGCTCGAGCACGACGAGCTGGTAGGCCCAGGGGTACTGGAGGGCCAGCGCGAGCGACTCGACGGCGAGGAGCAACCGGGCCGTTGGCACCGTGAGGCCCGGGTGGCCGGCCGGGCGCTCCGCGGGCGTGCAGCGCGCATCGTCATCGCACCAGGGCTCGTAGTACTCGAAGTGGCCCTCGTCGAAGCCGACCACCACCACGCTGTGCGGCACGAGCCCCCGCTGCTCGAGCAACATGGCGCGATCGAGCGAGACGCGCACCGCGCGGCCGCCAGCCACCGACGTCTTGAGGGCCCGCACGAAGTCGTCAGCGCTGTCGGTGGTGACGAAGCGCCGGGTGAAGCCCAACAGCGGCGCGGCTCGGAGCAGGCCGGCCTCGACGTCCTGCCCGGGGAGGAAGCCGCTGCGTCGCGGAATCGGCCGGGCGCCCCAGGTGACGCCCGTGAGGAAGTCGGTGGTGGTGCGTGGCACCACCCGCCCCTGCTGCGCCGCCAGCATGCGCAGCGACAACGAAGCGCCGTGGTCGAGCCGCTCGCTGAACCACGGCACGTCGGTGAGGCGAAACGTGGGGGGCGGCGTACCCAGCATCGAGGCGGGGAGGGCTTCGGCCTGGTACTCCGCGCGGTAGTACGCCTGCACCGCGCCGCGCATCACCACCAGGTAGCCACCCACGAGGCCACCGATGAGCAGCAGGCCCGCGACGAGCAAGACGGGCTTCCAGGGGAACGCGCGGGTCGCCATGAGGGGCCGTGTAGCGGCCGGCCCTCGGCGCGTCGAGGCTCCGTTCAGCCGTACGTCGCTTCGAGATAGCGCTCGATCGCCAGGCTCTCGAAGCCCTGCCAGCCCGTGTTCGGGTCGGAGAGCCACGGCACCTGCATCTTCCCGCTGCGGGCGACGAAGTCGGCGCGGCGCGGGCTGCCTTTGGCCACGTTGTGGAGCAGGTATGGCAGCTCGAGCTCGCACAGCACCGCGCGCACCATTCGGCACGGCGGCGAGGCTTCGAACGAGTACAGCTCGAGCGGCTGGGCCGGCGCGCGAGAGGCCCGCACCATGCCACCCCGGCCACCCGTGAGCAGGCGGGCGACGAGGCCCGTGGCGACGCGCACCGGCGCCGCGTTGACGACGAAGGGCCCACGCCCGCGGCCGTAGCGCGCGTACAGGTGCGCGACGATGGCGTCGGAGCCCTGCAGCGTGACGCCGCCGTTCGGATCTTCGAGCCGCGGCACGGTGCCGCCCTGCAGCTCGGGGCGAAAGCGGGTGCCCCCACGGGGACAGGGCCGCACCTCGGCGTCGAGGTCGAGCCCGCTCAGCGCCTCCCGCACGATGCGCGAGTGGGGGCAGCGCTCGAGGTCCCACAGCCGGACGGGGCGCGCGGGCCGTGGGCCGAGCGGCTCGACGACGGTCCCTCGCGCGAAGCGCACGCCCGACGCGGTGAAGCCGCCGAGGAGCAGCAGCTTGCGGCCGAGGGTGGTCGAGGGGTCGGTCACCGTCTGGCCGAGTGCCCGGGTGGTGTCGAGGGTCACACGAACGAGCCCGGGCCTGTCCATTCGAGCCTCCTTCAGAGCGGCGTGAGGAAGCGCGCGATGACGGTCTTCACGCCCGCATCGAAGCGCACGAGGATCTTCGCGTTCGGTCCCTTGCCGTTGACCTCGACGATGACGCCCTTGCCGAACTGCGAGTGCTGCACCCGCTGGCCGCGCACGTCGTGATCGCTCCCCTGGTGGAAGTCGGTCGACTGATCGTACGTGCGGTCGACGACGGGCCCCTCGTCCATCGCGCGGCGGCGCAGGATCGGCGCGCGCGCGGCCTGCGGTACGTGCTCGACGGCCGGCAGCCCCGTACCGTCGACGTCGAGGCCGAACAGCGCTGGCGGCACCTCGGACAGGAAGCGTGAAGGCGGGTTGAAGCGAAGGTCGCCGAAGAGGGCGCGCTGCTGGGCGACCGAACAGATGAGGCGGCGCCGTGCGCGGGTGAAGCCGACGTAACAGAGCCGCCGCTCCTCGGCCATGTCGTCCTCGGATGCCTCGGGGGCGGTGGCGCGGCGGTGGGGAAAGATCTCCTCCTCCATGCCGGTGAGGGCGACGACGTCGAACTCGAGCCCCTTCGCTGCGTGCAGCGTCATCAACGACACCCGCCCCTGCCCGGCGCCCGACTCTCCATCGGCATCTCCCACCAGGCTGATGCGCTCGAGGAAGGCCTGCAGCGGCGGCGCCTCGACCTCGAGCGACACCGGCTCGACGGACGAGACGATCGGCTCGGGCGCGGCGTCCTCGGGCTCCGGCTCGAGCATCGAGAAGAGATCGTGCTGGGCCGACGGGGCCGGCTTCTTCACGCCGCGCACGGGCTCCACGGGAGGCGGGGGTGGCGCCACGGCGAGCTCCTTCACCTCGCCCTGCGCCGTGGTGGTGCCCTGGGCCTCGGCGCGCTCGCGGTCGAACTCCTGGGTGGCGGTGAGGAGCTCGCGCAGGTTCTCGGCCCGGGTGAGGGCGTCGTCGCTGCCATCGGCGAGGTACCCCGCGAGCAGGCCAGTCTTCTCGAGCATCACCTCGGCCGCGCGCGTCACCTCGGGCGAGGCCCGGCCGAAGGCCACCAGCTCCTCGAGCAGCGCGCGCACCTGCGACAGGCGCTTCACCGCGCCGCCGTTGAGCGTCTCGATGCGGTTCGCCTCGCCGAGCGCCTCGTACAGGCTGATGCCCGCGTCGGCGGCGAAGGCCTTCAGCCGGTCGACCGTCGTCTCGCCGATGCCGCGCGCCGGCACGTTGATGATGCGCTCGAGATCAGCGTCGCTCTTCGGGTTCACCATCAGCCGCAGGTAGCTCGCCGCGTCCTTCACCTCGGCGCGCTCGTAGAAGCTGCGGCCCGACACCAGCACGTAGGGCACGCGCGAGAGTCGAAACGTCTCTTCCAGCACGCGGCTCTGCGCGTTGGTGCGGAAGAAGACGGCCATCTGCCCGAAGTCGGCGATGCCCTGGTTGCGCAGGTCGTGCAGCTTGAGCGCCACCGACTGCGCCTCGCCGCGCTCGTCCCGGGCGGCGATGAGCTCGAGGTTCTCACCCCGCGCGCGCGCCGACCACAGCTTCTTCGGCATGCGCTTGCGGTTGCGCTCGATGACGGCGTGGGCCGCCTCGAGGATGACCTGGTCCGAGCGGTAGTTCTGCTCGAGCTTCACCACCAGCGCGCCCGCGTACACGTGTGGAAACGAGAGGATGTTGTCCACCTCGGCGCCGCGCCAGCGGTAGATGCTCTGGTCGTCGTCGCCCACCACCACCAGGTTCGCCGGCCGCACCACCCCGCCCTGCACGGCGTCGGGGCTCGAGGGCGGTGGAGCGAGCAGCTTGAGCAGCTCGTACTGCACCGGGTTGGTGTCCTGGAACTCGTCGACGAGCACGTGCAGGAAGCGGCCCTGGTAGCGCCGCCGCACCTCTTCGTTGTGCCTGAGCAGCTCGACGAGGAGGATGAGCAGGTCTCCGAAGTCGACCGCGTCGGCCGCGCGCAGGAGCTTCTGGTAGCGCCGGTAGAGCCGCTGCACCGTCTGCTGCTTCGGGTCGTTCCCCGGCTTCATCGCCTCGGGGAGCCGCCCCTGGTTCTTCTCGGTGTCGATGCGCGAGAGCACCTCGCGCGGCGTCATGCTGGACAGCTCGATGCCCTCTTCCCGAATGGCGCGCTTGAGCAGCGTGAGCTGGTCGCCGTCGTCGTAGATGACGAAACTCTTCGACAGCCCCACGTTCTCGGCCTCGCGCCGCAGCAACATCGCCGCCGCCGAGTGGAAGGTGCTCACCACCAGCCCCTGCGCCGCGGGCCCGAGCAGCTCGTCGAGCCGGTGCTTCATCTCGCGCGCGGCCTTGTTGGTGAAGGTGACGGCGAGAATGCGCCAGGCGGGCACCTTTCGCTGCGTGACGAGGAAGGCGATGCGCCGGGTGATGACGCGCGTCTTGCCCGAGCCCGCGCCAGCCAGCACGAGCAAGGGCCCCTTCTCGTGCAGCACCGCGTCCCGCTGGGGCGGGTTCAGATCGTCGAGCAGCGCGGCCAGGTCGCCCTCGGCGATCACGTCACGACTCCAGCTGGGGCGGGGCCTTGTCGACCGCCTGCACTCCCGAGGTGGACGACGGGTCGACCGGTGACTCGGTGAGGAGCACGCCCCGGCGCAGCAGCTCGGCGAGCGCCAGCTCGACCTCTTCGTACGAGACGTCGCACGCCTCGCTCAGCTCGGCCACGCTGCGCGGCGCCTGGCGCAGAGCGGTGAGCACCTTGAGCTCGCGCTCGCTGGCGACCCGCGTGAAGAGGAGCGACAGCTCGGGGTGCAGGTGGAGCCGCTGGGGCTGTGACACCGCGTCGCGCATGCGGGCAGCCAGCCACGTCGACAGCGCCTTGCCCGCGCCCTCGGCCGACTCGTGGAGCCACGGCGCCTGCCCGGGCACCGTGTCGACCTCGCCCGGCGTGAAGTGGCCCTCACCCGACGACGAGAGGAACGACTCGAGCGCCATCACGCCCTCGATGCGCAGGCTGCCCGTCTGGGCCCACGAGCGCAGGAGCTGCCCGTGCGCCACGTGGATCTCGAAGCGGCCGAGCGGCTCTTCGACCGAGAGGGTGCCGACGAGGTCGAGCTCGGCGATGGTGCGCAGCGTCCACATGGGGCCGAGCAGGCGCAGGTCGATGGGCGTCTTCTCTTTGCGGGCGAGCGACTCCCACGCCTCGCGGCGCGGCGACAGCAGCAGCTCGAGGGTGTCGAGCAGCGGCTTCGCCCGGCCGGTCTTCTTGAGGTACGCGCGGGCGCCAGCCCTCGCGGCCTTGAGCGTCTCACGGAGCTCGTCGTGGGCCGACAACACAAGAATGGCGGCCTCGCGCGCGGTGATGTGCTGCCGCAGCTGGCGCAGGAGGCCCCACCCATCGAGGCCCGGCAGGTTGAGATCGGCGACCACCACGTCGAAGTCCTGGCTGGTGCCCTTCAGCAGGCCTTCGATGCCGTCGGCGGCGCCCTCGATGGTGCCGAACGGGGCGAGCTGCTTCAGGAGCAGGCCGCGCAGCGCGTCGTCGTCTTCCACCACCAGCACCCTGGGCTTGTAGCTGCCGCCGGGCACGCGGTTGCGGCCCGTCACCTCGTCGCCCGGCACCCAGCGCGCGGGCGCGTCGTCGAGGCTCAACAGCTCGTCGACGGCGGCGTCACCCGAGACGCTCCCCAGGCGCGCCGAGGTGACCTCGCCCTGCTCGAAGCGCACGCGGCCTTCGAAGGGCGTGTCCGGGTAGAAGAGCACGGTGCCGTGGAGGCTGCGCCGGCGCGCGTAGGTGAGCAGCCGCGCCTTCATGCCGCCGGTGTGCACGCGGCTCTGGTTGAGCTCGTCGAGGAGGGCCTGGGTGCGCTCTGCCGGGTCGAAGCCGGTGCCGCGCGTCCACAGGTCGACGGCGCCGCTGCGCAGCCAGTGCAGCGCCTGGGGCACCGACGGCTCGGACAACAGGCCCACGATGGGGATGTCGAAGGTCGCGCCCTGGGCGCGCAGCTTGAGCGCCACCTCACGGCCGGTGGTGCCGGGGAAGACCTCGTCGAGGATGAGGAGGTGCGGCCGCCACTCGCCGAGCGTGCGAGGGAGCGTGGCCGGGTCTGGCAGCGAGCGCACCTCGAACCCGCCCGCGACGAGCTGGTTGCCGAGCTCAGTGCGCGTGCCGAGGTCGTCGTCCACGAGCAGGATGCGCGCGGTGACGGGCTCGATGGATTCGGCGGTGTCCGACGTCATGCCTGTGGGGCCGTGTAGCGTTTTCGGGCCGCTGTCGCACCTGTTCTCACGGAAGCTCCGATGGGCGCGGCACCGGCACGGTGGCGAGCCAGGCGGCGGCCTGCATCACGAAGGACGGGAGCGCTCCAAGGCTGTAGGCGAAGGCCAGCGCCGGGAGCAGCGGGGCGGTCCATTCCTGCACCGGCCGGCCCGTTCGCAGCGTCGCCACTGCGGCCACCACGAGGGGAATGAGGGGGAGCGCCAACGTGGGCAGAAACGAGATGGCCCCGACCACCACCAGGGCCACGCGCCGTCCCTCACTTCGCCGCCAGGCGGTGCGGGCGGCGTCGAGTGGCCACCGGCCTTCGAGCGCGGCCACCGCGACCGCCGACGCGAGCGGCCCCCACAAGAGGCCGAGGGGCAGGCACACCAGCGTCACGAGGGCGAGGAGCCCGTTCGTCGCGAGGACCCGCGGGAGCCGGGGGCCAACCAGGCGCCAGGGCACGGGCTTCGCCTCGAGGACGCGCGCACGCCAGGCCAGGAACGCCACCGTCTCGACGAGGCTCAAGACGACGACCAGCAGCGCGAGGAACGCCGAGCCGAGCCACGAGAAGCGCCCCGAGGTGGCGAACCACGGCGCCACCAGGGCGAGCAGAATCACCAGGTTCCACCAGCCGAACTCGACCATCACCCGCCAGACGCCGACCAGCAGCTTCACCGGGTCGCCACCGGCACGCTGGAGCGGGTGCAGGCTGGGCTCGACACAGGCGGCGCAGACGCGCTTGAGCCCCGTGTCGACGAGCGACGCGAAGGAGCCACACCGGGGGCAGGTCTCGACGGCGGGCGCTTCGAGCATGTCAGCCCGTCGTGACGCGAACGCCAACCGACGCGAGCCAGGCCGTGGCCCGGGCCTCGCAGCGCTGCTGACGGAAGGCGTGCCAGCGGTCGAGCTCGTCGGGCAGCCAGCCGAGCACCGCCCGGAAGCGACGCTCCGGCCGCGGCGCCGACAGCGCGATGTCGAGCGACTCCTTGAGCCGCACGTCCGACAGGCCCTCGACGAAGGCCTTCATGTCACCCAGCTGGGTGGTGGGCTCGGCGGCGGGCACCGGCGTGAAGCGGGCCGGGGTGCCCTCGATGTCCTGCACCGTGAGACCGCCCCACTCGTTCGGATCGTACTCGCGGCTGACGAGAATCACCCGCCCCGAGTCGCGATCGAGGAACCACTTGAGCTCCGTCGTCTCACCCTCGGCCGAAAGCGCGATGCAGAGCTCGGCGAGATCGACGGCCAGTGGCTGTTCGGCGTGGCTCACGAAGGTTGGGTTCCCCGGGCCGGGCGCTCTATGTCAGGCGCCGTCTCTGACGCAAGGCCGGGGCCCCGGGTTCGAGCGGCGCGTCACCTGACCCCGTGCATCATGGTCAGCAGCCGGCGCGACAAGACGAAGAGGATGACAGCCGACAGGCCCGACATCGCGACGAAGAGCATGAAGAAGTCGTAGAGGTCGCTGATCTTGAACCCGATGAAGGAGCGCGAGTTGTCGACGAGCTGCCCCTCGATGCGCTTCTGGAGCTCGGCCTTGAGTCCCTCGTCGGTGATGTTGCCAAGCTGCACGTCGCCCAGCGGCACGGCCACCACCGCGGCCCCGTCCTTCGGCTTGACGTACATGAGCTTGTACTTGGCCGCCCGCGCCTTGAAGTCGCCCGGCAGGAGCGTCTTGCCGTCCGCCGGCACCGTCACCGTCGCGGCTACGGCGTCGATGGCCGCCTTCACGTCCGCCGCGGGGCCTTCTTCGGCCCTGGCCTGCGTCTCGGCGCCGTCCTTCGGCTTGAGATCGCCCCGGTCGAGCGGGCGGCACGTCTTCGTGTCCTTCTTCTCTTCGACCTTCCACGCCGAGCGGATGCGGTCACCGAACTCCTGGTCGACCGCCGCGAGGCCCTGCACCGAGACCGCCGGCTCCGGGTAGAGCGCCGAGAGCGTGCCGGCGAACTTGTTGGCGGCCGAGGTCGAGAGGAACCACACCCCCATCAGCAGCGAGGCGAACTTCACCGGCGCCAGCTTGTTCACCATCGACAGGCCGATGGGCGACAGGCACAGCTCGCCGAGCGTGTGAATCGTGTACAGGCTGAAGAGCCAGAGCATCGACACCTTGACGCCCGGCTGCAGGCCCTTCACGCCGAAGGCGATGACGAGGTAGCCGAGCGCGAGCAGGAAGAGGCCGATGGCCTGCTTGAACGGCGACGCCGGCTCCATGTTGCGACGGCCCAGCGCGCCCCACAGCCCCACGAAGACGGGCGCCAGCAGCACGATGGCGACCGCGTTGATCGACTGGAAGTACGAGGCCGGCACCGTGACGCCGAAGACGCTCCGGTTCGTCTGCTCCTCGGCGAAGTAGGTGAGCGAGGCGCCCGCCTGCTCGAAGGCCGACCAGAAGAAGATGACGAAGAAGGCGATGATGTAGATGACCCAGATGCGGTCGCGCTCGATCTTCGTGAGCGACGGGTCCGAGATGATGTAGCCGGGGCCGGCGATCGTCAGGGCGAAGATGAAGGTGCCGATCCAATCGAACTCGAGGCCGAGGCGGAAGGCGGCGACGAGGCCGAGGAAGATGCCCACCCACACCAGCAGCAGCGTGACGTTGAACGGCGCCTTCGGGGCGTCGCTGGCCTGCCGCGCCTGGTTCGGGCGCTCGCCGATCTGCACCCCGTCGGGCGTGACGATGTACTTGTTCTTGAGCGAGATGAAGAGCACCAGCGACAGCAGCATGCCCGTGCCGGCAGCGAGGAAGCCCCAGCGGAAGTCCTCGGGGCAGCCCGTGTCTCCAAGGAAGCCGCACACCAGCGGCGCGAAGAACGCGCCCAGGTTGATGCCCATGTAGAAGATGGTGAACGCCGAATCGACGCGCTTGTCGCCCTCGGGGTACAGCTGCCCCACCATCGTCGAGATGTTGGGCTTGAAGAACCCGTTGCCGAAGATGAGGAAGCCCAGGCCCGCGTACATGAGCAGCTTCGAGAGCCCCGCCTGCTCGAAGAACGTGCCCGACCCGAACATGAGGAACTGCCCCGCCGCCATCAGCACGCCGCCGACGATGATCGATTTGCGGTTGCCCCAGTACCGGTCGGCCACGTAGCCGCCGATGAGCGGCGTCAGGTACACGAGGCCGGTGTAGCTGCCGTAGATCGTGCTGCCTTCGTCCTTCGACAGCAGCAGCGCCTTCGTCATGTACAGCGTGAAGATGGCGCGCATGCCGTAGTAGCTGAAGCGCTCCCACATCTCGGTGACGAACAAGACGTAGAGGCCCTTCGGGTGGCCCTTGGGCGTCTCAGCTGCAGCGACGGCGCTCATCATGACCTCACAGGAGCTTCGGGGACTGTCGGAAGGCGCGGCCTCGTTGCACCGTTGCGACAGGGGGTCAAGCGAGCGCGAGCGGCCGTCACCGGTGCTTGACCACCCGCGTCCAGGGCGGAAGAAGGCGATCCCCCGTGCTGGAGAAACGAGGCCACTGGCTGCTGTTCGCGCTCGCACTCGCCCTCTACGCCCCCTCGCTCGGCAACGGCCTCACCAACTGGGACGACCCGACGTTCACCACTGCGTCGCCCTTCGTGACGAAGGGGCTGTCGGGCGCGCTCGACGCCTTCACCCGCCCCTATGACGGCGCGTACAGCCCGCTGACGCACGCCCTGCTGACGCTCGTGGGCGCTCGGGCCCCGGAAAACCCGCTCCCGTACCACCTGGCAGCGTGGCTGCTCTTCGGGCTGTCGGTGCTGGTCCTGCCGGCGGCGCTCTCGGCCTTCGGGGTCTCCCGGCTGACGGCGCTCGTGGCGACGGCGCTGTGGCTGGTGCACCCCTTCCGCGTCGAGTCGGTGGCGTGGGTGGCGAACCTCAAGGATCCGCTCTCGCTCCTCGGGGCGGCGCTCGCGTTCGCCCTCTACGCCCGCGCACGGCCTGTCGCGTCGGCAGTGGTCTTCACGCTTGGCCTGCTCGCGAAGGCCTCGGTCGCGCCGCTCGCCCTCTTCGTCCTCGCGCTCGAGTGGCGCCGGGCGCCGGGAACCCGGGCGCTCGTCTCATCGCTCAAGTGGCTCGTGCCCGCCCTCGTCCTGGGGGTGGTGGCGGTGCAGGTCCATCGCGCGTACTTGCCGGCGCTCCGCGAGAGCACCACCTGGGTGACGCCGCTCTTCACGCCGCTCTGGTACCTCGGGCACGTGCTGTGGCCTGCAGGGCCTCGCGTCGTCTACGCGTGGAGCGAGCCCGTTGGCCTGTGGCCGTTCCTGCTCATCGGGCTCTGGCTGGCGCTCGGTGGCGCGGTGGTCGTCGGGCTGTCACGTCGCGGCGGCGGACCCTCGAGAACGTTCGCCGTGGGTGTGCTGGCCTTCCTCGTGCCGCTCCTGCCCTTCTCGGGCCTGGTGCCGCAGGTGCATGTCGTGGCTGAACGCTACACGCTGTACCCCTCGCTGGTGATCGCGCTGGGGCTCGGCGCGGCACTCGTCGCTGTCGGGCGAGCCGGCGTCGGCGTAGCGCTCGCGCTCGTCGCGACCCTCGCGGTGCCGACGCTGGCTCGCCAACGCGAGTGGCGCGACAGCCTCAGCCTGTGGACCTCGAACGTCGCGCTCGAGCCGACGTCACGCGTCGCGCGCCTCAACCTCGCTGGCGCGCTCGGAGGGGCCAGCCGCTTCGCCGACGCCTACCGCGAGCTGCTCGCCCTGCGCGACCTCGACGCGAGCTGGCCCGGCCTCGACTGTTTCATCGCCATGGCCCGCGCCGGCAAGGAGCAGCTCGAGCCTTCGTTCTCGGCCGCAGAGCTGCCGGCCCTGTGCCGGCTCCCGGCCTCGGAGCGGTGGACCGCGGCGGCGCCCATCATCGCCCGCAAGGACGCCGCGGCCGTGCTGGTGCTCGACGAGCTCGCCTTCGGCAAGGACCGCGCGAAGGCCGCCGCCGCCGCCGCCGCGTTCGCAATCGAGAAGGAGGACTTCGAGCGGGCCTTCGCGCTGGCGACCCAGGCGAGGCTGTGGGACTCGACGCTCGAGCGCACGCTGGTGACGCAGGTGATCGCGCTGCTGAAGCTGAAGCGGCTCGACGAGGCGCGCGCCCTGACGGCGACCCCGGTGACGGATCCCCGCGTGGCGGCGCGGCTCCTTGGCCTGCGCGCGGCGATCCTCAACGAGCAGGGCCGGTACGCCGAGGCCGAGCAGCTGCTCCAGCAGAGCGCCGAGGCGCTGCGCCAGCTCGGCGACGGGCGCTGACGTCGTGAGCAGCCTGGGGAGGACGCTCGCTCCCGGCTCCACAGGTCGAGAGCGCCTGCACCAGCTCGCCGACGGCCGCTGCGGTCGTGAGCTCGTTGGGGAGGGCGCTCGCCTCCGGCCCCACAGGTCGAGAGCGCCTGCGCCAGCTCGCCGACGGCCGCTGAGGTCGTGCGCTCGTTGGGGAAGGCGCGCGCCTCCCACAGGTCGAGAGCGCCTGAACCAGCTCGCGGTCAGATCTCGTCCGACCGGCTCAGCATCGACGGGCGGCCGAGCAGGGTGCGCTCGAGCGCCTCCATCTTCCGCGCGGCGGCCTTCTGGTGGTGATCGTGCCCCAGCAGGTGGAGCAGCCCATGAGCGAGGTACAGATCGAGCTCGTCGTCGAGGGTGCTGTCGAACGCCTTCGCCGCGCGGCGCGCCGTCTCCATCGAGATGACGACGTCGCCCAGCACCCGCCGCCCCGGCCCCGGCATGTCACCACCGGGAAAGGACAGCACGTCGGTGGCCTCGTTCTTCCGGCGCCAGAGCGCGTTGAGCTGGCGAATCTCGGCGTCGTCCACCAACGACAGGCTGAGCTCGACGTTCGAGAGCTTCAGCGTCTTGAAGAAGCGGGCCGCCAGCTTCACCAGCCGGTCTCCCTGAGCGTCGGCGCCCCGCCCACCCCGCGAAGAGTCCAACCACACCTTGTTCGTGCCGCGTCGAGCCGCCATGTCAGATCGCCTGCATAGTCCGCGCGGGGCCTACCGCGTGACCGAGATCGTCACCCGGGTATTGTTCGGCGCCTGGCTCGTGGGCGTCGGCCGCAGCGTGGCCTCGAGGCTGAACAGCAGGCGCAGCTGAGCGCCCGTCGACGTCGCCACCCGCCCCGTCGTCTCGCCGGGACGAAACGAGAAGCTGGCCGGGTCGATCAGCTCGGCCTTCGACGCCAGGAAGGTGCTGCCGCGCGCGGGGTCGTTGATCGACAGATCGCCCGAGAGCACGTCGTCGGCCCAGCCGTACGTCTTCCCGGCCTCGGGCTCGAGGATGACGCGGAACCCGAAGTTCAGCTCCGGCTTCGGAGCCCCGGCCGTCGTCCGCACCGTGAGGGTTGTCGAGTTGGGCCCGCCGCGCGCGAAGACGGCCGTCGCCTCGCACGGCAGGGTGTCGCCGATCGCCCCCACCATCGCCACCTGGCAGAACAGGTCGGGCCCGAGCGAGCCGGCGTCCACCGCGGGCCGGCCGGCGTCTGGCGTCACCGACGGGCCCGTGGGCCCACACCCGGCGAGGGCCAGAACGACGAGCCCCAGCGCAGGCCTCACGCGCCGGCCTTCTTCGTGCCGTCGGCGTCTCCCTGCACCACCACCAGCCCGGGCCCTTGAGGCCGGACGGCGCCCGGCGGGTACTCGGGGCGCGCGTGGTAGATGCCGTCGAGCGTGCGCACCATCGAGTCGGCGATGAGCGCGAGATCCTTCAGCGTGAGATCGCACTCGTCGAGCTGCCCTTCGCTCGAGATGAGGTTGATCATCTTCTGCACCTGCGCGCGCAGCTTGTCGGTGGTGGGCTCGGCGAGGCTGCGGCACGAGGCCTCGACGGCGTCGGCGATCATGCAGAGCGCGGCCTCGCGGAACTGCGGCCTGGGGCCCGGGTAGCGGTAGATCGACTCGTCGATGGGCGACGGGTGATCCTTGCCCTCCTGCTCCTTCTGCGCCTTGTGGAAGAAGTAGCCGACGAGCCGCGTGCCGTGGTGCTGCGGAATCGCATCGGCGACGCGCCGGGGCAGCTTGTACTGCCGCGCCATCTCGAGGCCCTCGGTGACGTGGCGCTTGATGATGACGGCGCTCATCTGCGGCGCCAGCCCGTCGTGCGCGTTGGTGCCCTTCTGGTTCTCGCCGAAGAAGGCCGGGTTCCGGCCCTTGCCGATGTCGTGGTAGTACGCGCAGCTCCGCGCGAGGAGCGGGTTGGCGCCGATGGACTCGGCGGCCGCCTCGACCAGCGAGCCCATGATGATGCTGTGGTGGTAGGTGCCGGGCGCCTGGAGCACGAGCTCCTTGAGCGCGGGGTGGTTCAGGTTCGCCAGCTCGAGCAGCTTCAGATCCGACGCGTAGCCGAAGCCGACCTCGGCCACCGGCGTCAGCGTCAGCACGAGCATGGGCGTCGCCACCGCCGCCGAGACGAACGCGAGCCCCGCCGTCCACACCGTCTCGAGCCCGACGCCGCGGCCCGAGGCGAGGTTCATGAAGAGCACCATGCCGACGCCCACCAGGCCGGTGATGGCCCCCGCGCGGAAGAGGCCGGCGCGATCGCGCACGTGCGCCAGGCGGTCCGACGCCACCAGCGAGGTGAGGAGCGTGAAGAGCGACACCGCCAGCGCATTGCCCAGCATGATGCCGGCGAGCGCGGCGAAGCAGATGGCAAAGTAGAGCGCGGCCTCTTCCGACAGCACGAAGCGCACCAGCATCGCGCCGGCCGCCAGCGGGAAGGCGAGGTGGAGCGCCTCGACGGGGATCGACGGGTATCGGTCGTGCAGCGCATCGCCCACGAGGAGCCACAGGTGCGCGAGGCCCAGCATGGCGATGGCAGTGAGGCCCATGAAGAGCGCGTCGCGGCGCGTCGGCCGGAAGCGGCGGAGGGCGGTGTGGAAGCAGAGCCACGCCCCCGCGAGCACCAGCGCCACCATGCCGGCGCCGCCGAGCTGCAGCTGCACGAGATCGAAGTCGCTCATCTGCTCGCGCAGCCCGCGGAGCAGCAGCAGGTGCGTGTCGTTGACGAGCTCGCCGTCGGCGATGACGCGCTGGCCCTTCTTCACCTGGACGAGCACCGGCTTCACCGCCAGGGCGACGGCCTCACGGCGGGCCTCGGTCTCGGCGGCGTTGATGGACAGGTTGGAGCGCAGCTGCTTCTTCACCAGGCGCAGCACGGCGCGGCGCACGAGCGGCGGCGACTCGGGCAGCAGGTTCCCCGGGACGGAGGCGAACCGATCGATCTCCTGCGACGCCTCGCGCAGGTCGACCACCACCGGCGGCGCCGTCACCGATTCGGACTCGGAGCGGCCGCCCAGCATGCGCACGGTGATGCCGTTCGAGTCGACGCGGGACAGCTCGTCGCGCGAGGTGACCACCTTGCCGCGCCACGCCAGCTCGAGGAGCGCCAGGGCCGCCTGCTCGAGCTCAGGCCCAAAGCGCGCCTGCACCAGGGCCTCGACGTCTTCGTCCTCGCCGAGGGGCGCGTGCTCTTCGAAGCGGCGCCGGTTCTCGCGCAAGAGGGCCGAGAGCTGCTCCTCGCGCTCCTTGACGACGTCCTTCATGGGCGCGGGCGGGCGCTTGCCGGTGGGCGCGGGCGTCGACGGAGGCGCGGGCTCGGCAGGCTGCTGGGCGCGGAACTCGGCCACCACCTCCTGCATGGCCTCGAAGCCGTCGCGCAGGCCGCGCTTGGCCTTCGTCTCGACGGTGGGATCGTAATCGAACACGGGCCGCACCCGGTCGCGGGCCTCGAGCTTGCGCTGCTGCGTGCGGGCCTCGTCGACGACCTCGAAGTCTCGCGACGCCTTGAAGCCGGCAGGCGACGCCGCGCGGAAGGGCCGGCCGAGATCCTCCGCGCCCAACTCTGGCACCTGCTGCGTCGAGAGCCCCGACGAGAGGAAGAAGCCCGAGGTGAGCGAGACGAGGGCCAGCACCCCGCCGAGGGCGACGGAGCGGGACACACCGGTGATGGGCGGGGCGCTCATGGGCTCTCAGCTCCGGGCGACGGGCGCCGAGTTGGCGAAGAGGAAGAGCTTGCGCCCCGACTGGGCGACCCCGAAGTGTTGCTTCATCGGCCGCTTCTCGTTCGCCACGTACGCCTTGAGGCCCGGGTACAGCGCCATGAGCGTCTGCAGCACGTCAGCCACGTCGCTCGTCGGCGGCACGCCCAGCTCGATGCGCGCCCGGCCCTCGCAAGCAGACTGGAGCGGCCGGGGAATGATGACGGTGACGTTCATGAGGGCGGGAAGGCCACACTCTGCCAGAGAGCGCGGCCCCGCGCGTTCACCAAAGTCACTCGTCCTGGCGCTTCCGACGCACGACGGCCGGAACGCCCTGAACCGTCTTGACGTCGTCGACGTCGGCGGCCAGCAGCGGCGCCAGCAGATCGGGCCTCGTGTTCTCGGGCAGCAGCGTCACCTGGGCGCCCGACTCGACGAGCTTCTGGGTCTCGAGCAGGTCGAACATCGACTCCATCACCTCGGGGTCGGCCGAGATGCGGGTGAGGGCCTGGCCGACGATGAGGGGTCGCTGGGCCGCGGCGCGGGCGAACTCGGTGGCCGCCTGTCGATCGGCCGTCGACTTGATGATGTTCACCTGGTTCGCGCCGTCCTGCTTGATGGCGCTGGTGACCTGCCGCAGCCGGTTGACGACCTTCTCTTCGATCTGCCGAATCATCGCCAGATCGCGGAAGTGCACCTTGCGAATGTAGATGCTCCCGAGCTGGTAGCCCCACTCTTCGGCGCGCGGCTGCACTTCCTTGCGCACGGCCTGGCTCATGACGTGGCGGGTCTCGAGCATCGAGTCGAGCTTCATGTTCGAGAGCGTGCGCACCGCGGCGTTCGACACGTTCGCCTCGAGCGAGCCGCGCGGGTCGGCGTTCTTGAAGAGGAACGCCACCGGGTCCTTCACCGCCATCTCGTACCAGATGCCGATGCCCATCGGCGCGCCCTCCTCCGAGTTCACCGGCTGGCTGCGCAGGTATTGCTGATCGACGCGCATGTCGACCGTGTAGACCTTGCCGAAGATGGGAATGAGCGCGGCCTTGATGCCGAGCTTGAGCCACAGCAGGTGCAGGCCCGGCTCGTCGATGGTGCCGATGACCTCGCCGAAGAGCGTGAAGACCTTGGCCTTGCGCTCCTCGACGGTGGTGTACAGCCCGAAGGCCTTCGCGACGGCGAACGCGATGGGTACGCCGATGAGGCAGCTGAAGAAGGCGATCATCGCCGAGATGATGAAGCTCACTTGCCCACCCCCAGGAACGCCGCCTTCGCCTTCGCGAAGAGCTGCAGCTTGACGTTGCGCACGTAGGCCTTGAGGAGCGCGGGGCCCGAGCCGTTGCGCTTGAGCTCCGAGAGCTGATTGGCGAGCTGGAGGAGCGGCTCGACCTCGGCCTGCGCGTTGAGCGTCTCGATCTCGACCGCCCGGCGCGACTGCACGATCTTCTGGTCGGCGGCGGCGCGCGCGAGCGACACCTCGGACCCGACCATGTTGTGCGCCGTGTTGATGGCGGCCAGCGCGCTCTCGACGTCGGCGGGCGGGTCGATGCCGGTGATGAGCGACGCGTCGAGCACGATGCCGTACCGCGCCGCCGACGAGAGGCACTCGCGGTCCATCTGCTCGTTGAGGTCGCGCAGGTTCTTCCGCAGATCGTTGATCGAGATCCCCTCGGCGCCCTTCAGGTCGATGTTGACCGCCCCACCCTCACCCGACGGCAGCGCCTTCTGCAGCTCGGCTGGCGCCTCGAACGAGGCGATCTTCTGGCGCAGAATCGAGATGAAGTACCCGAGCACGTGGGTGAGCGGTCGCTTCACGCCGAAGAGGTAGGCGTAGAGGTTCTGCTCGGCGACGCGCCAGCGGAGCTGACCGACGAGGCCGATGTTGAGCTGGTCCTTGGTGACGGCGTCGAGCATCGCGCCGCCGCGGTTCGCGTTGGGATCTTCGGGGTCGAAGGCGAGGTTCGCCGTCTCGGTGGCGACGGACACCTTGAAGACCTTCTCCCAGGGCCACTTGAAGTACGGCCCGCCCGGCGGGATCACCCGCACCTGCGGGTAGCGGTAGCGCTCGCGCTCATCGGGGCGCAGGTGCTCGGCCATCGGGTTGTCGAGCGTCGTCGTCTGCAGCCGCTGCGCGCGACCGAACGACGTCTTCACGGCGCGCTCGTTCTGGTTCACCGTGAAGAACCCGAAGATGACGTACCGAAGCGTGAACCAGCCCAGCGCTCCGAAGAGGAGCCCGGGCAGGGAAATGATCGAGCCTTCATCCATGAGGAGCGTCTCCCATCATCGGCCCCCGGTGGTGGCGGGCCCCAGCGAGGGTACGAGTGGTGACGTCAGCGCTTGCGTCAAGCGGGACTCACCCGAACGGCGGACGGTTCAGAAGTTCCGCAGATCGTCGTGGTCTTCTTCCTTCTTCGGCTGATCCTTCTTCTTCTTCTCTTCTTCGAGGCGCCGCTTCTCCTCCTCCTCGCGGCGCTTCTTCTCTTCTTCTTCACGCCGCTTCTTGTCCTCCTCTTCCTTGCGGCGGCGCTCCTCTTCGTCCTTGCGGGCGGCGTCGTCGGCGGCCTTCTTGTTCTTCTTGTCGGCCTCGGCCTGGCGCTTCTCGTCCTCGAGGCGGCGCTTCTCGTCGGCCTCGGCCTTCTTCTTCGCCTCGGCCTCTTCCTTCGCGCGGGCGTCGGCCTCTTTCTTGAGCCGCGCCTCTTCTTCGCTCTTGAGCTTCGCCTCTTCGTCCTTGCGGCGCTTCTCTTCCTTCGGGTCGACCTTCGCCGGCTCCTCCTTCTTCGGAGGCGGGTCTTCCTTCTTCGGCTCTTCCTTCTTCGGAGGTGGCTCTTCCTTCTTTGGCTCCTCCTTCACGGGCTCGGGCTTCGGCTCCTCTTTCTTCGGCTCGCTCTTGCCCTTCGTGGGCGGCGGTGGATCCTTCTTCTTCTTCGAGGGCTTCTTCGGCTCGGGCTCCGGCTCGGGGTCGGTGGAGCCACCGCTGGTCGCGAGCAGTCCGATCCCCACGCCGGTCGCGGCGGCCCCCGCGATGAACGACCCCAGCGAGACAGCACCGTAGGCGACGCCTTCTCCCTGGAGCTGCTCGAGGATGCGCGTCTGGACCTGCGGCGTGGCGCGGTACTGGTCGAGGCGGCCCTGGCCAACCGCCGCGGTGATGACGCCGGTGGTGACGAGCCCAGCAGCGACACCGAGCAGCGCGATGCCGACGATCTTCTTGCCGCTCGAGCCCCCGCCCCCGCCGCCGTCGAAGTGCGTGACGGGCTTCTTGTCGACCCGGGGCGCGTCGGTCGCCAGCACGGGCTCGAGGGCCTTGCCCAGGGCCTCGGCGGCCGAGGCGATGGGGAGTGTCGCGGTGGCGTACCCGGCGTTGTGGCCGTCCTTCGTCTCGAGGCGGAGCGCGATGAGCTCGAGCTGCTCCCCGGCGGCAGACTTCTTCACCAGCACCGCCAGCACCTCGTCGACGCCGAGCTTCTTGCCGAGCGTGACGAGCGCCTGGTCTCGCGGCGCCGCCCTCGGTGACTTCACGATGGCGTCGAGGGCCTTCTTCCAGGTGGCGTCGCTCTCGGTGGGCTTCAGCTCGATGAGGGCGTCGCCGGGGGGCAGCTCGGCGACGGCGAGGGCGTGGCCGCCGAGCGCCGCGACGACCTGATGGCGGGCGCCCAG
This sequence comes from Myxococcaceae bacterium, assembly GCA_033763395.1. Taxonomy (GTDB): domain Bacteria; phylum Myxococcota; class Myxococcia; order Myxococcales; family Myxococcaceae; genus Xiheimicrobium. The sequence continues at coordinate 80,596 of JANRKQ010000115.1, forward strand.
CAGGCCCTTCACCGACACCGGGCTCTGGCCCTGCACCTGCCCGTTGACCCACACCGTGGCCCCTGGCGGCTCGGTGCGCACGACGAGCTCACCCTTCGCGTTGTTGGCCAGCTTGCGCTGCTGCTCGACGAACTTGATGAGCTCGGGCGGGAAGAACTGGGGCGCGAACTCGGCGCGGGGCTGAATGGCGACGACGCGCTCGATCTCCTGCTTCGCGGGCGCCAGCTCTCCGCCGAGCGCGTGGCTGCCGGCCTTCATGACCCAGGCCTTGACGAGGTCGTCGAAGGTGACGGCGGTGTTGGTCTCCTTGAGCAGCTTCACGGCCTCGCCGAAGGCTTCGACGCCCCTGGGCGTGTCGAGATCGTCGAGGGCCTTCTGCCCGTCGGTCATCTTCAGGCGGGCGGTCTCGAGGCGGGCGGTGCGCTCGCGGGCGGCGGTCGGCTCGAGCGCGTCGGTGAGGGGCACCACCTCGAAGCGGGACGCGGCGCGGGCGCTGGCCTCGGCCTGCTGCTCCAGCGCGCCCTGGAGCGGCTTCGCCACCGCATCGAGCGGAATGACGACGACGATGAGGCGGGGCCCCGAGGCAGCGGTCGACACCTGGTCGGGGAGGACGAGCGGACGCGCGGCGACGGGCCCGGCAGCGAGCCAGGACACGAGCGTGGCGATGAGCGTCCTCGTCAGCAGCGTCGGCCGTCGCATCGGGGCGTATCGTCACCCATGACGCGGGACGACTCAATCATCGTCGTCAGGCTCGACGAACAACCACCGGATGTCGTCGACGCGCTCGTGAATGGCCTTCTCGAAGGCGTCGATGGCCTCGACGACGCCCTTCGTGTCGAGGCCGTCGACGAGGTGCACCTTGCAGGCGACCATCACCTCGCCGGGGCCCTGCTGCACGGTGAGCACGCGGATGAGGCGCTTGATGGCGGGCTGGGTCTTCGCCACCTCTTCGATGGACTTCTCGATGGTGGGGTCGGCGCGCTCGCCGAGGAGGAGCGACATGACTTCGCGGCCGAGGAAGATGGCGACGGCGATGAGCACCAGGCCGATGAGCAGCGAGCCCATCGCGTCCCACCGGGGGTCGCCCGTCTGCACGGCGAGGAGCAGCGACGCGAGCGCGATGACGAGGCCGAGCACCGCGGCGGAGTTCTCTCCAAACAGCACGACGAGGTCCGAGTCCTTCGTGTCGCGCAGGTAGCGGAACAGCGGCACCTCTCCGCGGCGCTTCTTCATCTCGACGAGGTTGCCCCAGGTGGCCCAGCCCTCGAGGAGCAGCGAGAAGCCGAGAATGCCGACGGCCCAGCCGATGTGATCGACCGGCTCCGGGTGCTGGAGCTTGTGCACGCCCTCGTAGACCGAGAAGACCCCGCCGCCCGAGAAGAGGAGCAGCGCGACGATGAAGCTCCAGAAGTAGACGCTGCGGCCGTAGCCCAGGGGGTACTTCTCGTCGGGCGGCTTCTTCGCGCGGGTGACGCCGATGAGCAGCAACACCTGGTTGATGCAGTCGGCGCTCGAGTGAATGGCCTCGGCGAGCATCGCGCCCGAGCCGGTGAAGACCGCCGCGAAGCCCTTGGCAACAGCGATGCTGACGTTGACGGCCAGCGACTTGAGGATCTCTTTGGTGTCTCCCGCCACGGGAGCGGGACGTAGCACGCGGCGGGTGATTGCCCGACGGTCAATCGCGAGACGGTTCGAGCTTCGATGTACCGCCCACTTCGGGTTCGATGCGGGTCACATTCGCTTCCGCAGCTGAGTTTGTGCCGTGAGAGCGTCCCGTGCCATCGAGCCATGAACCGACCCACCCCGTGAGAGCGAACGCGACCGGCAACGCTTCTTGAGAGCGGGACTCGAGCCACGCCTCCCAACGCGACCATGCGTCGCGCCCACCTTCAAAGTCACCTTCCCCAGTGAGGACCGCTGCTTCAACATGAGCGATCGAATCGGTCTCGCCACGAAGGACGAGTGAGCCCAGGCGTAGGAGCTCGAAGCGTCTTCGCGCCTCTCCAACCTCACCAAGACGGGCCAGCAGCGCAGCGTGGAGCTCAGCCAGCGCCTGATGCGCGTCTCCGTCATGACTGGACTGTTTTGAGCTGGTCTCGGTTGGAGGCAGCGTCGCACGCCCGGTCCCGGGTGCCGGAGGCGCGACTCGGCCCGCGGCCAGTCGAAGCGCTCCGGGAAGGTCTCCCGTCTGCATCGACCAGACACACGCGTATACGCGTGACCAGCCGTTCGAATCCCAAGAGACCAACGATTCGAATTCGGAGCTGGAGATTCGGGTGGTGGCCAACGGGAGGCCGTGGACGAGTGCGGAGCGCAGAGCGTGCGCGCGATACGCATGAAGAAGCTCGGCATCTTCGGACACACACTGCCAGAGGAGTCGAAAGTCTTCACCCGACCCTGCTGGTTCATTCCCACAGCCTCTCCAACCAGGCGCGAGGACGGCGCGAACTCACGGTGCGCGGGCGGTGTTCTTCCCCGGGCCGGCGGCGGCGCCGTTCAGGTAATTCAGCGCCACCTTCAGTTGGTAGTCCGCCAGCTTCTCGGTCACGTCCCACGCCTTCAGGTTCTCGGGCAGCGACGGCTTGAGGCTGGCGAGCTCGGGCCCGTCGCTCTCTCCGCGGAAGTGGCGCTTGAGGTCCTTCTCGCGCACCGACTCGGTCTTCGTCAGCACCCCTTCCGACTCGCCCACGAGGAAGTCCGGGAGAATGCCGCGCTCCTGAATGCTCCGCCCCGACGGCGTGTAGTACCGCGCGATCGTCAGCTTGAGCCCCGAGCCGTCTTCCATCTCGATCACCGTCTGCACCGAGCCCTTGCCGAACGTGGGGACGCCCATGAGCACCGCCCGCTTGTGATCCTGCAGCGCGCCCGCGACGATCTCACTCGCCGACGCCGAGCCCGCGTTCACCAGCACCACCATCGGGTAGGGCTTCTCGGTGTCGCGGTCCTTCGCGCGCTCCTCGGTCGCCTGCGCCCCGTCACGCCCGCGCGTCGAGACGATCAGCTGGCCGCCCGGCAGGAACCGGTCGGCGATCGCCACCGCTTGATCCAACAGCCCGCCGGGGTTGTTCCGGAAGTCGACCACCAGCCCGCGCAGCTCCTTGCCTCCGTTCTGCGCCCGCAGCTTCTCCAGCTCCTTGAACAGCGACGCGTCGGTGCGCTCCTGAAAGTTCTTCACCTTCACGTAGCCGATGCCGCCGTACAGCGCGCTCTCGACCGACACCGTGCGAATGTGATCCCGGATGATCGCGAACTCGCGCGGCGCCGAGAACCCCTCGCGCATGATGGTCAGGAGCACCTTCTTGCCCGCCGGCCCGCGCATCTTTTGAATCGCGCGCGCCAGCTCCATCGAGCGCGTCGGCTCGTCGTCGATCTTCAGCAGCTGATCGCCCGACTTGATGCCCGCGCGCTGCGCCGGGGTGTCGTCGATGGGCGCCACCACAACGATGGTGTCGTTGCGCCGCGCGATCTCGATGCCCAGGCCGCCGAACTCGCCCGAGGTGTCGATCTTCATCTCCTTGAAGACGTCGGGCGGCATGTAGACGGTGTGCGGATCGAGCGTCTCGAGCATGCCCTTGATGGCGCCCTGCATGAGCTGCTGCTCGTCGACCGTCTCGACGTAGTTGTTCTGCACGTACGACAGCACCCGCGCGAAGAGCTCGAGCTGCCGGTACGTCTGCTCGGCCTTCGGCACCGGAGGCCCCGCCACCGCGACCGCGCCCACCAGCACGCACCACGCCACCACGAGACGACGCATAGAGGAACGACTCTAACCGCCCCCTCCGGTGAGATTCACCCCATGCGCCCGGTCAGGCGAGGTGTGTGCGGAAGTGCGCGCACCTCCCTCGGGAGACCCTTCAGCCGGCCAGCCCCTTCGTGCGCGCGAAGTCGATCACCTTGCGAACCAGCGGCTTCGGGTTCTCCATCTGCGGCATGTGCCCGAAGCCCTCGACCTCGTGCACCTCGGCGTGCTTCGGCAGGTGCGCCTTGAAGTACGCGAGCCCCTCGGGCGGGAGCAGCTTCTCGCGCGTGCCCCAGATGAGCAGCGTCGGCATGCCCAGGCCCGCGAGCATCGCCTCGCTCACCGCGTCCTCCGGCTGCACCTCCCGAATGAGGCTGCGCACCGTGGGGTTCTCGTAGAGCTTCTGCATCTGCCCGGGAATCAGGAGCAGCGGGAGCGGGGGCCTCGCGAACAGCCGCCTCGTCATCGCCCGTGCCTCGGCGCGGGTGTTCACCTCGAACGACTGGAGCAGTGACTTGAACCGCGCTGGCTCCAGCCGCGCGCCCGCCGGTGAGATGAGGCCGAGCGCCTTCACCGACGAGGGCGTCTCGTGCGCCAGGTACAGGCTCATCGCGCCGCCGAGCGAGTTGCCGATGAGGAAGACCGGCTCCTGCACCACGTCGTCGAGGAACGCGCGCACCGTCGCGAGCTGCTCCCGCCACGGCAATGGCCCGCTGACCGGCGTGGGCGAGAACCCGTTGCCCGGCACGTCGAGGGCCCACACCCGCCGGAAGTACAGCGACAGCGGCTTGAGCGTTCGCCAGTACGCGTTCGCGGAGCTGCCGAGCCCGTGCACGAGCAACAGCGGCGGCCCCAGGCCCTGCCCCTCGAGGCGGTACGCGTGCACCTCGTGCCCACGAACGTGGTGCACCTCGCTGCGCACCCCCTGGGCCACCAACACCCGCCGCATCGTCCGGTTCGCCGTCTCGAGCAGGTTCATCGCAGACCCGTCATAGCGCCCGGCGGCGATCCGGTCTGCCCCACGGGTGAGTGGACACCCGCCCCACGAGTCGTGAACCCCACCCGTCACGTCCCTGTCGCGGTAAGGGGCCGCATTCGTTGCGCGCGCGCCGACGACGCGCTGGCGCATCGATTGCTCCACGCATTCCCCACAGTGGGCGGGGAACTCGCGTCATGACGACGCGGTGAGAGCCCGTCGCGGGCGAGAGAGGCGTTGTGAGCGCACTTCCTTCACCAGATTCCATCACGACGATGGTCAACAGCGTCACGGGCACGATGATGAACCTCAAGTTCGCGCTCGCCAAAGGGCCGACGCTGCGGGCGCCGTTCCGACGCGCGGTGCTGCCAATTCCTGGCGCCACCCCCGTCAGCGTCGTCGTCACCTCGGACAAGCAGAGCTGCGAGAAGCTGGGCGCGCGCCTCTTCATGGTGTCTCCGACGGCCGTCGACACCGGCATGATGGAGGACACGCTGCGCGAGCTGGCGAACATCACCGCCGGCCAGGTGAAGCGCGCCATGTCGCTCGACCAGGCCCTCGGGCTGCCGAAGATCCTCACCGGCGAGGAGAGCTGGAACGCAGCCATCTCGAAGTCCCAGTGCATCACGCTCCGCGCCACCGAGGCCGACGTCGAGCTCGAAGTGCAGATCACCACCCATCCGCGCGAGTGAGCGCTCCCCTTCCCCTCTCGAGGTGAACTGACATGCCACGTGTACTGACCGTCGATGACAGCAAGGCCATTCGCACCATCGTCTCGAAGCAGATGCTCGATCTCGGGTTCGAGATCGACGAAGCCGAAGACGGCGTGCAGGGCCTGTCGAAGCTCGAGGAGCTGACGTTCGACCTCGTCATCCTCGACGTCACCATGCCGAACCTCGACGGGCCCGGCATGCTCGCGAAGATGCGCGAGGCCGGCAACAAGACGCCGGTGCTGATGCTCACCAGCGAGTCGAAGCGCTCCATCATGGTCGACGTGATGAAGGCCGGCATCGAGGACTACATCTTGAAGCCCTTCAAGCCCGAGGAGCTGCGGGCCAAGGTGCTCAAGGTGCTCAAGATCGCCGCGCCCTCGATGCCCGTCACCATGGGCGGTGAGCCGGCGATGCCGCAGGGCCGCATGGACCCGACCGGCAAGCAGTTCATCGACATTCTCGTCATCGACGACATGGAGAACGTGCACAAGAAGCTCAAGACGCTGGTGCCCCCGCACGTCACCGTGGGCGCCGCGCTCTCGGCGGCCTCGGCGCTCCAGGCCTGCCGCGACAAGGTCTTCCGCGTCGTGTTCATCGACACCGACATTCCCGACGTGAACTCGGCGGCGCTGATGAACCAGCTGCGCTCGCTGCAGCAGCACGCGGCCTTCCTGGCGCTCGCGCTGCGCTCGGCGAACGACGTGCAGAAAGAGATGCAGGCCCTGGGCTTCGACGACGTCATCTTCAAGCCCTTCGACAAGGACAGCATCGACGACTTCTTGATCCGCTTCTTCAACGACCAGGATCTCGTCGTCGCCGAGGACAACCTGCTGCGCATCGGCGCCTTCGCCGGCAAGGACGACCGCATCGACAAGTACTTCACGCGCGTGTCAAAGCTGCTCGAGGAGCAGATCGAGAAGATCGCCGCCGCCTGCCACGACCAGGTGATCATCGACATGACGAACTCGCCCCTGAAGCCCGACCGCACCCCGCGCCTTGTCATCGACCTGAAGAAGGAAGCGCAGAAGCGCGGCGTCGAGCTCAAGCTGGTCGCCGGGGCCGATCACTCGGCGCTGCTCAAGAAGTTCGACGAGACCGCCAAGATGACGGTCTGCGGCTCGGTGCACGAAGCACGCGCCGCCTGACGGCTCGCAGCGCGGGGAGGACGACGTCATGCCAGTGGTGGCCGAGAAGCTGGGCGAGCAGGTGCAGGCGATCCTCTCGAAGAAGATCTCCGACAACTCGCTGGTGCTGCCGGCGCCACCCACCGTGGTGACGAAGATCCTCCAGCTCGTGCGCGACCCGTCGTTCTCGCCGAAAGACGCCACCCCGCTCGTCGAGCGCGACACCGTGCTGGCGGCCCGCGTGCTGCGCGCGGCCAACTCGGTGCAGCACGGCGCCATGGAGCGTGCCCGCAGCCTGCCTCAGGCCCTCACGCGGCTGGGCGTCGAGAAGTTCAAGTCGCTCCTGGTGGAGATCTCGGCGCACCGCCTCTTCGAGTCGCGCGACCCACGCATCGTCGAGCACACCCGCGGGCTGTGGGAGCACTCGCTCGCGGTCGCCATGCTCTCACGCGACGTCGCGGCGCTGTGCGGCGTGGCCGAGACCGAGGCGGCCTACCTGGCGGGCCTGCTGCACGACATCGGCAAGCCCGTGGTGGCCTTCCTGCTCCTCGAGGCCGAGAAGAACGTCGTCGGCACCCGCACCAACGTGTGGATCGAGCCTGACGCCTGGGTCGAGGTGCTGCAGAAGGTGCACCGCCCCATCGGCGTGGCGCTGGCGAACAAGTGGGGCCTGCCCGAGACGGTGGCCTCGGCGATCCAGGACTGCAGCGAGTACAACTCGTCGGAGCGCGTGTCGGTCGGCAACTGCGTGCGCTTCGCCAACGCGCTGGCGAAGAAAGAAGGCATCTACGTCGGGAAGATCGACGAGTCCGACGTCGACGCGCTGGTGATGATCGGCCGCTCGCTGCTCGGCATCGACGACAACGTGCTGCAGCGGCTCTCGGGCGGGCTGGGCGACCGCGTGCGCGCGCTCACCGTCTAGGGGTCGCTTTCAGCCCAGGCTCGCCCACAGGCGCTCGAACTCGGTGCGAAACGCGGCCACCGCGGCGGGCTCGCTCGTCACCATCACGTTCTCTTCGTTCACCCGGCTGGCCGAGCGCGTCCAGTTGAAGCTGCCGTTGAGCAGGCGCGTGCCGTCGGCGATGGCGAACTTGTGGTGCATGTGCGCCTCGGTCCGGTCGATGCGCACGGGCACGCCCTGGCGCGCGAGGTGATCGACGTCGCTCCCCGTGTCGTTGCGCTTGTCGTCGTCGGTGATGATGCGCACCGCCACCTTGCGGCCGTGCGCGTCGAGGATCGCCCGGGTGATGTCGTCGTCCGAGATGGTGAAGACGCAGACGTCGAGGCTGGCGCGCGCCTGGGCCAACAGCTTCACGATCGCCGCCTTGCAGTCGGGCCCCGGGCTGAAGAAGACCTCGGTCGGTGCGGGCGCCGTCGGCCTTGCCTGGTCGATGGTGCGCACCACGCCGTCGAGCCAGCCCAACAAGGTCGCCGCCGCCGGGTCGACCCGCGCCGTCAGCAGCTCGAACGCCTGATTCCGCAGCCCCGAGAGCTGGTCGACGCGCCACGGAGCCTTCGCGAGCGCATCGGCCAGGGCCCGGCGCTCGTCGGTGGCCAGACGTCCATCAGCCAGGGTCGCTTCGAGGAGCTTCGTGAGGGCGCTCAGATCGGACATTTCGGACAATGTAGCCGAGACACCGACACCGCGACGATTCGGTGACACCGCGCGAAGGCGCTCGACCTCGACACGACGGCTGCGGCACAACGCCGCCGTGCGCCTCGCCGTCGCCGCCCTGCTGTTCGTGTCCGCGTGCCAGTGCGACCGGGCCCGCGTGCGGGAGGTCGAAGACGCCAGCGTGCCCTGCGACATCGAGGTGTGTGGCAACGATCGCGACGACGACTGCGATGGACTCGCTGACGAAGGCTGCCCGTGCCTGCGCGTGAGCGAGGTCTGCGAGTGCGTGGTGGGCGGCCCGCCCGAGCCGTGTAGCCCAGCCGTCGGCGTGTGCGTACCCGCGACGCGGAGCTGCCAGCTCGATGGCCGTTGGAGCGCGTGCACCGGCGGCGTGGGCCCGTCGTCGGAGGCGTGTGACGGCGTCGACAACGACTGTGATGGAGTGACGGACGAGTCGCTGACACGCCCGTGTGGTCTGTCGCGGGGCGTGTGCCGTGAGGGCGTCGAGCGCTGCGTGGCTGGCGCGTGGAGCGCGTGCGAGGGCGCCACCGACGCCGGCGCCGAGCGGTGTGATGGGCGGCTCGACGAGGACTGCGACGGTGAGGTGGACGAGGGCTGTGCGTGCGTCGAAGGAACGACGGAGGCCTGCGGCTCCGACGCGGGCGTCTGCCGGACGGGAGCGCGCACCTGTCACGCCGACGGTGGCTGGGGTGCCTGTGTCGGCAGCACCGGCCCGGGCCCCGAGGTGTGTGATGGCCTCGACAACGACTGCGACGGCCGCGTCGATCCACCCGGCACGTGCCAGCCGCCGGTGGTGATGTGCCCTGGCGCGCGCGCCGCCTCCACGCTGACGCCCGTGTCACTCTCGGCGACCGCGACGGACACAGATGGCACGGTGACGTCGACGCAATGGACCATCACCCAGCGCCCGCCGGGCGCGACGGTGACGCTCACCACCACCGGCCCCCAGGCCACCGTGCAGGTCGACGTGCCCGGGAGCTACACGCTCCAGTTCTGCGCCACCGACGACGACGCGCAGACCGCCTGCTGCACCACCGCGCTGTCGACCTCGAGCAGCTGCGCGTCACCGCCCGCACCGCCCGCCAGCACCGCGTGCGCCACGAGCTGGGACGGGCGCCCCATCGTCCAGTTCTCTCCCGTCCCCTCGATGATTCAGAACGAGCTGTCACTCGCCGGCACGGTGCTGGCCACGGCCTCGGCGGGCCACAACCACCTGCGGCCACCCACGCGCATCGCCCCGGGCGCCCCGCCGCCGGGCCAGGCCCTCACCCTCGAGCTCCGGGCCTGCCGGGTGAACGACCCGACGTGCTGCTCGGCCCCCACGCCAGTGCCGGTGAGCGTCGTCGAGGCGTGCACGAGCGCCGTCGCGCCGACGACCGCGAACGTGGTGCTCAGCGAGTACGTCGTCACGGGCGAGGGCAGCTGCCCGTCGCCCGACTGCGTGACGATGGACACCTGCCAGGCGGGCGAGGCGGTCGAGATCACCAACCTCTCCAACTGCCCGATCACCCTCAATGGCTTCCACTTCGCGTACCGCAACGCCAACGCGTCGACGGCCTCGCTGCGGTGGATGAACTTCGGCCCGATGGACGTGATTCCGCCGCGCGGCGTGTACGTGGCGATCCGCAACCGGCAGTACGCGCCGACGTGCTCCGCGTCGCTCGGCGCCGAGCAGCCAGGTCTCTTCGGGCTCAAGATCAGCTCGCTGTCGATGCTGGGGCCGAACCTCTGCAGCGGCTGGTTCAACAACACCGGCGGCGGTCAGAGCGAGCTCCGCCTCGCGAGCGGCACCATCGCCACCGGCATGACACCCACCTTCGCGCCCGGCGCGGCCGTCGCGCGCGTCGCGCCGTACCTCTCGACCGGCACGGCCTGCACCAGCGTGGGCTTCAACGCGGTCGACTCGTGCGGCACCGTCACCGGCGGCAACCAGCCCACCTCACTGCTGATGCCGAACCAGCTGGGCCGCCTCTGGCACCCGTGCGACGCCGTGCTCGCGCCGGTGCCGGCCTGCGTGCGCAACTGACACGTACGCGTTCGCACAGCGCTCGGAAGGCTCGCCGCGAGGCCCCGGGGGCGCTCGTTCACCGCAGACGACGCGGGCACCTCGCTGGTGGGTGACCCAGCTCGAGCGGCACTGAGTCACCGACGACGACCCGCCGCGGGCTGCGATGTGCGAGCCCAGCGCGCCCTCGACACGCCGCAGGCGAGATCACCCACCGGCCATGGCCTCAGCGCGCGCCGAGCAACTCGCGCGTGCGGGCGATCTCAGGCTTCGCGTCTTCCACCAGCTTCGCGAGCGCTTGAGGCTCGAGGTTGAGCCGCTCGAGCGACGAGGGATCGACCTCTTCCGTGCCGCCCTCTCCAAAGCCCGCGGTGTGCGCCGCCGCGTCCGACACCTGAATCACCGTCGCGAAGTAGCGGAGCGTCGCCGAGGGCGCGCTCGAGGGATCATGGTGCCACCGCATCGCCGCTGCGATGTCCTTCGGCAGGTTCCATTTGAGCGCCACGGCCTCGCCGGCCTCGAGGTGATCCATGCCGACGGCTTCGCGCTCGAGCTCGAGCGTGGTGAGGCCCCCTTCGGGCAACGGCACCAGCGCGCCCGGCCCACCCAGCCAGGTGGCGATGACCACCTTGCCGAGATCGTGGAGCAGGCCCGCGGTGAAGGCGAGATCGGGGTACGTGAAGCCCGCGGCGCGGCCGACCCGGTCGGACAGCACGGCGACCGCGACCGAGTGGCCCCAGTAGTCGGCCGCCTCGAGCGAATAGCCGCGCAGCCTCGAAGGAATCGTCTTCGCGAAGCTCTGCGAGGCCACCACCTCGAAGACGCGCCGAAGGCCCATGCGGCCGATCGCGTCCTTCACCGAGGTGATCTCGCGCGTCGAGCGGTAGTAGGCCGAGTTGGCGCTCTTGAGCAGGTTCGCGGTGAGGCCGACATCAGGCCGCACCACCCGCTCGAAGTCGGCCATCGTCGCCTTCGGGTCGTTGATGAGGCCGAACACCTGCGCCACCGCCGTCGGGATCGACCCGATGCCGTCGATGGACTCGATGAGGGCCGCCTGGCTCATGACGCGATGGCCTGCTCCAGCGCCTGCTTGAGGGCCTCGGGCGTGAAGGGCTTGTTCACCACGAAGCGGGCCCCGGCCGCGCGCGCGGTCGAGATCATCTCGGCGGTGCACTCGCTCGTCACCATGCCCACCTTCACCGCGGGCCGCGCCTGGAGGGCCTTCACCAGGGCCAGCCCGTCCATCTCGGGCATGTTCCAGTCGGTCAGCACGAAGTCGACGGGCTGCGCGTCGATCGACTGGAGCGCCTCGGCGCCGTTGCCGGCTTCCCGGAGCTGCTCGTAACCCGCTGCCTTGAGCGCGCGGCACACCAGAGACCGCATCGCCCTGCTGTCGTCCACCACGAGGATTCGCATGGCTGAAAACCTTTGCAGTGGCTGTGCCGCGTGGAGTCCCCCGTCAGGACAACCAACGGCCCGGGGTCCGGGGACCCGGCTGGGTCGGTGCTGACGCGCCCTCGCGCAGCCGCCGCTCCAGGCCGATGACGGCGCCACCGACGTGCTCGAGCGGGCGGGGCTCGGCGTCGAAGAGCTCGGAGGCGATGCGATCGACGGCGCGCGCGGCGGGGCTCGACGGCGCGAGCGTCACCAGCGGGCGAGACAGCGCCGAGGCCCGGCGCACGTTGTGATCGTCTGGCAACGAGCCGAGGTACGCGAGCCGCGGCGAGGGCGCGCCCGTGGCGAGGCTCTGGAGCCGCCCGAAGGCGAGCTGGCCCTGCTTCTCCGACCGGGTGCCGTTCACCACCACGTCGACGGCGCGCACGGCGGTCTCGGCGTGGAGCGTCTGCGCGAGCGTCGCGGCGTCGACCAGGCTGGTGGGCTCGGGCGTGGCCACCAGCACCACGCGCTCCGCCGAGGCCGCGGCGTGGAGCGCGTCGCGGTGCAGCCCGGGCGGACAGTCGATGAGCACCACGTCGAAGCGCTCGGCGACCTCGTCCCACAGCTGACGCAGGAGCACCTGCTGACTCTCGGCGAGGAACGTGAGCGACTGCTCTCCGCTCGCGGCTGGCAGCAGCGACACGCCCTGGGTCGTCTTCACCAGCGCTTCGTCGAGCGCCGCCCCGTCGAGCACGTCACCGACATGCAGCGCGGGCTCGAGCCCGAACAGCACGTGCACACTGGCCAGGCCGACGTCGGCGTCGATGATGATGGTGCGCAGGCCACGCTTCGAGGCCAGCACCCCAAGGTTGGCCACGAGGTGCGACTTCCCCACCCCGCCCTTCCCACCCGTCACACTGATGACCCGCAACGTCGCCACGGGCCCTCAACACTGCAATCCGGTGGCCGGACTTCAGGGCGCTCCGGTGCCCGTGAGCGAAAGCCGCGCGCGCTCGGAGTTCGAGTTGGTTTCGAACACGAGCGTGCCGGTGTACGCACCTTCGCGCACCGGGTTGAAGGTGACACTGTAGGTGCGGCTGACTCCCACGTTGACGCTGCCGGTGCCGCCGCTGACGAAGAAGACGCCGGTGTCGCCGGCGGCGGTGTCGATCTTCACGCTGCGAATGTCGAGCGCGTCTTCACCGGTGTTCACCGCCTGGAACGAGACCGTCGCGCTCTCGCCCTTCTTCACCGAACCGAACGCGTGGCTGGCCTCGAAGGCCGGCATGCCCGCGTCGGGGAGCGTCAGCTTGAGCTCGCCGCGGCTCGTCATCTGAACGTTGGTGTCCGGCCGGTCGCAGGCGAACGCCCCGGCGACGGCGAGACCCATCAAGAACACGCGCTTCATCGTTTTGCCTCCAGTTTCGGAGCGTACTGCGGAACCGACTCGGCCAGCCGGCGCCAGAGGGCTTTGGCTCCGTCGACGTCACCCTTCTCTTTGAGACGATCGCCCAGGGCGTCCACCGCTTCGGGCGTCTGCGTGGCGACGCGCCACACGTTGTCTGCCATCGGCTTGCCCAGCTTCACCAGCGACCAGGCCATGGCGGCGCGCAGGCGTGGGTTGTCGGGCTGGTAGGGCATCACCTGCTTGAAGCCATCGAGGGCCTCCTGGTACCGCCCCTTCGACAACGCCTCTTCGCCGTCTTCGATGAGCTTCGCGAAGCGGGCATCGGCGTCGGCGCTCTTCGGTGCGTTCTGGAACGCCGCGATGGTGGCCTGATCGAGCACGGGCATTCCGGGCGCTGGCGGAGGCTCAACGGCAGCGACCGGCGCGAGCTTCGTGAGCCCTCCGGCCTTGAGGCCCGCGTCGGCTCGATCGCGCAGCGCCCTTGCATGTCGGGCCTTCGGGGACTGGGGCGCGCGGGCGAGGAACGCGTCGAGATCGGCGAGCGCGGCCTCGAGCGCCTTCGGGTCGTCGGGCTTCTCGTCGATCGTCAGCGCGCCGCGCGCGTAGAGGGCCTCGGGCACGTCGTCGAAGCGGGTGAGCACCTCGTCGTAGGCCGCGCGCGCGCCCGCGAGATCCTTCACGAGGAACTTGAGGTTGCCGTCGAGCAACATCACCTCGGGCACCCCGGCGAGCGCCTTGCGGGCGCAGGTGACGGCCGCGGCGGTCTTCTTCGCTTTCGCCAGGGCCTGCGCCACGTCGAGCGTGTTGGCGAGGTTCTCGTCCTTCGGCTTGTCGGGCGTGCAGGCCGCGGCGGGGTCGGCCTTCTGGGCGCCGAGCTGCTTCTTCTGCGCGGCGTAGAAGTCGAGCGCGGGGCGGGCGCTCGCGAGGGCGTCACGGGCATAGGCCTGCGCGTCCTTCGTGCGGCCCTGGCTGAAGTAGAGCCGCGTGAGCGACGCCGAGATCTCGAAGGGCTTGGCGCGGTCCTGCAGGCCTGGCGTGCCGTCGAGCTTCTTGAGCAGCTCCTCGGGCGTGGGCGCCGCCGGGGGCGCCTGGGTGAGGCTCAACGCGAGGGCGAACGACCAGGCCGACATGGGAGGGGTGTTATCACCGGTCAGGTGCGACGCTTCAACCCGTTCGCGCCCCTCAGCGCTGGACGGGGCGGCTGGCACAGGTGCCCGCGTTGCAGAAGGCCTCGGGTTGCAGACACGCCGCGGCGGCGCACACGGGCTGGGGCCCGAGCCGGGGCGGACAGGCGTTCTTCGCGGCGGTCTGGTCGCGCGTGTACTTCGTGAGATCGGCGGCGTTGATGGCGGCGCTCTGGCACCCCGCGCACACGGCGCACGCGTCTCCGTCGGACACCAGCACGCAGTCGGCGTTGGTCGAGCAGGCCTGGTTGTAGTCCTTCGCGTCGATGGTGGTGGGGCCGCAGGCGGCGGCGAGCACGGCGAGGAGGGACAGGGAGATGGTGCGCATGGCGGCTCCTGCAGCACGCCGCGGGCCACGTGGGGCGTTCGTGTTCTTGCTGGCTTGGAGACGCGGCGCCTCGAAATCCTGAGGGCTGACAGGCGCGTCAGGGGTCGTCGCGTGTGGTACTCCGGCCGGGTGATGACGCGACTGGTGTGGCTGTTGGCGCTGGTGTCTGGGCTCGGGTGCGCGGCGCCGGGGCGGCTCAACGTGGTGCTGGGCGCGGAGCAGCTCGAGCGCGAGCTGACGAAGAGCTTCCCGGTGAAGCGCGAAGCGAGCGTGCTCTTCATGGAGCTGGCCGACCCGAAGGTGCAGCTTCAGGCGGGCTCCGAGAAGGTGGGGCTGACGCTGCGCGCGTCGGTGGGCGTGGCGGTGCTGCGCCTCGAGGGGCTGCTCACGGTGCGCGGGAAGCTCCGCTACCAGAGCGACGAGGGGCTCTTCTTCCTCGACGCGCCCGAGGTGGTGTCGTTCGAGGTGCCGGGGCTGCCGGCGGCGAATCAACCGCAGGTCTTCGGGCTGGTGAGCGACGTCACGCAGACGTTCCTGCCCACGGTGCCAATCCACCGCGTCGAGAAGAACAGCTCGGCGCGCATGCTGCTCAAGTCGGTGAGGGTGGAGGACGGGCGGCTCGTCGCAGAGCTCGGCTTGTAGGCCATGCGCTCGAAGCCCGAAGGCTGGGTGGAGCACTACCGGGCCTCGTTCTTTCAGCGGGCGTTGCTGGCGTTCAGCGTCTTCGTCGGGCTGTTTCTGTCGCTCGTGGCCGTGGGCGCCATGGGCGTCATCGTCGTGAGGCTGCTCGACGACGGCACCCGCATTTTCGCGCGCGCCACGACGCGGGACTTCGTGTCGTACGGGGTCGCGGCGCTGTTCGGGCCCTTCTTCGCCCTGATGATGCTGCGCACGACGGTTGGCAGCTTCCTCGACCTGGTCGGCTTCGAGGTCGTCGTACACGGGCCCATCGACAAGCTGGAAGTCGTGACGGGCTCGCGGGGCCCCTCGTTCCGCATGACGGTGCAGGGTGAGTCCATCGACCTTCCTGCCAACCTCTACGAGACGCTCCGTGAGGGGCTCGTCGTCTGGGCGACGGCGGGCCGCTTCGAGCGTTCCCTCAAGGTGCTCGCCCGGCCAGGGCGCCCGTAAAGGCCAGGTCAGCCCAACCGAGCGCGCAGCGCATCGAGCCGGACGGCGAGCACGGGGTGGACGAGGTCTGGAGCCAGGGCCAGCAATGGCTCGAGCACGAAAAGGCGCGTGGTGAGGCCGGGGTGCGGCACGGTGAGCTCGTCGACCGACAGCACCCGCTCGCCGTACAGCACGAGATCGAGATCGATGAGCCGGGGCGCCCAGCGGGTGGTGACGACCCGGCCCAGGTCTTTCTCGAGGCCCTTGAGCGCGCGCAGGAGCAGAAGCGGCTCGAGCGCCGTCGCCACCTCGGCCACGGTGTTGAGGTAGTCGGGCTGCGGCGTCGGGTCCTCGAGCGGCAGCAGCGCAGGCGTCTCGATGACCGGCGCTACCGCGAGCACCCGGGTCCCCTCCAGGGTCGAGAGCCGACGAAGGGCCTCGTCGAGGTTCGCGCGCCGGTCTCCGAGGTTGGAGCCCAGCGCCACGAAGACCCGCTCGCTCACCGCCGCACCGGGTTCGACAGCACCCCGATGCCGTCGATCTCCACCTCGACCACGTCTCCGTCCTTCAGGGGCCCGACGCCCGACGGCGTGCCGGTCGACACGACGTCACCGGGGAGCAGCGTCATGATGTGCGAGATGAACGACACGAGCTTCGCCGGCGAGTGCACCATGTCGCTGGTGCGGCCCGACTGCTTGAGCTCACCGTTGAGCCGGCAGGTGACGAGCGAGTCTGACACGTCGAGGCCCCGCACCATCCACGGGCCGCAGCAGGCGAAGGTGTCGTAGCTCTTCGCGCGGGTGTGCTGCACCTCACGCCGCTGGATGTCGCGCGCCGTCACGTCGTTGAAGCAGGTCACCGCGAAGATCGCCTCGGCGGCCTCGGCCTCGGACGCGCGCGTGAGCGTCGTGCCGATGACGAGGGCCAGCTCGGCCTCGTGGTGCACCTCATGGCTCGCGGGCGGCAGAACGATCGGCGCACCGTGCGCGTTCAGCGCCGTCATCGGCTTCATGAAGATCAGCGGCTCGGCCGGCACCGGCTTGCCCATCTCTTCGGCGTGCTTGCGGTAGTTCTGCCCGATGGCCACCACCTTCGAGGCCGTGGTGGGCACGAGCCAGCGGGCGTCGGCCAGGGGCACCACCTCGCCCGTGCGGTGCGGCACGGTCCACGGCGCGTCGCCCAACACGTGCGCGCGCTCACCTTCGACCTCGACGAAGCGAGGGCCCAACGGCGTCTCGATGCGTCCGAAGCGCTGCACGTCACCTCCCGAGGACATCGCCCATGCCGTACAGCCCGGGTGCGCGCCCCGTCACCCACCTCGCCGCCCGCAGGGCTCCCCGCCCGAACTGCTCGCGGCTGGTCGCGCGGTGGGTCAGCTCGATGCGCTCTCCGTCACCGAAGAAGTACACCGTGTGCTCGCCGACGACGTCGCCACCGCGCAGCGTCTGCACGCCGATCTCTTCGCGGCGCCGCTCACCGGTGACGCCCACGCGCGAGGGGCGAACGTCTTCGGGACGCCTCGACAGCGCCTTCGCGATCTCGTCCGCCAGGCGCAGCGCCGTGCCGCTGGGCGCGTCCTTCTTGTGGCGGTGGTGCGCCTCGAGCACGTCGATGTCGAAGTCGTTCCCCAGCCGCGCCGCGAGCTGCGCCGCGACCTCGATGACGAGGTTCACGCCGATGCTCATGTTGGGCGACATCACGATGGGAATGGCCTTCGCCACCTCGGCGATCTCGGCCTTCGCGTCAGCCGAAAAGCCCGTCGAGCCGACCACCAGCCCCACGCTTCGTTTCGCGCACGCGCGGGCGTGCTGCACCGAGGCCTCGGGCGTCGTGAAGTCGATGACGACGTCGGCCCGCTCGAGCGCCTCGTCGATCGACGCCACCACCGGCACCTCGAGCGGCCCCAGGTGGCACGCGAGCCCGACGTCGAGGCCCACGCTGGCGTGCCCGGCCTTCTCGGTGCCGCCGGACAACACGAAGCCGTCGGTGTCGCGAACGAGCTTCACCAGCATCTGGCCCATGCGACCGGTGACGCCGGTGATGACGGTGCGAACGGGCGTGGCCATGACGTCAGGCCACCAACCCGAGCTTCTGGAGCTCGGCCTTGAGCTTCGCCGTCCCGGCCTCGGTCATGGGGAAGAGCGGCGGGCGGATCTCGAGGCCGAAGCGGCCCATGAGGTGGAGCGCCATCTTCACGGGAATCGGGTTCGACTCGCTGAAGAGCACGCGGTGGAGCGGCTGGAGCTTGAGCTGCAGCTCGAGCGCCTTCTTCGTGTCGTTGGCGAGCGCGGCGGCCACGAGGTCAGCCATCAGCCGCGGCGCGACGTTCGACGACACGCTCACCACGCCCCTGCCGCCAGCGGCGACGAAGGGGGCCACCACGAAGTCATCACCCGACAACAGCGTGATGCGGTCGCCCACCTGCTCGTAGACGTCGAGGGTGCGCAGCACGTTGCCGGTCGCCTCCTTGAGCGCCACCACCTCGGCGATGTCGCACAGGCGCTTGACCGTCTCGGGCAAGAGGTCGACGCCCGTGCGGCCCGGCACGTTGTAGGCCATGATCGGAAAGCCCGGGTGCGCCTTCGCCAGCAGGCGGTAGTGCTCGACGAGGCCGGCCTGCGTGGGCTTGTTGTAATACGGCGTCACGATGAGCGCGCCGTCGGCGCCGAGGTCGCGCGCCACCTTCATCGACTCGATGCACTCGGCGGTGTTGTTGCTCCCGGCGCCCGCGAACACCTTCACCCGGCCCTTGTTCGCCTTGAGGCAGACCTCGATGGCGCGCGCGCGCTCGGCGGCCGACATCGTCACCGACTCGCCGGTGGTGCCCATGGGGATGAGCACCGAGGTGCCGTTGGCGATCTGATCGTTCACCAGCCACTCGTAGGCGGGCTCATCGAGCGCGCCGTTCTTGAAGGGCGTGGCCAGCGCCGTCATCGAGCCGAACAGCTTCATCATGGAGTCTCTCCTCGCATCAGATCGGTGAGGGTCTCACGCGTCCGCACGACGCGCGCGCGGCCTTCGTCCACCAGCACTTCGGCGGGCCTCGGCCGCGAGTTGTACGACGACGACATCGACATGCCGTACGCGCCGGCGGTCATGATCGCCAGCAGATCGCCCTGCTGCAGCGGCGGCAACGCGCGGCCGTGGCCCAGCACGTCGCTCGACTCGCAGACCGGCCCGACGACCTCGACGGTGGCCTTCTTGCCCTTGCGCGGCGCGACCGGGCGAATGTCGTGGTGGGCCTCGTACAGCGCGGGCCGGAGCAGGTCGTTCATGCCGGCGTCGACGATGACGAAGTGTTTGGCGGGCGTCTTCTTGCGGTACAGCACGCGGGTGAGCAGCACGCCGGCGTTGGCGACGAGCACCCGGCCCGGCTCGAGCACGAGGGTGGCGCCGAGGTTCTTCAGCGGCTCGATGACGGCCCTCGCGTAGTCGGCCACGCCGGGCGGCGTCTCGGTCGTGTAGGTGACGCCGAGGCCACCGCCGACGTCGAGGTGCGTGAGCGGAAAGCCCTTCGCGGTGAGCGCCCGGTAGAGGGTCCCCACGCGGGTCATCGCTTCGCGCACCGGCCGCGTGTCGGTCAGCTGGCTGCCGATGTGACAGTCGAGCCCCCGCGCGACGAGCCCCTTGAGCTTCTTCGAGCGCGCGTAGAGCGCCAGGGCCTCGTCGAAGGGCACGCCGAACTTCGACGTCTTGAGGCCCGTCGCGATGTACTTGTGCGTCTTCGCGTCGACGTCGGGGTTCACGCGCAGCGCGAAGGGCGCCTCGACGCCGAGCTGCTGGCCGACGCGGGCGAGCGCCTCGAGCTCCTCGGCGCTCTCGACGTTGAACATGAGGATGCCGGCCTTCACCGCCGCCACCATCTCGGCCTCGGTCTTCCCCACGCCGGCGAAGACGATCTTCCGGGTGTCGCCGCCCACGCGCCGCACGCGCTCGAGCTCACCGGCCGACACGATGTCGAAGCCGGCGCCGCCCCTCGCGAAGAGCTTCAGCACCGCGAGGTTCGAGTTCGCCTTGACCGAGTAGCAGACGAGCGTGGGGACGGCGGCGAACGCCTCCTGCACGACGCGCAGGTGACGGGTCAGCGTCGCCGTCGAGTAGACGTAGGTGGGCGTGCCGACGTCGCGGGCGATCTGCGCGAGGGGAACGTCTTCGCAGTGGAGCGCGCCGGCCTTCGCCTCGAAGTGGTTCACCGGGCCTCCCGGCAGCAGCCCGCGTCAGGGGCCTCGGCAGGCGGAGGCACGTCACGCTCCAGCGGTGGACGCGGCGGGCCCTTGATGCCGCAGGCCATGAAACCGAGGACGAGAAGGATGATGACGCGTCGCAACACGGCGCCCTTCCTGCCGGGAAGGCGCATGGGCGGCAAGGGGAAGATGTGAGGGGCGCGCGGATGAGCGCGAGTGCGCACCCGGTCACTTCCACGACAGCAGCACGCTGAAGGCTCGCCCCTCTTCCTTCTCCAGCTTCACGTCGGACTCGGTGACTCCAGCGATCTCGAACATCCGCCCGAGAATGCCGACGGTGAACTGTGGAGAGAGCGAATAGTCCGACACCGTCATGCGAAAGAGCTTTGGCCCGAGCTTCTCGACCCGCGACGTCACGAAGTTCACCGCGGCTTCGAAGTTTCGCGAGGACCGCTCGATGTGTTTCTCGACGGGCAGCACCCGCACCATCATCTTCGTCAACTGGCCGATGACGGTCTCGAAGTAGCCGTCGATGAAGCCCCGCGCCATCAGCACGTCGGCCTCGCTCGGCGCCACGCCCGGGTGGAGCCGCTCGCGCAACACCTCGTACGCCTGCCGGTACACCTCCGCGTCGATGGCCGTGGGAATGGCCTCGAGGTCGAGCCCAAGCGCTCGGAAGCGCTCGCGGAGGTCGGGCGAGATCTTCGCGCCATAGGCCCTCACGAAGAGGCCTTCCACGGTGTGACGGAAGACGAGTCGTCGGCGTTCCATGCGGGCACTCTAGCGATGCTTCCCCAGCAGCGCCGCCCCCCTTGACGTCGACGGCAACCGGCCTCGCCCGCGTCTGGTGGGGCGGGTTTCGCAACGCAGTGTCCCGTCGCAGAGAGGCTGCACGTTCGCGCCGCTGTCGTACGACTGCGCCATGCAATCACTCCTGAATCAGACGGTGCTGGTGACAGGCGTCACGGGTGAGGTCGGCTGGGGCCTGGCGCACGCCGTGAAAGACGCAGGCGCGAACCTGGTGCTGCCCGTCAGACGGCCGGAGCAGGTCGCCGCGCTGAAGACCGAGTTCGGGCCCCGCGCCCTCGTCCAGCCGGTCGTCTTCACCGACGAGGCGACGCTCACCGCGCTTCGTGACGCGGCCCTCGAGGCCTTCGGGAGCGTGAACCACGTCTTCGCGCCGCTGGGCGCGTGGTGGTCGAAGGGCGCCTCGCTCGACCAGACGCCCGACGAGTTTCGCGCCCTGCAGGACGTGTATGTCGAGGCGCCCTGGCAGCTGTTGCGAGCGACGGCGCCGGCCCTGCGCGCCAGCACCGGCAGCTTCACGTTCATCACGGGCGCGGGTGGCGAGGCCTCCTTCATTCCGCGCTCCGGCCTCCTGGTGGCTGCCGTTGCAGGGCAGATCGCCCTTGCCCGGACGATGCGCCATGAGCTGGCGCGCGAGCCCTTCCGGGTGAACGAGGTCCGCATCTCGGCGCGCGTCGAGCGACAGCCGAGGCCTGGCGTCGTTCCTTCACGGGAGGCGGGCGCGACCTTCCTGACCGTCGCCACCTCGGACGCGCGCGCGACGCTCTTCCGCTACGGCGCCGATCGCGCCCTCGTCACCAGCCCCGAGCGCTGACGCGCGCCGGTGGACATTCAACCCCAACGTAGAAAGAGAGCCTCCGTCATGTCCCTTCCCATCCAGCAGGCCGAGTCAGGCACCCACGGCGCCTTCTTCGTCGAGCGCGACGGCGAGCGCGTGGCCGAGATGACGTACTCGAAGACGCCCGACGGCAAGCGCCTCATCATCGACCACACCGACGTGTCCGAGTCGCTCAAGGGCCAGGGCGTCGGCAAGCAGCTGGTGGCCGCCGCGGTGGCGTGGGCCCGCCGCGACGGGCTCGCGGTGATGCCTCTGTGTCCCTTCGCGAAGGCGACGTTCGACAAGACACCCGAGTTTCAGGACGTGCTGTGGCGCTGAGGCTCGTCATCGGCCTCGCGGTGGTGGGCCTCGGCTGCAAGGGCGAGCGCGGGGCGGCCCTCGACGCGGGTGAAGCGGTGCGCTCTCCGACCGCCGTCGCTGCGAAGCCCGTCGTGCCGACGCCCGGAGACGACGTCGCGCACGGCCGGTACCTCGCGACCATCGGAGCCTGCCTCGAGTGCCACACGCCGCGGCTGTCGAACGACCCGGAGCGGCTCGACGAGGCGAAGCTCATGTCGGGCGGCACGCCCTTCGGCGGACCATGGGGCGTCGTGCACACCGCCAACGTCTCGGCCGTCGCGGCGGCGTACCAGCCCGCGCACCTCGAGGCCGCGATTCGGGGCCAGCTCAGCTTCAAGTTCCAGATGCCGACCGATCTCTACGCTGCGTACGCCGCCGACGACATGCGCGACCTGGTGGCCTTCCTGCGCTCCCTCTCGCCCGTCGACGTGCCGGCGCCGACGAACCAGCTGGCCGACGGGTACCGGCCGCCGCTCCCGTTGACGCCCAGGACGGTGCGCGAAACGGCTCCCACCGGCGTCACCGTCGAGCGCGGCGAGTACCTGGTGCACGTGGCCATCTGCAAAGACTGTCACTCGCCGCGCGCGGCCGATGGCGTCTCGTACGACGAAGAGCGCCGCATGTCGGGCGGAGGCATCGGCATCAAGGTGAGCAACGCCTGGCTGGTGCCGCCGAACCTGACGAACGACCCCGAGACCGGGCTCGGCCGGTGGAGCGACGATGAGATCATCGCCGCGTTCCGCACCGGCAAGCGCAAGGACGGCCGACGCCTGCACCCCGTGATGCCCGCGCGCGTCGCGTACGCCGAGATGACCGATGACGACGCGAAGGCCATCGTCGCGTACCTGCGCGCGCTGCCGCCGATTCGGGCGAAGCGCCCACCGAACGGGCCGTACGAGAACCCGGGCGACATCGCGTGCTGCTTCGAGCCGCCCGCCCCGGAGGCCACGCCGTGAGTCCACTGCTCGTCACGCTCCTCACGCTCGCTGCCCCTGACGTCGCGCGAGGCAAGGCGCTCTTCGCCGAGCGCTGCGCCGTGTGCCATGGCGACACCGGCGCGGGTGACGGCGTCGTCGCCGCCTCGTTGTCTCCACCGCCCGCCGACTTCACCCGGGCCCGGTTCTCGACCGGTCGGCTGCTCCACGTGCTGCGAGAGGGAGTGCCCGGTACGGCCATGCCCGCGCAGCCCGGGCTGGCGCCCGCCGACCGCGCAGCGCTCATCGCGTACGTGCAGTCACTCGGGCCCAGGACGCCTCCACCCAGGCCGCCAGCGAAGCTCGCCACGCTGGGAGAGAACGTCTTCTCGATCCGGTGCTCGGCCTGTCACGGCGCGTTCGCAGACGGCGCCGGTCCTTCGGCCTCGCACGTGGGGCGTCCCCCGACCGACTTCACGCGCAAGCAGCCGACGAGAGAACGCATCGTCGACGTCCTGACGCACGGCATCCGCGGCACGGCGATGACGCCGATGCGTCGACTGCTGTCGGACACCGAGCTCGAGGGCGTGGTGGCGTTCATCCAGAGCGTCTACGGCCGGAACACGGCAACGGGGGTCGAGAGCGATCAGGCGCCGTGACGCAGCCCCAGCCATCGGGTCCAGTCCGGAATGAACCGGCGGTGAAGCGATGCGCTCGCGCCCTCGTGCACTGCCTGACAGACTGATGCTCCGCATGCGCTGCTCCTGGCCGTGGACGACTGCCGGCTGCCTGCTCGCCTTCCCGGCCTTCGCCGAGGTCTGCGACAAGCTCGACGCGCGCAGTGGACTCGACGTGACGCTCTGGCTCGCGGGTCCGCTGCTCGCCTGCGCGGTCACGACGATGTTGGTCGCACGCGGGAGCACCCTCGCCGCGGCCGCCGCAACCGTGCTCTCCATCGTCGGCTTTCTCGAGCTCAAGGAGAGCTGGAGCCTCGTGCGCCTTGCTCAAGCGGAGCCGTGCGGCGCCTCGGTGCTGCGTGAGGCGTGGCTCCGCGGCGCGTCCCTCCTGCTCCTCTTTTCGGTGCCCAACGGGCTGTGGTCCTACCGACGAGCGAAGGCCGAAACCGTCGATAAGCCATCGTAATCGCAGGCTTTTCAGCGCTCGGCGTCAACCCACGCGACAACCCTTCGGTGAATTGGTGCACACGTGGGCGCCCTCGTGGGTTCCCCTCGCACCTGAGGGCGGTTCCCCTCGATTTCAAAACATCGGTTCCCGCCGCCACGCGCGGCTTTTGCCTGGAGTGTCCAGATGGGCGTCTTGTTGCTTCTCGTCGGTGTCGCAGTGCTCGGCTTCGGTCTGTTTCAGCACCTCAAGGGCAAGCGCATTCTGTCGGCCCCGTTCAAGACGACCGGCGAGCTCGCCAAGAACCCGGTGAGCCCCGATCCCAAGGGCGCGATGTCGACCGAGGGCAAGGTGGTGCCGCCCGCGCAGCCGCTGCTGTCGCCCTGCACGAAGCAGCCGTGCCTCGCCTACGAGGTGAAGGTCGAGCGCCTGTGGGAGAAGATCGAGACGACCCAGGACGGCACCAAGACGGTGAAGGGCTCTGACACGCTCGACACCTTGAAGGGCGGAGCGGTCTTCGGGCTCGACGACGGCTCTGGCGCGATCCGCGTCGACGTCTCGAAGGGCGCTGACTTCGACAGCTACAAGGACGGCTTCAAGAAGGAGCTCAACGGCCGCGGCTGGGCCTCGCAGATCCAGTTCGGCGAGCTGTCATACGACGTGCCCGTCATCAGCGACTCCGAGAAGTACACCATCGGCTTCAAGGCGACGGAGAAGTACGTACCGGTCGAGGGCTCGCTCTTCGTGCTCGGCAAGCTCGAGGGCGCCTCGATCGTCAAGCCGGGCTGGCGCGCGATGATGGCGAGCGCGAAGGGGCGCGAGGGCCTGCTGGGCAGCATCCAGAAGAAGAAGAAGTTCTCGTTCATCGGCGGCGGCGTCGCGGCGGTGCTCTCGATTCCACTGATGGTGTTCGGCCCCTCGCTGTCCGAAGGCGCGGCGAACGGCGAGTCCGACCCGAACGTGTCGTTCGGTGGCTTCTGCAACTCGGCGCTGACGGGCTCGGTGAAGGGCTGCAAGGGCACGGTGTCGTCGGCCGAGGGCCAGCGCTTCTCGTGGACGGTGACCCGCAAGGACACGTACGAGCTCGTCGCCACGCCGGCGAAGGGCAAGAAGGTGCAGCTCGACCCGAACCTGGTGCTCGAGAACGCCGCGGGTGAAGAGCTCGTCAACGCCGACGCCTCCATCGGTCAGCCGGTGACGGCGAGCATCGAGCTCGAGCCGGGCACGTACTCGATCCTCGTGAAGGACATCTCGGGGTACACGGTGAAGGGCGGCTTCAGCTTCGACCTCTCGATCGCCGAGCAGCACCCGGTCGTCGCTGAGCCCGTCGTCGCCCAGGCGCCGGCCTCGAAGAAGTCGCTCGCCGAGAAGGTGGCCGCGCTCAAGGCGAAGAAGAGCGGCGCTGCGCCCGTGAAGGTGGTCGAGCCGAAGCCCGTGGCCGTCGCCGCCGTCGTGGCCCCGCCTGCCGATCCCTTCGCCATTCGCGCCGGGGTCGCCTCGTGCAACCTGCCCTCGAACGGCTCGTGCACCGAGTACGCGACGCACGAGGAGCCCAACCAGAAGGGCTGCGAGCTCTTCAAGGGTGACTACGCGAAGAAGCCCTGCCCGCGGGAGCACCTCGCCGGCGTGTGCGCGATGAAGAGCGGCGACCTCAACTTCATCTTCGAGGGTGGCCCCATGGGCATCACCCGCCAGACGGCCGGCATGATGTGCCCGTCGAACCTGGGCACGCTCGCGCTGGCGCCCGAGGCGGTCGAGCCGAAGCAGGCCATCGCCGCGCTCGAGCCCGTCGCCGTCCCCGAGGCGCCCATCGCGGCCGAGCCCGCGCCGATGCCCGAGGTCGACCTGGCCCCCGCGCCCGTCGCCGCGAAGGACGTCGAGCTCGACATCAGCGCGAAGACGCTCGCTGGCATCGCCACCGAGATGAACGAGGCCTGCGCCGACACCTTCTGCGAGGGCGGCTACCAGTACATCTTCACCAACCTCACCTGCGACAAGACGGCGCGCTGGTGCCAGCTCGACGTGACGGCGCTGTCGAAGTCGACGCACCAGGCCTTCGTCGCCACCCTGCCCTTCACGCCCGCCGCGAAGACCCACTCGGCCTTCGACGCAGTGCTCGCTGACGCGCTCGCGAGCTTCGAGAAGGCGCCGAAGTCGGGCCGCCTCGCCGCCACCGTCGCCGCGCCGCAGAAGGCCGTCGCGGTGAAGACCGTCGTGGCCGAGCCGCTCGCCGCGAAGCCCCAGCCGGCGCCCGTCGCCACCCGCACCGTCGCCCTCGCGCCGAAGCCGGCCCCGAAGCCCGCTCCCGTCGCCGCGCCTCCGGCTCCGAAGGCCGCTCCGGTGAAGGCCGTCTCGGCTCCGGCCGCGGCTCCGATGCGCGCCAGCAAGAACATGAACGACTGACGAAGGACCCCTGACCGCGCTCGCGCCGATCGAACCGGGCCGGCGATGCAGCGCGGACGACGGGCCTGACTCCCTCGCGGCGTCAGGCCCTTCGTGTTTGCGGGGACTCGTGGAACAGTGCCGCGGCGTGACGAAGCAGCGGGTGCTTGGGCTGGTGGCGTTGGTGGCGGTGGGGCTCTTCGCCTTCGCGTCGGCGGACCGCTGCGGCCGGTGGCCTGACGGAGAGCCGGTCTTGAGCGGCGTGACGCGCGGCCGTGGAGCGCTCGCCGTCGGCGCCGCGAAGGTGGCCGTGCAGGTTCCGTCGGGCACCACGGTGGGAGGCTCGCCCCCGCCGCGCGCCTCGTCGTCGGGCGGTGACGCGGTGTATGCGCGCGCCACGGTGGTCGACGTCGGCGGGCAGGCCGTGGCCCTGGTGTCGCTCGATCTGCTCCTGATTCCCCAGCCGCTGGTGGCCGCCCTTCGCGACGGCCTCGACGTACCCGTGCTCGTCACGGCCACGCACACCCACGCGTCGGTGGGCCAGTACGATCGCCGGCTGGCCGCGCAGGTGGCCTCCTTGGGTGCGTTCGAGCCCGGTGTCGAGCGCGCGCTGGTCGACGCCGCGCGGCAGGCCATCGTGCAGGCGCGCGCGAACAAGGCCCCTGCGACCGTCGAGGTGCGCCGGTTCTCGACCGAGGCCTTCGTGCGCGCTCGCAGCGGAGCCGCCGTCGACACCCGCGCCACCGAGGTGCTGTTTCGCCGCGAGGGGGCCTCCGCCGTTCGCTGGCTGCTCCTCGCCGCCCACCCGACGCTGTCGCCCCGGCGGGGCTCGACGTTCGACACCGACTGGCCCGGCGCCGTCACCGCGGCCCTCGAGGCCGATGGCTCCCTCGCGCTGGTGCTGCAGACGGCGGTCGGCAACGCCTCGACGGCCAACGTCACGTCCGAAGGGCAGTTCGCTCGAGCGCTCGAGCAGGCGCGGACCGCCGCTGCGCCGCCCGAGCCGTGTGCCGCGTCGACGTTGAGCCTCGCGACGGTGCACCTGCCCCTCCCCCGCCCCGACGGCTCGCGGCTGGCGCCCTGGCCCCTGACGGCGATCGCCGACAACGCGCTGTGCGCCGCCGCCGAGCAGGAAGCCGAGGTGACGATGCTGCGGCTGGGGTGCCTCTCCTTCCTCGCGCTGCCGGTGGAGCCGACCCGGGCCAGTGGCGCGGCGCTGGAGCAGCTCACGGGCGCGACGACGGTGCTGGCGCTCGCCAACGGCTACCTGGGCTACCTCGAGCCGGTCGACGCCGCGCGCGCAGGGCTCGGTGAGACGAAGCGCCAGTGGTTCGGCGCGGAGCTGTACGAGCGGGTCGCGAAGGCGTCGCTGCTCGCGGCGATGGGCTCGGACCCTGGAGATCCACATGTCGAAGGCCGCTGAAGCCGCGCGCGCGGTGGTCGCGGGCGCGAGCCAGGGGGCCCTGGCGACCCTCTCGGAGGACGGCACGCCGCTGTCGACGTGGGTCGCCCTCTCCGACGACGGCACCGGGACTCCACTCTTCCTCTTCTCGGGCCTCTCGGAGCACACGCGCAACCTCCGCGCCCGGCCCCGGGCCTCGCTGCTCGTCGTCGCCGACTCGAGCGGCGCTGGAGGCCCGATGGACCGCGCGCGCGTGACGCTGTCGGGAGCCATGACGTTTCTTCAGGGAGCCGAGGCGCAGGCCGCGAAGAGCCACTTCGTCACGCGAAACCCGGACGCGGCCCAGTACGCCGCGCTGCCCGACTTCACGCCAGCGCGGCTCGAGGTCGAGACCGTGCGCTTCGTCGGCGGGTTCGCGCGGGCCGCCAGCCTGTCGCTCGATGACTACCGGGCGAGTGCGCCGACCTCATCGAGCAGCTCGACGCCCTGACGCGCGTAGCCATCGAGCGCCGCGCTCCACGCCGCCCGGCTGCCAGCCCCGACCCCTCCGCGGACGACGAGGACCCGGAAACCGCGGGCGCGCGCGCTGCCGATGGTCGCCGCCACACACTGGTCCGCGAAGACGCCCGCGACGAAGACCGTCATGACCTGCCGCTCGTCGAGGAACGCAGCCAGGTGGGGGTTGCTGAAGGCGTCGGGCGCCTGCTTGGGAACGATGACCTCGGCGGTGGACGGCGCGCGAGCGTCCCACTCGGCGCCGAGGGAGCCGCGCACCGCGGCCTGGTTGCGAAAGAGGTTGCCGAGGTCGCCCGGGTCGAAGTCGTTCACCACGCGAACGACCGGCCAGCCCTCGCGCGAAGCCAGAGCCGCGAGGTCGGCGGAGGTCTGCAACACCGGCTCGACCTGCGACGCATCGATGGGCATCTGGCCCGTGGGCTCGAGGAAGTCCCGCTGGAGGTCGAGCAGCAGCACGGCGGT
>JANRKQ010000116.1:0-94108 GCA_033763395.1 Myxococcaceae bacterium
CGCTGCGCCTTCTCGAACGAGGCGACCTGCTTCTCGAGCGAGGTCTTCTCCTTCAGCATCCCCTGGGCCTTGACGTTGTCGTCCCAGAAGGTCGGGAGCGTCGAGTCCCGCTCGATCAACGCGATGCGCGACTTCTTGCGATCGACGTCAAAGAGACCCCCGGAGGCTGGTGAGCCTCGCCTGGAGCGCCTGCAGCTGTTCCACCACGACATCCGTTGCCATGCGCGCACCGATAGAACGAGTGGTCGATTCCGACAAGGCCGACGACGGACACCGAAACGAGGGCTGACATTGGCGCTCGGGGTGATTAGGTCCGGCGAATCAACCCCTGCAGTTCCTTCGAGAGGAGATCCGACATGAAGTTCGAGCTCGATCCGCTTCCGTACGCGAAGAACGCGCTGGCGCCGCACCTGACCGAAGAGACGCTCTCGTTCCACTACGAGAAGCACCACCAGACGTACATGAACAACCTCAAGGCGGCGCTGGAGGGCAAGCCCGACGCCGACAAGAGCCTCGAGGAGATCGTCAAGACCTCGTCGGGCCCGCTCTTCAACAACTCGGCGCAGGTGTGGAACCACGACTTCTACTGGAAGTCGATGAAGCCGAACGGCGGCGGCGAGCCCACGGGCGCGCTGGCTGAGGCCATCAAGCGCGACTTCGGCAGCTACAAGGACTTCCGCACGAAGTTCGAAGAGGCCGCCGTGAAGCAGTTCGCCTCGGGCTGGGCCTGGCTCGTCGTCGAGAACGGCAAGCTCGCCATCACCACCACCGGCAACGCCGAGACGCCGCTGACGAAGGGCCAGACGGCCCTCATCACCTGCGACGTGTGGGAGCACGCGTACTACATCGACTTCCGCAACCTGCGCGCGAAGTACGTGTCGACGTTCATGGAGAAGCTCGTGAACTGGGACTTCGCCGCGGCGAACTTCAAGTAAGCGACGTCGACGTTCAGCACCGACGCCTCGCCCGGGAAACTCCGTGGCGGGGCGTTCGTGTCTTCAGCGCGCGTCGGCCTGCTGCTGCGAGCGCCGATGGTCGAGCCAGAAGACGGCCGCGAACGCGAGGTTCACCGGCAGGGCCAGCGCGATGATGTTCCAGTTGTCCTGGTTGAACGGCGGGAGCACCTTCACCAGCACGCCCAGCACGCTCGAGGCGGCGATGACGGTCCACGTGCCGCGGAGCAGCGCCTTCGCCCGCTTCGCGCCCCAGGCCAGCATCACGCCGAACGGCACCGCGAGGAACGTGAGCGGCCCGATGAAGAAGAGGTTCTCGTTGCGGTGGGTGACAGTGTGGTCGGTGAAGAGCCCCATGAAGAAGAGGAAGAGCCCGAGCACGCCCCACCCCAGCCCGAGCAGCACGTGGAAGAGGCCGAACGTCACGCGCGCCCACCGCTGGCCATCACGACCGAAGTGGCCGAGCGCGAAGGCCAGGCCCGCCAGCACGAGCGAGAACCCGAAGATGCCGGGGATGAAGTTGGGCGGCACCTCGGGTGGCCGGGCGCGCGGCGAGGTGTAGACGTTCCACTGCGTCTTCACGAGCGGCACCTGGGAGCCGTCGTCACGCTTCACCTGGAGCTGCTGCACGTCGCGCTCGAGCTCGTCGGGGAGGAAGGACACCTGCTTGCGGGTGATGGGGCCATCGAGCTCGTCGTTCTGCAGGAAGTCGAGCACCAGGCTCATCGGGACGTTCACCATCGAGTAGCGCCGGGTGTGCGCGCGCAGCGAGATGGGCGAGGGCTGCGCGTTCTCGTACGCGAGCAGCTGGCCGCCGATGGCGCGGTCGATGATGTCGCGCGGCCGGGTGGAGCAGTTGTCGTTGTAGTGGTGGTACAGGTACACGCGGTTCTGCGGCAGCACGTTGGTGCCGAGCGCGGTGGCCACCTGCTGGGCCTGTGGCGGGGTGAGGTTCAGCTCCTGAATGCGGATGTCGCGCTTGAGGAACTGGTACAGCCGGAACGTGCCCTGAATAGAATCGTCCGAGACCCAGAACTCGAGGCGGCCCTGGACGAAGCGGTGCACGAAGCCCTCGTCGAAGCCGAACATGCCGTAGTTGTAGAGCCGCCCCTGCGCGAGCTTCGTGTCCTCGACGACGAGCGAGGTGTGGCCCCACCACTCGGTGAGCGTGTCTCCGGGCGAGAACGTCACCAGCGAGATGCGCAGGTCTTCGGGCTTGCTCTCGCCCGTCATCCACGGCGGGAGGGACTGCGCGAGCGCCAGCGAGGCGACGACGGCGGAGAGAAGCGACATGGGCGCCGAATACAACCGGCCAGCCCGACATTCACCCGACTACTGCTTGAACCACCCGTTCTCGGCGGTCTGGGCCTGGTTCGGCTGGGTGTCGATGCGGCGGGTGAGCTCGATGGGCTGGGCGACCGTGGGATCGAGGCCGGCGGCCCGGAGCGCTCCAGGGCCAGCCATCACCACAGGCGCCTCGGGAGCGGGAGGCGCAGCGTCGGCAGGCAGGGGCTGGGCTTCGGGCGGCGTCGGGGCGGCGGACTTCACCGTTTCCTCTCGCCGAAGCGACTCCTGGGGCGCGGCGGCGCCCTGTGTGAGGAGCTGCATCACGGCCTCGCGCACCAACTGGCCCACCGAGTTGCCGGAGCGCGTCGCCAGCTGCGTCAGCGCGTCAGCCAAATCGGGCGTCACCCGGAAGGACAACGTGCGCACTTGCTGGAGCGTCGACGAGAGCGCCTCGAGCGCCGCGCTGGGCCGGGCGACGTTGAAGTCGCCTTCGTCGATCATCGACTTGATCCGCCGCGCGAGGTCCTCTCGCGTGTACCAGGCGCCGTCGAGGAAGATGGCTTCTGCGTCGACGTCGATGGGCAGTTGGTTCATAGAGCGGGAGGATGTGATCACCGCCCCCCACAGCGTCAAGCAAAGCCATGGGAGAGCGGAGCGTCCGGAACTTGCCCGCCGCCGAGAAGCGTCAGCTGCTCGCCTTCACCGACGCGCTCCTCGACCGAGTGCGCCTCAGCCGCAAGGCCGGGTAGTTCGCGTCAAGGAGCCCTACTTCGTCCGCAGGACCTCGTAACCAGCGTCCGCGAGAAAGCGCACCGAAATCCTTCCGCCTTTTCCATCCCGCTCCGGCGCCAGTTCGAGTTCGCATGCCGGGAACAGAGTCACATGCGCCCGATACTTCTGGTTGTCCTCCAAGGCCCTTTGAGAATCGGATAACCCTCAAGCACGCACTTCAGTTGCCAGAAGCCAGCGTGGCCTTGCGGTCCTCTCTCCGAGAGGACGCAGCCATCAACAGAGCCGCTCCGCCGAGCGCCACCAGGTAGCGCAGCCTCATGGGCGCACCAACTGAATCGGCGGACGGCCCGAATTATTGCAATACTTCCAGCACCCCCTCGACGGAGCTCCGAGATACCCGTCAAGCGCCTTCATGTCGCTGTCATCCATGTCGTCAGTGGAGACCTCATTGTTGTATGCGTTCGACGATCACCGTCGCCGGCGAGGCTGGCGCAGGCCGCGGTAGCAAAGGCCTGCAACTGACCTACTCGGGGGCCTTTCGCCCAGCGCTTACTATCTCAACCTCACCTCCCATCACCTCCAAGAAGTCGCCATTCACATCCACAACAAGCGTACTCCACATCCGGCAAGCGCCGTCCCAGCTCCGAAGCACATCCCCGGGTTCTCTACAAAACACGACGTCGCTAATGTACTGGCCTGGCTCAAACAGGCCCGACGAATAGAAGCCTCGACTGCCGAGGATTCGAACAGAAACCGCACCATGCCCCTTCACATCTCTAAACTCAAGGTGAACCACTCGGGCTTCATCCCAGATCATTCTAAAGAGCACGGCATCGTGAAAATTCATCTAGGCACCGGAATCAGAGGCGGTCGAACCATTGGACCGGCCGGCCCAACACCACGAGGCATTGGGCCGCCCACGGGTGGTGAAGCGGAGAAGGGGCTGTTGAAGAAGAGATCCAGCAAGTCCAGCAACTGCAGTTTCTTGGTATCGTCCGGCTTGGGGTCCGGACTCGGTTCGCAGGCCTCGGGAGGGTCTGGATACTCATCGCCCTCGAACCCAGTGTTTTTCTTGCCATCGGCTGAGTCCCAGTGCCAATGGTCCTTTCCGCCTTCATTTCCGGGTCGGCCGGGGTGAAACTGGATTTTTCGTCCCGACTCATGCTGGAACATCCGCTCTCCCTTCGGTCCACCCTTCCCGTCCCTGCCGTGAGGCACCTCCCGCCATCCCTTTGGGAGCTTGCTCGGGTCCCCTGGCAGCGGGAAAAGACCGTTCGGGTCAATGTAGTGCAGCGGGTTGTTCGAGGCATAGGGATAGGCGGATACCTGCATACCACTGAGCAGCATCGTACGGACAAAGCCGGGGGATTGAAGGAGAGGTTCAGGAGAGAGGTACCGACCATTCTGCGGGTCGTAGTAACGATGCCAGTTCTCGTAGAAGTCCGTCTCGGCGTCGGCGTACTGGCCGGGGAATCGGAGCCGAGTGTGGAACTGCTCTGCTCCGTCCTCCCATGCCTGCCACTCGAACGCATCACCCGCCGAACTGCAAGGGTCTGCCGTCGGGCAAGTAACCGTCCATCGAACCGTGGCCGCTCCGTTCACGACTGGGCTCCACGCGCTCCAGACCTGACCCAATTCCTGCCCTGCAGGCCTCAAGACCTCGACACCGTTGAGGTAAAACGCCTGGACACCTGTACGCGGGCCGTTGGCGCCAGTCCATGAAGCCCGGAATCTCGCTTGCTTGCTGAAGCGCTCGTTCAGTCGGAATTCGAACCCGAGATCAATGCCTTGCCCTCCCCATGCCCCCATCATTCGCGACGAGTTCACCGACCCGTCGGCGTCAGGCAGCTGGAAACTTGCCACCTGCCCAGTTGCGTTGCTGATGGCCAAGAGCGGAAAGGACTGAAGGTTGGTCACGAGGTGGAAGAATCCGCACGCAACCGAACCATCATCCATCGGTCGGGCACAACTCTTCGCGGTATCTCCTCTGTAGTAGTGGTCTTCGAGGTGCGTGCCATCGACGTCGACGCGACCACGGATCGCCATGACTGGTCTGCCATCCAGCCAGATGTACTCGTCGAGCGTCGTCTGCACTTTCGAGTTGCTCCAAGCCTGGTCTACAAGCAGTTCCTTCTCGAGTCCGTAGTAGAACTCTTGTCCATAGCCCAACGGATTTGCTTTGTACCGTCGACGATTGAACGCATCGTACGACATCTGAAGTGGTATCCACGAACCTGCTCCGCTCCGCCCGACGCTCGAGTACACATCGGAAAGGGCCTGAGTGTGCGAGTAGGTGAAGTCCGTGTTCCATCGGTTCTGAAGCCCAGAAATGGTCTGGAGTACTCCCGACGCCCCGTGCGTGTAGTTGTACGATATCAGGCACTCATTGGGGTTCAGTAACCCTCGCCACCAACACTGCTCGGTCATGCGGTCCTTCGCCACCGGCGAATAGGAGGTCCGCAGGTTGTCGTACCCATCCTCGGTCTCGTCCTCCCGATTGCCGCGAACATCGAAGATCTTCTGCTCGAGAATCACGTCACCTTCGATCCGTGGGAAACCCTCCTCGCGGGATCCGTCGAACACGTTGGCCTCGGGCGGCCACCGTGAAGGGGCCCGTGAGCCTTTCGCCGGGCCCGGTCTGCGCCGCGCGGGGTCCCTCGAACGCCTTGCGGGGGCGCCGGGAGCTCCTTGCAGGCCTCGGTCAGCACCTCGCCGGGTCACTTGAGTTCCTTGCGGGCCTCGGGCAGCACCTCGCAGGCCCCCTTCAGCACCTTGCGGGCCTCGGTGAGCTCCTTGCGGGCCTCGGTGAGCTCCTTGCGGGCCTCCTTGAGCTCCTTGCGGGGCTGCGGCTACCACTTTCTCACACCTTCCCCTTCCTCGCGGACACCCTGCCCAAGTCGCGGCAACTTCGCTTGATTCCACACGTTTTCTCGACGAATGGTGCGTCTCGTGTCGTCGGCCGCGTTGCTCCTCGCCGAACTCCTCGTCATGCCTGTCGGCGCTGCCGATGGTGGCGTGCTGCCGCCGATGCGCGTGCAGTCTCGCGTGAACCCCACGCAAGCGAAGCTCGGAGAGCCGTTCGTCTTCGAGATCGTCGTCACCCACGACAAGTCCCAGCGCTACGAGCTGCCGACCCCGGGCGACCTCGGCGCCTTCGACTACGTCACCCAGAGCCGCGAGCGCGTCGACGGCGCTGACAGCTCGACCACCACCTTTCAGGTCACCTTGCAGGCCTTCGAGCTGGGCAAACAGCGCGTGCCCACCCTCGAGTTCGAGCTGAGCGAACCGAACGGAACGGTGAAGATGCCGGTGAGCGGACCCGAGATCGAGATCGTCTCGTCGCTCCCCGCCGACGCCGACAAGGGCGCAGACCTGTACGACGTGCGCAAACCCGAGGAGCTCCCGGTGCGCACCTGGCGCCTCGTGTGGGCGGTCCTCATCGGCCTCGCCATCGCGCTGCTCGCGTATGGCGTCGTGCGCTACCTGCGCCGGCCGCGCCCCGTGGTGGTCGAGCCCGAGAAGCCCAAAGCGCCCCTCCACGTCCGCGCCACGCAGGCCCTCGACGCGCTCGCCGCGCAGAACCTCCCCGGCCAGGGCCGCTCGCGCGAGTTCTATTTCCGTCTGTCCGAGATCGTCCGCAGCTACCTCGGCGAACGGTACGACTTCGAAGCGCTCGAGAGCACCACGCCCGAGCTCCTCGAGGCCCTGCGCGCGCGGCACACGCCCGGCCTCCCGATGGCCGATCTCACCGCCTTCGCCAACGAGTCCGACTTCGTGCGCTACGCCAAGGCCGCTCCGGGCGCCGACGCCTGCAAGGCCGCCCTCGAGCTCGGCTACCGCATCGTCCACCTGACGACCGTGGGCCAGGCGGGCACCGCAGCGGGAGGCGTAAATGACGCCTGAGCCGACGCTGCTCGAACAGGTGCGCGCGCTGCTGACGGGCTACCACACGCCGCTCGCCTTCCTCGCGCTCGCCTTCGTGCCCATCGCGCTCGTCTGGGTGTGGCTCGAGAAACGAACCCGCGCGGTGCTGCGCTTCTCGGCCGCCACGCTGCTCGCGAAGCAGGGCCGGGGCCTCCGCGCGTACCTCACCTGGCTGCCCCCGGTGATGCGCGTGCTCGCCTTCGTCATGGCGGTGGTGGCGCTCGCGCGGCCGCAGGAGCGCGATTCCAAGGTGCGCGACGCCTCGGTCGAGGGCATCGACATCATGATCGCGCTCGATCTCTCCACCTCGATGGAGGCCGCCGACTTCCGCCCCAACAACCGGCTCCACGTCGCCAAAGAGGTGCTCGCCGAGTTCATCGCGAGCCGCGCGAACGATCGCATCGGCCTCGTCGTCTTCTCCGGCGCCGCGTACACCCAGGCGCCCCTCACGCTCGACTACGGCGTCCTCAAGGAGGTCGTCCGCCAGCTCCGCACGCGCGTACTCGAAGACGGCACCGCCATCGGCGACGCGGTGGCCACGGCGGTGAACCGGCTGCGCGACTCGGAAGCCAAGAGCCGCGTCGTGGTGCTCATCACCGACGGCGACAACAACGCTGGCACGGTGTCTCCGCTCGACGCGGCCAAAGCAGCCAAAGCGCTCGGCGTGCCGGTCTATTCCATCCTCGTCGGCAAGGGCGGCAAGGTGCCCTTCCCCGCCGGCCAGGACATCTTCGGCAACACCGCCTGGCGTGACGTCGAGATCCCCATCAACCCGAAGCTGCTCGAGGACATGGCCAAGCTGACCGGCGGAGAGTTCTACCGCGCCACCGACCGCCAGGAGCTCAAGGAGAACCTACAGAAGGTGCTCGACTCGCTCGAGCGCTCGAAGATCCTCGAAGGCGGCGTCATCACCAACTACCGCGAGCTGTTCCACCCGTGGCTGCTCGCGGCCTTCACCCTCCTGCTCCTCGAGCTGCTGCTCAAGGCGACGGTGCTCAAGGTGTTCCCGTGACGCCGTGGCGCTTCACCTTCCTTGGGTACAAACTCGGCCTCGCGCAGCCGGCGTTCCTCGCGCTCGTGCCGCTGGTGCTGCTGGTGGGCCTGGTGGTGCTCTTCCTCGCGCTGCGGCGCACCACCGCGCTCTCGCGTGTCATTCCCGGCCGGCTGGCGTCCACGCTCGCGCCCGGTGTGTCGACGCTGCTCCCGCTCTTTCAGCGCACGTCCCAGCTCGCTGCGTTGACCTGCTTCGCCCTCGCGCTCGCCCAGCCGCAGTGTGGGGAGAAGGCCGAGGTAGTGAAGCGCCGCGGCATCGACGTGGTGGTGGCGCTCGATGCGTCGAAGTCGATGCTCGCCCGCGATGTCGCGCCGTCTCGCCTCGAGCGCGCCCGGCTGGAGTTGTCGACGCTCCTCGACGAGCTCAAGGGCGATCGGGTCGCCGTCATCGCCTTCGCCGGAGACGCCTTCATCCAGTGCCCGCTCACGAGCGACTACGGCGCCGCACGCATCTTCCTCCGCGCCATCGATCCCGCGCAGATGCCCCAGGGCGGCACCAACATCGGCTCCGCGCTGCTGCTCGCCCGCCAGGTGTTCGACAACGCCGACCGCGGCTCGAAGGACAAGGTGGTGGTGCTGCTCTCGGACGGTGAAGATCTCTCGGGCGCCATCGACGAGGGCATCACCGCGCTCAAGGAGATCGACGCCAAAGTGCTCGCCATCGGCATCGGCAGCGAGCAGGGCGAGCCCATTCCCGTGGTGTCGGAGAACGGCGACGTCGTCGGCTACAAGAAGGACGAGAACGGCGTCACCGTCATCACCCGGCTCGATCGCGCCGGCCTCACCCGCGTCGCGAAGGACACCGGCGGCGACTTCTTCTACCAGGCGCGCGGCGTCGCCGTGCCCGACGTGGTGAAGGTGATCGACACGCTCCAGAAGGCCGAGCTCGAGAGCCGCCTCACCATGAAGTATGGAGAGATCTTCCAGCCCTTCGTGGCCCTGGGCCTGCTCTTCTTCGCGCTGTCGATGCTCATCGTCCCCTCGTGGAGGTGGGCGAGGTCATGAAGCGCCTGTGGCTCGTCGTTCCGCTCGTGCTCGCGCAGGCCATGGGGCCGCTCGAGAAGAACCAGGACGACAT
The DNA here is from genome assembly GCA_033763395.1 of Myxococcaceae bacterium. Taxonomy (GTDB): domain Bacteria; phylum Myxococcota; class Myxococcia; order Myxococcales; family Myxococcaceae; genus Xiheimicrobium. The sequence goes on from JANRKQ010000116.1 coordinate 9,028, forward strand.
CGGCGAAGGCATGGCCGCGTACGAAGCGGGCGACTACGAGCGCGCGCTGTCGGCGTTCGAGCGGGCCCAGAAGGAGCACGGTACCGATCCCCGCGTGCACTACAACCGGGGCCTCGCGCTGCACCGGCTCGGGCGCACCGACGAGGCGAAGGCGGCCTTCGGGCGCGCGCAGGAGCTCGACCGCTCCGGCGAGTACGAGGCGCGCATTCGCTACAACCTCGGCACCATCGCGGCGGTGAATGGCCAGAAAGAAGAGGCCGTGCGCGAGTTCCGCAAGGCGCTCCGGAAGGACCCGTTCGATTCGCTCTCGCGTCACAACCTCGAGGTGCTGCTGCGCGACCTGCCACCGAAGGAGCAGAAGGGCCCCGATGGCGGCGCCGATGGTGGGAACGACGGCGGCAAACCAGACGCCGGGCCGGACGGTGGCACGCGCGACGGCGGCAGTGACGGTGGCACGAGCGACGGCGGACGAGACGGTGGGGATACGGACGGTGGGGTGCAGCCTGACGGAGGCTCAGACGGAGGCTTGCAGGACGGCGGGCAACCCCGCGACGGTGGGCCCGGTGACGGCGGCCAGGGTGATGGTGGGCAAGGCGACGGCGGCCAGCGCGACGGCGGGAAGAACGACTCGTCTCAAGGACAGGACGGCGGCAGTGATGGAGGCCAGGGCGATGCAGGCCAGAACCCCAGCCCCCAGGGAGGCACCGATGGCGGTAGCGACGGCGGGCAGCCTCAGTCGTCCGATGGGGGTGTCTCTCCCGCCGAGCTGGGCCTCACCGATGGCGGCATGTCGGCGCAGGAAGCCGAGAAACTGTTGGAACCGCTCAAGCGCAACGAGAAGAATCTCCAGCTCTGGCGCTTCCGCCAGAAGACCCAGAAGAACGATGCCAATGGCAAGGACTGGTAGCGCGCTCGCCATCGCTTGGGTGCTCTGTGCGGCCGCGCCGGCGCTGGCCGCCGAGCTCGAGTTCTACATGACGGTCGACCGCAACAAGGTCGGCACCGAAGACACGTTTCGGTGTGAGATCGTCGTCAGCAATGCGCCCGAAGGCGCCGTGGTGCAGTTCCCCGCGCCGAACGACTTCGAGGTGCTCTCCCGCTCCGAGTCGACCCAGATGAGCTACTCGGTCGGCGCCGGCGGCATGGGGCAGATCAAGCAGGTGCGGAAGTACACGCTCGTCTTGCGCGCGACCCGCGCCGGAACCCTCACCATTCCCGCGGCCGGGCTGCAGACCGCGAGCCGCACCTACAAGAGCGAGGCGATCAAGCTCGAGGTGGTGCCTGGCCGGCTCGCGCCGGATCCACGCACCCAGCGAAGGGCTCCGCCGCAAAACCCGTTCGGCCTGCCGCCAGGGTTCCCGCCCGGGCTCTTCGGAGACGACGACGACACCGCGCCGCCCGGCGCCAATCCGTTCGATCCCTTCGGCGACGACGAGCCGTCGATTCCGCGCAGCGACTCGGATCTGTTCCTGCGCGCGTCGATCGATCGCCCCGAGGTGTACGTCGGCGAGCAGGTGACGTTGTCGCTGTACATCTACTCGCGCATCGACCTCATGGGCGTGGACTCGGTCATCATGCCCAAGCTCGAGGGCTTCCTCGCGCAGGACATCGCCTCACCCACCAACCTCGCTCCCGAGACGCGAACCCTGGGCGGCGTGCCGTACCGCGCGTACCTCTTGCGCTCGAAGGCGCTCTTCCCGCTCAAGCCCGGAGACGTCGCCATCGAGCCCGCCGAGTCCGACATCTCGTCGGGCGTCTTCCCCTTCTCCGGCCGGAAGATCCACCGCAAGAGCAACGCGCTGACGCTCAAGGTGAAGCCGCTGCCCGCGGGCGCCGGCAACGTGGGCCGCTGGAGGCTCTCGTCGACGGTGAACCAGACCGACGTCGCCCTCGGCGAGCCGGTGCAGCTCAAGCTGATCCTCGAAGGCCGCGGGAACCTGAAGGCCGTGACGTTGCCGAAGCTCGAGGCGCCTTCGGCCCTGCGCGTTTTCGATCCGCAGCAGACCGAGAAGTCCACCGTGGTGAAGAACCAGGTCGGCGGGACGCGCACCGTCGAGTACGTGCTGGTGCCACAGCAGACCGGCACCTTCACCGTACCGGGGCTCACGCTCGAGTACTTCGACCCCGAGACGCAGAAGGTCGAGTCGAGCGCCGTCGACCCCGTCACCGTCACCGTGCGCCCGTCAGGAACCGGCGCGCAGGCCACGCAGGTGCCGACGAACGGCAGCCCCACGGAGCCCTCGGCCCGCAACCAGCTCGTCGGCGGCGGCCTCAAGCCGCTGCGCAACACCGCGACGTTCTCGGAGCCGAAGCCCCCCGCGTGGAGTCGCCCCGCTTTTCCCTGGCTGGCACTGGGTCCCGTCGCGCTCGGGCTCGTGCTCGGCGCGGTGGCGCTGGTGCGTGGTCAGCTCGGCCAGGAAGACGCAGCGCAACGTCGCGAGCGGCAGGCGAAGGCGGCACGCAGACGGCTCGCCCAGGCCGAGAAGGTCTCGGCGTCGGGGAGCACCGCCGACTTCTATGCCGAGGTCGACAAGGCCCTGCGCAGCTTCCTCGAGGCCCGCCTGGGCCAGCCCGTGACAGGTCTCACGCGCCCGCAGCTCGACGAGGCGATGCAGGGCGCCAGGGTGCCCGATGACGTGCGCGCGCGCGTGCTGGGCGTCTTCGAGACGTGCGATCTCGGCCGGTACGCGCCCGGCATGGGTGACGCCGCCGCCCGCCGCCGCGCCCTCGACGACGCCGCGCACGCGATGGAGGTGTGGCCGTGAGTGCGCTCCTCGCCGCGCTGGTGCTCGCGTACACGCCGCAGGAGGCCCAGGCGCTCTTCGTCGAGGCCAACGACGCCTACTACCGGCAGGACTACAAGGCGGCGATCGAGAAGTATGAGCGGTTGCTCCAGGCGGGGCGAGGTGGCCCCGACGTGCTCTTCAACCTCGGCACCGCGCACCTCGCGTCGAATGAGCTGGGGCCCGCCATGCTCTACCTGACGCGCGCCCAGCGCCTGTCCAACGACGACGACATCGCCGCGCAGCTCGCCGTCGCGCAGCAGCGGCAGGTCGATCAGGTGGTGGGCGCCAACGAGGCCGTGCCCTTCCTCGAGCGGGTCGCCCGCGCCATCAACGAGCCCATCGTGACGGTGGCCTTCATCTCGACCTTCTGGCTCGCCTTCGTGCTGACGGTGCTGTGGCTGCGCCGAGAGCCCGGCCGTCGCCTCGCGCTCGGGCTCGTCACGGCGGTGGTGAGCGTCGCGGCCGTGACGCTGGGCGCGGGCGTGGCCACGCACGCCTGGGTCGCCCACTCGGTGTCCGAGGCCGTCGTCATGGCCGCCACCGCCCCGGCGCGGGAAGCGCCCAGCGACAACGGCCGCGTCTCGTTCGAGGTGCACGCCGGCCTGCTGGTGCGGGTGATGGAAGACACGGGCCGATTCGTTCGAATCCGGTTACCGAACGCGCTCGAAGGCTGGGTCGAAAAGGGCCAGGTGACGTCACTGTGAGCATGATCGAGGTCGAGAACGCCGTGAAGGTGTACCGCCGGGGCGCCAGCGAGGTGCGCGCGCTCAACGGCGTGTCGCTGGCGGTGCCCAAGGGCCAGTTCCTCTCGGTCATGGGCTCGTCCGGCTCGGGCAAGTCGACGATGCTGAACCTGTTGGGCGCGCTCGACGTTCCCACGAGTGGATCGATCCGCATCGACGGCAAGGAGATCTCGAAGCTGCCCGACGACGACCTGAGCCGCTTCCGGCGCGATCACCTGGGCTTCATCTTCCAGTTCTTCAACCTCCTGCCCACGCTGACCGCCATCGAGAACGTGCTGTTGCCGGCGCTCTTGTCGGGCAAGGCGCGCGACGTGGAGGAGCCGAAGGCGAAAGCGCTGCTCGAGCAGGTGGGCCTGAAGGGCCGCTGGCAGCACCGCCCCGACGAGCTGTCCGGAGGCGAGATGCAGCGCGTGGCGATCGCCCGGGCGCTCCTGGGAGAACCTTCGGTGCTGCTCGCCGACGAGCCGACCGGCAACCTCGACTCGAAGACAGGCGCCGAGGTCTTGCGGCTCATCCGTGAAGCGACCCGCCAGCGCCAGCTCACCGTCGTGATGGTGACCCACGACCCGAAGGCCGCCGAGGTGGGCGACCGCCTCGTTCGGTTGGCCGATGGCAACGTCATCGGCGACGAGGCCGTTCGCCAGGCCGCCTGACTCATCCACGTTGGGCAGCGATCACGGCTTGGACGACTGACCAGCGGGCAGGTATACACCCCAAACAACGGGGGGTTCACCAGTCGCAAGGGAACCCAGACAGTGGTCCGCATCACTCCAGACGTCGGTCGCAACATCCTCCTCCTCGAGCTGTCCGGGCGCCCCACCGCGGCGGATGCCTCACACGCCGAGGCGCTGCTCCGGGAAGCCATCATGCGCCTTCGCGCGCCCTTCGACGTCCTGTCGGACGTCAGAGGGCTCGAGTCCCTCGATGACCTGCCGCTCGCGGACGCCAAACGCGTCGGTGAGGTGCTCACGAAGGCGAAAGTGCGGCGCGTGGTGCGCGTGGTGGGCAAGTCGAGCGCCGCCGCGATTCAGATGGAGCGCATCGCCCGGCTGCTCGGCCACTCGGCGCACCTGGCCTTTTCGCGGGAAGAGGCCGAGAGCCTGCTCTCGCAGCGCTGACGGTCGCGCTCGCTCCTCAAGACGTCACGGTTTCGTGTCTCGGGCGGCGCCTCGCCGGCGAGTCGTCTCCGTGACGAGAGCCCTCGATTCGAGCCTGGACCGACGTCGTCGCGGACGTCTGGTATCGCTGGCTCGAGCGGAGCCTCGTCGCGCGCGCGGGGGCCAGCCGGCTGTTCGCGTCGTCGCCGCTGACGAAGGCGCGGCTCGCCCCACCAACCCGACCATCACGTCGTCACCGCAGCGCGCAGTGGAGCGGAATCGTCGCGCCCCGAATCAGCAGCTCGAGCGACGTCGCGCCCCTTCGCACGGCGGCGTCCGGCGCCCCGTCTTCGTCGAGGTCGAAGGTCGCAAGCGATTGGCGGGCCATCACCGGAGGCAGGCGCGCGGGCGTCGGAGCGACCAATCGAACGAGCGCCACCACGCCGTCGTCACCCGCCTCGAGCGTCAGCACGTTCGTATCGACCGCCACCACCGCCTCGGGCAACACCCACGCCCCCGCCTCGTCCTCGCAGGTTCGTTTCGTGGAGAAGGCGGGGGCGTCGAGCACCACCCGGTTGCCCTGACGGTCGACCACCTCGAGGCGGAGATCGGTGCGCGCGGCGTGGGCGAGGGCGGCGTCCTTTCGCCACGCGCGGGGGAACTGCACCACCACCGTGCCGGGCTTGCGGTGGAGCCGAGCGACACCGACATCTCCCGCTGAAAGTGGCCCCGCTGGAGCGCCCACCTGGGCGAAGGCGGGTGCGGCGGTGAAGAGAACGAGGAGCAAGGGTCGCACATCAGCGCTGATGCGCGCGCCAGCCGGGCCGTGCATCGCCACGCGAGCAATCGGGGAATCGAGCAGTTACGGTGCCCGGCCGATGTTGGCCCTCCTGCGCTTCGTGTCGTTTCGCCACCTCTTCGATGGCCCGCTGCGCACGGCGCTGACCGTGATGGGCGTGGCCGTCGGCGTCGCCACGCTGGTGGGCATCTCGTCCATCAACCGCTCCGTGATGACGGCGTTCCGGTCGACCATCGACACGGTCGCGGGGAAGGCCGACGTGTCCATCGCGGGCACGAGCGCCGGCTTTCCCGAGGAGCTGCTCGAGCAGGCCCGCGCCACGAAGGGCGTGCAGCACGCCGCTGGAACGCTGACCGTCGTCGCGCCGGTGAAGGGCAGCCCCGGCGAGTCGCTCTACGTCATGGGCATCGACTTCCTCGACGACGGGTACTTCCGCTCGTACGAAGGCGTCGATCGCGACGTCGGCAAGCTCAACGACGATCTCGAGTTCCTCAACTCGACCGATCGCATGCTGGTGAGCGAGCGCTTCGCGAAGGCGCACGCGCTGACGACGGGGGGGACCTTTCAGCTCGTCACGAAGGACGGCGTGAAGGACTTCGTCGTGCACGGGCTGCTGAAAGAGACGGGGCCCGTCACGGCGTTCGGAGGATCCGTGGGCGTGATGTTCTTCGCGTCGGCGCAGGAGGCGTTCGGACGCGGCCGCGTGTTCGACCGCATCGACGTGAAGGTGGAGCCCACGGTGGGCTGGGAGCCGGTGGTGCGAGACCTCCGTGACACCTTCGGCGCGGGCTACGAGATCGACCGGCCCGACAGCCGCGGCGCGAGCGTCGAGACGATGGTGCGCAGCTTCCAGCTGGGCCTCAACCTCGGGAGCGCGGTGGCGCTGCTGGTGGGCGTCTTCCTCGTCTACAACACGGTGTCGATCAGCGTGCTCCAGCGGCGGCGTGAGATCGGCACCCTGCGCGCGCTCGGCACCACGAAGGCCAGCATTCGGGCGCTCTTCGGGCTCGAGGCGGTGCTGCTCGGCGCCATCGGGAGCGCCATCGGCGTGCCGTTCGGCCTGCTCGTCGGCCGGGGCGCCATCTCATGGGTCACCGACACCGTCTCACAGCTCTACGTGCGGGTGAACCCGAAGGACGTCGAGCTCGGCGTCGTCGAGGTGGCCAGCGGCGTCGCGCTCGGTGTCCTCGGGAGCCTCTTCGCGGCCATGCGGCCCGCCGTCATCGCCTCGGGCGTACAACCCGTCGAGGCGCTGCGGCGGGATGTCGCGGTGGGCGCTGGCGCCGTGCAGGTCCGGTCGTGGCCCACCTACGCCGGGCTCGGGCTGCTGGCGCTCGCGTGGCCCGCCACGTTGGTTCCTCCGCCGGTCGAGAACCTGCCCATCGGCGGGTACCTCTGCATCTTCTTCATCTTGATGGGAGCCACGCTGCTGTCGCCGCTGTTGCTCCGGTATCTCAACCGCCCGCTCGCCGGGCCCGGGCAGGCGTTGTGGGGCATCTCGGGCCGCCTCGCTGCCGACAACTTCGCGCGCGCGCCCGTTCGTACGGCGGTCCCCGTCTCGGCGCTCTCGGTCGGCGTGGCAATGTCGATCACCATCGCGGCCTTCGTCGGGAGCTTTCAGCGCTCGGCGGAAGACTGGATTCGCCAGTCGATCCCCGCCGATCTCTTCGTCACCTCGTCTGCCAAGGTGGCCGGCGTGCAGAACCAGCCCATGGCCGCCTCGGTGGGCGACGCGCTGGAGCGCTTCGATCACGTCGACGCGCTCGACCGGGTGCGCATCTTCCCCACCGACGTGCTGGGGCTGCGCATCTATGTCATCTCGCTCATCCCCGAGGTGTACGAGCGGCGGGGCAAGCCAACGGTGCTCGAGGGTCGCCTGCCGTCTCCAGAGGAGCGCGCGAAAGACGTCATCACCATCAGCGAGAACTTCGCGCGCCGCCGCAACCTCACGGTGGGCAGCACCTTCCCCATCACGACTCCGACCGGCGTGCACACGTGGACCGTCGGCGCCGTCATCGTCGACTACACCTCTGACCAGGGCACGATCATCATGGAGCGCCAGCACTTCGTGCGGCAGTTCAAGGACGATCAGGTCGACAGCTACCACGTGTACGTGGACGACTCGTCGAAGATCGAGGGGGTGCGCCAGCGCATCACCGAGCGCTTCGGGCGCGAGTTCGATCTCTACGTGCTGTCGAACGTCGAGCTGCGCGACGAGGCGATGAACCTGGTGGGCAGCGCCTTCAAGGTGACCTGGGCCATGGAGGTCGTCGCGGTGCTCCTGGCGCTCCTCGGCATCATCAACACCCTGCTGGCGGCGGTGCTCGACCGCACGAGAGAGATTGGCCTGCTCCGGGCCGTCGGCGCCGATCGAGGCCACGTGCTCAAGCTCTTCGCGGCCGAAGCGAGCTTCATCGGCCTCACGGGCGGCCTCATGGGCGTCGGTGTGGGGGCCCTCGTCGGCTACGTGCTCACGAAGATCGTCGGCGTGCAGGCCACCGGCTGGAACTTCCCGTACCTGTTCCCGACGACGACCGCGGTGCAGATGCTCCTGGTGGCCATCGTCGCGTCGACGCTCGCCGGGCTCTACCCCGCCCGCCGGGCCTCACGCCTCGACGTCGTCGAGGCCCTCGCCTACGAGTGAATTCCAGTCGCGACGGAGAGGCGCTCAACCGCTGCGCCGTTTCGTCGTAAGCTCGAAGATCCATGGGCGCGCCATTTCGCATCCTGGTGGTTGAAGACGAGCCCGTCATTCGTGAGCTCGTGCGCAGCCTCTTGAGCGAGTCTGAGGTCGAGGTCGAGTGCGCCGCGACCGGCGCCGAAGGGCTCAAGCTCGCGCGCACACAGGCGTTCGATCTCATCCTCCTCGACGTGGTGCTGCCCCAGCTCGACGGCATCACCGTCTGCCGCATGCTCAAGGCCGACCCGGGGACCGCGAAGGTGCCCCTCCACATGCTCACGGCCAAGGCCAAGAAGAGCGACGTCGAGGTGGCGATGAAGGCCGGCGCCGACGGCTACATTCACAAGCCGTTTCGGGGCGCCGAGCTGATGGACCTGGTGTCGACCCTGCGGGCGCGCAAGGCCACCCCCTGACGCTCACGGCAGCCGGGGGTGCAGGAAGCGCGCGAGCGCGAACATGTCGTCCCAGTCGAGCTGGTCGAACTCGATGGCGATCGCCTCTTCTTCCCGGCGGCGAACCGTCGCCTGGGTGACGACCTCGCGATCGTCGGGCAGCGGAATCGCCAGCGTGAGCCGCTCGTCCGACGAGACGAAGTCTCCCACGATGCGCAGGCCCTGCATCGACAGGTTGTCGGCCTTGGCGAGGACGGCCTTGCCCTGCGTGAAGAGCTTGACCATGAAGCCCGCCTCGACGCGGGGGTGATGGCGGGTGGGAGCGGGCGTCTGGGCGGTGATGGTGATCATGCGTTCCTCGCGTCGGGTGTGGGCAACAGCCGTGTCGAAGGATGGATCGGCCTGTCGCAGCCGCAATTTTTCGACGCGACGATCGGGGAACCCTCGAACATGACTCGTCACCAGATTGGGCTGGTCTGCAGTGGCGGCGGTGCGCGCGGCGCCTGGGAAGCGGGCATCATCCGGTACTTGCGCGAAGAGCTCCCGGAGCACACCCGGCCTCACGTGCGCTTCGACATCCTCGCGGGCACGTCGGTCGGAGCCATGACGTGCTGCTTCCTCGCCGCCACCATGGACGCCCCCGCCGATCAGGGTCGCGGCCTCGCCTCGTTGTGGACGAGCCTGTCGCTCGAAGAGGTGTTCCGGGTCGCGGGCGAGAGCGCGTGGAGCGTCGGGCGGAAGATGTGGAAGGCCACACGCGCCAACGAGAACCCCGACGGCTGGCGGCTGTACGACTTGCTGCACCCCGAGCCGCTCGAGCAGATGGTGCACCAGCGCATCGCGTGGCCACGCATCGCCGCGAACCTGGCGAAGGGCCACTTCGAGGCGCTGGCCGTCAGCACCACCCGCATCCGCGACGGGCGCACGCAGGTCTTCGTCCAGCGCCGCGAGCCCGGGCTGCCCGAGTGGAGCCGCGACCCGTGGACGGTCGCCACCGAGGTCGTGCTGAGCCCCGAACACGCGCTCGCGTCGGCGGCGATTCCCCTGCTCTTCCGCTCGGTGAAGGTCGGCGACGAGTTCTACTGCGATGGCTTCGTTCGCCAGAACACGCCGGTGTCTCCGGCGCTGCGACTCGGCGCGGACCGGCTGTTGATCCTGTCGCTCGGCCACAAGCCGCGGGTGGCGGTCGAGCCTCCGAAGCTGAAGGCGCTCCCCAGTACGCCACAGGTGATCGGCAAGGTGCTCAACGCGCTCATGCTCGACCGGCTCGATCACGATCTCGATCGCCTGCGCCGCGTCAACGCGCTCGTCGAGAAGGGCCGACAGCTCGGCGGAGACGCCTTCGTCGAGCAGCTCAACCAGGCCGTGTCGAGCACCCGTGGGTCGCCCTACCGCTTCGTGCGCGAGCTCGTCGTGCGCCCCTCACGCGACCTCGCCGATCTCGCCCGGCCCCACCTCGAGGCCCGCGCGAAGAAGGAGTCGACCGAGGCGCTCCCGACCCGGCTCCTTCATCGGCTCGCCGGCAGCCAGCTCTTCAGCCAGGCCGAGCTCGGCAGCTACCTGCTCTTCGACGCGCCCTACGCGCGCGATCTGATCGAGCTGGGCATGCACGACGCGCATGAGCGCCGGGAGCAGCTCCTCGCGTTCTTCGCGCCGGACTGACGGTCTTCCCGGGGGGACCGGCGAACCTCAGACAATTCAGGCCTCTGGCGCGGGCACACTTGCTGCTCAGGGCTCCTCCATCTCTCACGCTGGAGGCACCCCATGAGCCGCATCGATCAGGTTTCCATCACCACCACCGTTCCCCGCCAGAGCCAGAAGCAGGAGTTCGGCGAGGTGCTGAAGAACTCGCTCCAGCAGGGCGTTCGGGCGGTCGGCGTGGTGAGCGGCGCCGTCATGGGCGCAGTCCCCGGCGCAGGGGTGGTGAGCGCGGCGGTCTCGGCGGTCACCAACTTCGCCACCCAGCCGTCGCGGTCGTCGGCGGCGTCGAGCGGCATCGTCAACGTCAACGGCGGCATCGGGGGCACGGGGCCGATCGGCGGGGCGAACGGTGGCGCGCTCGGCGCGGCGACCTCGGGTGACATGACGGGCATGGTGAACGAGATGCGCGCCGAGGCGAACCGCTCCATGGCCATGCAGATGGCGATGCAGCAGGAGAGCCGCGAGTACAACACCATCACCAACGTGCTCAAGGTGCGGCACGACTCGGCGAAGGCCGCCATCAACAACATTCGCTGAGGCGCGCCATGGCCATCAATCCACTCGGCGGCGTCGGGCCGTCAGGCATCTCGGGCGCGGGCGGACTCAGCAAGCCCGCCGACGCCTTCAGCAAGGTGATGAAGGGCCAGATGCAGGGCCCGCAGCAGCCCCAGCGCCTCGAGCACCAACCGCAGCTCGTGCAGCCCCGGCAGGCCACCGAGGCCCGCGCCATCGACAAGGCGCAGCCGTGCAAGGCCGAGGCAGTCGCCGCGACCCGCACTGGCGCGTCGGCCGACACGAAGGCGGTCGCGGGCTCGATGATCGATCAGGTGAACCAGGCGCAAGCCCGCATGGACCAGATCCTCAAGCTCGCCGAGTCGGGGAAGTCGTTTAGCCCGGCCGAGCTGCTCTCGCTCCAGGCCCACGTGTACCGCGCCAGCCAGGAGCTCGACCTCGCCGGCAAGGTCGTCGAGAAGGCCACCAACGGCGTGAAGCAGGTCCTCCAGACGCAGGTGTGAGGTTCGCCATGAAGACCCGACTGCTGCTCGCCCTCCCCTTCGTCCTGGTCGCGTGCCGAGGCCAGATTCAGCACGGTCTCGACGAGCGAGACGCCAATGAGATCGTCACCGAGCTCGTCTCGCGCGGCTTCGACGCGAAGAAGGTGCCCGAGAAGGGCAAGAAGCCGACCTGGGCCATCGAGGTGCCCGACGACAAGGCCACCGACGCGCTGCGTGTGCTGACGGACCTCAAGCTGCCCCGCAAGGGCCGCAAGACGACCCAGGCGCTGGTCGAGTCGGCGAGCCTCATCGAGACGCCCCACGCCGAACGGCTGCGCGCGTTGGAGGCGCAGGAAGGTGACATCGAAGAAGCGCTCGAGACGATGGATGGCGTACGGTCGGCGTCGGTCGAGCTGGTGGTTCCGCCAGCGCCGCGGCCCGGCATGCCAGCCACCCCGTCGAAGGCGTCGGTGCTGCTGCGGGTTCAGCCCGAGGCGTTGGAGCGGCTCCAGCAGACGCGCGCTGAGGTTCGAGCGCTGGTGGCAGCGGCGGTCGATGGGCTGCACGCCGAAGACGTCGTGCTCGTGCTCGACCCGGTCGCCGTTCAGGCCCCGCTCGTGCCGCCCACGCTCCCCGAGGCGCAGCCCGCGCCAGCCAGCATCCGAGCGTTGATCGTGGTGATGGCGCTGGTCCTCTCGGTGCTGGCGGCCGCGCTGATCGTCGTCCTGTTCCGCCTCAGGAAGAAGGAAGCAACCCCAGCCCCGGTCGCAGCCCCCGCCACGGCGCCGCCCGCGCAGAAGCCCGTCATCTCGGCCAACGTGCAACGAAAGGTGGCTTGAGGCCATGGCTGCCCCGGAAGGACCCCGGCTCGGCCGCGCCTCACCGCTCATCAAGGCGCGCATCGCGACGAAGGACCCGGCCCGCACCCTCGGGTTCGTCGAGCAGACGACCCTCTTCGTGGTGGCCATCAAGAAGACCGACGCGCTCGGCTTGCTCGAGGGTTTCACCGAGTCGGCCCGGCAGCGCGCGCGGATCTTCGCGCAGCAACTGTCCGATCTCGATTCGTCGACCCGCCAGGCCCGCCTCGCGTTGGCCTTCGGGGCCCGGGATGACGCACCGACCCGCATCAAGGCGCTGCTCGCCGAGGCCCCCGCCGGGCTCAAGGCCGCCGTGCTCGCCCAGCTTCCCCCCGGGCTCCGCCCCTCGACGGCTGGCCTCGCCGCTCCGACCACGATCGCCGCGCCTGCACTCGTCGCGCTCGCCGCCCGGCTGATTCGCGAGGCGACGCGGTAGCCGCTTCGTCCCTTCGCTCCGAACGGAAAAGAGTGACGCCAGAAGAACCCCTCGGCAGCATCCGCTCATGCGCGTGCTGGCAGCGTCCCTCGTCCTGGTGATTTCTGGCTGCGGGCTCGTTCCTGGCCGGAGCGCGCGCTGCGACCTTCGCCCCCAGACGCCCCAGTGCACGGACTGGCGCAACACCCTTCAGCCCGTCTTCGCCACCCAACAGGCGCTCTGCATGACGCTCGGCGCCACGAGCGCCGGCGGGGTGTTCTCAGAGGGGCAGACGTGCCCGACCGAGGAGCTGTGGGGCGGCTGCCAGACGCGGGCGGCCGATGGGTCGCTGCAGACGAACTGGTTCTACCGAAGCGAGAAGTACAAGACGCGCGAGGCCGCGCAGGCCGAGTGCGCCGGCGCGATGACCTTCGTCGACCCGGGCTGAGACGGCCGAGTCCCTTCCTCGGGATCCGAAAAGACAAGTTATTCTGAGCGCTTGAAATGGCATGACGCCTGAAGAACGTCCGCTTCATGCGCGACGCGACGACGCTCGTTGGCCCGGTTCCCACGCCCGACCCGGCCCCGAAGGTGCGGGCCCGGAAGGTCACCCTCACCCCGCTCAAGCGCTTCACGCGGGCCCACCTCGAGCTCGCGGCACGCCCGTCGGTTCGTGATGACGCCACGTCGGCCTTGAGCGCGGCGCTCGATGCGGTGGGCGTCCAGCTCGGCCACTCGGTCACGGGGACGGCGCGGCTCCTCGACGCCACGCTCCAGCCGCTCCAGCACCTCGCTCGGGAGTCGCTCTTCGTGGTGGTCGAGCTCTCGCATGCGTCGGCGATGGCGATCGTCGAGCTCGAGGCCCCGCTCTTCACCCACTTCCTGCAGCACGCCGCTGGCGCTGACCCGCGAAGCCGTGCGGTGACGAGCCTGAGCCGCATCGAGAGCGCGGCCCTCGGCTGGCTCGCCCTGTCAGCCATCAAGGGGCTGCGGTCGATTCAGTCGTTCGAGGAGCGCTTCGGGCCCCGGCTCGTCACCGTGACGCTCGACCGCGGCGAGGTGCTGCGCAGCGTCGACTCCACCGTTCGGCACCTCGCCATCGAGCTGATGCTCCACGGAGAGCACCCGCTCGGCGGCGCGCGGGTGCTGGTGCCGGCGAAGCTGCTCCAGGCGGCGGTGCAGACGGCTCCGCGCGCCGAGGCCCCGCCCGCGCACGAGGCCGTCCTCGCTGCCACCCTCACCGCGCAGACCCGCTTCGGCGTCGCTCAGCTCGTCCGCGCCGACCTCGGAGAGCTCTCGGCCGGTGACGTCATCGTCTTCGCCGGCTCGTCGCTGAGCGAGGAGCGGCTGTTCGGCCCCGCGCGGCTCCTCACCTCGTCGTTCGAGCTGGCCGGCGAACTCGGCCCCGACGGGTTCACCCTCACCCACATCACCCACCCCACCCAGGAGCCCGCCATGAGCAACAGCCTCAACGTCGACGTCGAGATCGAGCTGACCACCATTCAGGTGCCGGTCCGGCAGCTCGGCACCATCGCGCCCGGGTCGGTGCTGCCGCTGCACATCAACGCGGCGCAGACCGTCACGCTGCGCATCGACGGGCGGAAGGTGGCGCTCGCGGAGCTCGTCGAGGTCGAGGGAGAGATCGGCGCCCGCATCACCGCGATGCTCGAGCCGGAGGCGCCGTGAACGCGCTCGCGCCTCGGCAGAAGCTCCTCGCGTTAGGGCTCGCCACGGGCCTGCTCACCCTCGGCGCGGCGGTGGCCAGCGGCTCATTCACCTCGGCCGCGCGAATCGTGCTCGGCGCGGGCGCCATCGCGGGGCTCGTGGCGTGGGGAATTCGCCAGAAGGGCCTCGCCCTGCCGTCACGCTTCGCTCGCACCCCGCGGCTGCAGGTCGTCCAGAAGATTGGGCTCTCGGCGCGCACCGGCGTGGCGCTCATCGAAGTGGACGGCCGGTCGTTTCTCATCGTCCACGGCGACGGAGCCCCGCGGATTCGCCGGGTGTCTTCTCGCGCGGCTGTGATGGCTCAGGCGCTGAAGGAGGAGCCGTCATGACACGCCTTTCGGTCCTCGCCCTCCTCGCCCCCACCGCTGCCTTCGCGAAGGAACCGGGCACGCTGGCGGTTGAGAGCGGCTCGATCGCGAGCAACCAGGTCCAGATGATGGGGCTGATGGCGGCGCTCGCGCTGGTGCCGTTCGCCATCGTGATGCTCACGAGCTTCTCGAAGATCGTCGTGGTGCTGTCGATGGTGCGCTCGGCGCTCGGCACCCAGCAGGCCCCGCCGACGATGGTGCTCACCGGGCTCGCCGCCGTCCTCACCGCGCACGTGATGTCGCCCACCATGGAGCGCATGTGGACGACGGGCCGGCAGGTCGAAGCCGAGGTCGGCCTGGGCCGGGAAGCGCTGGGACGGGTGGGCTCGGTGCTGGAGCCGCTGCGACAGTTCCTCGTGAAGCACGGCAGCGCCGAGGAGCGGGCCCGGTTCGTCGACATGGCGAAGGAGCTCCGCGCCGGTGACGGCGCCGCGACCGTCTCGGAAGACGACCTGTCCATCGTCATTCCCGCGTTCGTCATCACCGAGCTCAAAGAGGCCTTCATCATCGCCTTCCTGCTCTTCCTGCCCTTCCTCGTGCTCGACATGTTGCTCGCCAACGTGCTGCTCGCGCTGGGAATGCAGACGCTCAGCCCGAGCCAGGTGAGCCTTCCCTTCAAGGTGCTGTTGTTCGTCGCGGTCGACGGCTGGGCGCTTCTGAGCCGTGGCCTCATCCTCGGGTACCGGTGACGCCGTGGAGACCGCGCAGATCCTCGCCCTCGGTCGTGAAGCGCTGCTCCTCATGGTGCTCGCCTCGGCCCCGCCCATCATCGCCAGCCTCTTCGTCGGCTTCGGGATGAGCCTGTTCCAGGCCACCACCTCGCTCCAGGACAGCACCTTGTCGGTGGTGCCGAAGCTGTGCGCGGCGGTGCTGGCGCTGGTGGTCGCTGGGCCCTGGATTGGACAGCAGCTCAGCCGCTTCGCGACCCAGCTGTTCCTCGTGCTGCCCGAGGTGATGTCGTGACGTCGTGGGCGCTGCTCGCGTCGGCCGACGCGCTGCAGCCGCACGTGGTGTCGGTCGCGGTCCTCGGTGCGCGGCTGCTCCCGGTGGCGTTCCTGTGTCCGCTCCTGGGAGGGCAGATCGCGCCCACCACGGTCAAGCTGGGCCTGGTGTTGTCGCTGGCCCTCTTTCTCCACGCAGCCGCTGGCATCGACGCGCCCCCGACCCCTTCGACGCTGGCGCTGGTGGGCCTGGTGTTCCGCGAGTTCCTCGTCGGCACCACGCTGGGCCTGGTGGCGGCGCTCCCGTTCGACGCCGCGCGCATGGGTGGCCGCTTCATCGATCTCTTCCGTGGCTCGTCCGCGGAAGCCGCCCTGCCGATGACGGGCAGCAAGGAGTCCGCCGCGGGTGACGGGCTCTACCAGCTGCTCCTCGCGCTCTGCGCGACGGGGGTGGTGATGCCGCTCATGCTGGGGGCGCTGTTCCGAAGCTTCACCCTGGTGCCGCCGGGAACGTTCGCGCACTCCGAGGCGGTGGTGACCGAGGTGGTGAAGCTCGTCGGAGTCGCCTTCGCAACCGGCCTCGCGCTCGGAGCCCCCATCGCAGGCCTCTCGCTCGCCGTCGACGCCGTGCTGGGCCTCGCGTCGCGCGCGGCCCCCCAGATGAACCTGCAGGACACCGGCGCGCCCGTTCGAATTCTCGGCGGTGGCGCGGTGCTGTGGCTTACCGTCGGGCTCCTCACCGATCGACTCCTCGAGCTGGCTGTCTCGACCCCGGAGGCGCTGCGCAGCGTCCTGGAGCTGGGGCGATGAGCGAGAAGACGCACGAACCGTCTGAGCAGAAGCTCCGCCAGGCCCGCGACGACGGGAACATTCCGAAGAGCAAGCTGCTCTCAGCGGCCGCCGTCACCTTGGGTGGAATGATCGGCACCGCCGCCTTCGCGCCCCAGAGCGCTGCGACGCTGATGGCCTGGACGCAGCGGCTGCTGTCGCTCGACCCCCGAGCGCCCGAGCTCGAGCTGCTCGAAGCCGTCTCGGTGCTCGGTCGGTGTCTGGCGCCGTCGCTCATCGGAGCCCTCTTCGGCGCCGTCGCAGCTGGCCTGCCAATGGCCGGCATTCAGTTCAACCTGAAGCTCGTCGAGCCGAAGCTCGAGAACGTGAACCCCATCGAGGGCTTCCAGAAGCTCTTCAAGGTTCGCCAGCTCGTCGACCTGGGCAAGAGCCTCGTGGTGGCGGGGGTGATGGTCTTCCTGGTCTGGAGCGCGACGAAAGAAGCGGCCCCATCGGTGATGCGCGCAGTGCACCACGACGCCTTGACCGCGTTCCGCGTCGTCCTCGCGGCGTTCCTGCCCGCCGTGGTCCGCGCCAGCGTGGTGCTCATCGTCCTGGGCCTCGCCGACTACGCGCTCGCCCGGCTGCGGCACACGAAGGACCTGATGATGTCGCACGACGAGGTGAAGCAGGAGCACAAGAACAGCGAGGGCGACCCGCACACGAAGGGCGAGCGCAAACACCTCATGAAGCAGCTCGCGATGGGTGGACCGGCACGTGGGGTGCAGAAGGCCACCGCCGTGGTCGTGAACCCAACCCACATCGCGGTCGCCATCCGGTACGACGAGTCCGAATGCGACGCGCCCTACATCGTGGCCCGTGGCCGTGAGGAGGACGCCTTGGCAATGCGTAAGGAAGCGAAAAAGCTTGGAATTCCGGTGGTTCGAGACGTCCCGTTGGCGCGCTCGCTCATCCACTACGACGTCGGCGAAGAGGTGCCGGAAGAGCTCTACCAGGCGGCGGCGGCGGTGCTGCGGGTGGCGCTCGAGTCCACCGGTGAGAACGGCTCCATGTCGACGGACGGCGCGCAGGCGCTGGTGAAGGAGGCCCCGTGAACTCGCTCGTCGACCAGGCGCTCAGCCGCGCCCGCACGCAGTCGGACGTGATCCTGGCCATCGTGATGGCGGCGATCGTCGGCTCGATGATCGTTCCGTTGCCGCCCTGGCTGCTCGACGTGGGCATCGCCATCAACCTCGCGGCGGCGCTCGCGCTGCTGGTGGCCGCGCTCTACGCGAAAGACGCGCTGAAGGTGGCGAGCTTCCCCACGCTGCTGCTTATCACCACGCTGTTCCGGCTCTCGATGAATGTGTCGTCGACGCGGCTCGCCCTGTCCGAAGGGCACGCCGGCGAGATCATTCAGGCGTTCGGCGAGTTCGTGGTGCGTGGGGACTACGTGGTGGGCGCGGTCATCTTTCTCATTCTCACGCTGGTGCAGTTCCTGGTGGTGGCCAAGGGCGCCGAGCGCGTGGCCGAGGTGAGCGCGCGCTTCACCCTCGACGCGATGCCCGGCAAGCAGATGTCGATCGACGCCGACCTGCGCGCCGGCGCCATCACCCAGGAGCAGGCCCGCACCCGCCGCCGGGCGCTCGAGCGTGAGTCGCAGCTCTTCGGCTCGATGGATGGCGCGATGAAGTTCGTGAAGGGCGACGTCATCGCGGGCCTGGTGATCACCGCGGTGAACCTCGTCGGTGGCATCGTCATCGGGACGCTCCAGAACGGCATGACGGCGGCCGAGGCCGTCAGCACCTACGCGCTCATCTCGATCGGCGACGGCCTGGTGTCGCAGATCCCCTCGCTCTGCATCGCGGTGGCGGCGGGCCTGGTGGTGACGCGCGTGGCGTCGGAGACGGAAGAGGCCTCGTTGGGCAGCGACATCGGCTCGCAGTTCTTCGGCCAGTGGAAGGCGCTCTTTGTCGTCGCAGGCCTGTGTCTGCTGCTCGCGCTCATGCCCGGCATGCCGCACCTCACCTTCGTGCTCATCGCCGCGGGCCTGGCCACCGTCGGCTTCGGGCTCAAGCGCGCCAAAGACGCTCCGAAGCCGGCGGCCAACAGCGTGACGAAGTCCTCGCAGGCCGAGCCGAACGCGCCCGCTGGCGAAAAGAAGGGGCCGAACCTCACGCCGGGGGTCTCTCCGCTGACGCTCGATCTCGCGGCGGATCTCACGTGGCTCGTCGAAGAGCTCGACGGCCAATTCGTGAAGGGCGACCTCGACACGGTGCGAGAGCGAGTGCACCAGGAGCTGGGCGTGAAGCTGCCGGGCTTCCGCGTACGCACCGGAGCGCCGCTGCCAGCTGGTTCGTGGGCGCTCGCGATCGACGAGATCCCCGCGGGGCGCGGCACCGTGGGCGAGCTGCGGTTCGTCACCACGGCCTCGATGGGCGACCTCCAGATGATGGGCATCACCGGAACGCCCGTCGCTGACACCACGCTCGGCCGCCCCCTCGTCGCGGTGCCCGAAGCCGACGAGGCCAGGGCCCGCGCGGCGCAGCTGCCGCTCCTCTCGGCGCGCGAGTACGTCTGCGAGCACCTCGTGCTGCAGCTCAAGAAGCGCGCCCACCAGTTGCTCGGCGTTCAGGAGGTGCAGGCAGCCCTCACGGCCATCGAAGACAGCCACGGCGCGCTGGTGAAGGAGTCGCTCCAGAAGGTGCCGCTGCCGCTCCTCACCGACGTGCTCAAGAAGCTGCTCTCGGAGCAGGTCAGCGTGCGCAACCTCAAGGCCATTCTCGACGCCCTCGTGTCGCCCAGCACGGCCGGCGACGCGCTCCAGCTGGCCGATCGCTGCCGCCAGGCGCTCGCGCGGCAGATCTCGCACCAGTACGCCCCGTCGGGCTCGCTCTACGCCTACCTCGTCGATCCCGGCATCGAGGACACGCTGCGCACGGCTGGCCAGGCCATCGACCCGCGCGACGCTGGCGCCATTCTCGAGGGCATGAAGTCGGTGGCGCGCCAGGGCCGGGCGGTGCTGCTCGCGTCGCCCGATGTGCGGCGGCTGCTGAAGAAGCTCGTCGAGGGCGCGTTCCCCGAGGTGGCGGTGCTCACCTTCGCCGAGCTCGATCCCGAATTGCAGGTGCGGCCCGTCGGCAGGCTCGCGCCCGTCATGCAGTGACGACGCGCAGGCACACGAATGCCCCGGCCACGCGCGCTGCGGTGGACCGGGGCATCGTCGCTTCGAACGAGCTCAACCGTTCGACGGCGGGAGCGGCGGCACCTTGCCGTCGGGGCCCGGCCGGTTGACGCGGTCCTTCAGCTCCTTGCCGGCGCGGAACCGGATGCCGCGCTTGGCCTTCACCGGAATCGGCTCGCCCGTCTTCGGGTTGCGGCCCTGGTACGAGCCGTAGTGCTTCACGTGGAAGGCACCGAGGCCACGAATCTCGATGTTCTCGCCCGCGACGAGCGCGTCTTTCATCGCGTTGAAAATGATGTCGACCGTCGCCTCGGCCTGCTTCTGGGTGACGCCCTTCTTCTGCACGAGGATGTTGACGAGGTCTGATTTCAACACTGGCTACCCCCTGTGAATCGAGTCTTGAGGCCCGAAACCACTGAGTTTTCCCAAAGGTTACCCACGGAATCGGCAACCTCGCAAGAAAGCTACGGTTTCGGCTCGCCGTCGCCCAGGAGCGCCAGGTCGGCCCATGTAATTCTCTTGAGTTTCTCGACACTTGCCTCATCAGCCGCCAGAAACACCGAGGCCGCCTGGGAGAACAAGCCGCTGCGGGCGAGGCGCTCGCGGTGGAGCGTGTGGGCCGCTCCGCCGACCGCCAGAGACAAGTCTGCCACGGTGAGGTCGACGAGGGGTTTGGCAGGCACGAGCGCGGCGGCCTCGAGGCGTACGAGACCGGCGCTGGTGAGGCGGGCGACGGACTCCTCGACGCGCTGGGTGGGCAGCTTGAGCGCCTGGGCGAGGCCCATCGCGGTCGGCCCCGGGACGTTGGCCATGCTCGCGCGGGCGATGACCTGCGCGATGCGGGTGGCGATGAGCTCTTCGCTGCGTGGGTGGGCGAGCAGATCCTTGAACTCGTCGTGGAAGTCGGCGTGCTCCACCGCGTACGCGAGCCGCGCACCCGAGAGGATGATGTACCAGCCGACGTAGACCCAGGTGAGGAAGAGCGGCGCGATGCCGAGCGAGCCGTACACCGCGTTGGCCGAGAAGAAGAAGCTGGCGATGCCACCGTAGAGGCGACGCGCGAGCTCCCAGGCGACGCCGGCCATCGCGCCCCCGATGAGGGCGGAGCGGAACGGCACATGCGCGTGCGGTGCCACCTTGTAGAGGAAAGTGAACACCACCATCGCCGACAGAATCGCGCCGCCGGTGAAGGCCACGCCCGACAGCGGGAAGTTCACGTACAGCAGCAGCTTCTTCATGCCGTCGCTGCCGAGGAGCGACAGCGCCATCGCGATGGGCCCGACGACGAGGACGCCGAGGTACAGCCCGAGGGTGAGGAGGATCGGCCTGCGCCGGCGCACCGCCCACACGTCGTTGAGGGAGGCGTCGAGGTGCCGCAGCATCACGCCCGACGCCACCAGCAGCACGAGGAACGACAGGCCCGAGCCGGTGGGAGAGTTCGCAGCGCTCTTGAACTCCCGCAGGGCGCGCTCGGCCTGCGCGCGGCCGCCGGGGCTGAGGAGGTCTTCGAAGAACTTGATGACGAGCGCCTCGACCTGGGTCGAGCCGAAGGCGTGGAGGAGCGCGAGAATGACCGCCGCCAGCGGAACCAGCGACGTCAGCGTGATGAAGGTGAGGTTGCCCGCCCGCAGGGCCAGCTTCTCGCCCCGGTAGCCGATCAGGACGGCCACCAGCAGGCGCCACAGCTCCTTGGGGGTGAGCTTCACGCGCCAGCGCGAGATGGTGGGTGTCGGCGGCGCGGCGCTGCTGGCAGGCGGCGTCGACACGGGCTCCACGGGGCTCACCGGCGCACGAGAATTCGCTCGATGAGCGCCTTCGACACCTCGTTCAGCTCGACGAAGACGACGCCCATGCCCTTGTTGCGGCCCTTGTCCACGACGCGCACCACCTCGCCGAGGCCCTCGATGGTCTCGAGCTCCTCGTGAATGACGGTGAAGCGCAGGTTGACGCGCGTGCCGATGGGCAGCGGCTCATCGGAGCGGATGAAGACACCCGAGCGGCTGATGTTGGTGACGTACTCGTTGATGAACGCGTCGACGGACGCGAACTCGTGGTTGATCGTCTTCCGCGCCGAGACGCGCCGCTCGACCGTCCTCGCCATCGTTCACTCTCCAGCGGCGCGGTCGTCGTCCTGACGCCCGGGCGGGGGCGCCGACGGACGCGGGCGGTTCTGGTCCTGCCGCTGGCCGCCGCCAGCACCGCCACCCCGGTTGTCGCGATCGCGGTTGCGGTTCTTGCGGTTCCGATCGTCCCGTCCGCCACCGCCGCCACCGCCGCCTCCTCCACCACCACCGCCTCCGCGGCCTTCGAAGCGGTTCGACTCCTGGTTCTGGGGTTTGCGGGCCGGGCCGCCGCTCATCTCGAACTCGACGACGCTGGTGGCCACCTTCAGCTCGACGCCGCTGACGGGCCGCGCGTAGATGTCGTACTGCTCGCGGTGGTACTGCTGCTGCGCGCGGATCTGGATCGTCTTGTTGTAGCGATCCATGAGGTGGCGCAGCTCTTCGCGCTCCTCGCCCTGGAGCACGTTGGCGACCTCGGTCTGACACTGCACCACCAGCGTCGGGTCCTTGTACGCAGGGCCCGAGCGGCGCAGCTCGCGGAAGATCTCGTACGCCACCGTGGTGGCCGACTTCACGCTGCCCTGGCCGTGGCAGTAGCCGCAGTCTTCGTGGAGCACCCGGCCCAGCGACTCGCGCACGCGCTTTCGCGTCATCTCGACGAGGCCGAGCTCGCTGATGCGGAGCACGTTCGTCTTCGCCTTGTCGCGCCCCAGCGCTTCCTGGAGCGACTTGAACACCTTGTCGCGGTTCTGCTGCTTCTCCATGTCGATGAAGTCGCAGATGATGATGCCGCCGATGTTGCGAATGCGGAGCTGGTAGACGATCTCTTTCGCGGCCTCGGTGTTGATCTTCAGGATCGTGTCTTCGAGGTTCTTCTTGCCGACGTAGCGGCCCGAGTTGACGTCGATGGCGGTGAGGGCCTCGGCCTGGTCGATGATGAGGTAGCCGCCGGACTTGAGCCACACCTTGCGGGCCGAGGCGCGCTTGATCTCCTCCTCGATGCCGAAGGCGTCGAAGATGGGCTCCTCGCCCTCGTGGAGCTTGATGCGCTCCTTGAGCGCCGGGTCCTGCGCCATCACGAAGCCGAGCACCCGCTCGTACTCGTCGCGGTCGTCGATGACGAGCTGCTCGACGTCCTGGGCGAAGAGATCGCGCGTCGCGCGCAAGATGAGATCGAGGTCGGGGTGCACGAGGCCCGCGCGGTGCGTCTTCTCGCTCTTGCGCACCGTCTCGTTCCACACCTCGATGAGGAAGCGGATGTCGGCCTCGAGCTTCTCGCTCGGCACGTTCTCGGCCACGGTGCGCACGATGAAGCCGGTCCCGGGCGGACGCAGCCGGTCGACGATCTCACGGAGGCGCCGGCGCTCCTTCTCATTGCCGATACGGCGGCTGATGCCGACGTGATCGACGGTGGGCATGAAGACGAGGTGCCGGCCGGGGATCGAGATGTGCGAGGTGACGCGCGCGCCCTTGGTGCCGATGGGATCCTTCGACACCTGCACCATGACCTCCTGCCCGACCTTGAGCAGGTTCTCGATGCGGGCCTCCTTGCGGGGCTGGTGCTCGGGCTTCTTCGGCTTCTGGTGCTGGTGCTGCTGCTGCTGCCGCGGCGGATCCTTCAGCTTCGTGTCGCGGGGCGCCTGCGAGCGCGGGGCCTCGACCGTGCCCTGGGCGGCCTCGTGCGCCACCGCCGAGGCAGCCCCTTCGGCCGGCGCGTCGGAGGCAGTCGGTGGCGCGTCGGTGCCGGTCGCCTCGGCCTTCGCCGCCTCCACCACCTCGGCCCCGCCTGGCGTGGCCGCGGCTTCGGCCTTCGCGGCCTCGACCACCTCGGCGCCCGTCGGCATCGCAGCCGCTTCGGCCTTCGCGGCCTCGACCACCTCGGCGCCCGTCGGCATCGCAGCCGCTTCGGCCTTCGCGGCCTCGACCACCTCGGCGCCCGTCACGGGAGCGTCGGTCACCTCGGCGGGCGGCGCAGACGGCGCGGGCGCAGCCTGCGCGGCGTCGACGGCCGGGGCTTCGGGTGACGACGGGGCCGGTGACGCGACGTCCGAATCGGTCTCCTCGGGAACGTCGTTGACGTCGTCGTCGTGCTCGCCCTCGGTCAGGTCGAACTGGTGCCGGGTGACGTCGGGGTCGAACAGCACGTCGCCGACATAGAGGAAGGCGGCCTTCTCTTCTCCGATGTCGACGAACGCCGCCTGCATGCCGGGCAGCACGCGCGTGACGCGTGCCTTGTAGACGTTGCCGACGATGCCCTTGTCCTTCTTCCGCTCGAGATAGAACTCAGCGATTCCACCATTTTCCACCAACGCGACGCGCGTCTCGCGGCCGGCCGCGTTGATGACGAGGATGCTGCTCATGAGATGAACCTGCCTTGGGTCCAGGCGCGTCGCCCACATCCGGACGGGGAGCGGCGTGAAGCGGCGCTGGAACCGCGAAAGGACAGAAGTCGGCAGGCAAGGCCGCCCTCGCTCGATGCACACCCGATGGTGTCATGCCGCGAAGGTCAACCAATCGCCTGGACCTCCTGCCGGTGAACCTGCAGCCGCCCGGGGAGAAGTGGGGGGCGGAAACCCGTGTGGAATCCCCGGACTTTTCGGCGTTTCGCCGGTCGGTCCAGGGCCCGTCAAAAAGAGTTCAAAGACGACGCGAGTCTGTCACGAATCGGCTCAGGAAGGAAACGTTCCGTCCCGGCATCGGCCGCCTGCGTCAGGCCTGGGCCTGAGGCTTTTCCAGCCGTGGCGCACCTTTGCGGCGCTGGAGTCGGAGCGCCACCCAGGCCTCTCCCAGCAGCAGCCGCCGGGTGTCCTCCAGCCCGAGCTCGAACCCGGCCAGGCGCACGAAGTCTTCGGAGGGCGCGATGGGCGTCTCGACGAGGGGGAAGACGACCCAGATGAAGCCCGTGGCGCTCATGTGGGTGACGGCGCGGGTGAGGTGGTCGACGAGCGCGAGCTTCTGCTGGGCGAACAAGACGGTGAGGTCGATGCCGGTGCGAGAGGTCTCGACGAGCGCGACGTCGGGGAGCGGCCCCAGCGCATCGAGGAAGCCCGCCGGCGCGTTGCGAATCGAGACGTTCATGCCGGGGCGAACGCCCAGCAGCGAGGCCAGCAGCTCCGGCGGGCCGAACGTCATCGGCGCACCGAAAAGCCAGTGACGGACAGGTCTGCCTCGGCCTCTCGAACCACCACACCGCGCACGCGCGCCTCCTCGGGGCCGTGATGGCACCAGGCGATGAAGTCGTCGACCGCCCTGGCTGGCCCGCTCGCGAACGCTTCCACGTCACCCGAAGGCAGGTTCTGGACCCAGCCCGACAGCCCGAGCCTGAGCGCTTCGTCCCGAGCCGAGGCCCGGTACGAGACGCCCTGCACGAGGCCAGAGATGCGAAGGTGAACGGTCCGCGTCGACATCGCGGCGCGGGCGCATAGCACGCCGACGCCCGTCAGATGTACCCGAAGCGACGGCGCAGGGCCCATTCCGAGCCCATGATGAGCACCATGAGCGCCATCCAATACCAGCGGTCCCACAGGGGCTGATCGCGCGAGCGGCCCACCTCGACGAGCGGAGGCTCACGCAGCGGCACGTCAGAGAGCGAGAAGCGGGTCGAGTCGAAGAAGGCACCACCCGTCGTCTTCGCGATGGCCTCGAGGAGCGCGGCGTTGACCCGTGCATCAGCGAGCTCGGGGCCGGCCGCGCGCACCGCCACCGCGTCGGACATCTCGCCGAGCACGGTGTCTCCCTGCTTCGCGCGAGCGACGATCTTGTATGGGCCCGCCGGAGCGCCCTGGAACTCGACGTGGGCCGTCCCATCGGGGCCCGCGGCGACCGTCTCTTGCGCGACGACCTTGCCGTCATCGGCCGAGACGAGCTCGACGGTCACCTGCGCGCCCGCGACCGGCTGGAAGTCGCTCGAGCGGGCCACCACGCCGACCCCGACCGGCTTTCCCGGCTCGACGCTGGGGCTGTCGGCAGCGACGCTCATGGCGGTGAGCTCTGGATCGCGCACGAGCCAGCGCACGGCGTTGCTCCAGAGCCGCTCGTACACGCGTGACTGCGCGCCGCCGGCGTTCGAGGTGAACGCCCAGGCCCAGCTGCCATCGGTGGTGAGCGCCATCACGCGGCCGCGGCCGTATTCCCAGATCGACAACAGCGGCGCGTTCTTGCCGTCGACCATCGCGAAGGGGTGATCGAGCAGCACGGTGGCGCCGGGGCGCGCGCGCACGGTGTTCAGGCCGGGCACGGGGGGGAGGGCTTCCCACGCGGCTTCGGACGACAACGAGCCGGTGCCGATGGCGGTGATGGGGTGCCGCGCGCCCTCGGGGGTGAGGCGGGCCTTGAAGGGTGACGGGTCGCTCTGGCCAGCGGTGGCGACGGGGAGCACCTCGGAGAAGGACGTCCAGCGGGCATCGGCGAAGGTGCGATCGCCGCCGACGTACGCGAGGGCGCCGCCGTTGAGCAGGTACTGCTTGATGCTGTCCTCGTACATGCCGAGGGTGATGCTGGGGTCGTCGTTGTTGAAGTTGAGGATCGCGAGGAGATCGAACGTGTTCACCTTCTCGCGGAAGATCTCGTCACGGGGGAACGGAATGAGCGACAGCTCGTCCTGGGGAATGTTCAGGTCGTCAGCCGAGCCGCGCAGAATGTAGAAGCTGATGAGCTCGACGTTCGCGTCCTGCTTGAGGAGGCCGCGCAGGAAGCGCTCGTCCCACGTGGGGCGGCCGGCGACGAGCAGCACGCGCACGCGGTCACGAATCACCTTGAGCGTGAAGGCCTTCTGGTTGTTCTCGGTGACGGCCTCGTCCTGAAACACCGGGACCGACACCGTGTAGACGAAGCGGCCGGTTTGATCGGGCGCGAAGGTGAACTTCGCCGTCTGCACGTCGTCGTCGCTGACGAACTTGATCGGCACCGAGGCCACGACGCGCCCTTCACGCCGGAGCACCGCCTGCGTCGACAAGCCCGAGAACCCGCGCGCGTGCACCTCGACCTCGGCGGTGATGCTGTTGCGCACGAAGGCGAAGTCGTCGACCTTCACCGTGTCGATGGCCAGGTCCTTCAGCGCGCCCTCGCCCACCGCCACCGTCGAGACGGGAAGGCCGTAGCCCTGGAGGACCGACTTCGCGCGCCCGTCGACGCCCGAGGCCAGCTCGCCGTTGTCGGCGCCGTCGGAGAAGACGATCACCCCCGAGAGCTTGCGCGCGCTGGTGCCCTCGGAGGCCTTGAGCGAGCGCAGCGTCGAGAGGAGATCGGTCTTGCTCCCGCGCGCCGGCTCGGTCTCGAGCGCCTTCACGCTGGTCGGCGACAGCTCGGGGTCGAAGCCGACGATCTCGAAGGCGAAGCGATCTTTGAGGGCCTCCATCTGCGGCAGGAGCGCGGTGAGCGCGTCGGCCACGGCCTTCGAGCGGCTCTCCTGGCCGATGGCGATGGGGAAGGTCATCGAGGCCGAGCGGTCGACCAGCACGGCGACCCGGTTCTTCACCCGCGCGACCTGCACGCGACGCAGGCCCGGCTCGAAGAGGAAGAAGAGCGCGCAGAGAGCAGCGAGCGCGCGCAGCCCCCAGAGCGCCCAGCGGCGGCGCGCGAGCGGCTCGAGGCGGACGCCCAGACACGCCAGCCCGGCCGCGACCACGATCGCCGCGCCGAGGGCCGCGAGCGCCCAGGGCGGCAAGGCCGAGAGGCTGACCAGCTTCCAGGTGTCGACGGCCGCGGAGTCCACCGGACGCTCACCGCCTCCGCTTCATGATCTCGAGAATGTGCACGCCGTCGTCCTTGTAATCGAGGCACAGCGCGTACATCGCGATGTTGATGGCGAGCCGGGTGGCGTACTCGCGCTGGCGATCGCCTCCGGGCGAGACGTCGAACTCGAACGCGCCAGACTCGTCGCGGGCGAGCGCGCCGAGCACGTCGTTCTGCGAATAGAGCACCGCGGCGCGTTTGCCGATCATCCACGACTCGAGCTGCGCCGAGGTGAGGAGCCGGCCAGGGGCGGTGTCGAGCAGGAAGAACGACTTGAAGACGACGTGCGTGGCCGGGAGCGGCCGGGGCTGCACCTGCGGCAGCACCTTCGCCATCTCGCGGCGGAAGCTGGCGTCGAAGCCCGAGCCCTGGGAGCCGTCGTTGGCGTCAGCGAAGACGAAGCCGCCGAAGGTGAGGTAGCGGCGCAGGTTCTCGATCTGCGCGGGGGTGAAGGCGGGCAGCTCGCGGTCCGACGAGAGGTAGAGGAACGGCAGCTCGAAGAGGCGCGGGCTCTCGAGCGGAAAGGAGCGGGCTTCGAGCACCGTCTCGACCGAGGTGCGGCGCTGGAGCTCCCACGCGAGCCGGCGCAGGCCCGAGGCCCGCACGTCCCAGGTGCCCTGGTGCTGGGCCACGGCGGGGATGAAGCGGGAGGCGTCTCCGAAGGCCTGGGCGAGGGCGGGCGCGGTGAGCGACGCGAGGAGCAGTTGCCGACGTGTCACCACCTTCGAACGCACCCGTTGCCTCCGCCCGTTCCCTTATCCCGGAATCACGCTATACGCCCGCGCATGTCGAAGGCGTCGAAGAAGGCCTCCCCGGAAGCACGGGCTGACAAGCCGCAGAAGTCGGTGCTGGCGGCAGCCTGGGCCGCGGTGGAGTCAGGGGATGTGGTGACGGCGCGCTCGCTCGCGAAGGCCGTCATCGAAGGCAAGAAGGGCCCCGACGACGACGCGGTGGCGAAGTCGCTGGCGAAGGAGCTGTCGGCGCAGGACCTGAACGTGGGCGAGCTGCCGGAGCAGGTAGCGCAGGCCATCGTCGACCGCACCACGGTGCCGCCGCGCACGTACCTCTACGGCGCGATTTGTCTCTTCGTGTTCCTCGTGCTCGCCACCCTCGCCCGCGCGCGGTACGGCGGAGCCTGACGCAGGTTTGACTGGCCGGAGTCGTCGTGGAGACGGTGCTGCGAGCACTCGAGCCGTACAAGCACTTCGACCCCGCAGGGTGGGTCAACCTGTTCCGTTTTTTCCCGGTGTGGGCGGGCGCGGTGGTGACGCTCGTGGGCGTCGGGCTGTTGCTGCGGGGTGGCGGCGTACTGTTCCGCGCCGTCGCCGGGCCCCTGGGCCTCGTCATCGGGCAGATCTGGATTGGGCCGCTCGCGGTGCGCCTGGGGTTCCAGTCGATGCAGCAGCAGATCGCGCTGGGGGCCTCGGCGCTGCTCTGTCTGCTGGGCTTCGTGATGCCGGCCTCGACGGTGTTCTTCGGGTTCGGGATTCCGATCGGCCTGATGGCGGCGAACCTGGCCGGGCCTGACTGGCTCCTGGGCTTCGTGCCAGCGTTCATCATCGGCGGCGCGGTGGGCGTGGTGCTGGAGCGCCCGGTGTCGGTGCTGCTGGCGTCGGTGGCGGGCGGGTGGCTGACGGTGATGGGGCTGATGGCGGCGCTGTCGGGCGTGGCGTCGGGCCTCGTCGAGCGGCTGGCGGGGACGTGGCCGGCGGCGGTGTCGGTGGCGTCGCTATTCGCGGTGGCGGGGTTCGGGTACCAGATCTTCGTGCTGCCCCCGCCGGAGAAGGCGTCGCAGCTCAAGCGCGAGAAGGCGATGGCGAAGCAGGCCGCGGCCGAGAAGAAGGCGCTCGAGAAGCGGTGGGCGAACTACACGAAGGACGAAGGCAAAGAGTGAGGCGTCAGGAGCGGCACCGTTGGCGGTCCCTGACGAGCTGATCGAGCAGGTCGCAGAACTCAGGTACATCGGTAGCAAGGCCGACGATGCGCAGCAGGCCGGGAGCGCTGAGCCCGAGGAGTGTCTCGGGTCGATGCAGGCGGCCGCGAGTGCCTGAGTGGGTGGCGCTCGCGCCGTGTGGGCCCCTTCGGATCGTCTTCAGGAGTGTGTCCATTGCGTTCGAACCTCTTCTGGATTGACACCAACACGTCCGGCAGGCTCGCGACGATGGCCCGCCCACGCGGCGGTGATTGGCTCGAGGACGAGCTTCGTCTCCTGCAGCGAAAGGGGATTCAGATCGTCGTGTCACTCCTGACGTCTGATGAAGTGAACGAACTCGACCTTGGACAGGAGCGCGCTGCTTGCGCGGCCCTGGGGCTTCGATTCATCAGCTTCCCGATCCCTGACCGTGGCGTGCCCACCCATGACGCCGAAGCCGCGGCGCTCATCGCGAAGTTGGCCAGAGACGTTCAATCCAGCCTGGCGGTCGCCATTCATTGCCGCATGGGCATTGGCCGCGCATCGATGGTCGCTGCAGGTGTCCTGCGAGCCCTCGGCGTGGCAGGCGATGCGGCCCTCGCGCGCATCGCTGAGGCCAGGGGACTGGCGGTTCCGGACACGGAAGCGCAACGCCAGTGGGTTCTCCGGCTGGGCGGCTGACGGAGCTGGTGCTGCCGCGTAGGCTTCTCGCGGTGCGATGGCGACTGGTGACAGGCTTTGGAGTGATCATGCTCCTGGCATTGAGCCTGATTCAGACCTGCACGGTCGATGGCCTCGAAGGCCTGGTGCTCGCGGCGCTCCTCGACGAGGACACCGAGTTCGCACCCGGCTTCTCTGACGAACGCTTCGCCTCGATCCGCCGCCATCAGTCGCCGGCCGAGGTCCTTGGACTGCTCGGCGAACCGCTCCTTCGGTCGACCGATGCCGCCGGAGTGAGCTGGCACTTCTCCCGCAGCCCGCACGACACCCACTTCCGCGTCCGGGTGGTGCACTTCCACGAGGGTACCGTCGACGAGACGTTCGCTGAGTTCTCCGTCGACTGACCGGCCATGACATCAGCCGCTCCCCCGTGCTAGGGCCGCGCCCGTCATGGGACAGCCGAAGCGCAAGGAGAAGGTGGACGAGTCGACCGAGACCGCGCCCGCCTCGCAGCCGACCGAGACCGCCGCCGCCTCCGAGGCCTGGCGGCGCCCCGGCCCCCTGCCCCGCTTCTCGCTCGGCGTGATCATCGCCGCCGTCGTCCTCTTCAACGTTCCCCTCCTCCACTACTTCCTCTTCCGCGGGCAGCCCGACGCGCCGCTCCCGGTGCCGTACGGCCAGCAGACCTTCGAGTCTTCGGCCGTTATCGACTCGGACTTCTGGAGCACCGGCGGCCAGTGGCGCGTCGTCAACGGTGAGCTCCTGTCACCCGGCGTCAAGAACAACCCGCTCTGGCTCAAGGCGAAGCTGCCCGAGAACGTCGCGGTCGAGTTCGACGTGCGCTCCCAGTCGCCCGAGGGTGACATCAAGGTCGAGATCTTCGGAGACGGCTCCGATCACGCCTCCGGCTACGTCCTCATCCACGGCGGGTGGAACAACACCGTCAGCATCATCGCCCGCCTCGACGAGCACGGCGCCTCGCTCGCGCAGCTCCAGGCCGAGGCCGGCCGCATTCAGCGCGAGAAGGGCCTCGAGAGCGCCGACCTCGTGAAGACCGGCGTCTTCCGCGAGAACACCCGCATGCGCGTCGAGGCCAACCCCTTCCCCGTGCAGATCGGCAAGACCTACCGCTGGCGCATCGAGCGGCGAGGCTCTGTCCTCACCTGGTTCATCGACGGCCGCGAGTTCATGAAGTTCGACGACCCGTTCCCGCTCAAGGGCGTCGGTCACGATCGCTTCGGCTTCTCGAGCTGGGAAGCGCAGCTCTTCTTCGACAACCTCTCCGTCACGCCGCTCTGAAGGCCCTTACAGGCCGATTTGCTTGGCGATGATCTCGTTCATGATCTCGCTGGTGCCGCCGCCGATGGGCCCCAGGCGGGCGTCGCGCCAGTGCCGCTGAATGTCGTACTCCATCATGTAGCCCGCGCCGCCGTGCAGCTGGAGCGCCTGGTCCGCCAGCCGGCAGCACATCTCGGTCGCCACCTTCTTCGCCATCGCCGTCGCGCCCAGCGCCCACTCGCCCGCCGCGTGGAGCCGCAGCGCGTGGTACGTCAGCTGCCGCGCTGCCTCGAGCTCGGTCGCCATGTCGGCCAGCTTGTGCCGCACCACCTGGAACTGCGACACGTTCTGCCCGAACGCCCGCCGGTTCGACACGAAGGCCATCGCCTGCTGGAGGATGTCGTCGGCCGCGCCCACGCTCCCGAGCGCGAGCGTGATGCGCTCCCAGACGAAGTTGCCCATCACCTGCGAGAAGCCGTCGTGCTCGACGCCCAGCAGGTTCGCCACCGGCACCTTGCAGTCTTCGAACACCAGCTCGGCCGTGTCGCTCGCCCGCCAGCCGAGCTTCTTGAGCTTCTTCGACACCTGAAACCCCGGCGTGCCCTTGTCGACCACCAGCATCGACAGGCCCTTGTGTCCACGTGACGGGTCCGTCTTCGCGGCGACGATGACGTAGTCGGCCACCACGCCGTTGGTGATGTACGTCTTGGCGCCGTTGAGCACGTAGACGTCTCCGTCGCGCCGCGCCGTCGTCGTCAGGCCCGCCACGTCGCTCCCGCCGTTCGGCTCGGTCACCGCGAAGGCGCCGAGCTTCTCTCCACGGATCGCCGGCGCCAGGTACCGCTGCTTGAGCGCCTCACTCCCGAACAGGTGCAGCGGTCCAGTCGCGATGGTGGCCTGCGCCCCGAGCCCCGCCGCCACGCCGCCGGAGCCACACTTCGCCAGCTCTTCGTGCAGCACGGCCTCGTAGAAATACCCGGCGTTCGAGCCGCCGTACGCCTCGGCATACTTGAGCCCGAAGAAGCCCTGCTCGGCGGCCTTCACGTACAGCTCGCGCGGAAAGCCCTCGGCCTCTTCCCAGGCCGCCACGTGCGGAGCGATCTCCCGCTCGACGAACGCGCGCACCGTGCGGCGGAAGGCTTCGTGCTCCTCGGTGAACGTCAGAAACCCGCTGCTCATCGCGTCACTCCAATTGCGTTTCGAAAGCTGCTCTCGTAGAAGCCCAGCCGGTTCTGGCGGCATAGCCAAGTGGTAAGGCAAGGGTCTGCAAAACCCTCATTCCCCGGTTCGAATCCGGGTGCCGCCTCTCCTTCCTGCCCGAAGTGCCTCTCCGGCATTTCGGGCTTTCGTGTTTCTGGGGTTTGATCGGTCTTGTGACGACGCTCGTCTTCGCTCTCACGATCGTCCTCGGCGCGGCACCGACCGACCTGCCGCCTCCACCGGGCGCCGCCGAGTCCCGCCGGCTCGACTTCCGCGATGGCAGCCCCGTCATTCCCGTGCGCCTCATGGAGGGCAACGCCAGCGTCTCGTTCACGTCGAGGGGCCGCTTGCGGTTCCGCGTGCCAGCGCGCGTCGAAGGCCAGCTGGTCGAGAAGATCGTCGAAGGGCCGGCCGGCGCCGAGTGGCAGGTGAAGCTGGTGAAGGGGGCTCCGGCCGAGCTCGTGGCGCGCATTCAGATCGCCGAGGTCGCCTTCAACGACAAGGTGGGCCTCGCCGCCGCGCAGCAGGAGTGGGCCGACCGCGGCCTGTCGACCCGCTCGCAGGTGCTCGGAGCGCTCTATGGCATCGCCGGCAAGGTGATCGACACGCGCCGCTACGTGCTGGTCGTCGATCAACCGCCCGCCCCGCCCGCCTCGCTCGCCGGGCAGCAGGCCGAGATCCTCACGAAGTACCAGGTGCGCACCTCGCTCCTCGAGGCGGTGAAGACGCCGCAGCGGGCCACGCTCGAGCTGCTCGATGGCGCCGGGGCCGTGGTGGCGCGCGCCGAGGACAAGCTGGTGGCCGAGTCTCCCGACAGCGTGCCCATCGACGTACGCCGCGTGGAGTTCGGCGTCGGCTACGACTTCCACAACTTCGAGGACCGCTCGTACCGCGGGGCGATTCAGTTCTCGGCCGATCGCTCCGGCCGCATCGCCGTCATCAACCAGATCGGCATGGAAGAGCTGCTCAAGGGCCTCGTGCCCTCGGAGATCTTCGCGAAGGCGCACCTCGAGGCGCTCAAGGCGCAGGCCGTCACCGCGCGCGCCGAGGTGCTCGCCAAGGTGGGCCTCAAGCACGTGGCCGACCCGTACTTCCTCTGCACCGAGCAGCACTGCGCCGTGTACCGCGGCGTCTCTGGAGAAGCCGCCTCGACGAACGCCGCCGTCGACGCCACGCGAGGGGAGATGTTGTTCGATGGCGACGGCCGCCTCGTCGACGCGGTGTACAGCGCGGTCTGCGGCGGCCACACCGAGCACAACGAGATCGTCTGGGGCGGCGTGCCCAACCCGGCGCTGCGTGGCAGACCCGACCTCCTGCCCGGCAAACCCGCCACGCCCGCGCCGGGGAGCGACCTCAAGGCCTTCCTCTCGACCGAAGGGGCCTACGCCTGCCGGCTGTCGAGCTTCGCGGCGCCGACGAAGTTCCGCTGGGAGAAGCGCTTCGTCGCGAAGGACGTCGACGACAAGCTGGCGCCCTTCGGAGTGGGCCGGGTGATGGCGATGACGGTGAGTGAGCGGGGCGTGTCGGGGCGGGCGAAGCTGCTCCAGGTGTCGGGCGAAGAAGGCGCCACCACGATTCGGGGCGAGCTGACGATTCGGCGCCTCTTCTCGAACCTCAACAGCGCGATGTTCGAGGTGAAGGCCGAGCGCGACGCCAAAGGGCGCCCCACCGGTTGGATCTTCACGGGTGGCGGCTGGGGCCACGGGGTGGGCATGTGTCAGACCGGCGCCATCGGCCGCGCCGAGGCCGGGCAGTCGTACCAGCAGATCCTCGGCCACTACTTCGGCGGAGCGACGGTGAGCCGGGTGTACTGACAGCCACCTGAAATCACTGGCCATTCTGGTGACGCCCCCCACCTGCCAGCGCGGGCCGCGGGCGTTATGCTCCTCCTCGTGCTGTTGGTGCCCCGACCCAGCCGGCCTTCCTCGCGCAGTCGCGCCCGAGTGGTGCTCGCGGTGGCGCTCGCGCTCTTGGGCCACGCGGTGATGGTGGCGGTGTTGTTGTTCCTCTCGCACCTGCAGCTCGACACCCCGCCGCTCAAGTTCGCGCGCGCGCGCGTGGAGCGGCCCGTGGCGTTCCGGCCCCTCACGGCGCAGCAGTTCGAGAAGAACCGCGGCAAAGACGCGCCTGCGCTCGCCAGCCGCGATCGCGCGCCCAAAGCCGAGAAGCCGAAGGAGAAGCCCAAAGCCCCCGAGCAGCCACCCGGCCAGGTGGTCGACGTCGCGCCCGGAAACAACGAG
This sequence comes from Myxococcaceae bacterium, assembly GCA_033763395.1. GTDB lineage: Bacteria > Myxococcota > Myxococcia > Myxococcales > Myxococcaceae > Xiheimicrobium. The sequence continues at coordinate 43,565 of JANRKQ010000116.1, forward strand.
GTGGCGCCCGACGCGCGCTTTGCGGCCGAGACGAACAACGCGGTGAAGAAGGAGACCCGCGCGAAGGAGCAGACCGCGTTCTACCGGAACGCGATGCCGAAGCGGACCTCGACGAAGCCCAGTGAGGCCGACGGGAAGGATCCAGTCGATGTCGCGAGCCGCTCGGGCAACGACGGCATCGGCCAGGACGACCGACCGCTGAAGGAGAAGCCCCAGAGCGCGACGCTCGAGATCCCCGAGCAGAAGGCGCAGTCGGAGCTCAAGCTGAAGTCGCCGACGGCGGGCGGCACGGGGCCGGTGGTGGCGAGCCGCGACGAGGTGGAAGCGATGCAGGGCAACTCCCGGCGCCTCAACCTCGCGATGGGAGCGCCGAGTCAGGAAGAGGGCTCCGAGGGGCGCATGGGGCGCCCCGGGGCGCCGAACCTGTTGCCCTCGCCCTCGGTGCTCGACTCGGTCTCGGGCGCGGCGGCGAACGATCACCTCGACGACGTCGACGTGGGCGACGGCACGTACCTCAACACCCGCGAGTGGAAGTACGCGAGCTTCTTCAACCGGGTGAAGCAGTCGGTGGGCCAGCAGTGGAACCCGAACGCCCAGCTGCGGCTGCGGGATCCGACGCTGCAGATCTACGGCGGGCGCGATCGGCACACGCTGCTGCAGGTGACGCTGACGGCCGACGGGCGGCTGAAGGACGCGTGGGTCGAGAAGTCCTCGGGCCTCGACTTCCTCGATCTCGAAGCGGTCAAGGCCTTCGAGCGGGCGCAGCCCTTCCCGAACCCGCCGTCAGGCCTCATCGCCTCGGATCAGACCGTGAAGTTCAGCTTCGGCTTCTACCTCGAGATGTCGGGGCGGCCGGGCCTGCGGCTCTTCCGCGGCCAGGACTGAGGGCGCTCCGGGACGTCGACACGTCAGTCCGCTTCGATGCCCGCCGGGAACCGGACCTCGAAGGTCGTCCCCCGGCCGGGGCGCGTCTTGAACGACACCTCGCCGCCGTGCTCCTCGACGATCTTCTTCACGATGGCGAGGCCCAGCCCGGTGCCGTTCTTCTTCCCTGCCGAGACGAAGGACTCGAAGAGCTTGTCGGCGATGACGTCGGGAATGCCGGGGCCGGTGTCGGTGGCCCGGAAGACGACATCGTCGGCCTCGCGATCGACCGACAGGGTAAAGCGCCCGTCGTCGGGCATGGCGTCGAGGGCGTTGCGCGCGAGGTTCAAGATGACGCGCTTCATCTTGTTCTCGTCGAAGCGGGCGGCGCCGGTGTAGCCGGTGACGACGCGGAGCTCGACCCGGCTGCGCTCGAACTCGCGCTCGAGCTGCTCCTCGAGCTCCTTCATGAAGACGTGCACGTACACGCGCCGCAGCAACACCGACTTCTCTCCGCGCGCGAAGGCGAGCGTCTCTTTCTGCATGGCGGCGACGTGATCGAGCTGCGCGAGGATCGACTTCGCCATCTCGCGGCGGCCGTCCTCGCTCGGCTCTTCCGCCATCATCTCGGCGTACCCGGCGATGACGGTGAGGGGCGTGCGCAGGTCGTGCAGCACGCCCGCGAGCATCTGCCCGATGGCGGCCATGCGCACCCGGCGCTCCTGCTCTTCGCGTGACTGCCGTGAGGCGATGGCGCGGCCGATCTGCCCGGCGACGAGCACCACCAGCCGCTCGTCGGCGTCGGTGAAGCCGCCCTTCTTGTTGAGCAGCTCGAGCGACCCGAGGAGCCCCTCTTCTCCGGGAATCGGTACGCACAGCACCGCGCCGATCGACACGCCCAGCTTCCGCGCGACCGACTTGTCGTAGTGAGGTGAGTCGTCGGCGCGATCGACCCGAACGATGTCGCCGGTGCTCGCGACGTAGCCCGCGATGCCCTGCCCCGCCTTCAGCCGCATCGAGGTGAGGGCCTCGGCCTTCTCGCCACGCGAGTTGCGGAAATAGAGGCTGTCCTTCGACTCCTCGGCGATGAGGATCGAGCCGGCCCGCGCGTCCACCGCGTCGATGGCCGTCGAGAGGATTCGTTCGAGCAGATCGGTCTTCTCGTCGCTCGACGCCGCCGCGCGCTCGAGGCCGTAGAGCAGGTCGAGATCGCGCACCCGCTGCGCCAGCTCCTCGAGGAGCAGCACGTTGTCGAGCACCGCGGCGATCTGCGTGGCGACGCCCTCGACCAGCCGCTCGTCTTCTTCGGTGAAGGCGTCGGTGGTGCGGTGGAGCACCTCGACCACCCCGAGCACCTTGCCCGAGACGTGCCGCAGGGGCGCGGCGACGATCGACCGGGTCTTGAAGCCCGACTGGCGATCGATCTCCGGGTTGAAGCGGGCGTCTTCGTAGGCGTCGGCGATGCGCACCGTCTTGCCGGTGCGGAAGACGTGGCCGGCGATGCCCGCGCGCTTCGCCTCGAGCCGCAGCTCCCGCATCGCCGAGCCCTTCAGCACGCGCGACCAGAGCTCGTTCGTCTTCGCGTCATGCATGAAGAGCGTCGCGGCCTCGGCCTCGAGCAGCGCCGCCAGCCGATCCATCACGGTGCGCAGCAGCGCGTCGACGTCACGCGCCGCCGAGAGCTGCGAGCCCACCTCGATGATGGCCGACAGCCGCTCGGACTGGCGCGCCACCGCCGCCTCGAGCTCGTTGAGCTTCTGCGCCAGTCCGCTGACGAGCGCGCCGGGGTCGGTGCGCGGGGCCTTCGAGCGATCGGTCATCTGGAGCCGACGTTACACCCGGGCTGGAAGCGCGTCGCGGCCTTCAGTGCGCGTCCGCCCAGCTCCGCCCGTGACCGACGTCGACGACGAGGGGCACCACGAGGCTCGCCGCACCGACCATCACCTCGCGCACCAGCGGCGTCACCTGCTCGAGCTCGCCCTCGGGCACCTCGAACAGCAGCTCGTCGTGCACCTGCAGCAGCATGCGCGTGCCCAGGCCCTTCGCGCCGAGCACCCGATCGGCCTCGAGCATCGCGCGCTTCACGAGGTCGGCCGCGGTGGCCTGAATGGGCATGTTGATGGCGGCGCGCTCGGCGGCCATGGCGATGGAGCGGTTGCGGCTCGAGATGTCGGGCATGTACCGCCGCCGGCCGAAGAGGCTCTCGACGAAGCCGCTCTTCTTCGCCTTCGCGACGGTGTCGTCGATGTACTTCGCGATGCCGGGGAAGCGGGCGAAGTAGCGGTCGATGATCGACTTCGCTTCGTCCACGGGAATATTGAGGCGGGTCGACAGGCCGTGCGGGGACAGCCCGTAGGCGATGCCGTAGTTCACCATCTTGGCGGCCCGCCGCATGTCGGCCGTCACCTCGGTCTCCGGCACCTGGAACACCTCGGCCGCGGTGCGGGCGTGCACGTCAGCCGCCTCGGCGAAGGCCCGCACCAGCGCCTCGTCCTGTGCCATGTGCGCGAGAATGCGCAGCTCGACCTGCGAGTAGTCGGCCGAGAGCAACACGTGCCCGGGCGCGGCGACGAAGGCCCGCCGAATCTGCCGGCCCAGCTCGGTGCGCACGGGAATGTTCTGCAGGTTGGGGTTCGTCGACGACAGGCGCCCGGTGGCGGTCGCGGCCTGGTGGAAGGTGGTGCGCACCCGCCCGTCGGCGCCGATGAGCGTGGGCAGCGTGTCGAGGTAGGTGGACTTGAGCTTCGAGACGTTGCGGTACTCGATGATGGCGCGCGGCAGCGGGTGCTCCTCGGCGAGCTTCTCGAGCACCTCGTGATCGGTCGACGGCCCCGTCTTGTTCCGCTTGAGGATCGGCAGCTTCAGATCGTCGAAGAGCACCTGCGCGAGCTGCGCCGGAGAGCCGACGTTGAACTCGCGCCCCGCGTGCCGATACACGTCCTGCAGGAGCGCCTCGCACGAGGCGTCGACCTGCTTCGAGATCTCCGCCAGCGCGTCGCGATCGATGAGCACGCCGGCCTGCTCGAGCTTCACCAGCAGGGGAATGAGGGGGAACTCGAGCGTGCGCGCCACCGTGGCGAGGCCGACGCCCTCGACCTCGGTCCAGAGATCGGGAGACAACCGGGCGATGGCGTCGGCGGCGGCGCCGAACGAGGGCCCGAGCTGCACGGCCTCGAGCTGGCTGATGGTGACGTGCTCCCTGCCACCGAGAAGGGCGGCCACCGTCGGGAGCTCCTGCCGGAGGCGCTCGCGGGCGAGATCGACCAGCGCGTGCTCCTTGCGCGAGGGGTTCGTCAGGTACGAGAGCAGCTCGAGATCGGCCCACAACGTCTTCGGCACCACGCCCAGCCGCGCCAGCACGTGGAGCAGCCCCTTCGCGTCGTGCGCCGCCAGCTCACAGTCGGCGCGCGCGAGCGCGGCCTTCAGCGCCGTGGCGACGGCCGACGCACCGCACGCGCGCACGTCGACGTAGAACACGCCCGCGTCCACCAGGGCCAGCCCGAGGCCCACCACCGTGGCCGAGTGGGGCTCGCCTTCGAACACCGGCGCCAGCGCCAGCCGCTTCACCACCAGCAGCCGCTCGGTGAGCGCAGAGAGGCCAGCCTCGTCGGTCACCAGGGTGGCCTGCCGGGTGAGCGGGGTCGCCTCGGCGGCGGGCATCTCTCCGATGAGGCGGTAGAACTCGAGCTCGGTGAAGAGGGCCCGCGCCTCGGCCTGGTGAATGGGCCGCACCCCGAGCGCCGTGGGTGAGGCGTCGAGCTCGAGATCGTCGCGAAACGACACGAGCTGGTAGGCGCGGCGGAGCTGCTCGACGTGCTCCTTGATGGCGGCGCGCAGCTTCGGCTTCTCGATCTCGTCGGCGCGCGCGATGAGCGCCTCGACGGTGCCGAAGCGCTTCACCAGCTCGGCCGCCGTCTTGGGCCCCACGCCCGGCACCTTGGGCACGTTGTCGATCGCGTCGCCCACCAGCGCCTGGTACTCCCGCATCTGCGACGGTGGCACGCCGAACTTCTCGAGCGCCTCGGCCTCGCCGATGGGCGAGTCCTTCACTGGGTCCCAGATGGACACGTCGGGCGCCAGCAGCTGCAGGAAGTCCTTGTCGCTGGTGACGATCTGCGTGGCCAGCCCCTCGGCGCGGGCGCGCTTCACCAGGGTAGCGATGACGTCGTCGGCTTCCCACCCCGCGACTTCGAGGATGGGAATGTCGAGCACCGCAGCGACCTTGCGGATCAGCTCGAACTGCATCGAGAGATCGGCCGGAGGCGCCTCGCGGTTGGCCTTGTAGTTCGGGTCGATGGCGAGGCGGCCCTTGCGGCTGTCCTTGTCGAAGCAGAGGGCCAGGTGCGTCGGCCGGCGCTCACGCAGCAGCTTGAGGAGCATGCGCGTGAAGCCCAGCACCGCGTGGGTGGGCACGCCCTTCGACGTCGTGAGCGGCGGGAGCGCATGGTACGCCCGAAACACGAACCCCGAGGCGTCGATGAGCGTCAGCGTCGGCGGGCCCGTGGGGGCTGCGACGGGGGCCGGCTCGGTCACCACGACCGGTGGCGCCGCCGGTGCGGGAGGAGCCGACGAGAAGAGATCACCTTGAACGCCCATGACGGCGCTCGTAGCGCAAAACCCCGGGCGTCAGCGCGTCACTTGCAGCCGTTCTCGACGGCCATCTCTTCGACCTTCTCCTTGTAGCCATCACCATCGACGGCGAGATCGAGCACGACGCTGAGGGCCGGGCACGAGTCGGCCTTCTTGAGCGCCTCGCCCGCGCGCTGGGTGCAGAAGTAGCCCGCCTTCAGCAGGTCGGCGTTCGCGCGGTTGAACGAGATGCCCAGCTTCCAGACGCGGCAGGCAGCCCGGAAGTCCTTCTTGTCGGCCAGCGCCTTGCCCTTGGCGTAGCAGGTGCTGCCCATGCCCTCGACGATGCCCTTGCGGACGAACGAGCTGCGCTTCTCGATCTCCTTGCGGCGCTGCTCGTCGGGGAGCTTCATCAGCGTCGGGCCGAGCACCACCTTCTCGTCCAGCGCCAGGGCCTTGCGGAAGGGATCTTCGGCCTTCTCGGGCTTGTCGTTCGACAGCTCGGTCTGCCCGGTGCGGAAGAAGGACGCGGCGTTGTCCACGTCGAGCAGCAGCTCGCGCGTTTCGTCGTGCAGCTTCGCCTTGCTGACCGTCTCGAGGATTCGCTGCAGCGGAATGCGTGACTCGGCAAACGCGCCCTTGAAGTAGAGCCCCAGCGACTTGGCGATCTCGGGTTCGGTCGGGTACCGGGCCTTGAACTGCTCGATGACCTCGTCCTCGATGGGCTTCGCCTTCGGAGGAGGCTTGAAGACGGCCAGCTCGGGGCACGTCCACGGCACGTCGCCAGGCCGCAGCTTCTGACGCGCCCGAAGGAAGTTGAGGAACGTCGGGTCGGTGGGCCGCCAGTCATTCGGGCCGAGCGCTCCGTCGAGCTTCAGCTGCTTCGGGTACGGCGGGACCAGCTCTTCGCGGCTCATCGCCTGGCAGGCGAGCCGCATGTAGGCCTCGCACGACTTGAGTGCGTTCTCCCACTTACCGCCCGAGGCGTAGGCCTTGCACTCGCCGGCGAGCGCCTTCTTCTCTTCGTCGATGACGGGCCGGGCGAACGAGAACGTCGGCAGGAAGTAGCAGCCGCTGATCTCTTTCGAGAACGGCTTCACCTTGGCGAACGAATCGAGGGCCTCTTCGCGGCGGCCCGCGGCGGCGAACTCCTTGCCCTTGAGGTAGGCCTGCTCGGCGGCCTTCTCGTGGGTGATGCGCTTCATCAGCTCGTTGGCCTGCTCGTGAATCGGCTCGAGATCGATGATCTTCGCGCAGGCGGCCTCGGCGCGCGCCCAATCTGCCGAGCGCCCCTCGCAGCTCGCGTAGGTGCGGCAGACCTTCAGCAGCTCGTCGATCTCGTCGGCCGGGTTCGTCGGCGGCGGTGGCTTCACGGGCCCACCCTGCCCCGTCGGGTTCGGGTTTCCGACTCCAGGGTCGGCGGTGAGGCCCTTCACCAGCACCGCGACGAAGAGGAACGCCAGCACCGCGCCGCCGACGACGAAGAGGCGCTTCTTCTTCGGATCCATCGGCGAGGTGGCGGTGGCCATCGCCTCGATGGGCTCGTCGTCGGCCACGCGGCTGCGTCGAGCCGGGCGCTCCGGAGCGCTCCGCGGAGCGCGCGACACGGCCCCCTTCGAGCCCGAGGGAGCGCCGTTCTCGTACATGAGCTCGACGACGCCGAACTGAATGATGTCGCCCGGCGACAGCGGCGTGTCTTCGGTGATGGGAGAGCCGTTCACCGTCGTGCCGTTGGCGCTCCCGAGATCGCGCAGCACCACCTCGCGGCCCTTCACCTCGACCTCGGCGTGGCGCCGGCTCACCGAGTCATCGTCGACGCGCACGTCGACCCCGGCCACCCGGCCCACCACCATCACGCCGGCGAGATCGAACGACTTGCCCGTCACCGTGCCCGACAGCCCGCGCAGCACCGGCCCCTTCGAGCCAGCGCGCCGGGCGTCCTTCGACGCCGAGGGCTTCACCGCGGGCATCACCTTCGTCGAGCGCTCACCGCCGCCCGCCTTCGCCAGCGACGCCGGCCGCTTGAGCGACTGGGTGCCACGGCTCGACGGCTTCGCCTGCGCCTTGTCCACCTTGGGGCGCGAGCGGCTCTCGACCTTCAGCGTCACCTCGTAGTCACCGAGGATGATGGTGGCCCCGGCGGGCACCGCGGCGGGGCCCTCGATGCGCTCGCCGTTGACGAGCGTGCCGTTCGCCGAGCCCAGGTCCTCGACCATCAGCGCGTCGCCATCGAGGAAGAAGCGCGCGTGCTTTCGCGACACACCCCCCTCGGAGAGGATCAGATCGTTCCCCTCGGCGCGACCGACCGTCAGCGCGTCGGCGAAGTCCTGCTCCTGCTCGTTGCCGTCGGGGCCCTTGATGACGAGCGTGGGCATGTCGTCACTCCTCGCGGAAGATACCCATGTTCACGGGCACGCCACGACGCTGCAGCTCGTCGTAGAACTTGGGAACGAAGCCGGTCGCCACGTAGCGCCCCCGAACGCGGCCCTCTTCGGTGAACCCCTCCTGCTTGAAATAGAAGATGTCCTGGAGGGTGATGATGTCGACCTCCATGCCGGAGATCTCGGTGATGTAGGCGATCTTCCGCGTGCCATCGTTGAAGCGCGTCTGCTGAATGATCATGTGCACGGCCGAGGCGATCTGCTCGCGAATGGCCTTCACCGGCAGGTCCATGCCGGCCATGAGCACCAGCGTCTCCATGCGCGCGAGTGCGTCGCGGGGCGTGTTCGCGTGCAGCGTGGTGAGCGAGCCGTCGTGGCCCGTGTTCATCGCCTGGAGCATGTCGAGGGCCTCGCCCGACCGGCACTCTCCGACGACGATGCGCTCGGGCCGCATGCGCAGGCAGTTCTTCACCAGATCACGAATGGTGATGGCGCCCTTGCCCTCGAGGTTCGGCGGGCGCGACTCGAGCTGCACCCAGTGCTCCTGCCGCAGCTGCAGCTCGGCCGCGTCTTCCACCGTGATGATGCGCTCGTCTTCAGGGATGAAGGACGACACCACGTTGAGCGTCGTCGTCTTGCCCGACCCGGTGCCGCCCGAGATCACGATGTTGCGCTTGGCCTTCACGCACATCTCGATGAACTCGGCCATCTGCGGCGTGACCGTCTTGAACTTGATCAGGTCTTCGATGCGCAGCGCGTCGCGCTTGAACTTTCGAATCGTGATGCACGGGCCCTTGAGGGCCAGCGGAGGAATGATGGCGTTGACGCGCGAGCCGTCCTTCAGGCGTGCGTCGACCATCGGGCTCGACTCGTCGATGCGGCGGCCGATCGGCGCGACGATGCGCTCGATGACGCCCAGCACGGCCTGGTTCGACGAGAAGATCTTGTCCGAGAGGATCAGCTTGCCCTTCTTCTCGATGTAGAGCTGGTTGGCGTGGTTCACCATGATCTCGCTGATGTCGTCGTCAGCGAGGAACGCCTCGAGGGGGCCGAGGCCCAGCGCCTCGTTGAGGACGTCGGTGAGCAGCATCTCGCGATCGATCTCCTCGGGGATCTCTTGATCCGCGTCCATCTGGTCGATCAGATCGCGAATGGCCTTCTCGGTGCGCTTCCACAGCTCCTCGTCGCCGAGGCGGTCCATGTCGAGGCGGCGCAGGTCGAGGTACTCGATGAGCCGGTCGTGAATGTCCTTCTGCAGGTTGGCGTAGGCCTCGAGCCGCGGGTCGACGTGCTTGCGGTTCTTGCGCAGCGCCGCGGCCAGCGAGGCCGGCATGTTCTTCTGCTCTTCTTCTTCTTCGGCCGGCGCTTCCTCGTCTTCCTCGTAGCCTTCGTCTTCGTACTCGCCCTGCTCTTCGTCCTCGGCCGGCGCGTCGTCCTCGTACTCGCCCTGCTCCTCGGCCTCGTCCTCGGCGTACCCCTCGTCGTCCGCGGCGGCCTCGTCGCCAGCCTCACCCTCTTCGACGTTGATGATGTAGTCGCCGACGTAGATCTTATCCGACGGCCGCACCACCAGCGGCGCCGCCAGCTTCTTGCCGTTGACGAAGGTGCCGTTGGTCGACTTGAGGTCGACGACGATGAACTTCCCGTCCTTCAGGACGATGCGCGAGTGGTACTTCGAGACGTTGCCCTTGTTCAGGACGATGTCGTTGCCCGCGAGGCGGCCGATGGTGACCTCGTCTTTGTCGAAGGTCAGCTGCTCGGACTCGCCGCCCTTCTCGGTCAGCGTGAGGAGAAACATGGAAGCGCGACTCTAGCAGAGCCCGCCCACGCGCAACGCCTCGTCACGTCTTGGAAAAGGGACAGGTCGCGGCCAGATGACCGACCCCTGCCTGCCCCCACACGCCCCTACAGCGGCGGCGGTCAGTCGAAGATGCCGAAGCTGACCTCGCCGCGGGCCTGCTTGTAGCGGCTCTTCACGTCTTCGATGATGGTGCGAATCTTCTCGGAGTCGGGGTTCACGATGCGGGGCGTGACGAAGATGACGAGCTCGCGCTTGTTCGAGTCGAACGCGCGGTTCTTGAAGAGCTCTCCGATGATCGGAATGTGACCGAGGCCAGGCACCTTCGACACCGACTTCTGCTCGTCGTGCGCGAAGACGCCCGAGAGCACGATCGTCTCGCCGTGCCGTACCGTGACGTTCGTCTTCACCTTCCGTGTGCGGAAGCCGGGAATCGAAGCGCCGCCGCCGACCGAGATGGCGACCGACTGATCGACCTCGCTCACCTCGGCCTCGATGTTCGTCTGGATGTTGCCGTTCCGGTCGGCCGTCGGCTTGAGCCGCAAGATCACGCCGTACGGCTTGAACTCGACGGCGAACTGGTTGTTGGTGATGAGCGGAATCGGCACCTCGCCGCCCGCAAGGAACTCGGCCTGCTCACCCGACGCGCACACGAGCTTCGGCTGCGCGAGGAGCCGGCCGTAGCCGTCGTTGTTCTGGAAACCGATGTTGAACTGCGCGTTGCCAAGGCCCGAGGCGCGCAGGTTGCCTTCGCCAAAGTTCCCGGGGAACAGCTCGCGCGTGATGATGACGCTGCTGCTCGCGGTGCCCGAGATGTCGAACGGGTACCGAATGCCGTACCGGTCGCGCGACTCGCGCCGAATCTCGACGAACTGCACCTCGGACAGGATCATGCGCTTGATGCCGACGGTGAGCAGGTTCTCGACCTTCTCGCCGATGGCCTTGGTGATGAGCTCGGCCTTCTGCAGGTCCTGCTGGGACTCGACCGAGCCCTCGAGGAAGATGGTCGAGCCGACGACGTTGGCCTGCACGTTCTTGAGGCCCGCCTTCTGGAAGGCCGCGTTCAGGTTCTGGGCGACGAGCTTCTTCGCGTTGGGCGCTATCTTCACGAAGCTCTTCACGTTCGGGTACAGGCCGACGACCTGATCGATGCGGTCGGCGTCGGCCTGCGTGTAGGCCTGACCGTCGAGGTAGATGCGGTCGCCCACCATGCGCACGTTGACGCCTTCGATCTCACCGAGGAGCTTCTTGATCTCCGAGATGACCTCGTTCGGGTCCTGCTTGCGCACCGACAGCAGGTAGCTGATGCGCTGGCCCGAGTTCTTCCAGATGAGCAGCGTCGTCTTGCCTTCCGACGAGCCGATGATGAGGAGCTGGTTGTTGCCGATGGTCTTCACGTCGGCCACGGCGGCGTCACCGACGGCGACGCGCGAGATGCCGGGCACGGTGATCACCTTCTGGGTGCCCACGCCGAGGCTGATGTTGCCGCCTTCCTGGGCGACGGCCACCGAGGCCGCCAGCACCGCGAGCACTGGGGTGAAGGTCGAAGCAACGCTGCGCATCATCCCGCCTCCTCGAGCCGGCGATGAAGGCCGGCCGTCCGTACGACTTCAGTCCTGCGGTGGGGCCTGCCCCGACTCCTCGACCACCTCGACGCCTGCATCGAGCAGCTCGATGGTTGGCTCGAGCCCCTCGTCCGACACCGGCTCCAACGCCGGCCCGCCCCACCCCATCGCCCAGATCGCGCCGAGCGCGATGGGCAGACCGTAGGGAATCGCCCGCGCGCTGTCGACGCTCGCGTTCGTTCCCGGTGCAGGCACCGTAGCAGACCGGCGCCGCCGCCAGAGCGCCACGAGCGCCACCACCGCGCCGACGATCGAGATGAGGAACGCCGCCGCGAGCCCCCGGGGAAAGCCGAGCCCCGCGCCCACGCCGGCCAGCAGCACCACATCGCCCCACCCGACCCGCGGGCCCGTGAGCGCGAGCAGCGCATACGGCCCGGCGCACCCGAGCGCGCCCAACAGCCCGGTGAGGAGCCCCACGTCGGGCGTCCCCGCGCCCTCGACGACGACACGCACGGCGAGGCAGCTCACCCCGAGGCCGAGGGCCAGCCAGGTCGGAATCCGCCGCGTCCGAAGGTCCAGGGTGGCCGCGGCCAGCACCGCCACCGCGACCAGCGGCCAGCAGACGAGCTGGACGGTCGTCACTGAGACCTCCACGCTTCAGCATCAGAAGAACGAGGCTGCCTCGAGGACCCGTGCACGGGAAGGACCCCTCGGAGCGCAAAGGCCCGCGTGGCGTCGGGCCGGCTTGCGATCGTGCCGCCGCAGGAAGTCACGCTCGATTCACCGGCCGCCCGGGCTGCTCGCGCGGTCAGCGGAAGACGAACTTCACCTTGTCGGAGCAGATGAAGTACTCGTCACCGTCTTCGATCTTCCGGCGCTTGATGCGCTGCTTGTTGAACCAGGTGCCGTTCGACGACCCGAGATCTTCGACGAAGTAGTCGTTGCCCTCACGGGTGATGACCGCGTGCTCACGCGACACCTTGCCGGAGTTGATGACGAAGTCGCAGTGCTTGCCGCGGCCGATCACGAAGCGCTCCTTCGCGATGCGGTCGAGCTCGCCGCCCTCGACCATCATGTAGAGCGCCGGGGCGCCGGTGGCGTCGCCGCCTGGATCGTCGATGTCGATGCCGCCGTCGTCAGGGTCGGCCGCCGGAGGCGGCGCGGCGCCGCCGCGCTTGTTCTGAATCAGCCGCTCGAGCTCGGCGGCCGTCTCGAGGACCCGCTCCTGCACTTCGCGTCGAACCGGGTCGTCATCCATTCCACCGCCGGAGGGCGGCGGAGCAGGCTCGGCGGCGCGCGGCGGCGGACGCGGCGCGGGCTGGAGCATCGGAGGCGCCCCACGTGGAGCCCCTCCCGCGGGAGGCCGTGGCGCGGGCGTTCCATTCGACACCGCGACGGGGCGTGGCCCTGGCGGCGGCGGCGACGACCCGGAGCCCAGACCCGTGTCGAGAAACCCGTTGAGGCGCGCGAACATGAACATCGCCTGGTTGATGAGGGCATCGCGATCGGAGCCCATCTGCGAGGCCATGTCTTCGTAGGCCTGCCAGATGTGGTCGGCGATCGAGACCTTTCGCGGTGGGCGGCTGCTCGGATCCATCATTGTCGTCGGCTCGCTGACCGCTGCCTGCAACGCGGCGATCGAGCGCGAAGATAGCGCCAAATCGTGGCCGGTCCAATCTACCGATAGCAGAAGACCCCGTTGTTCGGGCCGATCAGTCCACGCACCGTCCGGGTGGGGTCGAACTCGGTGACCAGGTTGGCCGATGGGTAGGCCGCGAAGAGGCGGTGCCGCACGACGTCGTACACCACCGCCCCGGGGAGGGTGACGTTCCCCGTGCAGGCCGACAGCCCCGTGCCGAACGAGTTGACGTCGACCTGCGAGACGAGCGGCGCAAGCCCGCTGTCGATGGCCATCGTCCAAAGCGCCGTCGCAGGAGGTGGGGTCGTGTCGGTGTCCCGGCCGAAGGGGATCACCAGGAGGGGCTGAGACGGGTCGACCCCCGCGAGGCGAACCGCTGGGGTCGCGAAGAGCTGAAACGTCTCACCAGCCCCGCTGCGGCCGAGCAGGCCGTCGACGCTGCCCGAGATGACGAAGGGCCGGCTGGCTCCAGCGCGAATCGAGACGCGCCCCGGCGCGGCGCAGCTCTCGGCGCCCTGCACCCCCACGACGGCATCGCTCACCGCCGACACGCGCGCCGACATCGGGCAGCCGGCGAACGACACCTCGTCTCCGACCGAGAGCTTCTGCGCCACGGCGCGGGGCAGCTCGAGGCGGGTCGAGCTCGAGGCGACGAGGCCGCCCTCTGGGGTGAGGGGGCCCCGCCAACGAATCGACAGCTCCTGCGAGCGAAGGGCACCGTCGACGATGGAGGCCTGGCTCGTCGCGACGAAGGCGTCTCCCACACGGGTCGCGTCCCCCACCACCGCTGGCCCCGCCACGTAGGCGCCCGCGTCAGGGGCCAGCTCAGCGGTGAAGCGCACCGGCCCCAGCGTCGAAGGCGGCCCGGGCTGCTCGAGGAGCCGCTGCTCGAGGGCGTCGAAGAAGACCAGCTCTCCGTTGCTGGTGGTGATGGCGCCCAGGAGCGGCAGCTGCGCGACGTCGAGCACCCCGGCGTCATTCGCCGCGACGCGCCCGCCCGCGACGATCGAGAAGCCCACCACCAGGCCGTCATTCCACCGCACGGGCTGGGTCGGGAACCCTTCGCTGCGAACGACCTCGAAGCCGCCTGCCGCGGCCGTGCCCCGCGTGTCGACCGCCGAGAGGCCGCCGCAGCGCGAACTGCCGCAGGCTTCTTCGTCGAGGACGCCGTAGATGAGCGCACCGGGAGGAGGCGTCTGGGCACGCAGGGGCCGCAGCGCCTCGTCGGCGGGCGTCACCTGATCCGACGTCGCCAGCGCGCGCACCGGCCCGGGGAACTGGAGCCGAACGGACTCGAGGGTCTCGAGATCGAACATCACCGTGTCACCCGACGCGCCGCTCTCGCGACGGGTGGCGACGACGAGGCACGCCTTCGCCGGGTCGGCGCAGAAGGGCCGCCCGTTGGCCTGACGACCCGGGAGCCCGGGGATGGCCTGCAGCGCGACCACCGACGCGCCGGGCACGCGGAGGCGCGCGGCGAGGCGACTCACGAGCTCGTTGGTCGAGATGCGCCGCAGCGCCGCGGGGGTCGACGGGTGCCTGAGCTCCCACACCGTCGAGGCGGCCCCATCGAAGGTCGCCACGAAGATGCGGCTCGTGTCGCGGTCGACCATCAGCGCCGACAGCGCCGTCACGGGCGCGGGCACGGTCACGCGTCGAACTTCGCGCAGCTCGTTGGGGGCCACGCCGACGATGGACAGCTCGGGGCCGCCGGGGCGTGTCGCGTAGAGCAGCGCGCCCTTCCGTCGCACGCCCTCTTCGTAGCGCTCGTCGATGGCCAACGAGGTGGGCCGATCGATGACGGGGATCGAGAGCGTCTCGAGCGGGTTGGGGCCCGGCAGGTAGCAGCGCTGCTGGCTGCTGCAGTTGCCGGACAGGTCGAGCACCCGCAGCTCGTTCGTGTCGGTCGACGTGACGAAGAGGTAGCGGTTGAGCGAGAGCGCGGGATCGGCGCCGGCGAGGTCGAGCCCCTCGAGCCGGTCGACGAGGATCACGTCGTTGGTCCCCACCACCCGGCCGGCCGAGCCTCCGGTCATCTGCGTACACCCGGCGAGAACGGCCACCAGCAGCGCACCGTGCCACCGCATCACAGGCCTCCATCCACGCCGCCGTCGACGCACGACGGGTCCGACGGCCGCACGAGGCACAGCTGCTGCTGGCCGAGGTGCGCCACGAGGCGGGCGTTTCGGGGTTGGTCGAGATCGACCACGTCGATGACGGCGATTCGGCCGTCCTGGAAGTTCGAGACGTAGAGGCGCGCGCCGTTGCCGCGGCGATCGACCGTCAGGCCAAAGGGCTGCACGCCCACGCCGGGCACCTCGGCAGCCACCTCGCCCACTTCGTCGTCGTACAGCGCGAGCACGCCGGCGGTGGTGCAGGTGATGGCGAGCAGATCGCCCCGGCCAGGGCGCGACAGCACGGCGAGCTCGTTGGGGCCCGCCGGGAGCGGGTTGCCACGCACGACCTGCAGTCGGGGTGCGGGCCCGGTCGGGTCGTCGATGCCCGCGACGAGCAGCGCGTCGGGGTTCCGGCCGATGAGGTACACGCGGCGCTCGTTCGACGAGAGGGCGATGCCCCGCGCCTCGGCCACCCGGAAGGTCGACTCGAGCCCGCTCGAGAGGAACTGCCCGCTCGAGGCGTCGACGAGGCGAATGAGGTTGCCCGAGGGGTTCAGGAACCGGCCGCTCACGAAGTTCCAGCGAGAGCCGACGGCCACCGCGTGGGTGGCGCCGGGCCCGAGGTCGAGGAAGCGCTCCGCGTTCACCGTGAGGCTCTCGCTCGGCAATCGCACGAGGTAGCCGCGCAGGTTGGTACCCGAGCCCAGCGGAGAGTCAGCCTGCGCGATGTGGGTGACGAGCACGTCGGACGCGGGCTCCCGCCGGCCACCATCGGTCGGCGCCGACACGCAGCGGCTCGCCTGGCAGGCGTACTCGGTCTCTGGAGAACCACAGTCGGCCGACGTCACGCACGCGCGCGCCCGCAAGGCCACGCCGAAGACGCCGGGCGCCCGCGGCAGGCCGGTCGTCGTCGTCTGCTCGAACTGGTTCAACGAGGTCGCGGCCTCGCCACAGTTGCGGCCCCCGTCGCCGTTGAAGCACGAGAGCGAGAGCGCGCCGTCGGTGCCCACCTCGAGGTCGACGCCGTGCACCCGCTGGAACTCGGAGCGCGTGGCCACGTAGGCGCGGAAGCGGCCCTCGCCGAGCGGGAGGACTGCCATCTGCCCAGCGAATGGCGCGATCAGCACCGAGTCCCTGAAGCCTCCATCGCCCTGGGGCCCACCCTGCCCCACGCCTCGCAGGAGCGGCACCTGCACCGGTGACGGGGGATTCGAACCGAAGGCCGGCAACCGCGCCGGCAGCGTGTCGAGGTTCACCGCGACCATCGCCCCAGACGAGAAGCGCTTGTCGAAGTTGGCGGACGTCACCAGCAAGACGCCGTCGCCGCCGTCGGGCGCGTCGACATGGGCGAGCGCCGCCGGGAAGTAGAAGCGGTCCATCGGGGTGGGCAGCGAGACGTCGATGGCGGGGCACGCCGTCGACACCGAGAGCCACACCACCACCGGCCACCAGCGGGACACGCGCACGTCAGCCCTCCGACTGGATCTTCGAGAAGTCGGCGACCGTGCCGAAGAGGCCGCCGATCTCCATGAGGAGCCGCACACGGTTCTCGCGCAGGGCTTTGTCGTCGGCCATCACCATCACCTGGTCGAAGAAGGCGTCGACGTGGGGGCGGAGCGGCACCACCTTCGCGAGCCGAGCCTTGTACGTATCTCCAGCGATGACTGAGTTGGTCACCCGCGTGACCTCAACACTCAGAGCCTTCTCTGCAGGCTCGACCAGGAGTGCCTCGTCGACCGTCCGCGCGGCGTCCTTCTGGATATCCGCAGCTTGCTTCTGGACGATGTTGGATACGCGCTTGAAGGTCGCCGCAAGGGCCACGAAGTCCGGACTCCGCACATACTCGGTGAGCGCCTCGAGCCGGAGTCTCACGTCGACGAGATCGTCGGCTCCCGCCGCTACCACGGCATCGATGATGTCCGCGCGGAACTGCTCTCCCCACAGCGGGCGGAGGCGATCGCGCAGGAACTCGAGCACCTCGGCCTTCACCTGGGTGTTCGGCGTGCGCTTCTTCACGTTCGCCAGCACCGGCTCGAGCAGCTTGAGCGACTCGTCGAGCGCGGCGGAGAGCGAGAACCGGTAGCCACGCCCCACCACCAGGTTGATGATGGCGATGGCCGCGCGGCGCAGGGCGAACTCGTCCTTTGCGCCGGTGGGCTTCTTGCCGATGGCGAACAGGCCGCAGAGCGAGTCGAGGCGCTCCGCGAGACCGATGAGCGCGCCCTCGTTCTTCGTGGGCAGCCCGTCGGAGGCCCCACGCGGCAGATAGTGCTCGAAAACGGCCAGGGCGACGTCCTTCGGCTCGCCGGCGTGGAGCGCGTACTCACGCCCCATCACCCCCTGCAGCTCGGGGAACTCACCCACCATGCCCGTCTCGAGGTCGCACTTGGCGAGGAACGAGGCGCGCTCGATGGTGGCCGCGTCGCCTTTGCCGGTCGCCTTCGAAAGGAAGAGCGCCAGCGCGGTCATTCGGTCCGACTTCTCGGCCATCGAGCCGAGGCCCTGCACCCAGTTGCGGCGCGCGAGCTTCGGCCGGCGGTCCTGCAGCGGCGCCTTGCGATCTTCGTCGAAGAAGAACCGCCCGTCGGTGAGCCGCGCGCGCAAGACGCGCTCGTACCCCTTCACCGACAAGGCCTCGTCCTTCACCGGCGTGTTCGACACGGCGATGAAACGCGGGAGCACCTTCCCGCTTGCGTCAGTGAGCGAAAAGTAGCGCTGGTGGCTCTTCATCTCCTGAATGAGCACCTCGGGTGGGAGGTCGAGGTGACGCTCCTCGAAGGTGCCCACCACCGGGTTCGGCAGCTCGACGAGGTTGAGCACCTGATCGACGAGCGCCTCGTCGGCGATGAGCGCGCCGTTGGCCTTCTTCGCGGCGGCGGCGAGGCGCTCGACCAGCAGGGCGCGGCGCTTCTCGAGCGAGGGCACCACGTGCGCCTTCTCGAGGGCGGCTTCGTACGCCGACGGGTGCTCCAGGGTGAGCCACCCGTTCGACAAGAAGCGGTGGCCGCGCGTCTGCCGGCCGCTCTTGACGTCGGAGAACACGACGGGCACGACTTCGGCGCCGAAGAGGGCGACGATCCACTGCAGCGGGCGGCCGAAGGACGCCTCGACGTCACCCCACCGCATCGACTTGGGGAACTGGAGCTTCTTGACACACGCGTTCAGGACCTCGGGCAGCAGCTCGAGGGTACGGCGGCCCTTCTCCTCCACGTCGGCTGCCAGGTACTCGCCCTTGGGCGTCGACACGCGCTTGAGCTTCTCGACGGGCAGCTTCACCGACTCGGCGAACTTGATCGCCGGCACCTTCGGCTTGCCATCGGCCTCGAACGCGGCCTTGACCGAGGGGCCCTGCACTTCCTTCACCACGTCGTCCGTCTTCTCGACGAGGCCGTCCACCAACAGCGCGAGGCGGCGGGGCGTGCCGAAGCGACGGATCGCGCCGTGACCGACGCGGGCGGCGGCGCACTGCTCCTTGAAGAGGCGCTCGAGCTCGTCGAGCGCCGGGACGACGAAGCGGGCCGGAAGCTCTTCGCTGCCGAGCTCGAAGAGCAGCTCAGCCACGGGAGGCCTCCTTCTCGTCCTTCTTCGCGAGGCTCACCGTGCTCCAGTACTCCGAGGCCTTCTTGCCCTCGAGGAGCGGCAGCTGCTCCCCCACCGTCCAGCTCGTCTTGCACAGCGGGTAGCCCAGGCGCTCCCGCATCTGCAGGTAGCCCTCGGCGCAGAGGCGGGCGTTGTCGCGCACGCGCTTGATGAAGAGCGCGCGGTCGGACACCGAGATGGCCCCGCGCGCGTCGAGCAGGTTGAAGGTGTGGCTGCACTTGAGCGCGAAGTCGTACGCCGGGATCGGCAGCTGCTTGTCGACGATGAGGCGCTTGCATTCCTTCTCGTAGCTGTCGAACAGCGCGAACAGCTGATCGGCGTCCGAGGCCTGCATCGCGTACTTCGACATCTCGACCTCGTTCGCGTGGAACACCTCGCGGTACTTCACGCCCTTCACCCACTCGACGTCGAAGACGTTCTCGACGCCCTGCAGGTACATCGCGATGCGCTCCAGGCCGTAGGTCAGCTCGGCGGCGACCGGCTTGCAGTCGAAGCCGCCGCACTGCTGGAAGTAGGTGAACTGGGTGATCTCCATGCCGTCACACCAGACCTCCCAGCCCAGGCCCCAGGCGCCCAGCGTCGGCGATTCCCAGTCGTCCTCGACGAAGCGGATGTCGTGCGACATCGGATCGATGCCGAAGGCCTTGATGGAGTCGAGGTAGAGCTCCTGCACGTTCTTCGGCGCCGGCTTCAAGATCACCTGGAACTGGTGGTGCTGGAACAAGCGGTTGGGGTTCTCGCCGAAGCGGCCGTCGGCCGGGCGCCGCGAGGGCTGCACGTAGGCGACGTTCCACGGCTCGGGGCCCAGCGCATGGAGGAACGTGTACGGGGCCATCGTGCCGGCGCCGACCTCGAGGTCGTACGACTGCGTCACGATGCAACCGAGCTTCGCCCAGTGCGACTGGAGCGAGAGGATCAAGTCCTGAAAGTACATGGCGGCGGCACCCTATATGCGGGGCCCTGCCGGAGCGAGGAGAACAAAGGGCGGGCCCCTCAGGGCTCCAGCGGCAAGGTGCCGACGTCGACCCGCAGCTCTTCCGTCTTCCCCGCCGCGATGGTGACCGTCAGCGTGCGGTTCTTCGAGTCGCCGTCGACGAGCCGCAGCGTGTGCGTGCCGGTGTCGAGCGGCAGCTTCACGAACGGGGTCGCGCCCAGCTGCGCGTTCCCGAGGAACACGTTCGCCGACGACGGGTTCACCGTGCGCAGCGTGAGGTAGCCCACCTCGGCCGCGCGGGCGGACCTGGTGTCCTTGACGACCTGCACGGTGCCATCGCCCTTCTTCCCGACGGACTTCTTGCGCTCCTGCTTCTCGGCGAGCGCGCCCTTCAGATCGTTGATCTGCTTCTGCAGCTCTTCGATCTTCTTGCTGTTCTGCTCGGTGTTCGTCTTCGACTGTTTGGCTTCGATCTTCAGCTGGCGCTGCTCCTCTTCGAGGCGATCGAGCTGCTGGATCTGCGCCATGATCTCCTGGAGCAGCTGGAGCCGCTCGGGGTCGTTCGCGGCGTCTTCGATCTCCTTCTGGCGCGCCTTCTCTTCGGCCTCGCGCTGCTCCTGGGCCTGCTTCTCGAGCAGCCACTGGGGCACGTTCGGCGCCTTGCCAGGCTGCGTCCCGACCTCGATGGGTTTGGGCCCGTTGTCGACGACCTGCACGGGCTCTTCAGGCGTCGCGAGCGGCCCCTTCGTCACGGCCCACACGCCGCCACCGAGAATGCCCAGGAGCACGACCGCGCCGATCACCAGGCCGATGGTGCTGCCGCCACCGCTCGGCGCCTCAGGTCCGCCCTGCTCCGTGGGGCGCTGGGGCTCGGCCGTGACGGGAACGACGCCCGACTTCGAGCGCGGCGGAACGGTGGCGTTGACGTCGGACACCGGAGGGAGCCGGGTCTTCGACTTCTTCGCGGTGATCTCCTCGTCCTCCACCGGCGCGAGCGAGCGCCGCGACTCGCCGACCTTCGGGAGAGACCGCGACGACTTGGGCCCGCTCGTGACGGGCGGGAGGCGCTGGCTCGAGGGGCCGGCCTTCACCTTCGGCAGCCGCTGGCTCGAGGGCGGGCCGCCTCGCGAGAGGCCTGGCCGCGGTGACGGGGTCGCGGTGCTCTTCGCGCCCGCGCCGTTGGTCACCTTCTTGCGCCCGCCCGACGAGGGTTGATCGGTGTCTTCCTGCTTGAGGCCCTCGATGGCGCGCGAAAGGCTCGAGACGTCCTTCGCTTCGTTGGCGAGGTCGAGCACCGACCGCGTGAGCGCGATCTTGTCCTCGAAGAGCTGCTTCATGAACTCGGCGAGCTGCTCTTCTTCGAACATCTCGGGGCAGCTCTGCTCGATGGCGCGGGCGAACTCCTTGCCCGTGGAGAACCGCCGGTCGCGGCTCTTCTCGAGGCCCTTGAGCACCACCGCCGAGAACGCGTCGGAGACGTACTGGTTCACCTGCGAGGGCGCCGGCGCGTCGAACTCGACGATCTTCAGCATCATGCCCGCGTCGGTGGGCGCGGTGAACAGGCGCTCGCCGCAGAGCATCTCGTGCAGCATCACCGCCGTGGCGAAGAGGTCGGAGCGCCCGTCGAGCTGCTCGTTCTTCACCTGCTCGGGCGCCATGTAGCCCGAGGTGCCCTTCACGATTCCGACCTGCGTGCGGTTGAGCCGGCCCTTCGCCTTGGCGATGCCGAAGTCGATCACCTTCACGTCGCCGGAGTACGTGATCATCACGTTCTTCGGGCTGACGTCGCGGTGCACGACGGGCATCGCCTGGCCCGTCGAGGGATCGGTGAAGTGATGCGCGTAGTGGAGCGCCAGGGCGGTGTCGCGCACGACGCGCGCGGCGAACCCGATCGGAATGGGCAGCTCGCGCTTGGAGGCGCGCTTGAGCACCTGCTCGAGGTTCTGGCCGGCGATGAACTCCATCGCCAGGTACAGCTCGCCGCCGTCTTCGCCGAGATCGAAGACCTGCCCGATGTTCGCGTGGCTGAACGCAGCCGTGATGCGCGCCTCGTCGAGGAACATCTTCACGAAGGCTTCGTCACGCTTCACGTCGGGCAGAATCTGCTTCACCGCGACGAACTTCTTGAAACCACCGGGGCCTGGGAGGAACGCGAGGTACAGCTCGGCCATGCCTCCCATCGAGAGGCGGGTGAGGATCTCGTACTTGCCGATGCGCCGGCCCCGGTCGAAGTCCGAAGCGGCGTTCGCCGAACCCATGAGGTGGTGAACGCTAGCACGGCCCCGACGCGCTGCCTCAACGCGTTCAGCGGCTCTCGCGCCAGAGCACCCAGGGTCGGTACGAAGCGCACGTCGATGAAGCCCCGTACCGGCCGGCCGTGACGTTCCAGAACCGGAAGGCCTGCGTGCCCACGGTGAAGGACTCGAGCTTCCCCGGCTCGACCGACACGGACGCCGTTCCGTTCGAGAGTGTTTGTTTTGCGAAGACGAACTTTCCGCACGACGGGTCGACGCGGCAGCCGACCGCCGTGGTGTCGAGGGCGAGGGAGAACGGCGCGAGCTCGCCTGGCACCAGCGCGTCTCCGGCCAGCGCGGGATCGGCGGCAAACAGCAGCTCACCGGTCGTGCTCCGGACGCTGACGGCGCGCCAGGTCTTGTCGTCGACCGTCCGCGTGGCCACCAGCACCCGCACGTCGGTGTTCGTGGCCAGCGACGGGCCGCCGAGCCCCCCGGGCAGCTTCACGTCGACGCGGCCGCTGCCGTTCGTCGCGCTGAGCGAGAGCTGAAACGACTGGTTCACGAACTGGGTCGAGACGATGCGCCCTTCACCGGTGAGGAGCACCCGCCCACCGTCGGCCTCGCGCGACTCGGTGAAGAAGCCGCTGTTGGTGACGGTGACGAAGAGCTCGGCCTGCGGCGGGAAGGTGTTGGCCGGGCACCCCGCGGTACACGAGCCCGAGAGGCACAGCTCGTCACGGCCCCGGCAGTCGGCGGTGGTGCTGCAGTCGGCGCCGCGCGCGGGGCTGATCTCGACGACGCCCTGCTGCGGCTGAAACGCCCGCACGACGCAGGTCTGCGTGTCGGCCTGGGGGAAGGTCGCGCTGAACCGTCCGCCGTCCGGTGGCGCCTGCACCCCGTCGATCTGGTTCACGAAGCACAGCTGGAGCTGGAACGTCTCGTCGGGCGGCGCGTTCTCAGGCACCAGACACACCGAGCCGCACGAGAAGCCGGCGACCTGAATCACCCCGTCCCAGCCGCGCTCGGCCTGCCCATTCGGGGGAATCGCGAGGACCTGGTCGCTGATCCCTCCATCGGGGCACAGGCAACTGCGCTCGCAGATGCGATCACACGTCTGGCACTCGCACGGCAGATCGTCGAACGAGAACCACTGGCCGCTCACGTTGCGCTGCACGGTGAGGCCGAGCTGGCCCTTCGTGTCGCGCACGAGGAGCGCATCGCGGCTCGTGTTCTTGATGCGCAGGGTGACGGGCGTCGGCGTCGGTGGCGCGCAGCGGCACGCGGGGAGCGCGCTCACCAACAGCAGCAGTGGCAGAAAAGCGCGCATCCCTGACGCGGGTGTCGTAGGCATCAGGGGCACCTTACGCAAGGGGCTGAAGGAAACGAGGGAGTTGCACACCATGTCTTGCGCTTGCATGAGCCAGCCGTGGTCCTTCATCGTGTGATGCACGCCATGCGCCGCGCCCTCCCCCTTCTGTTGCTCGGACTGACGGCGTGTGATCGCATCGGCCGCGAGAACGGGCGCACGAACGCGGTGCCCGAGGTCGCGCCGCCCCGGCTGTCGCCCGTCGAGGTGAAACCACCTCGCATCGAGCGCAACACAGTCGGCCGGGTGAAGGTGATCGACCCGCCGCGGGTCGACGCCACGCAGATCGACGTGCTGCGACAGGCCGACGGCGTCGTCGACATCTTGTGGGTGATCGACGACTCCGGCTCGATGGTGAACGAGCGGCGGCGGCTCGTCGCCAACTTCAACCGCTTCGTGCAGGAGCTCACCGCGCTGCGGGTCGACTTCCAGATGGGCGTCATCTCCATCGTGTCGAACGACGGTGGGCGCCTGCGCGGCATGCCGGCGATCATCACCAACCGCACCACCGACGCGCGGGCCGTGTTCGAGCGCAACACCACCTTCATGGCGAACCGCTCGCGGTGGGAGCAAGGCCTGCGCATGGCGCAGTTCGCGCTCAGCCCGCCGCTCATCAGCCCGGGCCAGCCGAACGCGGGCTTCGTGCGGCCGAACGCGGCGCTGGCCGTCATCGTCGTCACCAACGAAGACGACTCGAGCTTCGGCCCCACCGAGTACTACGGCCGGGTCTTCCGCGGGCTCAAGGGCAAGGGCAACGAGAACCTGGTGAGCTTCTCGGTCATCGGCGGGCCGGTGCCCAACGGCTGCGTGCCGCCCGGCGAGGCCCAGCTCTACGGCAGCCTCGCCGAGCCGAGCTTCCGCTACACCGAGGTGGCCACCCGCACCGGCGGCATCGTCGGGAGCATCTGCGACGCGAGCTTCGAGCAGACGCTCATTCGCATCGCGCAGGCGCTCAACACCTTGAAGCGCGTCTTCCCGCTGACGCTGCCGCCCATCGCCTCGTCCATCCGCGTCACGGTGGTGGACGGCATGACGTCGACGGTGGTGCCGCAGAACGACGTCACCGGCTGGCAGTACCGGGCCGACACCAACTCGGTCGTCTTCCTCGGCACCTACGTTCCGCCGCCGGGCTCCACCATTCGCATCGAGTACGCCTTCGCCCGCCCATGAGATCCCTGCGCCTTTCCATCGCGCTGCTGCTGGGCCTCGGGGCCGCCGGGTGCTCTCGCACGGCGCTCAACGACGACTGCCCCAACGGGTACGCGTTCGATCCGGTTTCGGCGAAGTGCATCTGCTCGACCGACGAGGGCTGCCCGACCGGCCACGCGTGCGAAGAGGGCGTGTGCGTGTGCCGTGACACCGCCTGCTGCCCCGACGGCTACGAGTACTCGGGTGACGGCGAGGCGTGCGTGTGCCGCGACTCGAAGTGCTGCCCGGTCGATCACCGCTGGCTGGCCGACGAGCGGCGCTGTGTGTGTGACGCCGAAGACTGCTGCCCCGATGGGTACCGGTACGACGACCTGCAGCGCGCCTGCGTGTGCGCGGGAGACTCGTGCTGCCCGCAGGGCTTCACCTTCGACGAGACGAGGCAGACGTGCCGGTGCGCGAGCGACAACTGCTGCCCCGAGGAGTACCGGTACGATCCGCGCTCCCGCGACTGCGTGTGCGCGCGCACCGACTGCTGCCCGCCCAACCACGTCTACAACCCCGGCATCGGCGCCTGCGTGTGCGTCGGCGACATGTGCTGCCCGCCGGGCTTCCGCAAGGCGACGGACGGCTCGGAGCGCTGCGTCTGCACCTCGAACGCTTCGTGCCCGATGGGGCAGACCTGCGACGTGGCGTCCGGTGGGTGCCGGTGCTCGACGAGCGCGAACTGCCCCGCCGGCAACTTCTGCAACCCGCTGGGCTTCTGCCAATCGTTCGCGTCGTGCACGTCGAACCTCGACTGCCCGATGGGCACCTTCTGCGACACCACCACCACGCGCTGCATCCCCGACGGGCCCTGCACGCTCGACGAGCACTGCGCCTTCAGCAACGTCTGCAACGCGCAGACGCTGGCGTGCCGCACGGGGTGCCGCAACGATGGAGACTGCGCGCTCCCCAGCGGCGCCACCTCGAGCGGCCCCAGGCTCGCGTGCGTCAACGGCCAGTGCAGCGCCTTCTGCCGTGACAACCAGGGCTGCCCGGCGAACCAGTTCTGCGACAAGACCAACGGCACCTGCCTCACGCGCGGAGGCCGCGTCGACTGCAACATGTGCAGCGCGACGATGACGTGCGGCGCCCAGACGACGGCGCGGTGTCTGTCCTTCGTGACCGAAGGCCAGCAGGCGTCGTTCTGCGGGATGATCTGCCAGACGGAAGACGACTGCCCCTCGGGCTTCGATTGTGGCGGGGTCATCTTCGCCTGCCGTGGAGGCGGCGTCTGCGACCCGGTCTCGGGGCAGACGATCACGTGCCGCGGCTTCCAGGTGGAGAACGAAGAGGGCGAACAGTTCTTCTGCGCCGGGACGAACAACCTGCCGCACGTCTACTTCCGCGCCTGCGCCCCGAAGTCCGGGTTCTGCCCAGCCTCGGCCGCGCCCTGACGCGCACGGCAACCGATTTCAAGGCACCAGCGCGAACCTCACGGCCGCCCGGCTTTGGCGGCGACGCCGCGCCGGTAGAGTTCTTGCGCCGGCCACCCCGACGCGCGCGCAAGCTCGGTCGACAGCGCCTTCAGGCGTTCTCCGCGCGCCAGCCCGGCCTCGAGGGCCGCCTGCACCTCGGCTTCGCTCCAGCGCGCCTCGGTGGCCCGGCCCTGAACGACGATCACCACCTCGCCGAGCACCTCGCGGGTCGCCCAGCTCGCCCTCAGCGCCGACAGGGCCCCCCGGCTGAACTCTTCGTGCTTCTTGGTCAGCTCGCGCGCGACACAGGCTGGGCGATCGCCCAGCGCCTCGTGGAGGAGCGCCAGCGTCTCGACCAGCCTCCTCGGAGACTCGTACAGCACGAGCGTCGCCGACAGGCCGGCCACCTCGTCGAGCATCGCGCGCGCCTCGCTCGCGGTGCGCGGCAAGAAGCCGAGAAAGTGGAACCGGGAGGTGGGCAGCCCGGACGCCGAGAGCGCCGCGATGACGGCCGAGGCGCCGGGGACGGGGACGACGGTGAGCCCCGCCGCGACACACTCGGCCACGAGCCGCTCGCCCGGGTCGCTGATGGCGGGGCTGCCCGCGTCCGAGATGAGCGCGACGGAGGCCCCGCCCTTGAGCTTCTCCACCAGCGCGTCGGCCCGGGCCCCTTCGGCGAAGGCGGGCAGGCTCGTGGTGGGCGTCGTGATGCCGTGCGCGTCGAGCAACACCCGCGAGTGGCGCGTGTCTTCACAGGCGATGAGCTCGACCCCCCGCAGCACCTCGATGGCCCGGGCCGTGACGTCGCCCAGGTTCCCGATGGGCGTGGCGACCAGGTACAGCGTGGAGGGCTCGACGAGCGACACGCGGGGCCCCTTACCCGAAACTTCAGAAGCCCGCGTCGAACGCGTCGGGAATGATCTCGACGCGCCCAGCCCGGCCCCGCCCCACCACCGATGCCACGTCGAACTGGATGGCGCGGTTCAACAGGCGCTGCCGCTGCAGGTATTGGAGCGCCGCCAGCACCACCGTGCGCTGCTTCGAGCGGCCCACCGTGAGCGATGGATCCCCCCAGACGTCCGTCGCGCGCATGCGCACCTCGACGAACGCCAGCTGCTCGCCGCGCTCGGCCACGATGTCGACCTCTCCGCGGCGTGAAAGGACGTTGCGATCGCGCACCGTCCAGCCGCAGCGTTCGTAGTGCTCGACCACCAGCGCCTCGGCCTCGTCGCCCGCCACCCGCTTCGTCGTCCGCGTGTCGTCCATGGCCCCCGGTATCGCACAGGGGGCTGACATCGCTGGCAGCGGCTCACCCCGCGAGCAGCTCCGTGGGGTGCGCGATGACGCGCTGGGCGCCCGCCTCGAGCAGCTCGGCCCGGTCGCGAAACCCCCACAAGCACCCCACCCGCTGCATGCCGGCGTTCACCGCCGTCTTCATGTCGATGGCGGTGTCTCCCACGAAGCAGATGTTCGCGGGCAGCACGTTGAGCGCGAGCGCGACCTCGAAGGCAGCGGTCGGATCTGGCTTGCGGGGAACGCCCTCACGCTCGCCCCGCACCTCGGCGAACCGCCAGGCCCCAAAGCGCTGCTTCACCAGCAGCTTCGTGAAGTCGTCGCGCTTGTTCGACAACACCGCCATCGGCACCTTCGCAGCGGTGAGCGCGTCGAGCAGCGCCGGAATGCCCTCGTACGGCTGGGTGTGCGCGTGGTCGATGAGGCCATAGTGCCGGCGGTACCCGTCGATGATGCCCTTGAGCACCTCGGGCCTCACTTCCGGAGCCGCCGCGCGCGCCACCATGACGTCGACGCCCTCGCCGACGAAGTGCCGGTAGGCCTCGAGCGGGTGGGTGGGCTTTCCGGCGTCGGCCAGCGCGCCGTTCATCGCCTCGGCGAGATCGCGCAGCGAGTCGGCCAGCGTGCCGTCGAGATCGAAGATGACGGCCTGAAAGCGCACCGTCAGACCGCCCCGGAGGACGACGACGGGTCGCGCACGTTGAGCAGCACCGCCTGGCGCACCAGCGAGCTCAAGACGTTCTCCCGCAGCTCCTCGAAGGTGGTCACCGAGACGCTCGCGTCGGCCAGCGTGCCGGCCGGGGCGTCGAGCTGCTCGCCCTTCATGAAGCGCACGCGCACCACGCCGCCGTCAGCCTCGATGCGCGCGAACAGGCCGTTCACCGCGTAGGCCGGACCCGATGCATCGAGCAGCTCCACCGCTTCGGGAGCCGCCTCTCGCACCAGGCGCCGCAGCCGATTGACGAGCGGGACGATCGGCGGCGGGAGGCTGCGCACGTAGCCTTCAATCTCGGGCAGCTCGGGCAGGGCCACCGCGCTGCGCGGCACCTTGCGCACGGGGAGCCGATTCTTCGGAGCCGGCTTCTTCACCGGGGCCTTCGCCCGCTTCGGCGCTGGCTTCTTCTTCGCCGGGGCCCGGGCGACCTTCCGCACCGCGCGCTTCGACGAGCTCTTCTTCGCCTTCGGTGCCGCGCCCCGTTTCGCCTTTTTCCTGGCCGCCATTGTCGAAAACGCTACCCGCCGCGGCGTGAGGGATCATTCGAATTCGCACGGGGCTCTCTCACGAGGCCTTGCGAACCGGGGGCGGCGGTGACACCAGACACGCATGCCCGCTCCAACCATCACCATCTGGTCCGACTACGTCTGACCGTGGTGTTACATCGGCCTCGGCGAGGTCGAACGCCTCAAGCAGACGTGGGACTTCACCGTCGACTGGCGGCCCTTCCTTTTGCGTCCGGAGACGCCTGACGAAGGGCTCCCGCTCCCGGAGCGCATTCGGACGTACATGGCCGACCCCAACAACCCGCTCTCCACCCGCGCGCGGGCCATGGGCCTGTCGATGGTCACCACGCGCGACGTGATCCCCTCGACGCGGCGCGCGCACCAGGCCGCCGAGTGGGCGCGGAGCCAGGGCCGGTTCGACCCGTTCCACCACGCCGTCCTCGAGCGGTACTGGGTGCGCGGAGAGAACATTCACGAGTTCCAGGTGCTCCGGGCGGCCGCGACCGATGCCGGCCTCGACGGGGACACGCTCGAGCGTGAGGTGGCCTCGGGCCGCTGGAAGGACGCCATGGAGGCCGGGCTCGCCGCCGCGCACGAGGTCGGCGTCAACGCGGTGCCCACCTTCATCGTCGGCGACCGCTTCGTCATCCAGGGCGCGCAGGACGGGCGGGTGTTCGCGCAGGCCTTCGAGCGGCTCGGCCACGCCCCGAAGGCGCGCTGACGTCAGCCCTCGTTGGTGACGTCGATGACGATGGTGTCGGCGATCAAGTCGTGCAGGCAGCGCTGCTCGGCGCCAAAGATGAAGGCCGCGTCGACCAGCCCGATGAGGCCGCAGAGCTGCGCGGCCACGTGCGGCACCACGTTGCGCAGCAGCACCAGGCGCCAGACGTCGACCGGGCTCCCGTCGACGCGCACCACGCGCAGCTTGAGCAGCCGCTTGCCGACCGACTGGCCGTACTTGAGCTGCATGAGGACCTGCACCGCCGCGCCGACGACGAGGCCTCCGAAGACCGCCAGCATGGCGACTCCACCCACCAGGGCCGCCGCGTCGTCATCACGGCCCTTCGAGCCGTCCGTGGCTGCGCCCACGATGGCGACTACAAACACGCCCACCATCGTCGGCGCCAACACCACCATCGTGTCGACGAAGTTGGCGAGGAACCGCAGCCCGCGCGAACCCAACGGCTTCGGCGCCCCCAGGCACCGGGCACAGAGCGCCGCGCCACCAGACCAGCTCACGCAGCTCGTACAGGCGAAGCTCCCGCAGCGGGCGCAAATCGCGGCCGCCGCCACCTCGGGATGAAGCGCGCACTGGGCGCCGACGGGAGCCTGCACTGCGAGATTCCTCTCGTGAAATCGGAGACTTCCAAGTCTGACCCGGGGGGCCCTTTGCTGGGAAGCCCGAAGCGGGTAGACGCAGCGCAGCATTCGGTTTTTTCAAGAGGCCGGCCGTGATCGACCCCGTGACGTCTCTCAACCTGCGCCGCTTCCACCTCGCCAGCGCCGATCCGTCCTTCGTGGTCGAGCGGCAGGGCGCGAGCCGGTTTCTCCTGTCGGGTGAGGTGAGCGAACAGCCGACGACCTCGCTCGACGTCGAGACGCCCTCCGACGCGTTCGAGGTCCCGCTCGCGACCCACAGCCACCCCGAGCACGCGGTGGCGCAGCTGCGCCGGAGCCTGCCGCGCGACGTGGTGATGCAGGTGCAGCAGCGGCCAGCCGGCCTCGAGGTGTCGCTCACCGAGGCCACCGTGCCGGCCGCGCGCCCACCCCGGCTGCGCGTCTTCTCGACCGATCTCCTGCAGCGCCTCGTGCAGCTCGACGAGAACCGCATCGAGGTGCGCGGCGCCGTCGGAGCCGACGCCCACCTCACCATCCTCTGCGACTCGCGCCGCGTCACCATCGCCATCACGAAGGGCCTCTCGGCGACCGCCACGGCTGTGCGCATCGCGGCGTCGGTCCCGCACGGGTACCGGGCCCTGGCCGATGGGGCGATCGTCTCTGTCTGGAAGGACGCGGACTTCTTCTCGATGGTGGCCTGAGCGCCCTTGCCGTTTGACCAACGGCAGCGATTCACGATCGTCGATGGTTGGAAATCCAAATGTCATGAAGTCGCGCCTTGCAGGCGCCCGCGCCTATTGAGAAGAGTACGGGCTTCTGACTCGTGGGGGAGCGCGCATGACGACCTGGTACCTGAAGGACGCCCGCGGCAGTGAGGTCGGCCCGATGTCACGCGAGGTGGCGGTCGACCTCATGCGCGCACGGCCGGGCGTGTTCCTCCAGGCCTCGCAGGATCGGGTGACGTGGCAGCCGATTCGCGGCGCGGCGGTGCAGGCGATGGTGACGAGCGAGCCCCCCGGCACCCGCCAGGCGCGCGAGCAGGCCGAGGCCCAGCGCGCGTTGCTCGAGCTCGACCGCTACCAGGAGCTCGAGCCCCACCACCTCTTCGGCGTGCCGAAGACGGCGAGCGCCCGCGACTACCGGCAGGGCTTCCTCAACCTGGCCAAGCGGTACCACCCCGGCCGCCTTCCGCGCGACGCCTCGCCCGAGCTCGTGAAGGCCAACATGGCCGTCTACCAGTTCCTCACGGAGCGCATTCAGCAGGTCGAAGCGCAGCTCGCGGCGACGGTGTTCGAGCCCCGGCCACCCTCGCCTTCGGCCCCACGGCCCGGGGGCGCGCTGCCCACATGGCAGCTCGACGTGCTCCGGCTCAAGCACGAGCCGCATCAGGTCGCGGGCGCCTTCAGCGTCACCCGCCACACCGCCTTCGTCTTCTCGGCGCACCGGCTGATGAACCTGTCGACGAGCTCGGTCTTCTTCCCCATCGTGCCGCCGCTCCCGCTGGGCACCCGCATGGGCCTCATCTTCGAGTTCGAAGAGGCCAACCGGAGCGTCGGCACCCGGGGCGCGGTGGCGTTCGAGAGCGCGACGGCCGATCAGACGCTGCGTGGCTTCGGAGTACGGCTCGAGCTGTCGACCGAGGACAAGGGCTTCATGCTGCGCGAGAGCCAGCGGTTGATGTCGGCGGCGCGCTGACCGTCAGGCCGGCCGGTCGAGCGCCAGGTACAGCTCGTCGAGCTGCCGCTTGAGCGCGAGGCTCCGGGCCGCGTTGAGCCCGGCGATCCCCACGCGGACGATGGCCATCCACCAGGGCTCTCCGCCGAGGAGCGGCACCACCACGCCGCACAGACACACGGCGGTGGCGATGAGCGCAAACGAGGTGGCCCGGCGCTGCCAGATGGCCGGCGCGACGGCGAGGTGCCCCAGCCCGAGGAGCCCCGCGATGACCGAGCGCCTTAGATCCGAGTCGAGCACGGTGCGGTCGAGCTCCTGCCAGAGCGCGAAGCCGATGAGCGCGAGGCCCGCGAGCGCGGTGAAGAAGCCGAGGTCGCGAGAGAGCTCGGCGATGCGCGCAGGCGCGTTCTGCCGTCGGCAGGCGGGGCAGACCCCACCGTGGGAGAGGCAGATCGCACAGGCCGGCGAGCGGCACTGCGTACAGTGCCCGCGGGCCTTCGCGCGTGCGTGAATGGCGCAGGCGGGTGGCTCGGGGTCCCCCATCACCACGGCCTGGAGCGCCGGCGCCTGGGGATCGGTCGAGCGGTCGGTGAGGTCGAGCTTCTTCTTCGGCCTGGGCGCGATGGGCTGGGCCGTGGTGGTCTTCGACCGGGTGCGCACGGGCCCGCCCAGGTCCCCGGAGCAGACGGGGCACAGCTCGGCACCAGGCAGCACGGTCGTGCCGCAGAATGGGCAGGCCTCCACGGCCGAGGACCGTACCACCGGGACAGGGTTGGAACGCGCGACCCAACCCGAAGCGGTCCCATGCAGAGCCCTTCCCCGGCGTGGCCGAGCTCAGTCCCCGAGGCCGGGTCGGACGCGTCGACTGGCGGTGACGCGGTCTGGCCGAGAGGTTCACGACGCCGCTCGCGGTTCTCGCCATGCCTTCCTCGGTGCCACCGCGTTCGACGTCTCGTCGTCGGCGGCTCGCGGGTCGCCCCTCGCGAATCACACGAGTCGAGGGTTCTCTGATCTCTGAGGCCTTCGTCACCGAGCTCGAGCGGAGGCTGCGGGTCGCAAATCACACCGGGGGCGTCGGTCCACCGATCTACGGTGCGCGCCATGACGCTCAGCCGAAGACACTTCCTCACCTCGACGGGCCTCACTGCCGCGGCCGTGCTCGCCGGACGCTCCGGGCTGGTGGAGGCGCGGGGCCTCGTCGTCGACACGGTGCTCCTCGCCGTCATCGACGCGGCGCTCTCGACCGCCAGGGCCGCGGGCGCCGCCTACGCCGACGTTCGCGTGCATCGGCGCCGCGAAGAGAACGTGTCGGTGCGTGACGACCACCCGGCCGGCACGAGCGACAGCGAGCGCTACGGTGTCGGCGTCCGCGTGCTCAAGGACGGCGCCTGGGGCTTCGCGTCGACGTCTCGCGTCGATCCGAAAGAGGTGCAGCTCGCCACCCGCAAGGCACTCGCCATCGCCACGGCCCAGGCTCCGCTGCGACAGCGCCCGATCGAGCTCGCGCCCACACCCGCCCACGTCGACGTCTGGCAGACCCCGCTCGAGAAGGATCCGTTCAAGATCCCCGTCGCCGACAAGCTCGAGCTCTTGCTTTCCATCTCGCAGACGCTGCGGAAGCAGAAGGTGACCGCATTCTCCGAGGCGTCGCTCTCGTCGCGCCTCGAGTGGAAGCTCTTCGCCAGCACCGACGGGGCGCTCATCGAGCAGTCCATCACCCGGCTCGGCCCCTCGTACGCAGTCACGCTGGTGAAGGACGGCGACTTCGTGCAGCGCGGCTGGGACGGCCAGGCCAGGCAGGCCGGCTGGGAGTACCTGGCGACGTCGCGCTTCGTGGAAGACGCCGAGAGGGTCGCCGAAGACGCGCGCGAGAAGCTCGCCGCCCCGAGCGTCGAGCCCGGCCGGAAGGACCTCATCCTTTCGCCCGAGAACCTGTGGCTCACCATTCACGAGTCCGTCGGGCACCCCACCGAGCTCGATCGCGCGCTGGGTGACGAGGCGAACTTCGCCGGCACCAGCTTCGCGACGCCCGAGAAGCTGAAGGTGCTCCAGTACGCCGCGCCCGCGGTGACGCTGTACGCCGACAAGACGACGCCGGGCGGACTCGCGACGTGTGGCTACGACGACGACGGCGTGAAGACGGGCCGCTGGAACCTCGTCGAGCAGGGGCGCTTCGTCGGCTACCAGACGACGCGCGAGCAGGCCGGGTGGATCGGCGAGAAGGCCTCGCGCGGCTGCTCGTACGCGCAGGATCACGCCTCGGTGCCGTTCCAGCGCATGCCGAACGTCTCGCTGGCGCCGTCGAACACCTCGCTCGGCGTGAAGGATCTCATCGCCGCGACCGACGACGGGATCTACGTGCTCGGTGACGGGAGCTGGTCGATCGATCACCAGCGCTACAACTTCCAGTTCACCGGACAGATGTTCTACGAGGTGAAGAAGGGCAAGGTGACGCGCGCGCTCCGCGACGTCGCGTACCAGTCGAACACCCTCGAGTTCTGGAACGCGTGCGATCTCATCGGCGGGCCTGGCGAGTGGCGCCTGGGCTCGGCGTTCGACGACGGCAAAGGCGAGCCGATGCAGTCGAACCCGGTGAGCCACGGGTGCCCGCCGACGCGCTTCAAGAAGATCAACGTGCTCAACACCCGCGCAAAGAAGGGAGCCTGACGTCATGCCGCTCTCTGTGAAGCAGCTGAAAGAGGCGATGCAGCAGGTGCTCTCGTTCGCGCGGGCGCTCGAGCCGAAGGCGCAGGTCTTCGTGGCGCTCGACTCGGCGAACCAGGCGCACGTGCGCTTCTCGCGCAACGAGGTGACGACGTCGGGTGAGGTCGATCAGGGGCACCTGGCGGTGACGGTGATGCTGGGCCAGCGCGCGGCGACCAGCACCAGCAACCAGACCGACGCGGCGTCGATGAAGGCGCTGGTCGAGCGCACCGTGCGGCTGGCGCGCCTGGCGCCCGAGGATCCGGAGCTGATGCCCGTGCTCGGAGCCGAGAAGGTGACGACGAACGACGCCGCCTTCGACGCGGCCATCGAACGGCTCGACGCGACGGGGCGAGCCGCGCTCATTCGTGAGGCGCTCGGGCCGGGCCGGGAGCGTCAGCTCGCGACGGCGGGCTTCTTCGCCACCTGGAGCGGCCTCATCGGAAAGGCCTCGTCCGCGGGGCTGCTCCACGTGCACCCCGCGACGGCGGCGCAGTTTTCGGTGACCGCGCGCACCGCCTCGGGCACCGGCTCGGGCCGAGGGCAGTTCCATGGCCGGCGACTCACGGGGCTCGAGCCACGTGCGGTGGCGGAGCGGGCGTGCGCGACGGCGAAGGCGTCAGAGGGTCCCCGGCGCCTGGAGCCCGGACGGTACACGGTGGTGTTGGAGCCGGCTGCGTCGGCCTCGCTCGCCCAGGCGCTCCTCGACTCGATGGACCGGCGCGCCGCCGATGAGGGTCGCTCGTTCTTCGCGGGGAAGTCGGGGCCGCTGTTCTCGGAGTTGGTGAGCCTCTCGAGCGACCCGAGGAATCCGCGCACGCCGATGTTGCCGTTCGATGGGGAAGGCCGCGCGCTCTCCGCGCAGCCGTGGATCACGAAGGGCGTCGTCTCGGGCCTCGCCACGTCGCGGTACTGGGCGAAGAAGAGCGGGACGCAGCCGGTCGGAGGACACGGTGGGTTCGAGCTCGCGGGCGGGTCGGTCGATCGCGCGGCCCTCATCGCGGGCGTGAAGCGCGGCGTGCTGATCAGCCGGTTCTGGTACACGAACTGGGTCGAGGCGCAGAACCTGCTGCTCACCGGCCTCACCCGAGACGGGACGTTCCTCATCGAGAACGGGGAGATCGCCGGGCCGGTGAACAACTTCCGCTTCAACCAGTCGGTGGCCGACGCGTTCGCGAAGTGTGATGCGCTGTCGACGGACGTGGAGGCTGCGCATGACGCCGAGACGGTGACGCCCGCGCTGCGCACGCATGAGTTCCTGCTCGCGTCGGTGTCGGAGGCGGTGTGAGCGGCCACAACGGCTGAGGGCCCAACGCCGTCAGCCCTGCCCCTCACGCCGGGGAGCGGTTGAACCGGCGATGGGCTCCACGCTCGCGAAGAAGGGCGAGCACGAGCAGGAGGAGCGGACCGCCCGCCCCGCCCGTAGCCCCGCAGCCATTTGGTGAGCTGACGCTCCCGCCGCCGCCACCTGTTGCCGCGCCTCCAGCGCTTCCACCCGCCGCGGGAGCTCCACCCGCTGCCGCACCACCTGAGGCGCCACCAGCTGACGCACCACCGGCCATTCCACCAGACACGCCACCAGCAGTTCCGCCCGCGGTGCCGCCGGCCGTTCCACCCGACGCTCCAGCTCCACCCGCTGTCGTGCCGCCGGCCGTTCCACCCGACCCTCCGGCAGTCCCACCCGCTGTCGCACCACCAGCCGTGCCACCTGATGCGCCGCCGGCACCTCCGCCCGCCGTTGATCCGCCGCTCCCTCCGCCCGACGCGCTTCCCCCACCCGCTCCAGACGGACATGCGCCGAGCTCGTAGTACCCGGGACGAACCTCGCGCAGCGTGGTGCGGTTGCTGAACAAGCCCAGGTTGTCGCCCGAGCCCACGGCGCACGCTGCCGCGGCCGCCGGACATGACTGCGCCCGGAACGCCACCACGTGCTCGTAGTTGAACCCTGCGTGCTCGACGCACGTGAAGGCCGAACCGCCGGACGACCCACCACCCGCCGCACCGCCACCCGCCGAACCGCCGCCCGCCGCGCCCCCTCCAGCACCGCCCGCGCACGTCCCGCGCTCGAAGAAGCCCGGCGCTACCTCACGAACCGAGGTGATCGTGTTCAAAGTGCCGAGATCGTCGCCCGACCCGACTGCACAGAAGTTCGGTGAGCCACCTCCGCAGGCAGTCGCCCGCAGCGCGCCAATGTGGGTGAAGTTCGCTGCCGTGAAGTCACGACAGATGAAGCCTCCCGCATCCGGACGCGTGCCTGCATCTCCTGCCCCGGCGTCTGGCGTTCCGCTGTCCAGGGCGCCAGCGTCTGAAGAAGGAACGCCCGCGTCGACGGGCCCCGCATCGGGCACTGGCGATCCCGCGTCGCCCACGCCAGCGTCGAGCGACGTCATCGGCGCGAGCCCGAAGAACTCAGCGGCGAAGCGGCTCGAGCACACCTGCACGTCGAGAATGAACGCGCCCGCCGTTCCACAGCCCCGCCGCGGATCCACCGCCGTTCCATGGCTCATGTTCGAGATCGTCCACGACTCGACCCGCGTCTGGCCCTGGGCGTTGCGATACTCCCGTCGCGTCGCGGGCCCCACCGTGCTCGTCGCGTCGGCCACCGCGTCGATGGCGTTCACATTCGTCCACTGGTCGACCAGCTCGGAGAGGTTGCCGGGGCGAACCGTGAAGTCACTCGTTCCGTGCCAGATCGACACGCGCGGCGCTGAGAACGCCGAGGTGCCCGGCACGCCGCGCACGAGATCGCCCCACTGCTGCGGCGTTCGATCCGGCGGAGAGTTCATGCAGTTGAACGCGTCAAGCTGCGTCTGCGCACAGGCGAACGGCAACCCCGCCATGACCGCGCCCGCTCGGAAGACGTCGGGGTGCGTCGCGAGCAGCACCGAGGTCATCGCGCCGCCGGCCGAGAGGCCCGTCACGTACACCCGCGCCGGATCAACGGAGCGCGTCGTACGCAAGTGGTTCACCATGTTCACGATCGACGTCACCTCGGCGCCGCTCCGGCTCTGCTGCGCGCCGATGAACCACGAGAAGCACGCGTTGTTCGCCGTCGTCTGCGGGTAGAGCACGATGAAGCCGTACTGGTCGGCGAGCGCGTTCCAGCCCGCGTTCGCGTACGCCGCAGCCGACTGCGTACACCCGTGCATCGCCACCACGAGCGCCGGGTTGGGCGGCAACGAGGCAGGCACGTGCACGAACATCGCGAGGCCACCGGGGTTCGCGCCGAAGCCAGTCACCTGGGTCAACGCGGAGCGCTGAGCTTCGACCGGCTCGTCGATCTCGGCCGGAGCGCAGGCGACCAGCATGGTGGTGAGCAACGCCCACCCCGTCGACGCGCGCCTCAAGTTCACCTCGGAGCGTCGCTGCACCTGAAACTCCGCGTGAGCGTGCACTTCGCAGCTCACGGCGTCTCCTTCGGCGCCGCGGGCACAGGGAGCTTCGCGAGGAAGCTGCGCACCTCGGTGTTGTACGGCTCCGCGCAGTCCATCTGCACGGTGTGGCCGCAGCGGGGCAGCCCGACGAGGGTCGACCCGCGGATCTTCGAGGCGCCGTCCTCCATCACCCGCCGCGCGCGCCCGCCGTGCAGGAACGGGTTGGGAATGAGCCGATCGTCTTCACCGAACACGATCAACGTGGGCTGCGTCACCTTCCCCAGCGACTCGCGCACGAAGTCGTTGTGCGTGAGCCCATCGACGGCCCGCACCTGCGCGTACGCGTACGCGTCGAACTCGTCGGACTTCGCGAGCCGCACGCGCTCCTCGATGAGCCACTCGTACTCGGGCTTCCAGGTGACGAAGTTGTTGTACCGAACGCTGCCCCAGATGCCGTACTCGGGCGTCGACTTCACGAAGCTGGCGCTGAAGACCTTCTCGAACCACTTCTTCTCGCGCGGGCTGAAGGGCTCGAAGCCGGCCGGCGCCGTGAGCACGAGCGCCTCGACCTTCTCGGGGAAACGAATCGCGGTCGCCAGCGCCACCTCCCCGCCCATCGAGTGGCCCACCAGCACCACCTTCTCGAGCTTCAGCGCCTCGACGACCTCGACCACCACCTCCGCCTGCGCGTCCATCGAGTAGGGGAACTGCGCCGGCTTGTCCGACTTGCCGAAGCCGAGCTGGTCGATCGCGATGACGCGGAAGCCCTGCGCCGCGAAGGCGTCGAGCTGGTACCGCCAGAACTTGAGCGAGCTGCCGAGCCCGTGGAGGAACAGCAGCGTGCGCGCGCCCGAGGGGTTGAGCTCGACGTAGCGGAGCGTGTGCTGGCCTCCGAGCTTCCACGTCGCCTCGGCCTTCGTCAGCGCGAGCTGGCCGGCCTTCCACGGCTGGCCCGAGACCGACGTGTACGGCACGTCTGAGAACGAGAGCGCCGGCGCCGACTCGTACGAGCGGATGCAGGCCAGCGAGGACACGGCGGCGAACAGCAGGAGCGTGCGCATGGCGGCCTCTAGAACGCGTACCAGGTGAAGGTGGTGAACAGCGCCCACGGGTTCGCCGTGACGCGGTCGTTGCCGTCGTAGAAGTTGCCGCGGAACAGGTAGGCGGCGTGCAGACCGACGGTCATCAGGTAGCGGAGGTGCCACTTGAGCTCCGCGTTCACCTCGACGCCCATGAAGCGGCCGCGCGCCACGCCCGTGAGCCCCGGAGGCGGCGTCGCGTTCGCCGTCCCCGCGGCGCTGCCCACCTTCGCGTTGAGGACGTTGGGCACGAGATCCCACGCGGCCGAGACGATGCCCGCGGTGGTGCCGAAGCCCTGGTTCGAGATGTCGGCGATGGCGCCCGTGTAGTTGTTCACCGTCGAGGTGAACGGAAACAGCAACAGCGCCCGGTGGTTGAACCACACCGCGCCGGGGAGCCCGTACATGTTCGCGGTGAAGGCGCCGGTGTAGCGGTTGTCCGACGGGTCCGCGTCGCCCGAGGCGTAGAGCCCCTCGAGGGTGACGACGTCGTTCGCCGTGTGGCCCCACTGGTAGAGCAGCTCGGCGTTCGCCGACACGCCGAGAATGTCGACCTGCTGCAGGTTGGTCGAGTTCATGCGCGTCGTCACGTAGCGGCCCGCGTTGAGCATCACGAAGCCCGACGCCGCGAAGCGCCCGAGGTGGAAGCCCGGGTTGTGCTGCACGTTGAGCCCGCCGTACGCCACCGTGCCGATGGGCGAGTCGATGTTGAAGCGCTGGGTGCCGGTGAAGCCGCCCAGGCCCGTCGACGCCGGCCCCGAGAAGATGAGGCCCTCGAACGCATACGCCGCGCCCTTAGTCTCGTCGCGCAGCACCCACGCCGAGGCGCCCACCGTCGTCCCCGGCATCACCTCGTACGAGGCATCGGCGAGCCCGAGGAAGGCGAACCTCAGGCGCGGGTCGTCCATCAACGCCTTGTCCGGCTGCGAGGCGCCGATGAAGAGCAGGCCCGCGCGCGTGCGCAGCTTCGGCGTCGGCGACCAGAAGATCTGCGCGCCGGTGCCATCGCTGCCGAGAAAGGCGAGCTTGTAGCCGCCGCGCACGATCTCGGAGACCGGCGTGCGCGTCGGGTCGGCGATGTTGTCGTAGAAGCTCTGGGTGCCGAGCAGGATCGTCAGCTCCCTCGGCTTGCGCGTCGGGTAGAGCGCGACGTTCAGGTTCTTCGTCTGCAGGTTCACCATGTCGGCGTTGAAGCCGCCGCCCTGGTTCTGCAGCACCGTGTTGGCGGCGAGGCCCCACATGAAGTCGACCTCGAACTGCGCTCGGAAGGCCGCCAGATCGTCGACGAAGAACGGCGCGTACTCGATAACCGGAATCCACCGCTGCTCGAGGAAGCCGTTGAGCGTGTTCGGGCCGGTGCGAATGCTGCTGCCGCCGAACTCACCGATGGGCCCGAGCGCCACGCCCCGCAGGCCCGCTGGGTCGCCCGCGAGGTTCGTCAGGGTCCCGCGCACGAAGAAGTAGCTGATGAAGCGGAACTCGTTCAGCGGCGCGTCCTTCTCGCGCTCCTTGCGGTTGCGCCAGTCGTCGAGGGGATCGACCGGTGCGATCGGCCCCTGTGCCACGGCCGTCACCGCGAGCAGCACCGCGGCCAGCCCCACCCACGCCTGTCTCATGCGAGCTCCCCTCATGGCCAACGACGCGGCGCGCTCGAGGTGTCTCGAGCGCGCCCATCGCCATCGAACCGGCTTACTGGGTGATGGCGTACTTCTGCTGCGCGTTGCCGGTGAACGGGATCATGTTGCCCATCACGACCTGCATCACGCCGCTCGCGCCCACCGCGCCGTTCGCGCAGCGGTGGTTGACGGCGCCGTTCTGGAAGAAGAGCTCCATGGTGATCTCGGTGCCGGCCGCGTTGATGGTGGCCCGGCCCTCCTGGCGGAAGGTGCCGTAGTTCACGTCGACGTCGAAGCAAGTCGCGTTGCCCTGCACGTTGGCGAGCGTGACGCCCATAGAGGTGAAGCTCAGGTCCATCGGCCCGCGCATGGTGCGATCACACCGGCCGACCTGGCCGACCATGAGCGTGCCGCCGTCAAGGCTGTTGATGGTGGCCGGCGTCGAGGTCACCTGGAACTCGGCGTTGCGCACACGAATGATGGTGCGCTGGTAGCACTGCGAGTTCGCGCCGAAGTTGACGTTCTCGTTGAACCCGTTCGGGTGCGTCGGAATGTTCATGCCCTCCATCGTCAGCGTCTTGCCTTCGAGGAAGTTCAGGATGCGCTGCGGGGTGTCGAGCTGCAGGGCCATGCCGCCGCCCGAGCCGCCGGCCGTGCCGCCACCCGTCCCGCCGGCCGTGCCACCACCCGTCCCGCCGGCCGTGCCGCCGCCGGTCGAACCTCCACCCGTTGCGCCGCCAGCCGACCCACCGGCCGTGCCGGCATCCGCGGGCGCAGGAGGCGTGTCACAGCCAGACAACGAGCTCGAACCGATGATGACCAACGTGGCGACGATGAGTGCTGCGAACGACGTCTTCATACGGACTCCTCCAGGTGAGTGGGACTGCGTGCTTCGGGTGAACGGTCAATGGGCGAGGGCTGCGTCGGGGCTCGCCGCCTCGGACGAGGCGCCCGCGTCTTTGGGCGCGAAGACGATCATCGCCGCCATGCCGAGCTGGCAGGCCGCGCAGACGATGCCCATGCCCACGGGGGGCGACGCGACGCCCGACTCGGCGAGGTACGCGATGCCCATGGGGACGAAGGCCGCGGGCACCGCGCCCACGTGGTACACGATGCCCACGCAGCGCGCGCGGAAGCGGGCCGGGAAGAGCGACGTGAGGAGCAGCGGCGACACGCCCGAGTAGCCCGCGCCGAAGACGCCGGCCAGGTACGCCCCGACGGCGAGCAGCTCGGGCGCCACCCCCACGTAGAGCGGCGTCACCACCACCATGAGCAGCGCCGGCACCGCGACCGCGAGCGTGACGCCCTTCTTCATCGCCACGTAGCCGCACGCGATGGCGCCGCTCAGCATGCCCAGGTTGAAGAGCGCGACGTGCCACGACACGCCTTGCATCGACTGGCCCAGGCTCTTCAGCAGCAGCACCGAGTAGTTGCCGGTGAGCGCATAGTAGCCCCCGAAGCCCGCGGCCATCGCCGCCGAGCCCCAGGCCAGCCGCTTGAGCACGCCCGGCGTCGCCGCGATCTCACGCCACGACACCT
This sequence comes from Myxococcaceae bacterium, assembly GCA_033763395.1. Classification (GTDB taxonomy): domain Bacteria; phylum Myxococcota; class Myxococcia; order Myxococcales; family Myxococcaceae; genus Xiheimicrobium. The sequence goes on from JANRKQ010000116.1 coordinate 85,078, forward strand.
CGTTCGAGCCGCCCTTCGCCTTGCCGGCCTCCCACTCGGGGCTCTCGGGCACGAGGAAGCGGATCGGCAGGGCGAGCAGCGCCGGAACGGCCGCGAGGAGGAAGAGCGTGCGCCAGCCGTACACGGGCACCACGAGGCCCGCCGCGACGCCCGCGAGCAGGTAGCCCACTGCCCAGCTCCCCTGGAGGATGCCCGACGCGATGCCGCGGCTGCGCTGGGGCCAGTTCTCCATGGCGAGCGTGGCGCCCGACGTCCACTCCGCGCCCATGCCGAAGCCGAAGAGCGTGCGGAGCACCAGCACCCAGGTGAACGACGGCGCGACGGCGATGAGGCCGTCACACACCGCGAACCAGATGACCGAGATCATCAGCGGCAGCTTGCGGCCCCAGCGATCGGCGGCCCACCCCGCCACCACGCCACCCACCAGCCGCATGAGGAGCGTCAGCGCGATGGTGCCCGCCGTCGAGGTGTAGGTGACGCCGAACTCCTCGGTGATCTGCTTCATCACCAGCAGGAACACGGTGAAGTCGAACGCGTCCATCACCCAGCCGAGCCAGGCCGCGGTGAAGCTCGCCCACTGGCCCTTCGTCGGCTCTCTCCACCACGGCATCGTCGCAGCGCTCATCAGCGGGCCCCCTTCACGTCCAACGAAAGAACGACGCGGCCATCGAGACGCCGCCGCCCGAGGCGCAGAACGCCACCACGTCACCCGGAGCCACCTTCCCGGCGTCGACGGCGTCGTGCAGCGTCATGGGGATGCAGCCCGAGCCGGTGTAGCCCCACTTGTGCATGATCCAGTGGGCGCGGCTCATCGGCTGGCCGAGGGCCTCCATCACGCCCTCGATGACGCGCAGGTTGAGCTGCGTGAAGACGAAGAGCTTCACCTGCTCGAGGGGAATGCGCGTGTCGGCGCTCACCGCGCGCAGCAGCCGCGGCCAGTGCTCGATGTTGTACGAGGCGGGGAACTTGCGGACGAACTTCACCACCGGCGGCTCGTCACCCGGCCGCGACGGGAGCCTGGTGCCACCGCGATAGATGCCCAGCGCATCCCAGTAGCTGCCGTCGGTGTAGAGCTGCGAGCCGAGCCAGCCCGCGCCGGCAGCCTCGGTGGCCTCGAGCACGAACGCGCCCGCGCCATCGGCGAACAGCGTGCAGGTCGTCTTGTCGGTCCAGTCGAGGTACCGGCTCATGCCGTACGCGCCGATGACGAGCACGGTGCGGAAGCGGGCGTCGGCCTGGATGAACTTCGTGGCGGTGTCGAGGGCGGTGACGAAGCCGGCGCAGGCGCAGTTGACGTCGAAGGCGGCGGCGCGCGTGGCGCCGAGCTGGTGCTGCACCACCACCGCGGTGGCGGGAGAGAGCTGATCGGGCGTGTCGGTGGCGAGGATGATGAGGTCGACGTCGGCCGCGGTCTTGTTCGCGCGCCCCAGGGCCTGGCGGGCCGCAGTCGTCGCGAGATCGCTCGTCACCTGGCCGTCTTCGAGGTGGAAGCGGTGCTCGATGCCGGTGTTCTTCACCAGCCACTCGGACACGGGCTTGCCGAGCAGCTGATCGAAGTACGCGTTGGGCAACGACTTCGTGGGCACGGCGCAGCCGGTGCCGGTGATGGTGGCGTTGCGGCTCACGGGCGCTCCTTGAGCCGAGCGGGCGAGCGCAGGCCGTGCGCGATGAACTCGACGACCTCGTCGACGGCGCGCTCGAGCTGCTCGGGCTCGTTCCACAGCACGAAGCGCATGCCGAGGAAGTCGGCGATGCCCATGAGCGCGTAGGCGATGACCTCGGGGTCGAAGCGGCCGAGCTCGCCCTGCTCCATCGACGCCTTGAGGCCTCGCGCGTAGGCGGCCGCCAGCTTGCGGTAGTAGTCGAGGTAGACGGCCTCATCGACGAACTCGGCCTGGCGGACGATGCGGTACAGGTTCCGGTGCTTGCCGGCGAACTCGAAGAAGGCACGGAAGCCAGCGCGCTCTTTCTCGAGCCGCGTCGTCTGGCCCTTGACGGCGGTCGACAGCGTCTTGCGCAGGCGCTCTCCGAGCTGCGCGACGAGCTCGACGAAGAGGGCGTGCTTGTTCTCGAAGTAGACGTAGAAGGTGCCGAGGGCGACGTCGGCACGCTGGGTGATCTCGGCGATCGAGCTGGCCTCGAACCCCTTCTCGCCGAACACCAGCTCCGCCGCGTCGAGGAGCTGCTGGCGCGTGCGCCGGCCCCGGCTGGTCAGCTGTCTGGCAGATGAAGGTGAAGGCTGATTCATGTTTCACGAATCAGTCCCACAAACATGAACCTGAGTTCAACTTCAAGTTGTCGGAATCAACCTACACGCCGCGTCAAACCAAGTCTTTCTCGACACTTCAGCGCTTCGCGCCTCAGAGCGACCGCGCTTCCATCCACTGCTCAATCCGTCCCCAGGCCTCGGAATGGACCAGCACGTCGATGTGCCCAACCCCCTCGAGCCAGACGAGCTCGGTCGAGGGGCCGCTCGCGTGGAGCCTGCGGGCGTGGTCAGGGTGGATGAACGTGTCCTTCGTGCCGTGGAGGAGCAACACGGGCGTGGCGATGGTCGCGACGTCGCGCTGAGGCGAGATGGCCTCGAGGCGGAAGCCGGCCTCGGTCTCGGCGAGCGTGCGCGCCTTCGCGAAGACGTCGTCGGAGAAGAAGAACGGCCGGTGCTCCGCGGCGATGGTCTCGAGATCGCTGAACGAGGCGCCAGCGACGCAGCCGACGACGCGTGGGTCTCTCGCGGCCGTCTGGAGTGAAACCGCGGCGCCGAGCGACTCGCCGATGAGCACCACGCGCGTGGCGCCGAGGAGATCGAGGCCGCGCTTCAGATCGTCGACCTCGTGAAAGCCGAAGGTGGTGCGCTGGCCGTCCGAGGCGCCGTGCGCGCGCTGATCGAACGTGAGCACCTGCCAGCCGCGGCGGGTGAACCGAACGGCCTCTCCTGCGAAGTGTTGCCGGTTGATGTCCTTGCCGTGCACGAGCACCACGAGGCCGCGGGGCGTGCCTTCCGGGTCGAACACCCAGCCGCGAAGGGTGAGGCCGTCGGCGGTGGTCCACGACACGTCGCGGTGGGGCTGCGCCGGGCGGCCGATGACGGGCACCCGCATGGGCTTCGTGAGCGCGTCGGCGCCGAGGGTCGCGCAGCCCGAGACTGCGAGGAGCATCAAGCCGAGAAGTCGCATGCGCCGCCGCAGGTGCGAACCCGTCACCAGCGCGAAGTGGCCGTGGCGCCAGCGCGTGCTGCGCAGCTTCGTGCGCAGCGCCATCAGAAGGCGAGGCCGGGTTCGATGCGCGAGCGTTCGGCCTCGTGTCACCTGGAAAGACCGTCACCTTCCCCCGCGGGTCGGCTGCGTGACGCAGCCCTCGTTCGACGTCGTGTTTCCATCAAGGCCGTGCGCAGCCTGGCCATCGTCGACGCCACCCAGGGGCTGGTGCTTTGGAGCCTTCCAGGCGCGGCGCGAGCACGCGAGTTCGTCGTGACGGCGAACGGGGCCCCGCCTCGGCGCCTGGCGCTCACTCCGGCAGCGCCACCAGGGCCCGAATGCCGGTGTCAGAGGCGATCGTCGTCACCCGGCCGTCGGGCGCGCGGGTGGAGATGTCGACGCCGTCGGTGAACAGCACCGAGCCGTCCGGGAGGAGATCCCACGCGGCGACGGCCTTCGCGATGAATTCATCGGTTCCACCTTTCGCGCGGCGCACCAGCACCCACTCCGGCGGGGCGCGCACGGCCTTGAGCTCTTCGGCGGTGACGTCGGCCAGGGCCTGTTGCTGGGCCTGCGCCATGTTGCCCCAGAGCATCATGCGGCGAATGTCGGCCTCGTTGGCGCGCGCATTTCGGCCACCGAGGAGCGGCTTGCCCGAGTAGCGCAGCGAAAAGAAGTTGAAGAAGGCGGCGATGGCCATCACCAGCCGCACGGGGATCAGCAACACGCCGAGAAAGAAGTCGGCCAGCGAGGGTGGCTTGTTCTCGCCAAGCCACGGCCTGCGGACGAAGTAGAGCGTGCCATCGGCCGAGACGCGCGGCTGGCAGAGATCGAACCCGGGCGCCTCGGCGAGCGTCGTCAGCTCTCCCGTCTTCGCGTCGAGTTGCACGATGGACGAAGGGCCGAGGCCTGCGAACGCCCCATCGGGCGTGCGCCCGACGCCAGCGGACTCGTACACGAGCGCGCGCGGCTGGCCGGGGACCCAGCGTGGGTTGCGCTCCACGGCGTCGCCTTCGGTGAGCACCGTGACGCCCTCTCCGTCGAGGCCGACGAGCGAGACGTGACTGGTGCCGGCGCGCACGTTCGAGGTGACCGCCGCGGCGATGCTCGCCTGTGGGTGCCGGGCGAGATCCCGCAGGCCGCCAACCGTGCCGTGGTAGAGCCGCTTCTCGTCTTTCCCGTCGCGGCTCACTTCGAAGACGCCCGACACGTCCTGGAGCTCGAGCGAATACACGAGCTCGCCCGACGGCTGGCAGGTGAGGCCGGTGAGGTGACACGGCACCTCGACGGCGAGCTGGTTCGTGTCGCGCGCGCCCATGCCCATGAAGAGGGCGCCCGTGTTCTGGGTCTTCCAGGCGTTGCGCTGGGCCGTTTGTGCCGACTTGCGACGCGCGTTCTCGGCGAACTGGCTCTCGATGGTGCGGGGTGCGCTCGAGGCGTCCTGGACCACGAGCTGGTTGCGGGCGATCCACGCGAGGCGCATGGCGAGGGTGGCTAGCAGAGGGCTCGTCGCGCTGTCACCCGGCGACCGGTGCCTGCTTCGTCGCTGCAGCTCATGCTCGACCCGCGCTCCGACGACCGGCTCACTCCGTGACGAGCACCCGCTTGTACGCCAGCCGCCCGCGCCGCACCTCGGCCAGCGCCAGCACCCGGCCATCGGGCGCCGTCACCCGCACCAGGGCACAATCCGGCCGCGCCACCTCGACGACGCCGCCGTGCTTCACCCGCTCGGCCTCGGCCTCCGACGTCGCCACCTCGGGCAGGAACGCCAGCGCCTCGTCGACCGACACCAGCCGGCCCTCGACGACCGAAGGGCCGTGCTCCAGCAACGTCGCGAGCGGCAGCGCCTTCGCGAGGTGAAACGGCCCGCTCTGCGTGCGCCGCAGCGCCGTCAGGTGCGCACCGCAGCCCAGCGCTTCGCCGACGTCGGCCGCCAGCGTGCGCACGAAGAAGCCCTTGCTGCAGGCGACCGACAGCTTGAGCTCGTCGGCCGAGAAGTCGTTCAACGTCAACGCGTGCACCGTCACGTCCCGCGCTTCGCGCTCCACCTCTTCGCCGGCCCGCGCGAGCTCGTACAGCCGCTTCCCGTCCTTCTTGATGGCCGAGTACATCGGCGGCGTCTGCTGCTGCAGGCCGCGGAACCGCGCCAGCACCGCCTCGAGCGACGCGCGCGTCACCTCGGGCACCGGCCGCGTCTGGAGCACCGTGCCTTCGGCGTCGAGCGTGTCGGTGGTAACGCCCAGCTTCACCGTGGCGTCGTAGGACTTGTCTCCGTCAGTGAAGACCTGCGCCACCCGCGTCGCGTCGCCCAGGCAGATGGCGAGCACGCCGGTGGCCATCGGGTCGAGCGTGCCGGTGTGCCCCGCCTTCTTCTCCTTGAGCGCGCGGCGGACCGCCTGCACCACGTCGGACGACGTCGGGCCCTTCGGCTTGTCCACCACCAGGATGCCGTTCATCGCGCGCGCCGGCCCGGGAACCTCACCAGCCCTCCTTCGCCTTCACTTCCTTGATGAGCCGCTCGATCTTGTCGCCCTCTTCGAGCGAGCCGTCGAAGGTGAAGAACACCTCGGGAGACACCCGCAGCTTCACCCGGCTCGTCACCTCGCGCCGCACGTAGCCCTTGGCGGCCTCGAGGCCTTCCTTCGTGCGGGCCTTCTCTTCTTCAGTGCCGATCATCGAGTAGTACACCCGCGCGACCCGCAGGTCGGGCGACACCTTCACGCCGGTGATGGTGATGTACCCGATGCGCGTGTCGTGCAGCTCGCCCCGCAGCAACATGTCGGCGACCGCGGCCTGGATCTCCTGCCCCACCCGCTCCGGCCTCACGCTCGAACCCATGTGTCACTCCTCGTCGTCGCCGCGGCCGCCACCACCGCCATGCGACCGTTCCCACTCTCGCCGGTTCCGCAGGCTCCGCGCCAGCGCGCGCGCGTCGTCGAGCGAGAGGTTCGACGGCGGCGCCGAGGGCTTGGGCCCCTTCCGGGGCGCCGAGGGCTGCGGCACCGGAGGCTGACGCGCGTGCCTTTCGTCCCAATCGCCCAGCCCTTCCGCCTCGGCCAGCGAGCGCTCCCCCCGCGGGATCGTCAGGTTCGCGAGATCGAAGTCCTGGTTGCCGCGGGTGAACAGATCTTCTCCGAACGACAGAATCTCGAGCTCGCGGTGCGCCACCGGCGCCACGTACATGTCCTCGATGTACTGGAGGATCTTGTCCATCATCTCGTTGACGTGGCGGCGCTCGTTGCCCACCACCGCCAGCGCGATGACGCCGCGGGTATAGACGTCGTTGTCTTCCACCTCGGCGACCGCGACGTTGAACTTCGCCTTCACCCGGTCGGTCACCCGCCGCAGCACCTGCCGCTTGCCCTTGAGCGACCCCGCCGCGGGAATGTCGATGGTGACTCGGGCGACACAGACGAACATTTCGTCACTCCAGCACTGCCACGACGGGGAGAACGCCACGGAACCGCCGCGGCCCTCGACGAGCCGGCGGCGCCTCCGTCACCGACCCTCGGCCTCAGTTGAGGCTGGGCCGCGTCTCCTCGATCTCGAAGGCCTCGATGACGTCGCCCGGCTGCAGCTCGTTGAAGCCGTCGATGCCGATGCCGCACTCGAAGCCGCTGGCGACTTCCTTCACGTCGTCCTTGAAGCGGCGCAGGCTGGCCACCTTGCCCTGGAAGATCTGCTTGTTCGCGCGGAACAGGCGCAGGAAGGCGTTGCGCTTGATGACCCCGTCGAGCACCGCCGAGCCGGCGATGGTGCCCAGCTTCGGCACGTTGAAGAGGTTGCGCACCTCGGCCTTGCCCAGCTTCTTCTCGGTGCGAATGGGCTCGAGCAGGTCCTCCATGTGGCGCGTCACCGCGTCGAGGAGCTCGTAGATGATGCCGTAGGTCGCCCACTTCACCTCGAGGTGCTTGGCCGCCGCTTCGGCGCCGGACTCGGGCCGTGAGTTGAAGCCCAGGACCATCGCGCCGAAGGCCGCCGCGTTGTTGATGTCGGTCTCGGTCATCATGCCGACGCCCTTCTGCACGATGGTGACCTTCACCTTCTTCGTCGACAGCTTGTTGACCGCGTCGGCCACGGCCTCGAGCGAGCCCGAGACGTCGGCCTTGAGCACGACCTTGAGCTCCTTCTGCTCGGCCACCTTCTGCTTGGCGAGCAGGTCGTCGAGCGTCTCGCGCGACGTCTTGCCGGCCTCGGCCTGGCGCGCCTTCAAGATGCGGTGGTCGGCGATCTGCTTGGCCGCCTTCTCGTCGGCGACGATGTTGAACACGTCACCGGCGGTCGGCACACCCGACAGGCCGATCACCTCGGCCGAGAAGCCGGGCTTCACCTCGTCGATGGTCTGCCCGCGGTCGTTCACCATCATGCGCACGCGGCCGTAGTGGATGCCCGAGACGACGGCGTCGCCCTTCTTGAGCGTGCCCTCCTGCACCAGCACGGTGGCGATGGGGCCGCGGCCCTTCTCGAGCCGCGCCTCGAGCACGATGCCCATGGCGGGCCGGTTGGCGTTCGACTTGAGCTCGAGCACCTCGGACTGCAGCGAGATGTTCTCGAGCAGCAAATCGAGGCCCATGCGCGTCTTGGCCGAGACGGGCACCATGATGACCTCGCCGCCCCAGTCTTCGGCGAGCAGGCCGACGTCGGCGAGATCCTTCTTCACGCGATCGGCGTTGGCGCCCGGCAGGTCCATCTTGTTGATGGCCACGACGATGGGCACTTCGGCCTTCTGCGCGTGCTGAATGGCCTCCTTCGTCTGGGGCATGACGCCATCGTCGCCGGCCACCACGAGCACCACCACGTCGGTGACGTTGGCGCCGCGGGCGCGCATGGCCGAGAAGGCCTCGTGGCCCGGCGTGTCGAGGAAGGTGATGTCGCCCTGCGACGACTTCACCGTGTAGGCGCCGACGTGCTGGGTGATGCCACCGGCCTCACCGGCCGCCACGTTCTCCTGGCGAATCGCGTCGAGGAGCGACGTCTTGCCGTGGTCGACGTGGCCCATCACCGTGACGACGGGCGGGCGCTGGGTGAGATCTTCGGCCTTGTCGTCGATCTTCGGGAGGAAGTCCTCGACCTCGAAGCCCACCTTCTTCACCTGCCAGCCGTAGTCGGCCGCGAGGATGCCGGCAGTCTCGGGGTCCACCATCTGGTTCGCGGTGGCCATCTTCCCGCCCGCCATCAGCTTCTTGATGATGTCGGTCGTCTTGATGCCCATGCGCTGCGACAGCTCGGAGACGGTGATGCCGTCCTGCACCTTGATGACCTTCTTGTCCTCGGCCATCTGGGTGATGAGGGTCTTCTGACCCTTCTTGGTCGGCTTCTTCTTCTTGCCGCGCACGGGAATGGCGGTGCGGCCGAAGATGATCTCGCGAATGTCGGTGGTGCTCGTCGTCTCCTTGTCCTTGTCGCGGCGGCCGGTGCCTGCGCCACGGCGCTCCTTCTCGCGCGCGGCGGCGTCGCGGGCGCCCGGGGTGCCGAACTGGTTGGGGACGACGCGGAACACCTTCTCGTCACCGGCGGTGGCCTTGCGGCCCGGCGCCATCGGGTAGCGGCTGGTGGAAGGCGCCGTGGGCGTCACGCGCTTGATGGCGATGAGGGGCCGGCTGACGACGACGGCCTGGGTGGCGGTGGGCACCAGCGGCCGGGGCGGCGCCGCGGGCGTGGTGGGCCCGGTGGCGGTGGCGCCAGCGGGAATCGCCGGGCGCACAGTGACGCCGGGCCGCGGGGCCGAGGCCCGGGGGGTGATCTGCACGCTGTGCCGAACCGTCGGCGGAACGGCGGCCGCCGGCATCGGCGCGGGGCCAGCCGACACGACGGCGGCCGCGACGGGCCGCGCG
>JANRKQ010000117.1:0-4708 GCA_033763395.1 Myxococcaceae bacterium
AGTGCCATCATCCTCGCCCACAACCACCCCAGCGGCAGCTCGAGCACCTTCCGCTCCACGAGTTGCTCGGCCTTCTGGGTGTCTCTCGGCAGCAGGCGCTTCTAGCCGGGGGCGAGCCCGTCGGCCGCCTCGGGGCTTCCGCCCATGGCGAGGTGGCCACCGCCGCGCGCGCAGCGTTCGAACTCGCGAGGCGCCTCGCAGAGCAACGGGACTCCCTGGAGCGGCTCGCTTCGCCCGAGTCGGTGGCCGCGTTCCTGCGCCCGCAGCTCGCGCACCTGCTGTTCGAGCGCTTCGTGGTGCTGTCCTTCAACCCGATGAACGCGCTGCTCTCGCATGACGTCGTCGCCGAAGGGTCGGCCGACAGCTGCGCCGTCGACCCACGGCTAGTGTTCGACGTGGCGCTGCGCGCCGGCGCCAGTGCCATCATCCTCGCCCACAACCACCCCAGCGGCAGCGCAGAGCCCTCGGTGTCCGACGTCGCGTTGTCCCGCCGCCTCGCGTCCGTCGGCCGCGCGCTCGGCGTGCCGGTGCTGGACTCACTCGTCATCACCCGCCACGGGCACGCCTCCCTCACCGGCCGGGGCCTGCTGCTCGGTGAGTGCAGCCAGGCCGGCGTGGGGTAGGGTGCGGCGCGCCGCAAGGAGGCATTTCTCCTCCCGGCTTGAGGCGCAGGCCGCTACCCCCCGGCGGCTTGCGCCTCACTTTTTCGGGGGTGTGGGTTCGAGCCAGCGGTCGCCGCAGTCGTCGCAGCGGAACACAGCGCCGTCCTCGAAGACGAGCAGCGTGCGCCTCGAGGAGGCCTGGCCTGGCTGGGCCGCGCAACGAGGGCAGGGGGAGCCGACAGGCCGACGGGGCATGGGCGTGGCGCCCGGGAGGCCCAGCACGGAGGCCCAGAGCGCCACGTGCTCGTCGTTCCAGTGCACGTCGAGCTCGTGCTTCGGGCCCTGTGCCAGCCCCTTCGTCACGGCCCACCAGTAGACCGCGAGCCCGCGCCGGTGGCGGTGCATGCCGCGCCGGCGGAACTCCCGGCCGAGCTGCACGAGCGTGGTGACGAACGTTTTCATGATGCGACTGTACGGCTGTTCAGATTAAGGCATACCGTCGCGCAAGGCAGCGTCATTGAATTCCGAGCCACCGGCTGCGTCCTGGGCGCGGGGGTTTGAATGGAAACGCCGCGCTACGCCTTCGCGCTTCTCGGCGAGACCACTCTCTCGGCGAGGGAGGCACGCTCGTTGCCACAGGCGAAGCGCGCCTTTCTCTGCTGCCGCGGCTGCAAGGAGCGGGTGGTTCCGGTGGCGAACAACGGCGTCGTCTACGTTCGGCACTTCCGCGCGACGGCCTGCACTGAGTCTGCCCCGGCCCGCACGCCCAACGACGGCGCCCACCGGCGCGCCGTGGCCCATCTCCGCAGGGTGCTCGAACATGCCGTACGGAGTCGGGCCTCGCTCTCGCTGCAGCTGCCGTGTCCTGTCTGCGGTGCGCCCGACTTGGTTGAGGAGACGCTCTCCTTCGACGCGTCCGCTGTCGTGAACGTGGAAGTTCCCTTCGCCAACTACGTCCTTGATGTGGCCGTACAGCAAGACGGCGTTCTGCTCGGAGCGTTCGAGGTGTGGCACTCGCACTCCGTCTCGGACACCAAATGGGCCGCGCTTCAGGACGTTCCGGCCTTCGAGGTGTCGGCCGCAGCGCTGGTCCCAACCGCAGGAAGGCCCCTATGGGGGCTCGGCCAGCCCCTGCGCGTTCGCCGTTCCGCAGCCAGCCCACCGCCGTGCAGTGCTTGCTCTGCACCACCTCCCCCTGTGCCGCCGGGGCCTGCAGTCTGCTTTGCCGTTCGGCCGCGGCCTGCATCGGAGAGTCGAGGTCCGGCCGAGCCTCGATTTCGAGCTGACTACGAGCGGCCTGCCATCCACTCGCCCCGAGCACAGCTCGCGGCCCCGACAGGTCCGGTCGGTGTCCATCCGATGTCCGGAGTGCAACCGCGAGGTCCGTCGCCCTTCATCCTCCCCACGGCTGAGCCTCCGTATCCACCGTTGAAGACGCTGCTCGCGATGCTCCCTTCGCGGTCGTGGCAAGACCAAGCAGCCAAGCCCCGAATGACCTACCGGCACGTCTTTGGCCGTCCGCACCAAATCGAGGCGTGGCGGCTGTCCGACCTCCGGACGCTTCGCTTCGTTACTGAAGCGGAGTTCTTCGCCTACTGCCGTCAGAACGGGCTCACGCCGCACCGGGTGTGACGTCGGTCGCGGCCGCCCGCCTGAACCACGGGCCGGCCACGAACTGGCGTTCCAGGGCTTCGGCGAGCCCGACATCGTCGTTCAGCACTCCTACTTCGACATTCCGGCTCTGTCCGCGGTCCGTGAAGTTGGCCGACGTCGCCAGCACCCATCGTCCGTCAACCACCACGCACTTCGCGTGAAGGCTCGCGAACACCCCCGCCGCCGGGACGAAGCCGTACACCTCGGGGAACGGAGGCCCGAAGGGCCAGTGCTCTGCGAGGAAGGTCGACGCCACGGCGTCATCGGCAAAGACTCGCACTGCCACCCCGCGCGTGAGCGTCTCGTGCAGAGGCCGAAGCACAGACTCGGCGTGGTCGAACGCGAACCCTGCCAGCAGCACCCGCTGAGTGGCCTGGGCGAAGAGCCCCGCCAACACCACGGCCGTGTCACGCGCGGCACTCCCACGCCCTTCGGGGCCGGTCCACACCAACTCCGGCCGGGCTCGCCCCTGGCGCTCACTCAACACGGCCCGCAGCACCGCGACGACACCGCCCGCGCCCAGGGGATTGAGCGTGTCGATGAAGGCCGAGAATCGCTCGAAGCCGTGACTCCCAAGTGCCAGCGTCGTCAGCGGAAAGCCAAGCCGCCCCCGCTCGCATGCCGCCGCGAAGCGCTCCAGCTCGACGGTCGGGACGCTCGTCAGGTCCACGGGGCCCGCAGGAACGCGACGTCCTCGTGGCCGAGTGTCGGGACGACGAGCGCCCGGTCGAGGAACTGGTTGAACCGCTCACACGAGCACTCCGGAACGAAGAGGCAGCCGTGACAGGCTGCGCCTTCGAGACTCCGGTCATCGAGCCCCACGGGCTCGTGGTGGGCGCACACGGGGTCATTCGAGCACAGGCGAGCGTCTCGCCAGGCGCGCTCGAGGTGTGTGCCCAGCCGCCGCCCCTCGTCCACCAGGCCGCCCAACGTGCCCTCAGAGCCCGACGTGCCCGTCATGAGGAGAATGCCCGCCATCGGCACCGCCGCGTCATGGCTGGCGCAGTAGAGGCGCTCGTGAATCGAGCTGGCGGGGTACCCGCAGTCGAGGGCGAGCTGCGTCATCAGCAGGTGTGACATCGAGTGCAGCAGGTAGAAACGCGCACCGGGGAAGGCCAGCTTCGACTTCGAGGTCTTCTTCCAGCGCTCGAACCCGGCCAGCAGGCTTTCGGTTCGCTCCACGACCGGCTTTGACGTCTCCCAGGCATGGACTGCGGCTTCGTCGAGCACGACGAGCAAGCCCTCACCGCGAATCTCGGTGACGGGGAGCCAGTCACGCTGGAGCGAGAGGGGCGCGAGCTCGACTTCGAGGTCGTACCCGCCCTGCAAGTCCTTCGTCGCCGGCTCGAGGCGCGTGAAACCCACCTGGGCGGCCACCTCGCGCAGACGTCGTGCGAGGACGACATGGGCGACGGCGGGCGGGAGGCGGGGTGGGCGAATGGCTCGCCGTGCCCAGAACACCTCGGTGCGGTCCGCCGGCATCTCTCCGGGCTGCTCAACTCGTTGCGATAGAAACTGGAGCCACTCGGCGGTGCGCACCTCGGGCACGACGTCGGGCCGCTTCTCCCGTTCAGCGACAACGGCAGCCAGTACGTCCTCGTCGGAGGCGTTTCCGAGGGCAGACTTCACCATCGGAACGTCGCGAAGGAACCGGAGTGACTCGTTGGTGGCTGCCTGCAGCACGTTCCAAACGGACTGCACCTTGCGACGCAGCGACTCCGGTTCGGGAATCGAGATGACGCTCATCGACTGCGCGAAGTATCCGTGGCTCGCGGTACGGATGAGAAGCCGCTGCTTCTCGGTGCAGGGCTCTTTGCCTTCCTGGCCAAGCCACGGGCGTTCGCCCTGGCACCGGTCCTGTCGTTCTTCCTGCGTCATCTCGGTGAGCCGCCGACGCTTCCCGCACGTCGAGCAGGCCACGACGATTTCGCTGAAGTCGCCGGTGACGCCTTCTTCCAGTCGAAGCTGAGGTGAGGCGCACTTCGTGTGGTCGTGCACCCACCACGTCCACTCGATGTCAGCGAGATGGCCGCGACGGCACGTCACGACGAAGCGTACCGGAACGCAACGGCTGGGCTTGTCGCCAACCCCCGAACACCGATGCCGGTATTCGTTGTTGGTGCGCTCGAGACTCCCGGCCTTCACCAGCGCTCGGCAGCGTGGGTTCTGGCAGACAAACCACTTAGGAAACTCCTGCACCTGAATGCCGCTGCCCTCGCTTGGGTTGCGCTCGTCACCTGCCGGCGGCAGCCGAAAGGGCGCTTCACGGCTGAGCTTCCACTTGCGCTCGAAGTACAGCGGCTCGATGGCGTCGAGCAGCCGAGGCTCTTGAATGAGCGTCTCCTTCTGGCCCATGCGCCAGAAGTCCAAACCGCCGACGACGACGGAGTCCGTCAGCAGGTCGAGCATCGCTCCAGGGCCGAAGGTGGAAACCACCTGGCTCTGCCGGAGCC
>JANRKQ010000118.1:0-6636 GCA_033763395.1 Myxococcaceae bacterium
GGGTCGGCGAAGTTCGCCTGAGACGGATTCATGATGCAAACAACTGGATCACCCAGTGAATCCTCCGAAATGTGCTCACGGAAAAAGTGGCCCAATTCGTGCGTAACAAGCGACTGCAAATCCAGGTGGGTTGTCTGGCTCGGTTCAGCTTGGACCGACAGTAGCGGCGCGCCAGATGCGGAAGTCAGGTCCCTGGCTGACACGTAGATTCGTCGGCTCGCAGTTCCAAAGCAGTACGCATTGGACCCCATAACGATCCGGCCGGGGTCAGACGGAAGCGTCCGACTACTAGCAAAGACAATATTCTCACCAAAGGCGCAATCGGTGTTTGTCGTGTCTGAACGGCGCCTGATTCGCATGGCCCCGCCGCCCTCGTTCCAAACGTTAGCGGCGAAATGAACGAGCAGTGGCGAATCGCTACCGAAGTTGGTTCGAAACGAGTCAGCGTTGAGACTGTAATCTCCAAGCTGTGCTTGCGCCCCGGTACACCAAAACATTACCGTCACACTTAAATACAGCAATTGGCTTCGATGAAATCCTATTGACATGAATCCTCCTCGCGAATCTGAGCTAAGCAATGCTCAAGACCAAGAGACTGCCCGCCATCCAATCCAAGCCCAGTGTGTGACTCTAGTAGGCGTCCGCTCCCGGGGCATCCGGTCCAAGACCGGCAGTTTCTGAAGAGTACAACTATGCACGCTCCGACATTTGAGGTATCGTAGACGCAGCGGCGCTCTGGCACGGGCTCACACCCCGCCACGATCAGGACGACGCCTACCCAAGTTCTCACTGTCACAAGCTACCGCGGTCGATCGCGTCACCACAAGACCCTCGAAAGCCGAGCAGGTTTGTTCACGACGTAAGCGCCTGATCGCGCTTATGACGAGCGCCGGCCGCTATGCGGCGCAGGTCGAGGAGGCTGCGTCGAGCGCCCCAGTACCGGGCCTTGGGTCCTAGCGATTGGCGGGCTCGACCAGCCCGCATCTGCAGGGCACCTCGAAGGCACTTCTCCATTTGAAGGCGACACCGTGCAGGCGAGGACGAGTTCGCTGTCGAGGTCGGCACTGGCGTGCTGCTTGTAGGTGATGCGTTTATTCTTGCTTTTCGCTCGTGGCGCATTGTGGCACAAGGGGGAGGCGCCGCATGAGGGCGAGCGACTTGATTGCGACGGGCTTCAGCATCGGCGGGCATCATCCGTGTGTCAGAGGCCAACCTGGCCGTGGGCAGCATCACGCTGAACAACAACACGACGCTGCGTCGCCTCGTCGTTCAACTTCGACGCGAATAGGGCAACTGCCGCAAGGGGCTGTCGATGGCTCGTCGCACAGCAGGCGGCGCTCGAGCGCAGGCGTGGCGAGCCACATCGCCGGCACCACTGCGGTCGCCCATCGCGGCGTGGGACGCACAACCGGACGCACCAAGCGGCGGTGCGCCGCGAATCGCAGGCTACGCATCGGCCTTCGGCTCAACGGCCTCGGTGGGCGCCGGGACCCCATCCTGGGTCGCGGCCTCGCGGATGTGCAGCTTCCCGTCGAGCGGCAGGACGTCGAGGTAGACGTTGATGCTGCCGTCGCGGTTGACCCACGCCGAGCCCGCGCGCACCCAGATGGACGTCGGGCCCTTCTTCGTCGTGGACTCCTTGATGCTGAAAACCGTGTAGCGCTTGCCTGCCGTCATGAGGCGTCTCCCTGGGTGCAGGCGGCCGAAGTGCCGCTCTCGCTCCGCCGGGGCGGCACGAAGGCCCCCACGAGGAGGGCCTGCTGCAGTCGCGTCGTCCCGGTGGCCAGCAGCTGCGTCGCCAGCGCGTCGACGACAGCGTCGACGTCGTGGAGGGCCCACACGGCGGGCCAGTGGGCCTCGAGGTGCGCCAGCAGCGTGGCTGCTTCCTCCGCGCCGCGCAGGCGTTTGGGCGTGCAGGCGTTGAGACCGCCCTGCAGCGCGAGGGTGATGGTGAGGTCGGCCGTGAAGCGGTGCGTGGCGTCGAACGTGTCGGACGTGTCGTGCATGGGCGTCGTCTCGGAAGTGGTGGCACCTCCAGAAGCGGGGGCCTCTGCGAGAGGCCCCCTTCTCAAGGAGGCGCGTCCCGTCAGAAGGGCAGCTCGCCCTCGACGTCAGCCTCGTCCGGGGCGTCGAGCCACCCGGAGTCGGTGTCGCCGTCGTCCAGCGGCGTGAAGTGCCCGGCGCCGCGGAACTCCCCCACCTCGTCGACGCCGTCGACGTCGCACTCGAAGTCGTAGTGGATGTCGGACTCACCCAGCTTCGCCAACGGCTCATCGAAGGCGCTGTCGAAGGCGCACAGCTGGCAGGTGTCCCCGAGGGTGAAGACGACGTCGGTGGTGAGGCTTCGCTTGCAGAGGTGGCAGGTGGGGAGCGTCGGAGTCGGGGGCGTCGTGGTGTGCGGCGTCATGGGGTTGGTGTCCTCGTGGGGTGTCTGCGTTGTTGAAGAGGCGGACCGTCCGCCCCTCTCACCCGCGCAGCGGAGGGGCGGGACAGGAGCCGCACGCGGGCCGTTGGCGGCCGACGAGCTCCAGGGCGGAAGCGAAGCGGCGCAGGCCGTGACGGGCGGCAGTTGGCCCGGCGCGCGCCTGACGCAGCCCTGGTGCGCAGTCCGTCGGACGCCAAAAGGCCCGCACCAACACAACGCAGGCACCCTGCGAGGGCACGCACCTGGTGTCCGCGCCCTGCGGCCTGTGTCGTCCAAGCTCCAGCAGCCTTCCGGCGTCAGAAACCCCGCTTCGGGTACGGCAGCGAGTCAGGGAGACAGACGCATCGGTGCAGCGGCCAGGCGTAGCGGTGGTTGCCCGGGTGCTTCAGCGGCCGAAGACGGACAAGGGCCCCCGCCAGCCATCCCGGCATGTCGCTGGTGTCGGCCGGTGGCGGGATGCCGGCGTCGACGAGTTGCTGCACGGCGTACTGCCACCCGGTGTCGAGTCGTCGCACCTTCGAGGCGGCCCGGGCGGAGAAGACGGCACCGTTGGGGAGGAGGTGGAGGCGACGGGCGGTGCCTCGCCCGAGGTAGCGGCCGTTGTGGGCCTGGTAGATGACGCCCAGGTGTCCCGGCATCACCACCCTGCCCTCCAAGTCGTGACGGGGCTGTGGGTCGGAGAAGGCCAGCACACCGCGCAACTGCCGGCGGCGCAGCACCTCGAAGCAGCGCCCCAGAAACCACGTCTCACCGTTGCCGGGCACGTCGTCGAGGAGGACGAAGCGCCCCAACTCCACCGACTCGAGGGCCGGGCCCTCGAAGACGGAGGTGAGGACGGCGTCGTTGCAGGGGTGGCTGAAGACGGCGACACCCACGAGGGCCTCGTCGCGTACCAACCCGAAGCGGAAGCGCGCGGCCGGGTACGTCGCCGAGTAGTGGTGCGCGAGGACGAAGGCCTTCGCTTCGGCGTCTCCCGGCAGCTCGACGACGCCGTACTCGCGCGGCCGAAGCGTCTCACCCGCCGGCCGGTACCGCGGCACCCGCGCTCGCCAGCGCTGCACGAAGTCGCCCTGCCTCACGTCGTCACCTCGGCCAGGCGGGCGGCCGCCGCTGCGGCCTCCGCGTCGGACTCGAAGACGGCGCACGGCACGCAGCGGTGCACCCGGCCGGCGTCGACGCGCCGGCCCGTGCAGGTGGGGTTGCCGCACGCGAGGCGGTTGGCGGGCTCGACGTCGAGGACGAACTGGTCGTCCGGGACGTAGGTGACTCGGAACGAGTCGCCCGGCGGGAGGGCCCCGTCGAGCCAGAAGGCGGCATGCGGGACGCGAACGCGCCAGCAGCGCCCTCCCCCCGCACGGACGTCGATGAAGAAGGCGAGACGGGAGACGACGACAGCGACGTGCATGGGGAAGCCTCCATGGGAAGTGGGGCCGGGGCGGCCACCCCAGGGCCCGCCCGGCCCTCACGAGGCCTTCACGAGGCGCTGCAGCGTCGCGGTGTGAGCTCGACGGCGGCGGCGTCGAACGGCGCCGCATCACTCAGCACCTGCAGGGCCGTCAGCACCGACTCGGGCAACCGGAAGGTGAGGCGGTACTCCGGGTCCTCCCCCTCGCAGAGGTGGAAGAGGAACGACTCCTCGGCGCGCGTGGCGGCGCCCTGCCGCAGCACCCAGCCGACGAGGGCATCGTCAGGCAGGAGGCCCTCACCCTCGTGGGGGTTGCAGAGGCTGACGGCGATGCCCGTCTCGCCGGTGTGCAGCGTGTCGATGGAGAAGCACACCGTCACGACGCCGCCGGACACCTTGAACGTCTCCTCGTCGGTAACGTAGTCGGCGTCTGTAGGCGGCGCGAGGGCCACCTCGAGCGGCCCCCCCAACAGCAGGCGAGACAGCAACATCACGCCGCCTTCCGCGCGCTGCGGAGGACGCGGGAGGGCTCCTGCAGCTTGCGCTGCGCTTCGGCGATGTCCTGCTCCACCTGGCCGCTCCACGCCTCACGGGCGCTGCACGCGACGACACCGGGGAACACCTCGTTGAAGAGGCGCTCGGCGCACGCCTGGGCCTCGGTGCGTAGCGGGGCCCGCAGCGAGGTACCCAGGAGGCCCACGAGGACTTCTGCACGCGTCGCAAGGCGCGTGTCCTCGCCGGCGGCAGCCCGTTGGATGAGCTCCTTCGCGTGGGCACGGTAGAGGGCGTCGGCCTTGCCCTGCAGCGCAAGCGGCGGCTGCAGCAGCATGAAGAGTCCCTCGGGCTCTCCCACCCGGCCGGGGAAGGCCTCGGCCAGCAGCTCGCCGGCGATGGTGATGCAGTCGAGGACGCGGAGGACGGGGGCTACGGGAGTGCCTGCGAGGGTGCTTCGGAGGACGTCGGTGCGCATGGTGGCCTTTCTCGGGCCGCCAGGAGAGCGGCCGTCACCGACGGCGGCCGCTCGATGGTGTTCGAGGTACCCGCTGACGCGGCCCGCGGAGGAACGCAGTTGTGACGGACCCTGAGGCTCGCTGACGCGGCGCGAATGGTGCGGCGGGCTAAGCTGAGGAAGCCGCCGGGGGGGGGGACTCCTGGACGGCATCAACCACCAGGAGGACAAACCATGGCAGCGAGACGAACGACGGGCAGTCGGGCACGAGGCACCAGCACGCGGAACATCGAGGCGCGGGATTCAGTCGTCACGGCGTCCAACGACAGGCTCAGCGCCGCGCTGAAGGACTTGGTGCCAGACGAGCACAAGGGCACCGACAAGTACCTCGATGTGGTGCAGTGGAACATCGAGTGGTTTGGCGCGGAGAAGTCGGTGGCGAAGGACAGGCAGCGGCTCGACCTCGTCATCGACACGCTGGAGAGCCTCAACGCCGACCTGTTCGTGTTTCAGGAAATCGCAGGGCCGTCCGCTGACGGGCGCTACCCCGGTGCGCTTGACGTCGTGGCGGAGGAACTGACCAAGCGCGGTGCCGGCCACTACGTGGTGTTCTACACGCAGGCCGGCGGCGAGCAGCGAGTCGCCATGATGTGGGACCGCGACTGGCTCCGCGCGAAGGGGGACGTGACGGACCTGTTCCCGCGCGGGACGCACATGATGCCGGCTGCACGAAACGAGCGGCCGCGCGATGCGTTCGCCGGCCGGACGCCGCTGTACGGGCACTTCACAGCGCGGGTTCCATCTGCCTCCACCGACCTCGGAACGTCCGCCGAGCACTTCGAGTTTCAGGTGCTGGGCGTGCACCTGAAGGCGATGGGGGATGGACACCCTCAGCGGCTTCGGTCTTCTGAGGTGCTCGTCGAGTGGTACGAGAAGGATGCGCAGGCGGTGGACGGGGACATCCTCATCATGGGCGACTTCAACGCACCGCCCTCAGAGGAGTCGTCGTTCAAGCCCTTCTGGGACTTGGAGGACGCGGGGCAAGCCGGGTTTCGGAAGCTCAACGACGAGAGTGACTTCTCGTACATGTGGCTCCGCAACCAGACGGACAAGTTCGTCTCGCGGATCGACCTGACGGTCGCCTCACTCTCGGCGCAGAAGCGAGCCGAGACCCTGGCGAAGCCGATTCGTTGGAAGCCGATTGAAGAGACGCTTGCGCAGGCCGGCAACCTCAAGGACGCGAAGGTGCGAGAGGTCCTTCAGGCCATCAAAGAGAACCTGAGTGACCACCTGCCGTGTGTGTCGCGGTTCTACTTCGGCCCTGCGGCGCCCGGGATGCGCGGCCGGTAACTGGTGGGCGGTGGGTAGCCTCACCAGGGACTCCACGAGAGCGGCCGTCACCGACGGCCGCTCGACGGCACGAGGGTGGATGCGTCAGCGAGGAAGGCCTTGAGCGCCGCCTTCTGCGCACCGAGGCCCAGGCCCATGAGTGGCTTCACCCATGACGCAGTGTCGGGGAGGAGGTGCCAGTACGACGCCGGCGCCAAGCACAGCACCGAGTCGTGCGCCCACGGCGCCAGCGAGGACGCGACGCGCGCTGCCCACGCGAGTCGCTCGGCCTTCGCCAGCCCCGTCAGCGGCCTCTCGTAGGGGGAGATGGTGGTGTCGAGCCTCAGGACGCCGTGGAAGCCCGAGAGGATGCGTATCCGCTGGCAAAGACGCTGCGCCAGCTCGAGCGCCAGCTTGAAGGTATGCCCCTGGTACAGCTGGGCCGCGGGTGCCGCCACCGCGGCCTTCGTGGCGCTGCACGCGAGAAGGCCGAGCCCGAAGGGGGCGTTGGGGTTGAGGAGCGGCCCG
>JANRKQ010000119.1:0-32295 GCA_033763395.1 Myxococcaceae bacterium
CGCGCGGGACGAAGGGGTGCACCTCGTCCTCCACCTCGGCGACCAGGTGTACCTGGACCTGCCCACGCGGCAGAACCTCCCCAAAGACGAAGTCGCCCTCGCCGACGCGCTCGAGCAGAAGTACCGCGACAACTTCGTGCCCGACGGCGCCAACTACGCGGGGCTCCTCGCGCTGGGGCCCAACGTCGCGATGCCGGACGACCACGAGTACTGGAACAACGCGCCCCACGTCTCGTACTTCCTCGAGAACACCTGGCGCGACGACGACAGGGCCCGCTGGTGGCAGCTCGGCCACGCCCTCTTCACCGGCTACCAGGGCTTCACCGCGTCGCCCAACGGCCTGCCCGCGCCGCACCTGCGCCTCGACGTCGAGCCGCTCTCCTTCTTCTTCGCTAACACCCGCAGCCACCGCCGGCCTGACTTGTCCGCGTGCCTGGCGCCACAGACACTTCAGGCCCTCACCGCGTGGGCCGACGAGCTGCGCGACAAACGCCGCTTCGGAGTCCTCGTCACCGGCCAGTCGTTGCTCGACGCCAAGGCCTCGGCGCTGGGAGGCCGCGTCGCCGACTACGCGCTGCCGAACTACGACGACTTCCCCGCCCTCACGCGCGCGCTCGACACGGTGGTGCGCCAGTCGGCCGACGTGCTGCTCGTCACCGGCGACGTGCACTGGGGCCGGGTCGCGCGGCTGACGCCCACCTCAGACGTGCGCGGAGCCGCAAGCCTCTACGAAGTCATCTGCTCGCCCGCCGCGCTGTGCACCACCATCGGCGCCGACTCCCTCAAGTCCTTCGTGGCGAAGCTGTCGGGTGGCCGCAACCCCTGGCCCCGGCATGCCGACCCGCCAGTGCTGGAGCGCCTCAAGCGCCTCGACGGCACGCAGTCGCCGTGGTGGACCGAGACGCTCCACCGGCAGAAGGGCGACATGTTGTGTCTGCTCCGCTTCTCGCGCCGCGGTGAGGGCGTCGAGGTGCAGCCCCGCTACGTGCAGATTGGCAAGAACCGCATCGACGACGCGAAGCCCTTCACCCTGCGTCGACGCTGAAACCACCCCGAGGAGAACTCCATGCTCGCGATTCGTGGCTCGCAGAACCTCTCGCACAACAAGGCCCTCGCCTTCTCGCCCCGCAAGGCCGACGAGACGAACGGCGCGTGGCTTTCCCGGCACCTGCCGAAGGCCGACGACGGGCTGCTGCGCCTGCTCCTCGTCGGAGGCGCCGAGCCGCTCCACTTCCGCGTGCGCGTCGCGCAGTCGCACTTCCGCCACGACATGTCGCCCTCGCACTGGAGCCACGTCGCGCTCCTCTCGTACGCCGGTGAGAAGCGCCTCCAACTCTGGGAGTGCCCCCTCGACCCCAAAGACGGCTTCGGCTACCCGCCGCTCGACAACGCCTTCCGCTTCGGCGCCCTCAAGGCCTACGACGACCCGCGCCGCTTCCCCAACGTCGCGCTCCTCACGACGAGCGCACGCCACGACGAGGTGCTGTCGAAGGCGGCCATTCACGCGTTTCGTCACCAGCGCGCCTCGGTCGACGTGGTGGCGCTGCTGCACGCCTGGCTCGGCTACGCGTGGGGCGTCGGCGAGTCCTTGAATCCGCTCCAACACGAGCTCGGTCTGCCCTCGGCGGCGGCGGCCGACACGCTGCTCGCCTCGGCGGGGTTCGACCTGACGCCGGGCGTGTCGTCACGCGCGTCGTGTCCCGAGGCCATCTGGCAGGCCGCGAAGTGGTGGCAGAAGCCGAAGGACGCCGACGAGGGCAGCGGCGCGCAGCTGCGTGGGGTGTTCTGTATCGAACAGACGCTCGGGGAGCGGTTGCCGAAGCCGAAGAAGCCCCGGTGACGCGTGCCGGAGCGTTCGGGCCGGCCCGTCAGTCCCACCAGAGGTAGACGCGCGCGGTGGCCTCGAGGGCTTCGGTGAGCGCCTCGACGGTGCCGATGACCTGCAGCCGGCATTGACCGCGACGCTGCACGAGCGTCAGCGACCGAACTTCGCCAGCAGGTCGTTCCAGCCCGACGCGACGAGGGCGAACTCGATGAGGACGACGACAATCAGCACCGGAATGAACACCGGCGGAGAGAAGAGCGCTTTCACGAAGCCGTCCATGCCGCTCTGGGTGACGAGCGGCGTCGGAGGGCTCGCGCAGGTGCGGCACGAGAGCCCGCGCGCGGTGGCCGTCCCTTCTTCGAAGGGGGTCATCAGCCCGCACTTCGCGCACGAGAAGCGCCCGCGCATCGGTGTCGTCAGTTCCGGCGGTACGCCGCCACCAGGTTCGCCACGGCCTTCGCGTTGTCGGGCTCCATGACGAAGCGCGCGAGCCAGGTGAGGTCGAGGCCCGGCAAGAACTGGCTCTTCTTCCGCCGCACGTACCGTTGGCCCTTCAGCGCGAACACCAGGAGCCGCTCGTCTTCGCAGACCCACACCTCGAGGACGCCCAGCCGCCCGTAGACCGCGAGCTTGTCCAGCCCGGAGCGGCTCCAGCTCACCTCGACGGCGATGTCTGGAACCTGGCCGAGCTCGCTGCGGCCGACGACGTAGCTCTCGTCAGGCTCCGCCGCCGCCTGGCCACGCCGCTGCTTCAGCGTCGTCGAGCCGAACGGACTCACCGCGACGCCCTCGAGCGCGGCCCACAGCTCGAGGAGCCGGCCGATGCGGCTCTTGAGGCCTTCGTGAGACTTCGAGGGCGACATGAGCTCGAGGACTCCGTCGATGGAGGTGATTCGTGGGGTGCTGGCTTCTCCGCGCAGCTCGAGGAAGCGCACGAAGTCGGCCCACGGCATGCGCAGCTGCACCCGCTGGTCTGTCGAGGCGTCGAGCAGCTCCATCGCTGCCGAACCATAGCAGTGAAGCCGCGGCCCGGACGCGTTATGGGCCATCTCCTCCGTGTCGCGCCTCGTCTTCTTCAGCCTCGTCGTCGTCTTCGCCTCGGCCTGCAACCTGGTGAAGGGGCCGCGCCGCGACCACGAGTGCCGCTCCACCTTGCGCAGCATCATGGTGGCCGAGTTCGCCTTTCACTCCGTGCAGCGCCGCTACACCGTGCACCCGCACGAGCTCGGCTTCGCGCCCTCGCCCGGCAACCGCTACGCCTACGTCTTCGACAAGACCGGAGACGTCACCCGCCGCGACGACAAGCCCTCGCCGGCGCCCGAGGCCTCCGTTGGCTACGGGCCCGACACCGAGAAACGAAACGTCACCGTCGAAGACCTCGTGCCCAGGCTCCCACCCGAGGTGCGCGCCACCCTCGGCCTCGACGGGGTGTGCCCCGACTGTCAGCTCACCGTCGCCTGCGTCGGCAACCTCGACGACGACCCGGCCCTCGACGTGTGGACCATCTCGACCCGAGACCGCCCGGGCGCGAACCGCGGCACCCCGCTGCGCGTCACCTCGGACCTCGACCGCCCATGATGACGCTCGACCCGCACCCGCTCCTCGACGCGCGCTGGTTCCTCACCACCTTCCCCCGCCCCCTCGGAGAGCTCGGCCGCGTCGACGCGGTGGTCGACCTCTTGCGCGTGGGCGCGAGCGCGCCGCTGTCGGCCGACGACGCCGTTCGCAGCGCCGTGCGGGAGCTGTTGCGCCATGGCGGCTACAAGCCCACCGGCCGCGGCAAGCCGGCCTCGGAGTACCTCGTGCGCGCCGTCTCCGAGGGCGCGCTGGGCTCCATCAACCTCGCCGTCGACGCGTGCAACGTCGCCTCGCTCCACTCGGGCCTGCCCATCAGCGTCGTCGACCTCACCCTCGCCACGCCGCCCTTCCGCATCGGGCTCGCGCCCGAGGGCGCCAGCTTCGTCTTCAACCAGGGCGGGCAGACCATCGACCTCGGCGGGCTGCTCTGTCTCTTCGACGCAGGCGGCCCCTGCGCCAACGCGGTGAAGGACGCCCAGCGCACCAAGACGACGCCCGCCACCCAGAAGACGCTCTCGGTGGTGTGGGGCACCACCGCCCTGCCGGGGCGTTCCGGCGAGACCGCCCGGTGGTACCGGCAGCTCCTCGAAGCGGCTGGCGCGTCGACGAGTGAGCCGTGACGGCGCGCGCCCGAGCCGGTTGTGTCGCGCGGCTGAATCGAGTGAGGTCGACCTCGTCTGAGGGTCACGTCATGGTCCGAACCGCGGTGCTCACGCTCGCCCTGCTGCCCCTCCTCGCCCTCGCAGGGCCCAGGCCGAGCCGTGACTGCACCAAGCAGTGCGACGACGTGCTCAAGCCCATGTCGTCTCAGTGCCGCGCCGCCGAGAAGGGCGGCCACCATGACGACCACGCGAAGGAAGACCCCAACGCCGGCAAGAAGCTCGCCGAGGCGTGCCGTGAGAACGTCAACAAGCTGAAGTCCGTCTGCCTCAAGCAGTGCGCCGCCGAGTCGTCGGGCGGCAAGCGGCGCTGAGCGTCACCCGGAAACCACTGTCAGACATCCGTTGGTCACCTGTCACGCGTGTGACACAGTGCGGCCCGCAGCTTCGAGGGGTTGCCCGCTGTGACGTGCGCCGAATGGGAGCGGCTCACCAATGAATGGCCATCGCTTGAGACCGTTGCGTCTCGTCGTCGTGTCGTTGTGTCTCTCGACGCTGGTCTTCGCGCAGCAGCCCGCCGAGCCCACGCCGCTGCCATCGCCTGACACGCCGGCCGCCGTGGCGCTCGAGCCCCTCGCGTTCGACGCCGGGTTGCCGGAGCTCCTCACGCCCCCGCCTCCAGCCGAGCCGCTGCCGCTCGCCGACCCGACGCCTGACTCGTCGCAGCGCACCTTCGACCGCGAGACGGTGGTGACGGGCTCGCGCATCAAGCGCAAGGAGCTCGTCGGCCCCGCGCCCGTCCTCGTCTTCACCGCCGAGCAGCTCAAGGCCTCGGGCCGGCTGAACGTGGGCGAGTTCCTCCAGACGGTGCCGCAGCAGTCCAACGCCATCAACCGCAACGCCAACAACGGCGGCGACGGCGCCATTCGAGTCAACCTTCGAGGCCTGGGCCCCGCGTCGACGCTCGTGTTGCTCAACGGCCGGCGCCTGGCGCCCGGCGGCACCGGCGCGGACTCGTCGGTCGACCTCTCGAGCATTCCCACCAACGTCATCGACCGCATCGAGATTCTCTCGGACGGCGCGTCGGCGGTGTACGGCTCCGACGCCATCGGCGGCGTCGTCAACATCATCACCCTCAAGAAGTTCCAGGGCGCCGAGGTGAGCGCGGTCGGGGGAGTGTCGAGCCGCGGTGACGGTCAGACCCTCGACGTCAACGGCGTGGTGGGCGCCAGCAGTGACAAGGGCAGCCTGTTGTTCTCGCTCGGCTACTACAACACGCAGCCGGTCTTCGCCGGCAACCGCGACTTCAGCCAGACCCAGAAGGGCTTCGACGCCATCGGCGGTCAGGAGTACCGGCTCGGCAGCGGCACCGTGCCGGGCGGGCGCATCATCATTCCCGGCGGCGAGGCCGGCGTGCAGAACGGCAACTCGGCGTGGAACGACCTCGTGCGCCGCTACCCGAACAGCACCAACTTCACCCGCGACCTCACCAGCGGTCAGTGGCGGCCCTTCCTCGGGCCGAACCTGCCGGTCGACGGGGAAGACGGGTACAACTTTCAGCCGTACAACTACCTCGTCACGCCGCAGGAGCGCTTCAACCTCTTCACCTCGGGCGACTACCAGCTCACCTCGTTCGCGCGCGTCTACTTCGACGGCTTCTTCACCAAGCGCACCTCGACGCAGGAGCTGGCGCCGGAGCCCCTGGTGGGCGACCTCGAGGGCCTGACGGTGTCGGCGCAGAACATCTACAACCCGTTCGGCCGCGACTTCCAGGCGGTGCGGCGGCGCCTCTCGGAGTTCGGCGGCCGCATCACCACGCAAGACGTCTCGAGCTTCCACGCGGTGGCCGGCGTCGACGGCACCTTCGGCGAGCTCAAGGGCTGGACGTGGGACGTCAACCTGAACGTCAGCCGCAACGAGGCCGTCACCGTCAGCGTCGGAAACCTGCGCGTGCCCCGGCTGCAGAGCGCGGTGGGGCCGAGCTTCATCGACGACAAGGGCACGCCCACGTGTGGCACGCCCGACGCGCCCATCGCGGGCTGCGTGCCGCTCAACCTCTTCGGCGGCCCCGGCTCCATCACCCGCGACCAGGTCGACTCGCTCCGCTACACGGGCGTCGCGCGGGGCTTCAACCAGCAGCTCGGCACCCAGGCCACCGTCACGGGCGAGCTCTTCAAGCTGTGGGCCCAGCGGCCCATCGGGCTCGCCGCCGGGTACGAGTTTCGCTCGATGACGGGTGGCTTCACGCCCGACCCCATCACCGCGGCGGGCGAGACGAGCGGGAACAAGTCGCTCCCCACCGGCGGCGGCTTCAACGTCAACGAGGTGTATGGCGAGCTCGCGATTCCCATCGTCGACAAGCTGCCAGGCGTTGAGCGGCTCGAGCTGACCGTCGCCGGCCGCTTCTCGGCGTACAGCAACTTCGGCTCGACGCTGAACTACAAGTTCGGCGCGCGCTACTCGCCCGTGAAGGACGTCGCGCTTCGCGGCACCCTCTCGTCGGCCTTCCGCGCCCCCACCGTGCCTGAGCTGTTCGAGGGCCAGGCCGACAGCTTTGCCAACGTGTCGGACCCGTGTGGCGCGGTGCCGCCCGGCTCGGTGCGGGAGCAGACCTGCGGCATGGCTGCGAACAACGGGGACGACCAGAACCAGCTGCGCGCGCGCGTCGGCGGCAACAACATGCTGCGCCCCGAGACGGCCCGCATCGCCACCGCTGGCATCGTGGTCGAGCCCCGCTGGGTGCGCGGTCTGTATTTCACGGCTGATTATTACAACCTCGACATCACCAACACCATCAGCACCCTCGGAGAGAACGTCATCCTCTCGGGCTGCTACCCCGACCAGGCCGGCCGCACGCCGCAGTACTGTGGCCTCATCACCCGCGACCCGGCGACCCAGCGCATCACCCAGATCAGCAACCTCAACGCGAACGTGGGCCGCGACCAGGTCGACGGCATCGACTTCACCACCGGCTACCGGCTCGGCACGCCCGCCGGCACGTTCAACGTGGTGGGCGCGGTGACGTGGCTGCGACAGTACAACCGCACCCTCGCCGACGGCACGCTGGTGCGCGGCGCCGGCACGTGGGACCTCAACCAGTCCGGGACGGGCGGCGCCTACCCGCACCTGCGCTTCAACGCGTCGGTGGGCTGGGCGTTCCAGGGCTTCACGGCGAACCTCCGCACGTACTTCATCGGCGGCTTCCAGGAGTGTGGTGACGCCGACGGCGACCTCTCGGGCTCGGGCCTCTGTTACGCGACCGACAGCCGCGGGCGCCGCGACGTCACGGCCTGGAACAGCTGGGACCTGACGCTCGGCTACATGCTCCGCAGCCCGGCGGGCCAGTCGACGGTGCAGCTCGGCGTCGTCAACCTCTTCGACCAGCGGCCCCCCGTCGTCTACAACGGGTTCGCCAACACCACGGACGTGTACGCGTACGACCTGGTGCTGCGCTCCTTCTTCATGCGGCTGTCGCACCGCTTCTGACCGGGCTCTCGAGGACCCACCATGAAGACCACTCGAATCCTCTTCTGTGTCGTCGCCTCGCTCGTCGCCTGCACGCCGCCCATGGGGCGCGACCCCGTGCCGGCCCTCGACGTGCTGCAGGTCGTCCCCGGCAGCGCGCGCGTCGAAGCGCCGGGCTCGCTGCAGTTCGGAGCGCTGCGCCTGAAGGACGGCAGCTCGACCAACGTCACCTCGAGCGCGACGTGGACGAGCAGCGACCCGTCCATCCTCTCCATCACCGCCACCGGGGCCGCGACGCTCGAGAAGGCCGGCGTCGTCACCGTCACTGCCACCGCCGACGGGCAGTCGGGCACCAGCGAGGTCATCGTGCTGGGGCAGGTGGTGGGCGTCGAGGTGGGCGCGGGCGTCGTGCGCGTTCCCGTCGGCGTCACCACCGCCATCGGCGGCGTGCTGCTCGCCGCCGACGACACCAAGCGGCCGCTCGATGGCTCCGAGGTCTTCGGCACCAGCAACGCGGCCGTGGCGTCGGTGACCGCGTCGGGTGACGTCACCGGCGCATCGGCGGGCACCGCGTCCATCACGTTGACGCGCAACGGCGTCACCTGGGCGCGGGCCGTCACCGTCGTCGACACCGCCCTCATGACGGTGACGCCTGACGCCGACCCAGGCACCCGCCTGCCGTCCGAGGCGTCCATCGACGTCTTTGTCACCGGCACCTTCGCCAACGGCGACCAGGCTGACGTTACCGCGCTCTTCACCGTGTCGGCGCCCGAGGGAAGCGGCGTCACCGTCGACGGCACCACCGTCGCCGCCGACGCCCTGGAGTCGGGGACGAAGACGGTCACGCTCACCTTCACCGGCAACGACGACACCATCGCCATGGGCAAGACGGCCACGCTGCAGGTGACGGTCATCAGCGACGCGCTCTCGGCGGTGACGCTCACGGCGCCGGCCACGGCCTCGACGCGCGGTGAGGCGGCGCGGCTGTCGGCCACCGGCACGTACGGGACGCTCCAGTTCCCGGTGACGGCGAGCTTCTCGGCCGACCCGGCCGAGCTCGTCTCGGTGGCGCGCAACGGCACGGTGTCGTGGCTGAAGCCCGGCGCCGTCACCTTCACCGCGGCCGTCGGCGACGTCGAGGGCACCGCCACCACCACCATCAGCGAGAGCGCGCTTTCGGGCGTCACCATCGGAGGAGCCGGGCCGGTGATGGTGGGCGGCACGCTCGACCTCACGGCCACCGCCGCCTTCGGTGCCTCCATGCAGGCCGTCACCTCGCAGGTCGTGTGGAAGTCGTCGGCGCCCGACGTCGTCGAGGTGAGCAACGTCTCGCCGGGCCTCGTCACCGCGAAGGCCTCGGGCATGGCCACCGTCGAGGCGTACTACCGGGGTGCGCGCGCGGCGACCGTCACCCTCACCGTCACGCCCTGACGGTCGCTCGCGGCCGGGCGCGCGGGTGGTGCGGGGCCTGGCCAGCACGAGGAGCCGCCACGACAGCCAGGGAGCCAGCACCTCGAAGCGCTCCGCGTCTCCGCGCCGCGTGCGCCGCGTCGCGCGCGCAGGGCGAGACGCTCAGCGCTGGCGCTTCGGCCGCGCGACGAGCTCGACCCGGCGATTGCGCGCGCGCCCGGCGTCGCTTTCGTTCGAGGCGACGGGCGCCGCCATGCCGACGCCCACGGCCTTGAGGCGGCCAGGCGCGACGGCGAACCCCGAGACGAGGGCCTCCACTACGGCGTCGGCGCGCTTCTGGGACAGCGTGACGTTCGCCTCGTACGCCCCTTCCGCGTCGGTGTGGCCGACGACGAGCAGCTCGAGGGCCGGCTGGGCCTTGAGCAACGCCGCCATCTGCTCGAGCTGGGGCTTCGACTCGGGCTTCACCACGGCCTGTCCGCTGTCGAAGAAGAGGCCATAGAGGGCCACCTTGCCCTCGCGCTCGAGGCCGCCCTTGAGCGCCTCGGCGTCCACCACCACCTTCCCCGTCTCCATGGGCTTCTCTTCGACGACCTCGACGATGAGGACGGGCGGCTGGCCCCAGCTCGGCTTGCCCTTGCACTGTGAGGTGAAGACCGAGACGTAGACGTCACCTTCGGGGCGGCGCAGGCGCGCCAGCAGGTAGCGGCGGTCGGTCGGGTTGGAGAACAGCTCGTACCCGACGCCCTGCCCGAAGGCCTTCGTCAGCGTGGTGGCGAAGCCCGCGTTGCCGCAGCGGTCCTGCTCGCAGGCGAAGAGGGTCTCGAAGCCCGCCTTCGTGAGGGCCTCGGTGTAGTTCGCCTGCACCTCGGCCGAGGAGCGGCCCTTCGGCGCCACGTACGCCACCGCGGTGGCGCGGCCCGAGACGGCCTTGCTGTTCTCGTCGGTGCGCGGCTGCTCTCCGATGGCGGCGATGGGGCGGTCGAGGAAGCGCACGGTATCGAAGGCGCTCGACTTGCACGCGAAGGTGACGGCGCCTTCGTAGCGCGAGACGCCGGGTGGGTCGCCGCAGCCAGGTTTGTCTTTCGTGGGCTGGGCGGCCGCGAGGCCTGCGACGAGGGTCACGAGCGCTGCGGAGCGGAAGGCCATGCGACACCCTACCGCGAGCGGCGTGTCGGCCGGCAGACGGCTCGGTCTGTCACGCGGCCGTCATCGGCGTGCAGGCAGATGTCATCGCTCCATCAGCGCCGCGCCCGTCGCCCGGTGGAGCGCCTCATTCCTCCGTAGAAGCGCGCCTGCGATGACTCCAACACAACCGGCCAGCGTGGTGACGTTCGGCACCGCAGACGAGGCCACGCTGCGCGCCGCGATGCGAGAGGCCCTCCCGAAGGACACGTTCCTTCCTGCGCCAGCGCGGTTCGGCTGGTTCGTGGTGCTGCAGGCCGTGCTGTGGAGCGCGTTCGCCCTCATCGTCTTCGGCGGCCTGCCGTGGTGGGCGCAGCTGGGGCTGGGCGCGGTGATGGGCCACGTCCTCGCGGTGCAGGGCTTCCTCGCGCACGAGGCGCTCCACGGCGCGCTGGGAGGCCCCAGGTGGCTGTGGAGCCTCGCCGGCTGGCTCGGCTTCGGGCCCTTCCTCGTGCCGCCCGCGTTCTGGACGCGCTGGCACAACCAGGCGCACCACGGGCACACCAACCACGGCGACTCCGACCCCGACAACTTCGGCACGCTCAAGCGGTACCAGAAGAACCCCGCCGCGGCGAAGTTCCTCAAGCTGGCGCCGGGCTCGGGCACGGTGGCGAGCTGGTTCTTCTTCACCTACTCCTTCGTCTTCCACGCGCAGGTGGTGCTGTGGCTGCAGACGAAGCGCCGGCGCGAGTTCGACGGCTTCGACCGCCGCGCGGCCATCGCCCAGTCGCTGCTGTGTCTGCTCGCCTGGGTGGCGCTCGCCGTCGCGTCGGGCCCGGCCTTCATCTTCACGGTGGTGGTGCCTCTCGTCGTCGCCAACACGCTGGTGCAGTCGTACATCATGACGAACCACTTCCTGCGGCCGATGGCGGTGTCGAACAACCCGCTCGACAACTCGATGAGCGTGCAGAAGCCCGCGTGGCTCGACCCGCTGCACTTCCGCTTCAGCCACCACGTCGAGCACCACCTCTTCCCCACGATGCCGATGCACCGGGCGCCGCGGGTGCGCGCGTGGCTGAAGGCGAACGTGCCGAACCGGTTCGTCTGCCCTCCGCACTGGAAGGCGGTGAAGGTGCTCTACGCCACGCCCCGGGTGTACGCGGACGCGGTGACGCTGGTGGACCTCGAGCGACCGGAGCGACGCGTCGACGTGCGCACGCTGTGGCAGCCGGATGAGGCGAGCGGGGCTGACGCGCTGGTGACGGCTCCGCGGGGTTGAGAGCAGGCCGGGCATGTCGAGCCGGTACGACGAAGCGCTGGCGGCCATCGAGCACGGCGACGCGTCGGCTCTGGTACAGATGAGCTCCGGTACCGCGACCGCACCGCCTCACGAAGGAAGCCTCACTACCGCTCGAACCGGAGTCTCACCTGCAGGGAGTCGACCTCGAGCACTGCGCCAACGGCCCGGTTCCGGCTCCGCGGAGCGATGGCCAGACGCAAGATTCTTCGGCTGCCGGCCACCGAGGCCCAGCCTCCGTCGGGCGCAAACGTCGACGGCAAAAGCGGCGACGCAGCAGGGCTGGCCCCAAGGAGCTCCCACGTGCCTGCGTTCCAACCGAGAACCTCGAAGCCCTCTCCGTCCGGCCCACTTCCACCAGCCGACACGTCAATGGCGGTCGAGACCAGCCGCCAGGGGTGCTCGTAGCCACCAGCCGGAACCACCACGCTCGCCATGAGTGCAGGCCTTCGATCTCCAAACGAGAGCTTCCACAGTGACGGGCGGGCGACGGCGTAGAGGTCTTGAGACCGCTCATCCGTCGTGATCGCATCCACGCTCGGGGGCCTCCCCTGCTGAAGCGGGTCGCTGAGAGGAATGAACTGTTCGCTCGTGGCCCGTTGCACAATCTGTCCATTGACTCCAAACAGAACCCCGCTCCCAGCAAAGTCTCGTGTCAGCCATTCGAGTGGGACTTTCTCGACAGAATACCCGCCGTCACGATCGAACGTCAGGATCTCATCACTCGAGTATCCCAGCACTTCGCCCATACCGGTGGAGACGAGAAAGGGACGGCCTCGAGCGAACGCCCTGAAGAACTCCGTCTGAGACTGGAGGGCCCACGACGGCGAGTAGAGGCGCAGGCGATAGGGGGCACCCTCGACGTATACAGCGGTTGTCCCAGCATTCGTGTCGAGCGCCGTGACGATCGGCTCATTGAGGCGGCGAACCCACCCAGCGTCTTCGAACTCGGCCAACCCCGCGCTGGTGGTGACGAGGGGGCGACCGTTCGACTGGAGCGCGAGCTTGGGGAAGGGAGGCGTTGCAACAGGTGGGTACGGACGCCGTCGGCCCCGGTCCTCGGCCCAGGTCCAGATTTGACCAACGCCCGGTAGATCATCCAAAACGACACAACCACCATCGCTACATGACACGCTCGCGAAGAACTGACCGTTTTGACTGGCTTCGTAGCGCCCTCCGAGGCCGATCAATCTGGTCTCGACCGTTGTCGTACAGGGGTCACCTCCGGGGCTGACGCCCTCGTACTCGGCTCTTGCCCAGCCCCGAATTGTCTGCCGGTTCGAATCGAACCAGCCAAGGTCGAAGGAGCTCGTCAGAGAGCCGTTGAAGCAGCGTGGGCTGGCGATGGCTTCGGGCACCTCGAACGGGTCTGGTTCGACGATTGACTCCAGGCGTCCGTCCCGAGCCCGGAGCGCGCCTCCGTCGGTCAGCAACCAGACCGGGTCGGGCGATGTCCTTCCGGGCCGAATCACTGCCGACGGAAGCGATGACACCTCGATGGGAGAGAACGCACGATCCCCGCGCAGAAACGCCCGGCGGACTCCGGCGTCGTCGGTTCCCAGCACGAGGACGCCTCCGCGCCCTTCGTCCCACCCGGCGGCAATGCTGCGGAGGGGAATCGGAAGAGGTTCCTCGGCTACCCACGAGACGCCATTGAACGAGGTGACCAGGGCACTGGGGGCCTGCGACGGGCCGCCGAAGATCATGATCAACTCCCGCCGCCGGTCGTACGCCCCGATGGTGCCTGCGCGCAGAGCGTCAGGCGAGGCCACGTCGACCTGCTGTTCCCCTCTCAACAGCCTGGCTGGAGCGGTCGAGGTCAGCGCCCAGCCTCTTCCTTCATCGAACACCGGGGGCACGGTGGGGAAGCTCGCGGCACCCTGGCTGATTTGAGACCAGCGCGCGCCTCCCCTGACTCGAACCCGACGAGCGTCGAGGCCAACCACGTCATCGCCCACCACGGGGACGCCGTCGACCCGGTTCGCGATGTTCTCGAGCGTGACCACTGCTTCGACGCCGTTTGGGTTGGTTCCAACGAAGTCCGGACCACTCCTCGCGAAAGAGACGATGAACTCGCTCCGCGAGACAGAGATGGCGGTCGAGCTGTTTCCGGCGCCATCGATGGCGGAGACGACGAGATCGGGCGAGCCAAAGCTTGGCAGCGGAATGCGAGGCGCCACAGCGAAAAGGCCGAGATTGAGTCCGGTCGTCAGTTTCGCCTGCAGGCGTGACTCGGCCTCGACCGCGCCGGGTGCGAGCCTCAGTTCGTACACAGGCAGCCCAGCAGACTCGACACTGCCCCAGGGCCCTCGCACCAGAACGATGCCCTCCGCCCGAGGAACTTCCGGTGCGGTACGGTCGACCATCAGAAGGGCGAGCTCGGTCACGGAGCGATTCCCGGCCAGATCGTCGGCGGTCCCACTCACCGCGCAAGGCCCATCTGAGCTCGCACCCATCGGGTTCGCCTCGCACCGCACGTCGATTTGCAGGGAGTCCGTTTCGGCGGCCCGAGCCGAGCACAGAATGGCGTCGCAGGTCGTCAACGCGACTGGCGCCGCAAGCGTCTCACTGCTGAAGACCGTGAGCAGGGCACGACCACCGACGCCCAGCGCAGTGGCCGTCAGGCCGTCTGGGGCTCCGGGGACAGGAAGGTACGTCGGTGGAGCCGCGAGCCTGAGCGAGGGTGCCTCGAGGTCAGGTCCCACTTCGGAGCTGACACACCGGC
Organism: Myxococcaceae bacterium; assembly: GCA_033763395.1. Classification (GTDB taxonomy): domain Bacteria; phylum Myxococcota; class Myxococcia; order Myxococcales; family Myxococcaceae; genus Xiheimicrobium. The sequence continues at coordinate 14,025 of JANRKQ010000119.1, forward strand.
CGGCTCGACAGGTCAACCGTGAAGGGCACCGTCCGTCATCACCGCACGAGATGGCCGCGCCCGGCGGCGTTGCTGCGTCGAAACGACAGCCGGTGAGCACGATCACGAGGACCCATCGAGCCGACATTCCGAAGAAGTAGCAGAAGCAGACCCTGTGATCGAACGCACCCCTGGCCGTTCCAGGTGCACGCCCCGATTCAGCCGCCTCGAACCCCAGCCGACAGAACCGTCGAATTGCCATTCGACGGAGCGGGAGAAGACCAGAGCGCGAGGCCGCAGGAGGGCCAGAGCCAGGGGCGCCGCGGTGTGCCGCAGTCGATCACCGGCGGCACCTGCGCTCCCTTCAGTGCGTCGCGGTCGACCTGGCGCGAGTGCGAACCTGCCTGCGGGGCTGCCCCGCGCGCGGACCAAGGAGCACCCGGGCGGCTCGCTCGCTCACCTCGGGTCCAGCCGCGAGGCGCAGCACCATCAACCCATCGAGGAGCGCCACGGCGGCCTTCGGTTTCCTCGAGGCGTGGGGGCATGGCCAGGCAGGAGGGACTGACGCCGCGGCGCTCGAGGCGTTGTCCGCGACGCTGAAGTCCCTCGAAGCGAGCGCCTGGGAGCCGCTGTTCCGCGCGATGGCCCGGCGCCTGACGCCAGCGGACTTGCGCACGACGGTCGAGCAGGTGCTCCGCGGAAGGGCCTGAAGGCCTCGGGGGCTCGACGCTGCGCACCGAGACTCGGCTATGGTTTCAGAGATGACCGAGGAGCTCGAAGCCGAGCTGGCGAAGCTGCCAGACGCCCATCGCGAAGAGGCCCTTCGGCTGCTCGCACTCCGCGAGAGAGCCAATCGGCTGGCCACGCGCCTGGGCGTCGACGCCTCCGACGTGTTTCACCAGTTGCTCCACTTTGCCCGGACGCCAGAAGAACGGCTCAGAATGGGGCTCGCACATGGCCGGCTCCGACCCGGTACTCACCGACGGTGAACGGAAGTTCCTGCTCGCCCTCACCGAGCTCGGTGTTCCTTTCCTTGTCGTCGGAATGAGCGCCGCCCTGCTGCAAGGGGCACGGGGCGCGACCGAGGACATCGACCTGTGGTTCGAGCGCGCCGATGATCCGAGGATTCATGAAGCGGCGCATCGCGCCGGCGGGTTCTGGGTCACGCGTGCGCAGCCTCCGCTCCTTGGTGGAATGAGCGAACGCTTCGATGTCGTGCTCTCGATGTCGGGCCTTGGGTCCTTCGCCGAGGAGTCCAGGGGGGCGGTGAGCGCGGAGGTCGATGGCGTGCCGCTCCGGCTCCTTCCCCTCGCCCGAATCATCGCGGGGAAGCGTGCGGCGAACCGGGTGAAGGACCAGGCCGTGCTGCCGGCGCTCGAGCTGGCCCTCAAGTTAGGAGACGGCCAGGCGTGACGAGCGTCCCCCTGGACCGTCAGCGCCACGCGGTTCGGCGGCCGTACCCGTGGCGGAACCCACCCGTGTCGACCCACACCCACTGCTGCTGGGTCTGGTAGCGCCCGGGCGTCTGGACGGTCACGAACCGGCCCTGCTCACAGCGCTGCTTCCACGCGTGGCGCGGGTGCTGGCGGCACGCGCCCTCGACCCACACCTGCTGCGTCGTGCCGGGGACCCACTGCTGCCTGGTGCCAAGCTCCCAGCGGCCGAACTGGTGGCGCGGCGCTGGCCGGGGCCCGCACGACGGAGGAGGCGTCGGCTGGCCGCCGTACACGACCGCCGGCGCAGGCCCCTGCGGAGTGACGGGAACGGCTCCGTGAAACTGGGCGAAGGCGGCGGGAGCAGCGACAACGGCCAGGAGCGTCAACAATCGAGCGGTCATGCCCGAATCGACGCCCCCGGCCGCGCGCACATTCACCACCGCTGACAAACAGGCCTGGAACCCTCCGAAAGGAGGGTGTTTCTCAGGCCGCGGCCTTCTCGCACTCCGCCGCACACTTCTGACACGACTCCATGCACGCCTTGCACTCGGCGTGGTGGTTCTGGTGCTTCTTGCAGGCCGCCTCGCAGTCCCGGCACACCTTCGCGCAGACGGCCGCGAGCGCCTTGAGGTGCGTCGAGTTGAGCCGCGTGAGGTCGGCGAGCGCCTCGCACATCGGCAACATCGCGCGCACGGTGCCCGCGCACTCGGCCATCGACTTGTCGCCCGTGGACAGCGTGCGCACGCAGTGGTCCAGGCACGCCTCTCCGGCCTTGAGGCAGTCGAGCGCGGCGGCCAGCAAGGCCTCGTTGATGACCCACGCGGCCTTCGGTTCGGCCTTCGGGTCCTTCGCCGGCCCCGCACCCTTGCCCTGCGCCATCGCCGAGAGGCCCAGCACCGCCACGCCACCCGCTGCCATCGTCACTGCGTCCCGTCGAGTCATGCCCATGGTGTCCTCCTGCTGGAAGGTTCGCCCGAGACATACGGCGCGCGCCGTCACCTGGAAGGGAAAAGCGCCGCGGCCTTGCGCTGCGTCACGGCAGGGTGCCGCGGAGGACGGGCAGCACCACCTTCGAGGGCCTCGCGGCGTCGCGCCACAGGCGATGGGTGTGGGCCTGAAAGTCGGCCTCGGTGGCCGTCGCCGGGTCGACGAAGGTCTGCGGGTTCATGTCCACCAGTGGGAACCACGAGCTCTGCACCTGCACCAGCACGCGGTGGCCGGGCCGGAAGGTGTGGTGCACGTCGGGCAGGGTGAAGCGCACGCGCTCGGGAGCGCCCGGCGTGAAGGCCTTCGGTGCCTCGAAGCTGTCGCGGAAGCGGCCGCGCATCACCTCGGCGCGGACGAGCGTGTGAGCGCCGCCGAGCCGCGCGCCGTTGGGGCCGTTGGGCGCGTCGAAGGGCTGCACGTCGATGAGCTTCACCACCACGTCGGCGTCGGTGCCCGTCGTCGAGAGCCAGACGTCGACCGACACGGGGCCCGCGAGCGTGACGTCTTCCGTCAACGCCGGCGTCGCGTAGGACTTCACGTCGGGGCGGCGGCTCGCGAAGCGCTGGTCGGCCGTCATGTACTCCCCGTCGTTGTCCATGCCGAAGCCGGCGCGGTGGGGCACGGGCGCCTTCGGGTCCGACAGCCAGGCGTCGAAGGCCTCGGCGGTCGCGGGCGCCGCGCTCGTCAACGTGCCGGCGGGGCCGAAGTGCCGCGGCGTGGGGGTCGTCTTCGGAGGCCACGCCTCGAAGCGCGAGAAGACGTTGGTGCCCGTCTCGAAGACGAGGGCCTCGACGGGCTTCTCGTCGGGGCAGCCTTTCAGCGCCTTGCGGAAGAAGGGGAGCTCGACCTGCTCCTGGTAGAAGCGCGTCGTCTTCCAGCCGAACGAGACGTCACCGAGCGCGTCGCCGTCGGTGCGGGCCCAGCCGCCGTGGCGCCATGGGCCGAGCACGAGCCGCACATCAGCGCCGGGGCTCTGCGAGTTGAACGCCTGGTAGGTGGCCACGGTGCCCCACAGGTCTTCCGCGTCGTACAGCCCACCCACCACCAGCACCGCCGGCTTCGCGGCCTTGTAGTGGGGCCGCGGGTCTCTCGCCTTCCACCACCCATCGCGCGTCGGGTGGGCCAGCACCTCGTTCCAGAAGGCGATGTCGCCCTTGAAGTGCCGCTCGTTCACGTTCTTCAAGGGGCCCAGCGCGAGGAAGAAGTCGTACGCGTCGGTGGACTCGACGTCGAAGCCCCACACGGCCTTGCGCGTCGGCTGCGGGCGCGGCTTGCCGAAGCCCGAGAAGAAGTTCACCGTGTCCATCAAGAAGAGGGCGCCGTTGTGGTGAAAGTCGTCTCCGAGGAACCAGTCGGTGACGGGCGCCTGCGGCGAGACGGCCTTGAGCGCCGGGTGCGCGTCGATGGCGGCCTGCGCGGCGTAGAAGCCCGGGTACGAGATGCCCCACGCGCCCACCTTGCCGTTGAAGGCGGGCAGGTGCTTCGTGAGGAACTCGATGGTGTCGTACGTGTCGGTGGCCTCGTCGATGCCGCCCTTGTCGGCGCGCGGCCGCACGTCGACGAAGGTGCCTTCGCTCAGCATGCGCCCACGGACGTCCTGGTTCACGAAGATGAAGCCGTCGCGAATCGCCGCCATCGACATCGCGTAGCGGCCCACCATGCGCGTGGTCTTGAAGTCCGGGTAGACGTCGACGCCGGGTGTCACGGCGTACGGCGTGCGCATGAGGAGCGCGGGCCAGGTGCGTGTGCGGTCCCTCGGCACGTAGGCGACGGTGTACAGCTTCACCCCGTCGCGCATCGGAATGCGGAACTCGTACTTCGTGTAGTTCTCGCGGAAGACGCGGTCGGCCTCGGCGACGTCGGAGAGGGGCGCGGTGACGAGCGGGGCTTCGCAGGGCGCGGCGGCCAGCGCGAGGGACAGGAGCGGGCAGAGCATGGGGCGCTCCATACTCCGGCCGGTGTCAGGGCTCGCAGGCGCTCTTCGTGTCCGGGCCGCCGCGTTGAGCCAGCGCGACCCGCGACGTGTCGCTCGGGCCCCATCGACCTGTCCTTCAAGGGACCGGCCGCACCCCGACGGGACGAAGGACGTCACCGTCTGCGGCGCCCGCGCGCGCCTGCGCGACTCGCCGTGTTGGATGCGACGGGCTGGCCCGTGGCCCTGTTGAGACTGTTGGCGCCACGCTGCAGACCCCGTTGCTGCGAGGTGTGCGCGCCGGTTCTTGTGATTGAGTGGGCCACGTGGCGAGGGGCGCGTGGAGCAGGCGGCTGAAGCGCGTGGGGCCCTGGGCGGGCGCGCTGTTCCTCACCGTCGCGTCGTTCCACTGGCTGCTCGCAGGGCAGGTGCAGTCGGCGCGAGACCTCTACGCGCAGTTCTTCCCCGAGACGTTCGTGCTGCTCGAGCGGTGGCGCGCCCTCGAGGTGCCGCTGTGGTTGCCCCACGAGCGCCTCGGGCAGCCCTTCCTGGCGCTGCTCTACACGCAGGCCTTCTACGCGCCGCGGCTCCTCACGGGCCTGCTCTTCGGGCACGTGGTGGGCCCCAACGTGATGCACGTCGTTCACTGCGGGTGGGCCTTCGCGGGCGCGTTCATCGCGCTTCGGCGGGCCGGGCGCTCCCACGGGGCGGCCTTCATCGGGAGCGCAGGCTGGGCCTTCTCGCCCTTCTTCGTCGAGCTGTCGCAGAACCTCGCGTTCGCCTCGACGGCGGCGTGGGCGGGGTGGACGTGGTGGGCCGTGGACGGCCTCGTGCGCACACCGTCGCTGCGTCGACTCGCGCTGCTGGCGGTGGTGCAGGCGGCGACGTTCCACGCGGGCGCGCCGGAGATGTGGCTGTGGCAGGCGATGCTGGTGGCCCTGGCGGCCGTCTTCTCGCGGGCGCCGGGCCGCTCGCTCCTGGCGGTCAGCGCTTCGGCTGTGTGGGCGGGCCTGGGCGTGCTGGTGGTGGCGCTCCCGGCCGCGGAGCTGGTGCTGGCGTGGACCGACCCGCGCGCGCCGGTCGCTGGGCTCACCGCCTGGTCGATGTCGTGGCAGCAGCTCGTCTCCATCGCGGTGCCCGACGCCGACTTCCCGCGCGCGGAGCCCTTCTTCGGCGCCGACCAGCGCTTCTTCTTCACGCTGCTGCTCGGGCCCACGGTGGTGTGGCTCGCGCTCTCGAGCGGCTGGCGTCGTCGAACGCGCGCGCTCGTCGCCCTCGCGGTGGTGGCCTCTGGCCTCGCGCTGGGCGCCCACCTGCTCCCCGCGCAGTGGCTGTTGGGCCTGCCGCCCTTCAAGTTCTTCCGCTTCCCGGTGAAGTACGCAGTCGGGCTCCTCTTCGCATTCGCGATGCTGGCCGCGTTCGGCGTCGACCGGCTCCGCGCGCTGGCGCGACGTCGGCCCGAGGCGCTGCGGGTGGTTGCGATGGCCGGGCTCGGCGTGGCGCTGGGCCTCGTCCTGTCGAGCCGGGTCTTCGACGAGCTGCGCGGCGGGTTCGTCGAGGGGAGCCGTTGGGCGCTGGCGAGCCTCGCTGTGGTGGCGCTGGTGCTCCAGCTGCGCCCTCGCGTCGTGGCGCTGTCGCTGTGGGTGGGGGTGGAGCTGCTGGCCATGCCGCGCCGGCGCTGGCCTCCGTCGCCCGCAGGCCGCTTCCTCGAGCCCTCGCCCATCGCCGCGACGATTCGGGCAGAGCCCCACGGGCGGGTGTCGCTGCGGGTCGACATGGATGACCCGGGCACGCCGTGGTGCACGACACCCGACGTCGACGACGAGGCCGACCGCGTGGTGCTCGACAGCCGCAAGCGCCTGTCGGTGTTGCGGTTCCTCGAGGAGGACCTCTGGAGCACGAGCGGCTACGGCTTCCGCGACCCGTGGCGGCTCGAGCGGGCCTTCGCGCAGGGGCGCCCGGCGTTTCAGCTCGCGGGCGTCACGCACCTGGTCCGCAACGCCGGCACCCCGCTGCGCTTCACCGGGCCCCAGCCCTTTCCGACGGCCATCGATGACGTGTGGCTGTGGCGCGCGCCGGACGCCTTCCCACGGAGCTGGGTGGTGCACCGGGCGGCGGTGATGGACGACGACGAGGCCTTCACCACGCTGGGTCGCGCGAGGAACGCGCCCGCGGACTTCGCGCCAATCGACCAGCCCGCCATCGTCGAGGCTCCACCCGACGGCTGCACCTCGACCGTCTCGACGCGCGACGAGTCTCCCGAGCGGGTGGTGCAGACCGTCGAGGCCTGCGCGAAGGGCGTGGTGGTGCTCGCCGATGCCTGGTTTCCGGGTTGGTCGGTCGACGTCGATGGCGTCGACCACCCGGTGCTGCGCACGTGGGGGTTCCTGCGGGGCGTCGCGGTGCCGGCCGGCAGCCACCACCTCACCTGGCGGTACCGGCCGTGGACGTTCCGCGTCGGCGCGTGGCTCTCGTCAGCAGCGTGGCTCGCCGTCGCGCTGGCGGTGTGGCGGGGGCGCAAGCGCCGCTGAGGCGCCCGGTCGAGCTGCGCCTGCTGCGGGCGCGACGGGGACACGCACGCCTGGTGCGTCGCTCCGGTCGTGAAAACCGATTCGTCTCAGCGGCCCCGGTGCAGCGCCACATGGCTCGCGAGGTCGACCACCGTCTTCAACACCATCAACACCAACAGAGGCCCGGGCACACCCCACCAGCCCAGCTTCGTGAACAGCATGAAGCCGCCGAGCACCGTCAGGTGCATCACCGCGACGCGTGGGTACGGCTCCCAGAACAGCTCGCTGATGGGCTTGCGGGAGTACGCCCGCACCGTGTGCTTCCAGTACGAGTACCCGTGCGAGGCGACGCTCATCAGGAAGGGCGGCCACAGGCCCTCGACGAAGTCGTGCCAGGTCCACGTCGAGGGCGACGTGAAGGCCGCCTCGAGGGCACGGGGCAGCGCATCGGAGCCGTTCACCTCGTTGGCCATCGGCATCAGGAAGACGAGGTGCACGCCGGTGAAGAGGCCGAAGTGGAAGAAGAGGAAGGGGCCGTTGAAGGCGATGGAGAGGCGCTCCGAGGTGGGAATGCGCATGTCCCAGCGCACCGCCTGCGTCACCATCTTGAGCAGCGTGAAGCCGCCCACGACGACGTTCTCGGCCCAGTAGAGGAACATCACCGTGCCGGGCGGCCAGTGCAGCACCAGCACGCCGGCGATGAGGAGCGCGTTCGCGGCCACCAGCGCCACGGCCGTGCGCCACCGGGGTTCGTCACGGTCGAGCGAGAGGAACTCGATGGCAGCGTCGAGGAGGACGGACTTCATGCGGGGGACGCATGGTGGCCGAAGTCGGGCGGCGCGTCGCTCCCATCGCGCAACTTCGTGAAGGAGAGTAGGCGTGCCACCCGTGCCCTTCCGACACGCGTACGCGCAGACGTTGAAGCGCCCGGCCCACATCAGCCACCGGGGCGGTGCGAAGCTCGAGCCCGAGAACACGCTGGCGGCGTTCCGGCGCGCCGTCACCGAGTTCCACACCGACGTGCTCGAGCTCGACGTGCACCGGACCCGTGACGGCGTCATCGTCGTGCACCACGACCACACCGTCGACCGCTGCACCGACGGAGCGGGCCCCATCGCGGGCTTCACCTTCGCCGAGCTGCAGGCGCTCGACGCAGGCTTCCGGTTCAGCCCCGACGGCGTCGGCTTTCCCCGCAGAGGGCAGGGCGTCCGCATTCCCGCGCTCGACGAGGTGCTCGACGCGTGCCCCTCGGTGCGCATCAACCTGGAGGTGAAGCCCGACGTGCCAGGGCTCGAGGTGCAGCTCGCCGAGCAGCTCCGGCGGCGCGGAGAGGTCGAGCGCTTCTGCCTGGGCAGTGAGTCCGACGTGGTGGCCGCGCGGCTCGTCGAGGCGCTGCCCGAGGCGTGTCACTTCTTCCCCCGCGACGCGCTCACGGCGTTCGTGCTGGGCGCGCTGCAGGGCGACGAGACGCCGCCCGACGCCCGCTTTCACGTGGCGGACATGCCGGCCAGCTACGAGGGTATGCCGCTCATCACGCCCGACCTGCTGCGCATCGCGAAGCTGCACGGCATCGCGGTGCTGGTGTGGACCATCGACGACGAGGTCGAGATGCGCGCGTTGCTCGAGGCTGGCGTCGACGGGGTGATGACCGACCGCCCCGATGTGCTGCGCGCCGTCCTCGGGTGAGCGGGAAGCGCCGCGCCAGCGAAGCGGACTGACATCGTGTTTCGCTTCCGTCGCAAGTCCATCGGGCAAGAGCGATGACGCGCCCCGGCCTGACGGCGCTGGCGCTCAGGGCATGGCTCTCGTCACTGCGTGTCTCGAGCGTCGTCATGGCGTTCGAAGGTTCGCCACGCACGGCTGCGCATGGTGGATGAAGCGCGCGAGGACGGCTCCTCGGCGCGCTCGGAGAGGGGCAGGGTGAGGACCTCGAGCGCACGCTCCTCGACAGGAATGCGGGCCTCGGTGCCCACGGCGCCGAAGTGGAGCGTCACGCGCACGAAGCGCGCCCGGGGCGCTCGCAGCCGGAAGGTCGCGGTCTCGTCCGACGAGAGGGTGGTGTCGCTGGCGATGCGCCACGTCGGGCCGATGGGAGCGATGACGCGGCCCAGCTCGAACGACGCCTCCGACACGCTGCACGAGCGGTCAAGACACAGCGACACCCTGAGCCGCCGAAACGGGTCGCCCGTCGGCACGCGGTGACCGACTCGCGCGGCCTTCAGCGTCACCACCACCTCCGCCTCCTGTGCCGTCGCCGAGACCGAGAGCGCGCGACGCACGAACTCCACGTCGTGTCCGCCGGGCATGCGATGGCCCACCGCGGGCGCGAGGTGGCAGCCCTGACAGGAGCGCACGCTCCCGCTGCTCCGGTGCTCGTCCACCGTGCGCTGCATGCGGTGGCCGCCGCCGGGGAAGTCGAAGGTGTGGCAGCTCGCGCAGGCGTCGACGGTCGACAGCGTCGGGTCCACCCGAATCGGGTGCGGTGACCCGGGCGCTTCCCTCGAAGCGCGTACGACGTCAGGGCGCCCTGGCGTCGAATGGCAGGACTGGCAGGACACACCGAGCTCGGCGTTTCCCGTTGGGGCATGACACGTCTGACACCACGCGCGCCGCTCGGGCTCGCGCTCGACGGCCGCCAGGTAGACGGAGTTGGTCGCGCTCACGGCATGTCGCGACGCGGCCCACGCCGTCACCTCGGGCTCGTGACACCCCTCGCATTCGGCGGCGGCGATGAGTGCGACGAGGAGGCTCGTCATCGCTTCTTTCGCTCGCCCGGCCTGGACGCCAGCAGCACCCGTAGGGGAACGAGCCCGGGATTCTCAGCCGCCTGCACCTCGGCGCCCGGCACCTTCTCAGCGAGCACGTGGGCCTGCGCCTCGAACCCCGGCGCGAACTCGACGACGGACTTCTCGATGGCTTTCGGGCTCTGCCGCCAGTTGACGACGCGGCTCTCCTTCGAGTCGAGCGCTCCCAGCAGCGCCTCGTCCTTCGCAGACGGTGGCTGTGCGCTCACCACCTCGACGGTGGGCCCATCGCCCGCGGTGACGAGGAACCAGTCACGCCCGGGGTCGCGCATCGCCCGAGAGTCAAGGTGAAGCCGCCAGATGAGCCGCTCGCCGCCGGGCGTCCAGAACGTGGTGATGCGGTCGCTGGAGTCCGAGGTCGTCAGCGGAGTCACGGCCTCGCCGGCCTTGCGGGCGAGCTGCCAATCGAGCGTGCCATTGGGCGTCCACGTCTCGCGTGTCGGCTTCTTCTGGTTCCCGCCCATCCACTCGGGCTCGGCGCGAAGGGCCCAGGTGCCCGAGGTGACGCCGGCCTGTGGCACGAGCTCCGCGACGAACTGGCCATCGGGCGAAGTCCGGCTGGCGTGACAGTCGACCCACTCGAGCTTCTTCGCCTTGAGCTTCTTCGCGGTGGTGAAGGCCTTGCGCCATGTCTTCCGCGTCGTCTGCTCCGAGATGACGTCGAGGACCTCGCGATGCGCTGTCCTGAGGTCGAGGATCGCGAAGTACACGACGCGTCCGTCGAAGACCCCGTTGGGGCCGAAGTACAGCAGACGCGTTCCGTCCTTCGTGCAGCCGACGACCTCGAAGTCGGAGACGGTGTCGACCGGTGGCTCCCATTGCGCGAGGGCCGCGACGAGCATGAGGGAGGTCATCACTTGAGCGCTCCCAGGGTCGAGGTCGCCACGGCGACGACCAGGTCGGCATGCGCGTCCCAGGTGAGCGGCTCGACGGTCGCTCCGGAGATCGCCTCTGCGATGGTTCGGGCCGCCTGCTCGGCTTCGGGGGCGAAGTAGATGACGGTCGAGGCTCGCGGCTTCAGCAGCGGCCCCACCTGCGTCATCGGGAAGCCGACGCGGTCGAGCAGGTCTCCGACGCGTGCGACGGCGAGGTCGAGCTTCGACTTCTCGGCCAACACCTGCACCCGTGGGCCGACTGCGCCGATGACGATGATGCCAGGACCTTCGAAGCCATGGTCTTCGAGGGCGGTTTTCCGCATCACCCAGGCGAGCCGCTTCCCGTCCGGCGCCCAGCGGATGAAGAGCGTCCCCACCGATGCACGGGTCTCGATGGAGCGGAAGCGACCGGCGGGACTCCGGGTGAAGTAGTTGAGGGTCGACACCCTTGGCGGTGTCCAGGTGTTGTCTTTCCACGCGCCGGTGAGGGTGGTGGGTGTCACCTCGACGTCGGCCGACACGCCGTCGGGTGCAGGTGAAGGCGCCCGGTCTGGGAGTTCGTCGGTGGTCCGCTCGATACGCCCCGAGCGGGCGCCGATGCGAAAGCGCCCGTTGTCGTCTTCGACCATCAGCGCGCGGGAGTCCTTCGTCCAGACGACGCGCACCCCGCCCATCTCCTCGATGCGAAGCTCCGCGGCCGAGGCGCTGGGCCCGGCCATGAGGACGACGGGGAACCACCACGACAGGAACTGACGCATGCAGCCTCCCTCGATGCGAGGTGAACAAACGCCGATTCGCGTCCCGTCACCAGCGCCTTCTCCCTGCTGGACGCCGAGGCGTCGTGACTGGCATGGAGTCACCATGTCCACGATTCCCCGCAAGTCCGTGCATCGCGCGATTGATCAGGTCACCACGCAGCTGTCGAAGCTCGCGAAGACCGGTCCGCTGACGCCGGGCGCGGTGGCCCGAACGAACCTGTCCGAGCCGCAGAAGGCCTTCGCGACGGCGTTGGTGAAGCTGGCGGCGCGGCGAAACGAGACCACGGTGTCGGACCTCTCTCCGGCGGAGCTCCGCGCGACGGCCACCTACGCCAAGAAGACGCTCCTGGACGCCCGAGACACCGACGCGAACGGCTTCTCGGCGCGTGAGGTCGCGAGCCTGTCGAAGACGGCGAAGCTGGCGGTCGCGCTCGTGGGCGGGCCGCCACCAGCCGCGCCCGCGGAGCCGACAGAACTCGACGTGTCGGACATGACGCCGGCCGCCGCGCTCGCCCGGGTGGAGAAGCGCCTGCCGAAGGCCGACCTCAAGGCCATCATCGCCGACACCATCGAGGCCATGGAGCAACGCGACGGTACGCCCATCGGCACGACCCGCGTCTCGAGCGTCGAGCGCCAGCCCAACGGGACCGAACACGTCACCACGACCGGCACCTTCGACTACGAGGGTACGGAGTTCAGCTTCTACGCGGTGTTCGAGGTCGACAAGGCGGGGGGCCACACGTTGGTGGACTCCGGCGCCGACTGAGCCGAACGTGTGACGTGGTGTCCATCGGCCCTCCACGGGGCCGTTGACGGGCAGCGGAGCGACGGTGAGCGGCTTCGACGGGTGAACGCCGTGTCCCGCTCGTGGTCCGTGCGGACCGGCGGCGTCTGGCCTACGACCGGCCCGCCTCACCTCTGGGAGACATCGACATGGCGGAGTTCTCTGGAAAGACGGTGGTCATTCTGGGCGCGACGGGCGTCGTCGGCTCGGGCGCGGCGAAGGCCTTTCTCGACGCAGGCGCGTTCGTGGTGGCGGTGTCGCGCAGCGCGCAGAAGCTCGAGGAGCTGAAGAAGACGCTCAAGGTCGCGCCAGGTGCCGCCTTCGCGACGGCCGTTGGTGACTTCAAGGACGAGTCGACGACGGGCCGCGCGATGGCCGCCATCGACCAGGCGCTCGGTGGGCGTCCGGTCGACCACGTCATCTCGTCGCAGGGCTTCGTGAAGTTCGGGCCGCCGCCGACGCAGTCGACCGCCGCGCAGCTCTCCGACGCGCTCGACGACGGGCTCGTCATCAACTTCCACGCGGCGCGCGCGCTGCTGCCGGGCATCAAGCAGCGGCCGGCGACCTTCACGATGGTGAGCGGCGGCCTCGCGCACATGCCGCCGCCGGACCCCGCGATGTGGATGGGGACGCTCAAGAACGCCGCCGTGAACGCCTTCACCCTCGGGCTGGCCGCCGAGACGCAGCGAGACCTCGTGCGCGTCAACACGCTGTGCATTCACTTCGGCGTGGCGCCCATCGGCGGCTCGCAGAACCAGTTCGGCCTGGCGGCGGACCGCGACTCGCTCGGCCTCGCGCCGGCGTTCCTCGCCCTCGCGCGCGGAAAGCAGAAGGGGCAGGTGCTCTGTCTCGCCTCGTGGGCTGACGTCGACGCGCTCGCCAGGAACTGACGTTCGCTCGGGTGCCCCGGTTCTTCACCGCGCGGCGGCGACCTCGGGCGTGACGACGGGCCGCGCGTGCTCCGGGAGCATGGCCACCACCTCGAGGTGTTGTCCCGGCTTCACCGTGACCTCGATGGGTCCCTCGAGCGGCAGGTCGCCGCCCTCGTGTCGGAGCACGTACCGGGTCTCACGCTCGGACACGCGCTGGCGGGTGACGACCGGCTCGTGCGGCTTCACGAAGAGGCCGTCGACGAGCTTGGTGCGCACGACCGCCACCTCGTCGTCCGCGCACGTCATGCCCACCTTCTTCAGCACGTCGGGCACGTAGTCGTGTTCGTAGTGGGTCGAGAGCTCGCGGAAGAGCACTGGCTGGCGCTCGGGCGTGACGGAGCCGATGGGCGTGACCTCGACCTGCGCGCGGCACGGCTGCTGCGAGGCTTGAGGCGGCGTGAAGGTGAGCCGGTAGGTCCCGGCCGGAAGTCGAGAGGCGTCTTCCTCCACCACGCCGGCCCGGCCCTGGCGCTCGAGACGCACCGAGCTCCCCGCAGGGAACGCGAGCTGGGCGAAGGGCTCCTGCTCGACGACGAAGGTGCCGGCGTCGAACCAGAGGTCGCTCTTGAGGTCGAGCGAGACGTCCTTCGGGCGCGCGACGAAGTTCTGCGAGAGCCGGTCGAAGTCGAGCTCGATGCGCCGCACCTTCCTCGGCGCAACCCAGGCGCGGAAGCACGAGTCACTCACCCGTGTGAGGCGCAGGGGCGCGGCGCCGTCGAAGCGCACGTCGACGTCCAGCATGAAGACGTCCTTCGCGACGGCGCGCAGGTGGGGGCCCGGCGTCTTCACGAAGAGCGGCTCATCGAGGGGGAGCTGCACGCACAGTTGCACCGCCGCGGGCTTTGGCTCGGCGACGGCAAGCGACGACACGGCGCACACGGCGGCCAGGAGGAATCGGGAGGAGGCCATGCTCGCGTCAGCAGCATGGCGCGTGCCCGCCTCGGGGCGGCGGGTTGTGCCGGGTTAGGCCGACGGCGGTGGGTCACTGGCGCGCGGTGGGTCGCGCCGCCTCCGCAGCGAGCGCACGAGTGACACCACGATGACGATGGGGACCAGCACCCACACCGCCGCGCTCCCGAAGTGGAAGCCCATCTGGAAGGAGCGGTCCACGCCGAAGAGGTCATCGTCAGCGCCATGGTGAGCGAGGCCCTCCATGCGTCGACGCCTCAGCCCTTGAACGCGCTCGCGTCGGGCAGGCCGCTCCCGGACAGGTCGGCGCCCATCGCCGTCAGCACCCCCGAGTAGATGTCGGGCTCGTTGCTCACGAACTTCCCCGGCTGGGCCTGGCCGGTGCGCGCGTCGAAGCCATAGGCCATCGTCGTCGCCGCATCGACGCCGCCCAGCACCGTGTTGCCCTTCACCATCGGCGACATCAGCAGGAAGCCGTTGTTCAGGTCGTGCCCGCTGCCGAACTCCATCGCGTTGTCGGGCCGGTTGCGTGTGCGCCCAAAGTCCGTCGCGACGTAGAGCATCGTGCGGTCCCACAGGCTCTCGGTGGCGTCGAAGGGCTCGGCCTTCAAGAGCGTCACCAGGCGGTCGATGATGCCGAGAATGCGCGCCCACATGTACGCCTGGCCGCCGCGGTGGTCGTTGTGGCTGTAGTCGAACGCGAGCGGTGGGTTGGCGATGCCAGTGGGGCCTCCGACGGTGACGTTGAAGTCCGGCCCGATGGTGACGGCCACCGACACGCGGTGCTTCAGCAGCAGGAAGGCGAGCGCCGCCTGGGCCTCGAAGGGGTCGGTGAAGAACTCGGGGAAGACCTGCCGCAGCCGCGCGCCGTCGGGTGACGACGCCAGGCCGTACTGCGAGAGCGGAATCTGCGGCGGCATGTCGGGGATGACGTTGAGCTTCGTGATGAGGTCCTGCACCTCGAGCTTCGCCCCATCGGCCCGCTGCGTGCGCCAGCGGGTGAGCGCGTCGGAGGCTCCGAACGTGCGCCCGAAGACCGAGCCATCGTCGAGCTCGTTGCGGGCCCGGCGGGCGAGCTCGACCACCTCGCGTGACGGCGCGCCCCGAATGCCCTTCGCGCCGTCGAGGCCCAGGGGCCACAAGCTCGGGCCCGTCACCGTCTCGGCGTAGCAGCTCGCCGGCAACGAGCCGTCGGTGCCCCGCTCGGCATACCCGCCCACCGCCATGTTCACGTTGGGCAGCGGGAAGCCCTGGCCCCACTGGAGCGCCACCACCTCTTGGAGCGTGCGCCCCTTCCACGCCGCGTTGCCGGTGATGGCGCGCTTCTGGGCGATGACGTGGTTCACCGAGGTGCCCGTCGAGGTCGCCACCAGCATGTCGTCGCGGTACTTCTGCGCGAAGGCGAGCTGGTTGGTGTTGACCGCGATGGGAATCGCGCCGAGCCGCGGGCCCATGTACCGCACCGCGCGAAACGGGCTGCCCGAGACGGCCTGCACCGCCGAGTCCGGGAAGGTGTTGAGCCGCGCAGCGCTCTGGCCCGCTTCCGAGGCGCGCACCGCGAGGAAGCTGTCGATGATGCTGGCCCCTCCGGCCGCGGCGATGGTGATGAGGAACCTGGGCTTGCCGTCGAGCGCGTCACGGCGAACGCCGCGCTCCACGTCTTCTTCGGTGACGAGGGCGCTGCGGCAGCCCGCCAGCAGCGGTGACAGCGAGGTGCCGGCGGCCGCGAGGGACAGGGCCTTCAAGGCCTGGCGACGCGAGAGTCTTCCGTTCGAGCGCAGTGACATGGGGCTCCCCTCAGTAGAAGACCGACTCGGTGGACGAGACGACGGCGAAGCAGACGGCCTGCATCCACGCGCGCGCGGGCTCGGCCTCGGGGGAAGCGTCGAGCTCTCTGGCGAGCTGCACGTAGCGGCTCACCTCGCGGTCGTACGGTTCCCGCGCCAGCACCCGGCGCGTCAGCTCGCCGATGACGGCCGGCAGCTCGGAGCCGTCGGGGTTGGCCAGCTTCTTTCCGTTGAGCGGGACGCCGCGGAACACCACCGCCGATTGCGGCGTGGCGAGGTCGGCGTCGACGCGGCGGGTACATGCCGAGAGGGCGACGCGGTCGACCACCAGCGGGGTGGTGACGGCGGTGATGCCCGACGGCTCGTAGAGGCCGGGGCCGTACGGGTCGACGCCACCGAGCGCGACGTTGTGCACGAGGCTCGCGCACTGGTACTGGCCCAGCTCGGTGCAGACCTGGTCGGCGCGCAGCTCGAGCGCGGCGGCGACGTCGTTCACCAGCCGCTCCGGGCCCTTGAAGCGCAGGTTGCCGCGGGCCGAGGCGCCGACGCCGGCGTCGGGGCTCTCCATCACCTGGGGCGGAGGCGGCGGCGCGGGCGGCGCGCAGAAGCACCCCGCCGTCACCACCGAGAGCGTCATGAGCGCGTTACGGAACACCGTAGGCCTCCGTCTTCACGATGTCGTGGAGCAGCTTCTGCACCCGGTACTGGTGGTCGTTCTTGAAGCGCTTCCAGGTGGCGACGAACTCGGCGTTCTCGTCGGGCTTCGGCGCGTGGCCGACGAGGAGCTTCCAGTAGTCGGTGGTGGTGCTGATGGCGAACGCGTCTGAATCGGCCGCCACCCGTGCCCAGCCGCGCAGGTCGTCGACGGGCTGGTTGAAGATGACGCCGCGCTCGGGAATCTGGGTGATGCGCGGGGCCTCGGCGCTGAAGCCGAGCTCGATGCGGTTGGGCACGTACCGCGTCGCGTACATCTCGGACGAGATGCCGTTGTAGTTGCGCCACGGGTAGCTCAGCGGGTCGAGCGTGGCGTGGCAGGCGGCGCACTCGCGCGCGGCCACGCCCTTGGCGTCGTAGTCCTGCGGCTCGTTGGGCACGCTGTAGAGGCCTTCCTGCTTCGCGATGTCGAGGCCCAGGTACGCGCGGTACATCTGCGAGGCGGCGTTGCGGGGCAGGGCAGTGAACATCACGAAGTACGTCAGCGCCCAGGCCGTCGTCATGTTGCCGGCGCGGTGCGCGGCGTCGACCCGCTGCGAGGTGAGGCTCGTCACCTTCGAGTAGCGCGTGGGGTTCGTCTGGCGGCGTACGAAGTAGTCGGCGGTGAGGACTTCGCGCGCGTCGCGGTCGCCCGTCTGCGTCCAGGCGAAGAGGGCGTAGTCGTCGTAGTAGTCGGCGAGGGGAATCGCGCCCTGGTCTTCGCCCTGCTTGAGCGAGCCGACGGGGCGAATCTTCGGGTGCGCCACCTTCCAGAGTTGGCCGTTCTTCCCCTGCCAGAACTCGGTGGCGGCGCAGCGGTCGATTTCAGCGTCGAGGAAGGCCTTGCGGTCGTCGTCCGACGGGCGCGCGGCGAAGGCCTTGAGCTGCGCGAAGGTGGGCGAGGCGCCGCAAAAGTCGAGCAGCACCTTCTTGTACGCGTACTTCAGGTCGTACCGGCAGACCGAGAACTGCGGGTTGTCGTCGCCCTGGCACGCACGGTCGAGCGGCTTGCTACTCGCATCCGCCGGGAGCGTGCCGCGCTGAATCTCGACGAGGTTGGTGACGCCGTCGCCGTCGGTGTCGAGGCCCTCGACGGCGGTGAGCGCGGCGGGCAGCAGCATCGAGAAGTCACCGTCCGACAGGGGGCGGGGCGCGCCGGGTGCGAGGTTGGCCTCGACGGCCGCGCCGAAGCCATTTCGCTGCGGCGGCGCGACGTGGCAGTAGGCGCACGACGGCTGCTTGCCCACACACTCGGGCGCGGCGGGGTACTTCGCGCAGAGCACCGCTCCAGCGGGAGGCTTGGCCTGCGCGGCCGCGGCGGCCAGCAGTGGAACGAGGAGGAGTCTTCTCACGCGGTGGCTCCCTTGAAGCCGGTTCGCCCGGCTGACGCATTGGACACGGCAACCCGCCAAAAGGGAAAGGGTTGCATGCGGGTTGCCAACCGCCCCGAATCACGTCGGTTGTGGATCAGTCGATGCTGCCCCCGTCGACGCGCACGCCGGTGGTGCCGGGGGTGACGGACTGGCTGAGCCACTGGAAGCCGTCGAGCACCACCACGCTGTCGAGAATGGGGTCGCCCACGTCCCAGATGGCGATGCGCAGGTCGAAGCGTTCGCCGGGGAGCACGTTGCCGCGCACCACGAGCTGCGAGGTCGCGCCGCCCGCCAGACACCCGCCCGGCGTGCCGCGGTCGAAGAGGGTGCCGGCGAGAATCGACGCGCCTTCCTGGCACGAGGCCTGGCTGACGTCGGAGTCCCAGCACAACGGTGCCTGTGCCTGGGTGTCGCACGCCTGGAAGAGCGGTGTGCCCGCGGCGACGTTGATGCCGATGGGCCAGCTCGCGCCCATGGAGGTGAACGTGAGCAGGTTCTGGTCGGCCGGCTGGCCCGTCGCGCCGGACGACGA
>JANRKQ010000120.1:0-4970 GCA_033763395.1 Myxococcaceae bacterium
GGCTGTCGTACCTCGTGAGCGCCGGGCGAAACCGCTACGTCTGCCACGACTGGTTCGCGCTCAAGCCGTACATCGGAGAGTCCCTCCCAGCCGGCACGTACGCCGTCATCATGAAGAAGGGCCTCAAGGACACGGCCGGCGCCGACGTGCAGCCCAGCCCGGACTTCACCGCGATGCTGGCCAGCACCATGCCGTCCGACGCGACGCTCGCGCGGGCGTGGCAGGCCTATGCGCCGCTGCGTCGCTACGTGGCGGCGCAGAACCTCTCGACGGCCGACCTGCTCACGGCGTCGGTCTTCACGGCGGGTGATGCGACGGCGCTGGTGAAGTCGCTCGGCGAGAGCGTCGCGGCGGCCCCGCCCGTCACGGCCTCAGGGTGGGTGAAGTGCCCGCAGTCGTCACCGTGCAAGGACTTCTCGCTCGACGGCGGCGCCCTCGTCCTCTGCAGCGGCTCGGACCGCACCGACGTCTGGTACGGCCAGCTGAGTGTGCCAGTGTTTCAGCAGGGCACCACGCCGTACCTCACGCCCGCGGAAGGCGGTGACATCGTCTCGGGCGATGGCGGGGTGCGCGTGCCCGTGCGCACGGAGTCCGTCTGCGCGTCGCTCACCGTCCCAAAGGGCACGCCTCCCGACGCCGGCTGGCCGCTCGTCGTCTATGCGCACGGCACTGGCGGCGCGTTCGATTCCCACGCGTTCGACGGCACGGGCGCGCTGCTGGCCGACGTCACGCTGGCCGACGGCGGCGCCACGGCCTTCGCGGTGCTGGGCTTCGACCAGGTGGGCCACGGCACCCGGCGCGGCGCGAGGCAAGACGTGCACCCCAACGACATCGTCTTCAACTTCGGCAACCCGGCCTCGGCGCGCGGCACCATGGCGCAGGGCGCGGCCGACCTCTTCGCGGTGACGCGGTGGGCGAAGGCGCTGTCGGCCGGTGACGGAGGGCTCCCCGTGCCGCTCGACCCGAGCCACCTCGGCTTCTGGGGCCACTCGCAGGGCGCCTCGGAAGGGGGCCTCTTCCTCGCGTTCGACCGGTCGCTCGAGGTGGCCGTCCTCACCGGCGCGTCGGGCAGCCTCGCCGACTCGCTCACCTCGAAGAAGGCCCCGGTGAACATCGCCGACGGCCTGGCCTTCGCGCTCGGAGAGACACCGGGCCCCGTGTCCCCCTTTCACCCCGTGGTGGGTCTGCTCGCGAGCTGGACGGACCCCGTCGACGCGCTCCACTTCGCGCGGCGCTCGGCGGTGACGACCGCGGAGGGAGCGCTGCCGGCGCACGGGCGACACGTCTTCCAGGCCTGGGGCCTCGGCGACCTCTTCACGCCCTCGCCGGTGCAGCGGGCCTACGCGCAGGGCTCGGGCGCCGCCTTCGTGGGCCCGAAGCTCGAGGAGTTCGACCCGATGCCGGTGCCCTCGGTGAGCGGGAACGTGATGACGCCGCGGCGCCTCACGTCGGCCGTGCGCCAGTACGAGCCACCCTTCACCCAGCCGATGCCCCAGGGCCCGAAGGTGTACGGGTACGACGGGCACTTCGTCGGCTTCCAGGACGCCGCGGCGAAGCGTGACATCGCCCGGTTCTTCGGGCGCGCGCAGCGAGGTGAGGTGCCGTCGATTCCGGGTGAATGAGCTGACGGCGACCGAGGTCGCGGGAAGGCGCCCTCCACATGGCACCCTGAAGGAGCGCAGACACCGACGCCGCTCCCGGCGAGCGCCCCACAAGGCCTCGTGTCAGCGGCCGACGTGCGTCGCCATGGGGTGACATGTGTCCACAATCTCCTCGCGGTGTGACGGGCGTCGAATACCGTCGGCGCGATGACGTCGCTGGCCTCGGTGGTGCTCGCTCTCACGCTGTCGCAGCTCGATGGAGGCGTCACCGACGTCGAGGACCTCTCGCTCGAAGCGCTCCTCGACACCCGCGTCGAGGTGGCCACCCGCGACACGCGCACCACCGCGCTCGAGGCGCCCAACGTGGTGCTGGTGCTGACGCGAGACGACATCATCGCCTCGGGCGCGCGCGACCTGCTCGAGGTGCTGCAGCTCGTCCCGGGCTTCACCTTCCACCAGGACGTCTCGGGCGTCGTCGGCGCCGCCTTCCGCAACGTGTGGGCGCACGAGGGCAAGGTGCTGGTGATGCTGGACGGCCAGGAGGTGAACGAGCTCCTGTACTCGACGACGCAGTTCGGCCACCGCGTGCTGGCCCACGTCATCGAGCGGGTCGAGCTCATTCGGGGCCCGGGCTCGGCGCTGTACGGCGGCTCGGCCGAGCTGGCGGTGGTGAACGTCATCACCCGCCAGGGCCGCAGCCTCAAGGGCGGTGAGGTGCTGGGCCGGCTCGCGGGCTCGACGAGAGGCCTCCACGACGTGTCCTTCGCGGCGACGGCCGGCTCGCAGCGAGGCGACCTCGAGTGGAGCCTCACCACCACCCTCGGCGAGGGCCGCCGAACGCTCGGCACGTACACCGACTTCTCGGGGAACTCGGGCTCGCTGGCGCGAGAGCCGCTCGACCCCATGTTCCTCTCGGCCTTCCTCTCGAAGGGCCCGGTGCGCGCGCGGGTGATGCTCGACGACCAACGCCTCGGTGCGCGCGTGGGTTATGGCGAGTTCCAGCAGGCCCGCGAAGAGACGCACTTCCGCACGTTGCTGGCCGACGTGCAGGCCGACCTCCAGCCCTCGTCGACGCTCACGCTCCGGCCAAGGGTGCAGGCGCGGCTCCAGACGCCGTGGCAGACGACGAGCGCGACGTCACCGTTCTTCTTCGACAAGAGCGCGACCCGCGCGCTGGCCGGGCTCTTCGCCGCGTGGACGCCGGTGGCGAGCTTCACGCTCTCGGGCGGGCTCGACGGCTTCGTCGACCACGCGTGGCTCAACGACTCGCGCCTGCTCGGTCTCCAGACTGACTTCCGCGGGCGACCGACCGTCACCTACCTCAACGTCGCCACCTGGCTGCAGGCGCAGTGGGCCGGGCCGGTCAACGTCACCGCGGGCGGGCGCCTCGAGTGGAACCAGGCCGTCGGCGTCAACGTGGCTCCGCGCGTCGCCGTCACCAAACAGCTCGACCGCGTCTCGCTCAAGGCGCTCTACGGCGGGGCCTTCCGCAACCCGGGCATCGAGAACCTCAACCTGGCGCCCACCATTCGGCCCGAGCGCACGCACGTCGTCGAGGCCGAGGTGGGCGTGCCGCTGGGAGAGCTCACCTACTTCAGCGCCAACGGCTTCTACACGCTGCTCACCTCACCCATCGTCTACGGCGTCGACGCGGCGACGGGCGATGAGACGTACCGCAATGGTGGCGCCATTTCGACGGCCGGCGCCGAGGCGCTGCTGCGCGTGCGTGGCCGACGCGGCGCGCTGACGGTGACGGGCGCGCTGGCAGCGCCCGTGGTGACAGCAGACGTCGACACCTACCTCGCGCCGGGCGCGGCGAGGCCGACGCTGCTGGGCATGCCGCTGGTGAAGGCGAGCGCGTTCGGCCGCGTGCGCGCGACGGAGCATGTCTCGTTCGGAGGCTCGGCCGTCTTCTTCTCGGGCCGGCAGGCGCTGGTGACGGCCAGCGAGGTGCTCGACGGCAGAGGCGTGGTGAGCGCGCTCCCGGCGGCGCTGCTGGTGACGGTGTGGGCCGGCGTGGACGACCTCGGGCTCCGCGGACTGTCGGTGCAGCTCGGCGTCGGCAACCTGCTCGACGCGAACGTCGCCTTCGTGCAGCCGTACGACGGTGGACTGCCCCCGATTCCGGGGCGGGGCCGTGAGCTGTACCTGCGCGTGTCGTACGCGTTCGGCGAGGGCCGGCCGTGAGTCGAGCCATCGCGCTCGCCGTCGCCCTCTCGAGCGGGCTCGCCCACGCGCAGGCCGAGGCGCCGGTGAAGCTGGGCGCGCTGCTCCTGCTCAAGCTCGTCACCTACGACGCCGCCTTCGACACCCGCGGTGACGGCGACTTCGTGCTCGCGGTGCCGTACTCGAAGGGCCGTGAAGGCGAGGCCGAGGCGCTGGTGAAAGCGCTCCTCGAGGTCGAGACCCGGCGCCTCAAGCAGCGCCCCCTCGTGTTTCGCGCCCTGCCGGTCGAGAAGGCAGACGCTGAGGCGCTGTTGGTCTCGGCCGCGCTGGTCCCGTCCGACCTCGCGGCGCTGCTCTCGCGAGCCCGCGAGAAGCGCCGGTACACCTTCGGCCTGTCAGAGGCCGCCGCCCGGGAAGGTGCGCTGCTGGCGGTGACGCCGAACGAGGGCAAGCTGAAGCCGGTGCTCAACGTCTCCACGGCGCGCGCCATCGGCGCCGAGTTCCCCGCCTCCGTGCTGAAGCTGGCCCGCGTCGTCCAGGATGGGTGATGGCGGGCGCCTCGGCTCAATCGGTACGATGGCCGGCATGACCGAGCTGGAAGCCCTCCTCCACGAGCGCGAACGACCCCTCTCCGTGTCGGAGTACGAGGCGCTGGCGCGTACGGGCGCGTTTCAGAACGAGCGGGTCGAGCTGGTGCGGGGGAGGCTGATTCGCATGGCGCCGCAGGGTGAAGAGCACGCGTGGACGGTTCAGTCGATGAATCGGTTGCTCATGAAGGCCTTCGGCGAGCGCGCAGACCTTCGACCACAACTGCCCATGCGGGCCGCGGGCGACTCGATGCCCGAACCGGACTTCACTCTCGTCGAGCGCACCGACGAGCCGGGCCCGCACCCGTCCCGCGTCTTCCTCGTCATCGAGGTCTCTGACTCCTCGCTCCGCTACGACCGCAGCATCAAGGCGCCGCTGTACGCCGAGGGCACGACGCCGGAGTATTGGATCGTCAACACCGCCGCCGGCCAGCTCGAGGTGTTCCGCAAGCCGGTCGACGGCGTCTTCACCGAACACTTCGTGCTGGGCCGCGAAGACGTCATTCGCCCCGTGGCCTTCCCCGACATCGAGTTCCCGCTCAAGCCGTTCCTGCTGGCCCGCCCGCACTGACCCGTTCGACCGGGCCGCAAACGGGCACCACCGGGCCTTGAGTTC
>JANRKQ010000121.1:0-59850 GCA_033763395.1 Myxococcaceae bacterium
CACCTTCACCTCGGACGTCGACGGTGAGTACGACATCCAGCTGCAGGCCAACCTCGCCTTCCCGGACCGCGCGTACCCCGAGAAGCGGGACTCGGTGTCGGGCCTCAAGATGACGGCCACGCCGGACGGCTCGGCCCCGGGGAGCGGAAACTCGTGCTCCGCGGTTCCTGTGGATGCCTCGCTCGCCGGCCTCGGCCTCGCGATGCTGGCGCTCGCCCGCCGCCGCCGCTCGTAAGGCGCTCCTCGAGCAGTCACGCGGCCCGGCCTGTCCACTGGACACGCCGGGCCGTCGTGTTTTGGTGATTGGTGATGTCGAACGTGGGGTTGGTGCTGTCGGGTGGTGGCGCGCGCGGCGCCTACGAGGTGGGCGTGCTGGCCGGCCTCGTCGAGGCGTTGGGCCCCGCCGAGCGGAACGCGGCGCTCTTTCGGGTCATCGCAGGGACCTCGGTGGGCGCCATCAACGGCGCCTGGCTCGCCGCCAACGCGCACGTCTGGCATCACCGCGTCGAGCAGCTCGTCACGCTGTGGGAAGCGCTCAAGCTCGAGCACCACCTGCGCGTCGACCTCCTTGGCCTCGTCGGGTGGACGAGCCCCTTCAAGTTCCTCCGCAAGCCCACGCGGGACGAAGACGGCGTCGCCGACCGCTTCGGCCGCTCCGTGCTCAACCCGCGCGCCCTGGAAGACATCGTGGCGGCGGCCATCGACTGGGCGCAGCTGCACGACAACGTCAACGAGGGACGGCTGCGGGCCTTCGTGGTGGCCGCCCTGCACATCGGCACCGGCGCCACCACCATGTTCGCCGAGCTCGCGCCAGGAGCCGAGTTCAAGTCCATGAAGCACCCCCGGCGCATCGCCCGCGCCACCCGCATCGACGCCGAGCACGTGCTGGCCTCGGCCGCCATTCCGGCCCTCTTCCCCGCGCGCCGTGTCGGCCGCTCGTACTTCGCCGACGGCGGGTTGCGCTTCAACACGCCCATCGCGCCAGCCCTCCGCGCCGGCGCCGACAAGCTCGTCGTCATCACCCTCATGCACGCGCCAGTGACCGCGCCCGACATCGACGCCCTGGGCGCTTCCGCCGAGCAGTACCCGAGCCTCACCTTCCTGCTGGGCAAGGTGTTCAACGCGCTGTTGCTCGACCCGGTGACGTACGACCTGCAGGTGCTCGAGCGCTTCAACCGGGTGATGGAGGTCATCGACGCCACCCTCGAGCCGCACGAGCGGGCCCGCATCGACCAGGTGCTGGAGCAGGAGCGCGGCCAGGCCTACCGGCGCATTCCCACGCTGGTGTTCGAGCCGTCGAAGAACATCGGCGTGCTGGCCGGAGAGCACCTGCGGCACCACGCCGGCTCATGGAAGCTGGGGCGCTTCTACGAGTGGCTCCTCGCGCGCGCGGCCGACGCCGACTCGACGTGGGAAGCGGACCTGGCCTCGTACCTGCTGTTCGACGGGGCCTGGGCGCGCACCCTCATCGAGCTGGGCCGCGCCGACGCGCTCGCCAAGCGGGACGAGGTGCGGGCCTTCTTCGGGGGCTGACGCGAGACGCTGACCTTCTCCCCTCGCTCGCGTAGACGTCGAGGCCGCATGACGCAGCCGACTCCAGCGCTGTCGACGCACCTGGTGCTCGACTACCTCGTCGAGCTCGGGAGCGAGCTGCTCGAGGCCGGCTGCCCCACGTACCGCCTCGAAGAGCTGCTCACCGTCATCGCCGAGCGCGAGGGCTTCCGGGCCGACGTCTTCGCGGTGCCCACGGGCCTCTTCGTCGGCGTCCGCACGCCCACCGGCGACGCACCGGCCGTGTCGATGGTGCGGGTGAAGGAGTGGCGCATCGACCTCGAGCGGCTGGCCGTGCTCGACGCCCTGCTCAACCGCGTCATCGACCGCACGCTGTCGATGAATGACGCGCGGGCCGAGCTGCGGCGGCTGTCGTCGAAGCCGTTGTGGCCTGCGTCGGTGCAGCTCCTCGCGGGCGCGGGCTCGAGCGCCGGGGCCGCCGTCATCTTCGGTGGCGGGGTGAGCCACTTCTTCGTCGCGGCGCTGGGAGGCCTCCTCTTGCGCGCGGTGCTGCTGCGCACCCAGCGCGAGCCGGGCCTGCGCTTCCTCGAGAACTTCCTCGGCGGCATGCTGGCGGCGCTCGTCTCGTGGGTGGCGACGCTGCTGTGGCCGAACCACTCGCGCGACGTGCTGGTGCTGGCGGTGGTGATTCCGCTCCTGCCCGGCATGGTGCTCACCACGGGGCTGGCCGAAATCACCTTCAAGAACCTCGTCTCGGGCACCTCGCGCCTCGTCGACGCGGCGGTGACGTTGTTGTCCCTCGTCTTCGGCATCGGGCTGATGCTGGCCTTCGAGCAGTGGACGGGCGTGCGCGCCGAGGTGGCCGAGCCGCTGCACCCGGCGTCGTGGGGCTGGCAGGTGGTGGCGGTGCTGGTGGCGTCGGCGAGCTTCGGAGTGTCGCTGGGCCTGCCGCGCGAGAAGCTCGTCATCGCGCTCGCGTCGGGAGGCGCCGTGTGGCTGAGCCAGCGGCTCGTCGGCGGGTGGACTCCAGCGGCGGCGGCGTTCACCTCGGCGTTGGTGCTGGCGTCCCTCGCGAACGCCTATGCGCGCACGACGAACCGGCCGGCGCAGCTCTTCCTGCTGCCGGGGCTGCTCCTGCTGGTGCCCGGCTCGTTCGGGTTTCGCAGCTTCGATGCCCTGCTGCGCGGCGACTACACGCAGGGCGCGAGCCAGGCCGTCGACATGTTCCTGCTCGCGGGCGCGCTGGTGACGGGGCTCCTCGTCGCGAACGTGGTGGTGCCGCCACGCAAGATTCTCTGAGTCGTTTCACCGCCACCCGGGTGAATGCGCTTGGATGCCGTCATGCCCCGCGTTCCCGCGCTGTTCGTCGGCCATGGCGCCGCCGTGTTCACGACTGCACCGACCGACCCGACGCGCCGCTTCCTCGCGTCGCTCGCCCCCGAGGTCGACTCCTGGAAGCCGCGCGGCATCGTCGTCGTCTCGGCGCACTTCGCCCAGGCCCCGCTGCGCGTGACGGGAGCGCAGGCCCTCGAGACGGTGCACGACCACCCGGCGCGCGAGGTGTACGACTTCCGGTACCCGGCGCGCGGCACGGCCGAGCTGACGAATCGGGTGGCCACGGCCATTCGCGCGATGCGGTGGCAGGTCGAGGTCGACGAGCAGCGGGGCCTCGACCATGGCGCGTGGGTGCCGTTGGCGGCGCTGCAGCCTGACGCGAAGGTGCCGGTCGTCGCAGTGTCGCTCCACGCCTCGGAGTCCGTGGAGCAGCACCTCGCGCTCGGCCGCGCGCTCGCGCCGTTGCGAGACGAGGGGCTGCTCGTCATCGGCAGCGGCGGAACGACGCACGACCAGCAGCTCTTCCGCCAGCGCTTCTTCACCGACGCCGCCGTCGACGAGGTGCCCGAGGTGTCGCGCGCGTTCGACGCGTGGGTGGGCGAGCAGGTGACGTCGGCACCGGGCCCGGCGCGGGCAGAGGCGCTCGCGCGCTTTGCCTCACATCCCCTCGGCCCGAAGGCCCACCCGACGCCCGAACACTTCCTGCCGATGGTGGTGGTGGCCGCGGCGAGCGAGCCCGACGCTGGCGTGCGGCGCTTCACGGGCTTCCAGCACGGGCTGTCGACGTCGGTGTTTCAGTTCGGCTGAGCGCTCCGAAGCCGTCCTTCGCCGCGCCCTTCGCCGGCACGGTGTCGTCCATGCGGCGCATGCGCTACGAGCCACGCATGCTCCCCTCCCGTTCTGCTCAATGGCTCGCGGTGGTTCTCGGCGTCCTGACTTCGTTCTCCCGGGCCCGGGCCGAGATTCCAGAGGGGTGGAGCGCCGGCAGTGGCGGCAAGCTCTCGGGGAGCGCCCGCACCGCGTGTGAAGCGTTCCTCGCCCAGACGTCGACCGGCTCGGTGAAGTACGTCATCGACCGGCTCGAGCCGACCGCTGCCGGCGACATGACGTGCTGGCACAAGAACGCCGATGACGACGGCCCCGCCGTCACGCAGACCCTCATCTACCGGGCGCGACGAACGACCTACGAAGGCAAGCCGTTGTTCCGGGGAACGATGGTGAGCCGCAAGAAAGAGCTGACGACGCTCGACCACGATCTGGGGCCAGGCGTCTCTTACGCCACCGAGCAGTGGGTCTCGCGCGCGTATGCCCAGGCGGCCTTCACTGAAGCGGCGCGCGGCCAGGCAAACCCAGCGCAGGTTCCGGATGCCGTCGTGTATGAATATGACTTCAAGGCACCCAAGGACGTCTTCGATTTCTCCAGTGGAGCGCTGCTGCAGGAGTTCGAGCGCTCGACGTGCGCGCTGCTGACCGCCGAGGTCGCCGAGCGCATGTACAACGGAGAGGTCAACCCAGTACTGTACAACAAGGCGGTCAGGGCCTTCGTGGAGAGCCGCAAGCTGAAGCTGGCAGACCTGAAGGTCGTCGTCGGCCCAGACTACCGGCACAGCATCGCCGGCAACGGTCAACTCGATGACCCCACCGACTGCGCCGCGTTGACCGCCACGGCAGGAAAGAAGGGCGCCGCGGCACCGACGTCGCCCACCCGGCGACAGCCACAGGTGCGAATCAACGACAAGAAGCTGGTCGATTCGCTCGACCAGAAGGCGATGCGTTCGCTCGAGGTCCGGTTCCCGTCGGCCGCTGACGTCGCAGCTGCGATGGTCGGGCATCGAACCCATACACTCTTCGGGAAGTGCACCCCCACGGCGAAGTCGGGGTCATGTAAAGCCTGGTCCTACCCGGCGGGTCAGTTGTTGTTCATGCGTCGCAAGTGGCAGTCGGCCGTCTTCCACAAGCCGGGCAACCAGGAGACGAAGGTCAATCACTACCACCTGCGAGTGGGCGACGTCATCGTCGACGGCACCTTCATGCAGTTCGATGGAGACGCTGCCGACGACGAAGCGAAAGCGGAGCTGTTCGTCGGAACCGCCGGTGAGCTCATCGCTCGACTGAATGGCTTCGGGAAGCCCGAGATTCCGAACGCCGATGGCAAGCGCATGTTCGACGCTTTCTGGAACGCACCGCCAGCGGTCCCGATGGCCGAGCACCTCGAGTTCAAGACCTCTGGAGAGGTCGAGTGGTTTCCCAACTGAGTTGAGCCCACCAGGGCACCGGGACACGCCGAGCCCCAGCGACGCGGGGCTCGTTCTTTCGGCCGAGTCGCGCGCTCGGCCGCTCGCGTAGGGTGACGTCATGTCCAGCCGCACCGACCGCTGGGTGTCGCTCGCCGTGGTGGTGGTCGCCGCCATCGAGGTGTCGCTGCGCACCGACCTGCCGAGCCCGCCGGTGGCGTTCGCCTACGCCTCCATCATGGCCACGGCCGTCTTCTTCCGCCGACGGGCACCGCTGGGCGCCATGGCCTTCGGCTTCGGAGCAGCGAACGTGCTCACGTTCGTGGAGTACGCGTTCTCACTCCCGCAGCTCGCACCGGCCGCGTCGGCGGCGGCGCTCCTGCTCCCCTACACCCTGGCGCGGTGGGGCACGCGGCGTGGGCTCATTGCCGGCGCGGCGCTCCTCGTCTCGACGTGGACCCTCACCCTGCTCGCCGGGCAGATGGCGAACCTGAGTGACGCCATCGGCGGCGGCGTGGTGCTGCTCTTCCCTGGCGTCGTCGGGGTGGCGGTGCGCTTTCGGAGCGAGGCCCAGGCGCGCTCCTTGAGTCAGGCGCGGCTGCTCGAGCGGGAGCGGTTGGCGCGGGAGCTCCACGACAGCGTCGCGCACCACCTGGTGGCCATCACCGTGCAGGCGCAGGCCGCGCGGGCCATCATGACGAAGCGGCCCGACGACGCGGCGACGGCCCTCTCGGCCATCGAGGACGAGTCGAGACGAACGCTCGCCGAGCTGCGCGCGCTGGTGGGCTC
Organism: Myxococcaceae bacterium; assembly: GCA_033763395.1. GTDB lineage: Bacteria > Myxococcota > Myxococcia > Myxococcales > Myxococcaceae > Xiheimicrobium. The sequence goes on from JANRKQ010000121.1 coordinate 5,871, forward strand.
GCTGCGAGACGACGGAGAGCCCGAGCTCAGCCCCGCGGGCCGCCTCACCGACCTGCCGCTCCTCGCGCAGCGCACCGAGAAGCCCGCGGTGGACGTTCAGCTCGAAGGAGACCTCGAGGGGCTGGCGCCGGCCGTCGAGCGCGCGGTGTTCCGCCTCGCGCAGGAGTCCATCACCAACGCGCTCAAGCACGCGCGCAACGCCACCCGCGTCACCGTGCGCATCGCCGCCCGCGGCTCGTCGATTCTCCTCTCGGCGCGCGACGACGGAGAGGTGGCCACGGCGCCGCGACGGGCCGGCTTCGGGCTCGTGGGCATGGCCGAGCGCGCCGCGCTGCTGGGCGGCACCTTCGAGGCCGGGCCGGTGTCGGGTGGAGGCTGGCAGGTCGAGGCGACGCTGCCGCGAGAAGGGCGGACGACATGACGCTGCGGGTCCTCATCGCCGACGACCAGCACCTCGTGCGCACGGGGCTCAAGCTCATCCTCGAGGCGCAGCCGGACCTCGAGGTCGTCGGAGAGGCCGAAGATGGCTCCCGGGCCGTGGCGCTCGCGCTGGCCTTGCGGCCAGACGTCTGTCTCTTCGACATCCGCATGCCGGTGATGGATGGGCTCGAGGCCACGCGCCGGCTCGCGGGCCCCGGCGTGGCGAGCCCCCTGGCGGTCGTCGTCATCACCACCTTCGACCTCGACGAGTACGTGTTCGCGGCGCTGAAGGCGGGGGCGCGCGGGTTCCTGCTCAAGGACGCGGGCCCGGAGCTGCTCGTGCAGGCCGTGCACGCGGCGGCGAGCGGAGAGGCCCTCATCGCGCCGAAGGTGACGGCGCGCCTGCTCGAGCGCTTCGCCTCCCTGGGGAGCGCGGCGCCGCCACGGCAGCCACACGAACGCCTCACCGAGCGCGAAGAAGAGGTGCTGCGCACGCTGGCGACGGGCCTCACCAACGAAGAGATCGCCGAGGCGCTCCACGTCAGCCTGAGCACGGTGAAGACGCACGTGGCGAGCCTGATGGGCAAGCTCGCGGTGCGGAACCGGGTCGAGCTGGCGCTGTGGGCCTTCGAGACCGGCCGCCTGGCCAGGCGCTGACTCGTGCTTTCGGCCGATGCCGAAATGGCCGTCTGCCCGAGGTGCGCGCGCCCGCGAACGCGCATCGTGTCGCCCATGAACAGACCGATTGTCGCGTTGGTGGTGTTGAGCCTGGTGCCGCTGCTCTCCGGGCTCTCGAGGGTGTTCGACGTCTCGACGGGGCTGCTCGGGCTCGACGGCCACGAGCGCTTCTCGGCAGACCCGATTCCGGCGGTGATTCACATGGTGGGGGCGACGGCCTTCGCGACGCTGGGGGCGCTGCAGTTCGTTCCATCGCTGCGTCAGGGGAACTGGCACCGGTGGGTGGGCCGCGGGCTGGCCATCGGTGGCGTGGCGGCGGCGCTGGCCGGTGTGTGGATGACGTGGACGTGGCCGCACCGGCCCTCCGAGGGCCCGTCGCTCGACGCGCTGCGCATCGTGGTGGCGGCGGCCATCGTCACCTGCATCGTCGCGTCGGTCGTCGCCATTCGCCGCAAGGACGTGCCCGCGCACCAGGCGTGGATGACGAGGGCCTACGCGCTGTGGGCTGGCGGCGGGACGCAAGCCTTCACGCTGGGGCCTCTGATGCTCGAGGCCGCGGCACCCTGGCGCAGCGAGGGCCTCACCACGGCGCTCTACGCGCTGGGCTGGCTCATCAACCTCGCGGTGGCCGAGTGGGCGCTGAGGCCCACCGCCGGGCGCACCGAGGTGGCGTCATCAAGGCCGTCATCTATCGCGAGTACGGAGGCCCGGAGGTGTTGCAGCTCGCCGAGCTGAGCCGTCCGACCGCGGGCCCGGGGCAGGTGCTGCTGCAGGTGGTGGCCTCGTCGGTCAACTCGGCCGACGTCCGCTTCATGCGGGCCGACCCGTTCCTGCTGCGCTTGTTCAATGGCCTTCGCCGTCCACAGCGACGCCGGGTGCTGGGCGGAGACGTCGCCGGCGTGGTGCTCGAGGCCGGTGCCGGCGTGACCCGCTTCCGGCCGGGAGACAGCGTGTTCGGTGAGACCCCGGTGGGCTGCGATGGGGCCTTCGCCGAGTTCTGCGTGGCCAACGAGAGCGCGCTGGCGAAGGTGCCCGAGGGCGTTCGACTCGAAGACGCGGCCGCCGTTCCGCTCGCTGGCACCACCGCGCTCCAGGCCCTGCGGCGCGCCGAGGTGACGGTGGGCCAGCGCGTGCTCATCGCCGGCGCAGGCGGAGGCGTGGGCCTCTTCGCGGTGCAGCTGGCGAAGCGACTGGGCGCGCACGTGACGGCCTGGTGCGGGACTCGCAGCGTCGAGCTCGCGAGGACACTCGGCGCCGACTCCGTATTGGACTATTCCACGGAGACGTTCGACGAGCGGCTCGGCACGTTCGACGCCATTCTCGGCATCAACGGGTACCAGACGCTAGCGGCCTACCGGCGACGGCTCGTGCCCGGCGGCCGGTACGTGATGGTGGGCGGCGGCTCGCGGCAGCTCTTCGAGGCGCTGCTCTTCGCGCGGCCCTTCTTCGCGCTGGGTGGAAAAATCGGGCGGACCCTCACCATCGACTCGAGCCAGCAGGCGAAGGACCTCGAGCGGCTGGGGGGGTGGCTGGCAGAGGGGACGCTCCGGGTCGTCGTCGAGCAGACGTACCCGCTCGAGCGGCTGGCCGAGGCGATGACACAGGCGGAGCAGAAGCATGTGCGCGGGAAGCTCGTCGTCACCCCGTGACTCTCTTCCCTCCGAACCCCTGACCCCAGAACTGGTGCTTGGCAGGTTAGCTGCGCGCGCCTGTCGTATCGGACAAGTATCTGGTGCGAAGCAGAATCCCAAACCGAGAAAGCGACACCGCCGCAGACGAGATGAACTCAAGCGCCTCCAGCGGCAAGACCTCGTTGGGAATCAACTCGATAACAACCCGTCGTCCACGGGCGGCAGGATAGGTGCGAACGAGTTCCCCGCTCCGAACGAGTTCCACGTAGACGTCCAACTTCGATTGGAGCAACGCGAGGTGGTCCTTCGCCAGCACCAGATGGTCAGCGATTGTCAGAACAACATCACCCGTCGCGACCTCGATTCCCACGGCATCAACCACATCTGCCTCGGCGATCGTCATTCGGTCTGACCTCCCGTACCAGGCTGTTCAGCGTTCCAGCTCGCGCGCGCTGGCCAAGTCGTACACCCCATCTCGCCCGACCCCATCGTCGACTACCGGGTGCCGACCGCCCACGAAGGCCTCGGTCTCGACGTGGACCACTCAGGGCCGTTGAATCACCGGCCCGCGTCGAGTCTCTCGCGAACCTCGGCGGCGAGCCGCCGGCTCACCTCGAGCGTGGCGCCGCTTCGCAACGTCATCGCCCATCGCCCCGCGTCCTGCCTGAGGCTGGCGACGTGCTTCACGTTCACCAGCGTCGACCGGTGGATGCGCACGAACGAGGTGCCGGCCAGTCGCGCCTCCCAGTCCTTCAACGTGACCTCGACCAGCGCCATCGGCTGCGCTGAGACGTGCACCTCGCTGTAGTCGTCGGCCGCCTTGATGAACTCCACCTGAGACAGCGGCACGAGCCGCATCGACTGTGCCTCACGGAGCGTCACCAGGTCGTCGTCGCGCAGCCCCATCGACGCCGGCTTCGAGCCGACGCGAGCCAGCGCGCGCGCGACGACCTCGGGGGTCGCCGGCTTGACGAGGTAGTCGAGGGCGTTCACCTCGAAGGCACGCACCGCGTACTCGCTCCAGGCCGTGCAGAACACGGTTCGCCACGAGTCCGACGACGTGAGCACCTCGAAGCCCGAGCCATCGCCGAGCTGCACGTCGAGAAAGACGACGTCGGGCGACAGCTCACGCAGCTTCGCTCGCGCCGACGCAACGGAGTCTGCTTCTCCAATCACCTCGACGCCGCCATGCTCATCGAGCAGTTGCCGCAAGGCGACCCGCGCGAGTCGTTCGTCGTCGACGAGGAAGACGCGGACCGTCATCGACGCACCCGCACCAGCGGCCACGACAGTCGCGCCGTCACGAATCCGTCGGCCTCACTCAACGAGAACGACTGCCTCGCGCCGTAGAGCGTTCCGAGCCGCTCGCTCACGCTTCGAACCCCCAACCCGGTCGAGGCCCCGGACCGGAGCGTACCGGGGCTCTGCACCCTGACTTCGATTCGGTCGCCCTGCTCGCGCGCCTCGACGAGCACCGACAACGGAGCGTTCGCCGGTGCACGCCCGTGCTTGAGGGCATTCTCGACGAGCGGCTGCAGCAGCATCGTCGGCGTCTCGACCAGCTCGAGGCCGGGCTGGACGCGGAACTCGACTGAGAGCTTCTCTTCGAACCGAACCTTCTCGCACTTGAGGTACAGCTCGTTGAAGGCCAGCTCGTCGGCCAGCGTGCCAGTGTTGCTGGTTCGCCCCAGCGCCGCCCGCAGCAGGCCCGAGAGGTCTCTCACCATCGTCTGCGCGCCCTTTGGGTTCTCGGCAATCAACCCCACGACCGAGTTGAGCGCATTGAAGAGGAAGTGCGGGTTGAGCTGGCTGCGCAGCGACTGCAGCTGCGCACTCGACGCCAGGGCCTGCGCGGCCAGCACGCGCTCGCGCTCGACCTGCATGCGCCGGGTAAACAGCGTCGCGAGGTACAGGCCCGTCCACGTGATGAGGAACACGGTGTTGCGGGCCATCGCCAGCACGTAGCGGGGCTCGAGGTCGAAGGGTTGCGGGCCAGGCACCGCCGGTGGGCTCGGCTCTACCCCGACCCACGGCTCGAGCGCCCACATCGTCGCGACCCACGTGGCCGCCAGCACCATCGACACAGGCAACATGCCGAGGGCGAGCGGGGCGCGAAACAGAGCCTCTGGCAGGCGGTCGAGCACTCGCGCCCAGGCCGTCGTGATGACGACACCGAAGCCAGCCCAGGCGAGCAGCCACGCGGTCGAGCCTCCGCGCCCACCTGCGTCGAAGAACAACGGCACGGAGGCCAGCACGAGCACGAGGCTCCACACCGCGACCTGGAACGCCGCCGTGGGTGAGCGTTCGGCCCAACGTCTGGCGGCGTCTGCTCTCGACATCATGACCAGCGTACGCCGAGCCTGACCTGGTGCCGCGTCACATCGACGACCTCGAGGTCGAGTTCGTGAGACGTCGTACCGAGCGCGACGAGGAGCCCTTCGATCGTGCCTCGAAAGAGCCAGAGTTCGGCTGGTGTCGCCGGGCTCACGCGACCGACGAACTCGGGCATCAGCGCCTGCTCGAGGGCCACGCGCTTCTCGCCCACCCGCGTCGCGGTCGAGACGAACGCGTTCGACATCGTTCGCGAGTTGTTGGTGGAGCGCATGAGGCTTCGCTCGAGCCCCACCACCTTGATGAGCGGGAACGTGGCGCTGCCCATCAGCGTCTGGCGAAACCCGCGCGTCATCGAAAGACCCAGCGTGTTGAAGGCCTGTTCTGGGGCGAGGTGCGAGAACTGGTCCTTCACGACGGCCCAAAGGCATCGCTGCCACGTCTGGAACGGGTAGGCGACCTGCAAGGGGCGGTCGAGTCGAAGCCCCTCGGCCGCCAGCACCGCTCGCAGCGACGCGGACGGCGGCGGCAGCGTCTTCAGGAGCGCCTCGAAGGCCGTGCCGAAGACGACGGGCTCATTCATGGCGCAGCGCCTCGATGGGGCTCAGCCGTGACGCAGTGCGCGCGGGCAGAAAGCCAAACAAGACGCCGACGCCGGCCGAGAAGACGAAGGCGCCCAGCACGAGCGCCCAGGACACGCTGAACGGAAAGCCCAGCAGCAGCGACAGGCCAAAGGCGCCACCGAGCCCGACGACGACGCCCACCGCGCCGCCGAGGCTCGAGAGCACCGAGGCCTCGACGAGGAACTGGCGCAGCACGTCGGAGGCGAGCGCGCCGATGGCCAGCCGCGTGCCAATCTCGCGGGTCCGCTCCGTCACCGACACCAGCATGATGTTCATGATGCCGATGCCGCCCACGAGCAGGCTGATGGCCGCCACCGCGCCGAGCAGCGACGTCAACAGGCTGGTGGTGGTGGCCACCGTGTCGGCGATGTCCTTCATGTCGCGCACCCCGAAGTCGTTGGCTTCCCCGGGGCGAATGCGGCGGCGTTCGTGCAGCAGTTGCTCCACCTGCCGCTTGAGCGCCCCGGTCGGGCGGCCCTTCTTCGCGGTGGCGTAGATGACGCCCACCTTGCGGTTGCCCGAGACGCGCTGCTCAAAGGCCTTCAGCGGCATCAACACCACCTCGTCGGGATCTTCTCCGAGCCCGCTGCCCTTCTCGGCGAGCACCCCCACCACCTCGCACGAGACGGTGCCGACGCGCAGCGTCTGGCCGAGCGCCGGCGACCCACCGAAGAGCGTCTTCGCCGGCTTCGCGCCCAGCACACACACGCTCCGCGACGAGTCGAGCGCGGCCTCGACGTCGACGCCCTGGCTCACGCGGTAGGAGCGCACCCTGAGGAACCCGCTGGTGGTGCCGGTGACGCTGGTGCTGCGGTTGGTGCTCCCAGACACGACCTGGAGCCGCTGGGTCGTCGCGGGAACGACGAGCTCGAGGCCGGGCAGCTCTCGCCCGAGGGCCTCGACGTCGCCGTGCTCGAACGGCGCGCCAGCCACCGTCTGCCCGCCCTGACGTTGCGACACCTCGGGGAGGATGGTGAGCAGGTCGTCGCCGAGCGCGCCGATGTTCGCGCGAATCTTCGCGGTCGCTCCCGAGCCCAGCGTCACCATCGCGATGACGGCCGCGACGCCGATGACGATGCCCACCATCGTCAACAGCGAGCGCATCGGCCGGCGCGTCACTTCCCGCAGCGCCATCCACACCGAGTTCATGCGACCTCCTTCGAGCGGTCGGAGAGAATGCGGCCGTCCTTGAACACGACGACGCGGCTGGCGAAGGCGGCCACGTCGGGCTCGTGCGTCACCATCACGATGGTGAGGCCGCGCTCGCGGTTGAGCCCGACGAAGAGGTTCATGATGTCGACGGTGCGCTCGGAGTCGAGGTTGCCCGTCGGCTCGTCGGCCAACAGGAGCGACGGATTCGTGACGAGCGCCCTCGCGATGGCGACGCGTTGTTGTTGGCCTCCCGAGAGCTCGGCCGGCGTGTGGTCGGCCCGATGGGCGAGCCCCACGGCCTCGAGCGCCTCGAGCGCGGCCTGACGCCGGGCCCTCGCAGGCACCCCACGGTAGAGCAGCGGCAGCTCGACGTTCTCTCTCGCGCTCGTTCGGGGCAACAGGTTGAAGCCCTGAAAGACGAAGCCGAGGGCGTGACGGCGCAGCACCGCGCGTTGGTCGTCGGTGAGCGTCGTCACCTCGACGTCCTCGAACCGGTACACGCCCGACGTCGGCACGTCGAGACAGCCCAGCACGTTGAGGGTGGTGGACTTGCCCGAGCCGCTGGTGCCCATGACGGCGACGAACTCGCCGCGCTTCACCTCGAGGTCGACGCGGTCGAGGGCCTTCACGAGCGAGTCGCCCGCCCCATACAGCCGCGAGACGGACTCGAGCCGCAACAGGGTGGCGTTCATCGCAGCACCTGCGCGTCGAGCACGAGCACGTCTCCGGCCTTCACGTCGCCCTCGCGCACCTCGGTCGAGAGGCCGTCCGTCGCGCCGATGGAGACGACGACCTCGGTCGGAGCGCCGTTCTCGAGGCGATACACCCGCGACTTGCCATCGAGCACCGCGGCGACGACCGCGTCAGGCGGCGGACCGAACGCCGGCTTCTTCACCACCTCGGGCGGCCGGTAGCGAAGGGCCGCGTTGGGCACGAGCACCACGTCGTCCCGACGCTCGGTCTCGACGGTGGCCGTCACCGTCATGCCGGGTCGCAGACGGAGGTCGGCGTTCGGGACCTGCACGACCGCCTGGTACGTGACGACCGAGTTCTTCGTCGTCGCGTCGTCGTGCAGCTCGCGCAGCACGCCCTCGAAGCGCTGGCCCGGCCACGCGTCGACGGTGAAGGCAACGGGCTGGCCGGCACGCACGCGACCGACATCCGCTTCATCGACAGAGACGACCGCCTCGAGCGTGGTCAACGCCTGAGCCACCGTGAGGACCGGCGTCGAGGCGTTGAGCATCTGGCCCACCTCGACGTCGCGCGAAAGCACGACGCCGTCGAGCGGTGAACGAAGGCGTGTCTTGTCGACGGCGGTCCGCGCGAGCTCGACGCCAGCCTCACTCACCTGCAGCTGCGCGCGTGCTGCGGCCAGCGACGCCTCGGCGCGCGCGACGGAAGCGACGTCGGCGTCGAGCTGTTGCGGAGTGGCCATGCTCCGCGCGACGAGCTGCCGGGTGCGCGCGAGCGCCTGGTTCGTCTCGGCGGCGGTGGCGGTGCGGTTGGCCACGTCAGCCCTGACGGCCGCGAGCTGCGCGAGGGCCTGCCGCAGCGACGCTTCCGGCTGGGTGGCGTCGAGCTCGGCGAGCACCTGGCCGCGCGTGACGGGCTGGTTGAAGTCGGCCGAGACCCTGGTGACGCGGCCGCTCGTCTCGGCGCCGATGCGAACGAGGCCGCGCGCCCGCAACGTCCCCGTGGCCGTGATGGTCGAGGTGAGGGCTCCGCGGGTGACGGGCGCGGTGACGTACGAGACGGGGGCCTCATGGGTCGCCAATCGGCTCCGGACCAGCGCGACCGTCGCCACGCCCACGACGAGCAGCGTGACGAGGGTGAGCCAGCGTCGGGCCGGGTGTGGAGCCGCCGTCGCCAGCGCAGCGGTGAGTGAGGAGGACGTCGAGGGAATGGTGTCGGTGGTCATGGTGGAAGAGTGGTCGTGCGGTGAGGGTTGCGCTCGTCGGGCCCGGCGAGCGGTGGGACGGTCCCGGTGAGCGGCAGTCACTCGAGGGAGAGGCCGGCAGCGACGCGCGCCGCGGCCTGCAGGCTGGCGCAATCGGTTCGCGCCGAGATGAGCGAGACCTCAGCCGAGAACAGGTCGCGCTCGGCGGTGATGACGTCGATCTGCGACGCGGCGCCGGTGAGCGCGCGCTCGGCCGCCACCTGGGCCGCGCGACGGCTGACGTCCACCTGGGCCTGGGCAGATGCCAGCTTGCTGCGCGAGGCCTCGAGGCGCGCGTTGGCGGCGAAGAGCGTGTCGGCAGCCTGTTGCCGGGTGCGCGCGGCGGTGAGGGCGGCGATGGAGCGGCTCGCGTCGGCCACTGCCCACTCCTGCAGCGACGACGCATCGAGGCGCCACGACAGCGAGAGGCCGAGGCTCCACGTCGCGACCTGGTTCTGAAAGCCGGTCGCGTTGGTGAGGCGCTGGGTGAACTGGCCGCTCACGGTGGGCACGAGGGCGAGCCGCGCGGCGGTGGCCTGCGTGGTGGCCGCGTCGAGGTCGGCCTCGGCGGCGACGATGGAGGGCAGCGCCTCGAGGTTCCGTTGGACGACGGGCGAGGGGTCGAGGTCGACGTTCACGGTGGCCGTCGCTGGAACCTCCCGCCCCGAGAGCATGGCGAGGCTGTGCGCCGAGGTCTGCACGAGGGCGACTGCGTCGGCGTGGGTCTGCTCGGTCCGCGCCACCTCGGCCCGCGCCCGCAAGACGTCGAGCTCCGTCGCCACGCCCGTCTCGGCTCTGGCCTGTGCGAGGTCTTTCTGGGCTCGAGCTGCAGCGACCGACCGCTCCGCAGCGTCGCGAACGGCCAGGGCAGCAGCCCATGACGAGAAGGCCTGAACCACCCGGAGCTGCACGTCGAGGCTCGTGGCCCGGCTGCGCTCGCGGGCTGCCGTGCGCGAGGCCTCGGCCGTCTCGGTCCGCAGCCAGGCTGACGTGTTGACGAGCGGCACGTCGAGGCGCAGCGAGGCGTCGAACTGGTTTCGTGGAACGATGACCAGCTCGGTCGTGGTGCCCGTCTGCGGGTTGGGAATGGCCGTCGACGCGGGGTACTGGTTGTGGGTCCACCCCGACGAGACGCTGGCCGTGGGGAGCAGCGCCAGCCACGCCTGGGCGAAGGTCGCCTGCGCGCGGTCTGCCTGAGCGACGGCGAGCTGGGCGTCGAGGTTGGCACGCATGGCCGAGGCGACGAAGTCACCGACGGTTGGACTGGCTTGAGTCAGCAGCAGCGAGGCGAGCAGGGCGGGAGCGGTCATGGCCCCACGGTGTGTCGTCGAGGCCGTCGGCGCAGCGGTCGCCCGGTGAGCGGGCGAACGGCTCCGGTGAACGGTGTGTGCTGGTGGCCCGGCTGGGTCAGCGCTTCTGTTTGCGCGAGCCGTCCGACTCGTAGGCCTCGTCCAGCTCGACCCCACCATCTTCGAAGTACCGCGTGCGCGCGGTGACCCGGCCGTCGCTGAACGTCTCGGTCTCGAACAGCACGCCGCTCTCGAACCAGCGCCGGCTCGCGACGCGCAGGCCCTCCTTGAACACGTCCTCTCCGACCTTCCGGCCCTGCTCCTAGAAGGACGTGTGCACGCCGTCTTCGCACCAGGTGGTGCCGCCCCGTCGCCGCGCGCACTTCACGTACCCGCCCTCTCGGAGGACGCCGCCCAGGTCGTGGTACTCGATGAGGCGCCGGCGCTGCCCGTCGAACACCTCTTCGGACTTCTTGTTGCCGTTGAGGAAGAACTCGACGCGCCGCTCCAGTTGGCCGTCGCGCCAGGTCGACTCGAGGACCAGCTTCTTTCCGTCCTCTGCGTACTGGCGCTCGAGGCCAGACTTGAGGCCCCGCGCCCACGAGATGGTGGCCTCGAGGGTGCCATCGGGCCGGGTGAGGCGCTCCTCGCCCTCGGGCTTTCCGTCGACGAAGCGCACGGTGCTGCGCTCGGCGTACGCGCTGCTGCCGGCCACCTGCTTCGTCTTGAGGCCATCGCGGTGGGACAGCGTGACGCGCACCTGGCCGGTGCCGTCGTACACCTCGACCGTCTTCTCGGCCCCGAAGCCGCACCAGCCCCGCAGCACCTCGTCGTCCCTGGCCTCCACGCCGCAGCGCAGGCCCGTCACCTTGCCGTCGTCACGCAGGTCGACCGACAACTGCACCGGCGTGGGGTACTGCCGCCAGTACCGCTTGAGGGCACCGCTCGCGTGGAGCTCCTTGAGCCACACCCGGTCACCAGCGCGGTACATCGCCTGCGAGAGGAGCCGGCCCCGGTCCCGCACCTCTTCGAGCCCATCGGAGCGGCCGTCGACGACGTGGAAGGTGCGCCGCCAGTCGTCACGCGCGTGGGTGAGGAGCCCCGTCGCCTTCCTCGCCTTCAGCGTGACGTCGATGACGACCTTCCCGCCCTCGAAGCACTTCACGGGCAGGTCGTCTCGCAGGGCCTCGCTCGAGTCCGCCGCGGACCAATCGAACTGCACCTTCGTCTTGCCGATGAGGCAGTAGTCCGTCGTGCTGAGCACCGGGTTCGGCGCGCGCCGAAACGTGTCCCAGGCCTCGTCGGTGTACGGGTCATCTTCGACGGCGAGCTTCGTCTTGAGCGCGGCCTCGAACTGCTTGCGCGCGCGCAGGAAGGGCCTTCGTTCTTCGAAGGCCCGCTCGACGGTGATGACGCCGGCCTTCACCGTGAGGCTTCCGACGGCGGCCGGCGTTCCCCGACACACCACCTCACGCAGCTCGGCCCGGCGCACGACCGCCTTTCCCGCGTCCGTCGCGCACAGCGCCCACAGGTAGCGCAGCGGCTCGTTGCACTCGAGGTCACCGCCGGTCTGGTCGAAGCGGATGTCCTGGTTGTGCTGGCGGAGCGAGTCGCCGTCGTAGCGCACCGTCAGCGCGGCGTCGCAGCGCAGGTTCAGCTTCAGCAAGACGTCTTCCGTCGTGCGCTCCAGCGCCCGCTCCGGCGAGTTCGAGCCGGCCAGTACCAGCGCGGCGACGAAGGACATCATGGGTTGCGTGATGCCACGGCGAGGGAGACCGTGCACGATGCCGAGCCTCGGCAGCCCGCAAGCACACGACTTTCCTGAACCTCCAGCGCCAGTCGCCGTCGATGAAGTCGTCGGAGACTCCGTGAGAGTTCGGCGTCGGAGTCCGTTCCACGCGACGGAAGAACGTGAGAGGCGCGGGCCGAGCCGGCGGCCCTTCCGCCGACCTCTGCCTCGAACGCCACCTGGCTCCCTTCGCGCTTGTGGCGCCAAAGCCGTGCGGTGTACGACTTCCGGGTCTCTTCGTTTCGCCGCTGACTCCTCCCGATGACCTCCGACGACGACCGCGCGCGTGGCGCCAGGCAGCTTCGTTTCACGCGGGAGCGGCGTGCGGTGTCTTCCGAGACGATGCGCGCCTGGGCCCGGCCGATGACGAGCGCCGAGGCGCGGGCGAACGCCGAGCTGGTGGTGACATCGCGGTGGCCACGGCTGGCCGAGCACGCGTATTCTTCGCGGCCTCCCCCCACCATGCCGCTGCGCCTCGCCGAGCTCCAGGACCGCCTCCGTGCGTCGATGCTGGGCTTTGCCGTGGGCGACGCGCTGGGCTTTCCGCTCCGTGGCCTGCCGCCGCCCGGCCTCATGCGCCTGTCGCACGTCGCCGATGACTTCGCCGCCCGCCCGCGCGGCCGCTTCGCCAAGGGCCAGTTCAGCGACGACACGCAGCTGATGCTGGCGATGGCCGAGGCGGTGACGCGGGAGCAGCGCATCGACGGCAGGGCCATCGCCGCGCACCTGTCGTGGCTGTGGCAGGAGGGCGTCATTCTGCAGCCGCCGACGAGCGCCACCGACGCGGCGCAGGCGCTGCTCGCAGGCACCCCGTGGATGGGCGCTGGCGCCGAGTTGGGCGTGCGCGACCCCTCGTGTCTGTCACGCGCGCTGGTGCTGGGCTTCTGGAGCGAGGCGTCTCCACCGCGCCTCGTGCACGACGCGCAGGTCTCGACGGTGGTGACGCACAAGGACCCGCTGTGCACGGCGGCCGCGGCGGCGTTCGCGCGGGCGGTGCAGCTGGGCTTGTCGGGCGAGGTGCTCGACGCGAACGCGTTCTGCGCCGAGGTGTCACGCGCCGCCGCGCCCGCGTTCCAGGAGCTGGCCGACGAGCTGTACTACCTGCCCCGCGCGCTCGCCTGGGATCCCGACCGCGCGCTGCCCGCGCTCCGCCGCGTGGGCGTCAGCTCGAGCGAGTACGACCTCGACGCCGGGCTGCCCGCGCACGTGACGCCGGTGCTGGTGACGGCGCTCTACTGCGTGCTCAAGGCCCCGAAGGACTTCCGCGCCGCGATGACGATGGTGCTGTCGAGCGGCGGCGAGGTGGACGTGGCGGCCGGCCTGGTGGGCGCGATGCTGGGCGCGCACCTCGGCACCGAAGGCCTGCCCCCGCGCCTGCGCCGGAGCGTGCTGTACGCCGACTCGCTCGTCGACGCTGCCGACCGGTTGTTCGACGCGAAGCTGGCGAAGGAGCAGATCACGGTGAGCCAGACGGTCACCGTGCGGCGCTGACGCCTCGTCACGAGCCGCGACGTTCGAGCGCACCTCGATGTCCGCGCGAAGGGCAGGCGACGGCATCAGCCGCGGCTCCGACATGGCGCTCAGCGCGTGTCGATGACTTCGAAGCGTTGCTCGAACCGCTCCTTCATCTGCTCGAAGCGCTGGTCCACCTCGAACCGTGCGGCATTGCCACGACAGGCTCCGGTCCTCGGGAGGAGCCGACGCTGAGTCGTCGACGCCGACCCGCGCCTCACGCCGCGTCGTCGAGGTCGTCGAGCAGCACGGCTCCGGTCTCGTCGCGGCGGACGTGGCCGATTCCGGGGTGCAGCGTCTCGAGGAGAGAGATGGCGCCCTCGCGCCTGTCCACCGGGGGCGGCGGCCCCTGCACCTGCTCCAGGAGGAGCTTCTCGACGAGCGCCTTCAGCGCCTTCGCGTCACAGGGCTTGGTGAGGAAGTGCGCCACCTTCGCGTCGTTGATGGCGCGCATGGCGGCTTCGACCGAGGCCTGCCCGGTGAGGATGATGCGGGCCGTCTCGGGAAAACTCTTCGCCACCACCGAGAGGAACTCGCTGCCCTGCATGCCCGGCATGCGCTCGTCCGACACCACCACGGCGACGTCCTGTTGGCTCATCAGCTCGAGCGCCTCCTTCGCCGACGTCGCCGTCAGCACCCGGAATGCCTTGCTCCGCAGCCGCAGCTCCAGGCCCTCGACGAGCGAAGGCTCGTCATCCACCAGCAACACGACGGGTTGGTTCATGGCTCTCTCCTGACGTAGAGGCCGCCGCGAGGGGCAGGCCGATGTGAAAGGTGGTGCCCTCGCCGATGGTGGTGTCGAACCACAGCTTGCCGCCATGCCGGTCGACGATGAGCTTGCGGCAGATGGGGAGGCCCTGGCCGGTGCCCTTGCCCACGGGCTTGGTGGTGAAGAAGGGCTCGAACACCCGCGCCTGCACGGCGGGCGGCATGCCACCGCCGTTGTCCTGCACGTGGAGCACCACCTGGCCGGGACCTGTCTCGACGAACACCCGGATGCGGCCGAGCGTGGCGTCGACGTGCCGCTCGACGATGGCGTGCGCCGCGTTCACCAGCAGGTTGAGCATCACCTGATTGAGGTCGCTCTCGTAGCCCACGGCCTCGAGACCCTCGGGCACCGCGACCTGCACGTCGATGCCCTTGAGCTCGTGCCGGCCGACCGTGACGGCGCGGTGCACGAGCGGCGCGAGGCGAACGGGCGCCTTCTCTCCGCCGGGGTGCGAGAAGTCCTTCAGGGCGCGCACGATCTCGGTGACGCGGAGCAGCCCTGACTTCACCCGGCCCAGCGACTTCGGCATGCGCTCGCGGAAGAAGGGGAGCTCCTCGAAGGCGGGCTCTTCACAGACCCGACGCCAGACACCCGGCGCGGCCTCCTCGATGCGGCGCGCGAACGCGTCGAAGCCGCCGAGCGCCTCCACGAGGAAGTCGACGTTGTCGGAGATGAACTGGAGTGGCGTGTTCACCTCGTGCGCGACCCCCGCCGCGAGCGCACCGATGGCCTCGAGCTTCTGGGCGTGGCGGAGCTCGAGCTCGAGGGCCTTGCGCTCCCGCAAGTCGGTGGCGATGACGACGAAGCGCCGCTCGACCCCGTCGGAGAAGCGGGCGATGGTGACCAGCACCGGCACCCGTGGCCCCTCGAGGCACCACTCGGCCTCGGTCATCACCGCGCCACCCTCGGCGTCGAGGCGGGCCGTCGAGGCCTCGACGTCGGGGAAGAAGCGCGCCGTCGGCAAGCCCGTCAGCAGCAGCGGCGTGGCGTGGAGCAGCTCGAGCGCCGCGCGGTTGAAGCGTTGGACGACGAGGTGCTCGTCGATCACCAGCACCGGGCCAGGCATGGCGTCGAAGATGCGCTCGAGCGTCGCGTTGCTGGCTTTAAGGGCCACGGTCTGCAGGTAGAGCTCACGGGTCTTGTCCTCGATGAGGCTCTCGAGGAGCCGCACCTTCGTCTCCGCCCGCGCGAGCTTCCGCTGGAGGACCTCGTCGGACACGCGCAGCCCCTCTCTTCGTCAGGCAGCGGCGCGCGCAGCCGAGAACGTCAGGCGCAGCTCACAGCGGGGCGCGCCCTGGTGCATGCAGACGTCGTGGTGCCGGTCGAGCTTCACGCCGTAGTGGACCTCGACGCCGTCGAGCAGGCCCTCGAGCAGCGCGCACATCTTCCGCGAGGACTCGTAGGTCAGGGTGAGCGAGCCATCGTCATGTTCCTGACAGAGCACGCGGGGTGTCTGTGCACCCGGCAGCAGCTTGTTGACCTCGACGTGGATGACCGAGTCGATGCCCCGGAGCAGCTCGCGTGGACCCGCGAACTGGCTGGCGATGCCCGGGTACTTCCGGGCAAGGCCGCCGAAGAGGAACTGGCCGAAGGCGCGCACGGCCTTCTCGGGGGCCAGGCCACTGATCTGACAGGCGGCGCCGACCAGGTGCAGCAGGTGACCGTCAGGGTAGGTGAGCGGGCCCACCCGAACCTCGCGGGCCTCGTGCGGCGACGCGTCGAGCACCTTCTCCCAGGCCTCGTCGCCAAACGTCTGGACGATGAACTCTTCGAAGAGATTGAAGATGACACCTTTCATGGACGGCGGACGATGCGAGCCCCGTGCCGGTCCGATCGGCGCCGGGCTCGTCCCTCAGCCGGCCATCAACGAGCAGCCGATGACCCCGGCAACCAGCTCACGGCTCGAGCAGCGGCAACACGTGCTGCACCAACAGGTCCGACGACATCGCGGTCTGCCGGTCGTCTCCGAAGCGCACGATGACGAGGTCTCTCGACGGCACCACCACGATGCGCTGGCCCCAGTGGCCCTGCGCGGCGTACGCGTCGGGCGGCGCGTTCGGCCAGGGCGCGGGCTCTCCGTCGGCGGGCGGCTGGTTGAGCCAGAACATGCGCCCGTTGGGAATGGGGCGGCAGGGCAGCTGGTAGCCGTCGGGGCCCACCGGCTGGCCGGAGCAGTCTCCACGGTTCGACCTCCACGCGTCGCTGATGGTGCTGGCCTTGCGCACCCAGCCCTCGGGCAAGAGGCGCGTGCCGGCCCAGCAGCCATCGTTCAGGAGGAACCAGCCGAACTTCGCCGAGTCGCGCGGCGTGGCGTAGACGAACGAGCCGCCGAGCGGGTTGCCGCTGACGTCCTCTTCGAAGACGGCGCTCGACATGCCCAGCACGTCGAAGAACTGGGTCCAGAAGGCGTCGTTCCCGTGCTTCGACGAGAGGGCGCGCTTGGCGATGGCGGCGACCACGTGCGCGTCGCCGGTGGAGTAGTTGAACTGCGTGCCGGGTGCGTACAGGCGCCGGTGCGTCAGCACGTGCTTCACCTGGTCGCGGCGGCCCACGCCGAACAGCATCGAGATGACGCTGCTGATCTGGTACCCGCGGTTCTCGTATTCCTCCTGCCACTGGAGCCCCGACGAGAAGGTGAGGAAGTGCTCGATGGTGCTGTCGCACACGGGCGAGCCCGCGTACTCGGTGAGCACGGTGCAGACGGACGCATCGGTCGACAGCAGGCCCTGGTGCGCCGCCAGCCCCACCAGCGTGCTCGAGTAGCTCTTCGCCACGGACCATGAGAGCTGCCGCTTCGTCTCGTCGAAGCCGCGGGCGTACTTCTCGTAGATGATGGCGCCGCGGTGCACGACGACGAGCGCGTTGGTGCGCAGGCCCTTGCGCTCCTCGGGCTTGCCCTCGAGCGTGAAGACGGCGGCCTCGAGCGCGGCGAGGGCGTCGGCCTTCTTCGCGGGGTCGACCAGCTGCAGGGGCCAGGCCTGGGTCGGCCACGCGGGTCGGACCGGGCATGGCTGGGCCGAGGCCACCGACGAACAGACGACCGGGAGGAGCGTGAGCCACTTCATGGAGCCACCACAGCACATCCCACCAACGTGGCCCATCGCCTCGACGTTCCTCGTCGAGGCCCAGGTGAGCGGCGCCAGAGGCTGGGCGACGGGCCGAGTGCACGTCGCGTCGAGCTCGAGCCCGGTGAAGCGCGCCTCGAGAGCGCACCTGAGCCCCGTGGCCGATGCTCGGAGGCTCGCGCGCGGGATGAAACCGCCTGCAGTGCCGGCGAGTACCAGCAGGGCCACCCCGCGCCCCGATGAGCCCCGCCCTCCCAGCGCGCCGAAACCGGAGCCTGCGGCTCGCCCGGGTGGGGCTGCGGCGCTTCGTCCGACGGCACCACCTTGCCCTCGACGTCACCCTCTTCGTCGCGGGGTTCCTCTTCGACGTCAGCTTTACCCAGCGCATCGACAGCTGGGGCGTGCTGGCGCATCAGTCGGCCTCGCTGGCCCTCTGCCTGGGTCTCGTAGCGTGGGACCACCGCCTCACGCGCACCGTGGAGCCCGCCGGCTGGTGGGGCGTCATCGCCCGACGGCGCCAGTGGGTGATGCACTCATCTTCGGGGGCCTCCTCAACGTCTTCCTCGTCTTCTTCTTCCGCTCCTCGGGCAACGCGCTCGCCCTGGTGTTCGTCGCCGTGCTGCTGGTGTTGTTGGTGCTCAACGAACTGCCGCGCTTTCGGGAGCGGGGGCCGCTCGTGCGGGTGGCGCTGCTGAGCTTCTCGATGACGGCGTTCCTGATGTACCTGCTCCCCATCGTCACCGGCACGCTCCATCGTTGGCAGCCGGTGGCCGCGGTGGCCATCGGAGCGGTGCTGACGCTGGCCCTGTGGCGCTTCCTCGTGTGGCTCACGCCCGACCCGACGTGGACGTTCCGACGCGCGGGCCTGCCCGGGCTCGTCATTCAGGTCGGCCTGCTGGGGCTGCTGGTCGGAGACCTGGTGCCTCCGGTACCGCTGGCCCTCAAGCACATCGGCATCTACACCTCGGTGAAGCCGGCGCCCGACGGTGCCCCGATGCACGTCTTCCTCACCTGGCAGCCTGCCGAGGCGTGGGAGGTGTGGCGCCGCGACGCGCGAACGTTGGTGGCCGACGCCGGGCAGCAGGTGTGGGTCTACGCGCGCGTCTTCGCGCCCATGGCCTTCGACGACGAGATTGTCTTCGTGTGGGAGCGCGCGGAGCCCGACGGCTGGGTCGCGCTCGGCCCTCCTCAGCCCGAGCCCCTGCACGGTGGAATGGACGAGGGGTTTCGGGTCTTCGCGGCTCGCCCGCTCACCCACGCTGGCGACTACCGGGTTCGCCTGCTCGCGGAGGACGGGCGTGAGATTGGCCGGCGGGCCTTCACCTTCGCGCCTGGCGCTCCGCCACGAAGTCAGTCGGGGGTGGACTGACGGAGTGGAGCAGGAGCGTCAGTGCGGACTGCTGGAAACGCCAGGCCAACGGCGGCCCCTCGAGGCCGACCAGCTCGAACAGGCCGCGCACCGCTCCGCGCCAGGCGCCCGAGGCGAGCACTTCGTCGACGGGCTCCGGGTACCGAATCGTCAGCGCCGAGGCCCGTGCGTCCCAGTCGACGAGCACCCCGCGCACGGCCAGCCACGCGGCGACGGGGACCGACGCGAGCAGCGCCTCGGCCGGCCACCTCGTGTGCGCGTACACGACCCGGGCTGCGGGCCGAAACATTGGGGCCAGCCCCTCGACGACGAGGCGGCGCTCGAAGTCGACGAGCGCCTCATCGCCAGCGTGGCGAACCAGCTGAGCATGCACCGAGAGCGCCACCGCGCCCGGGTGCCACCGGCGGGCATAGGGGCGCTCGAGCGCGAATCGGGTCGGCCCATCGAGCTCGAGCGCCGGAGCGACGGCCGAGAGCAGCCGCTGGACGGCGGCGACGTAGGTGGCGCTGACCTCGAACCGGGACGACTGCATGAGCGCACGGCCATACGAGCCGCGCGCGCGTGCGGTTACGAGCGCGTTCGCGGGCCGGAGCGCCGAAGGACTTCTGCCACGGGTACAGCCGCTCAGCGCGCGGCGACGACGGTGCCGCCCTTTGCGGTGCACTCCTGCTCGGCGAGGCTCACCCAGCCCTGGCCCTTGCACTCGTTCTTCCCGGCGCAGTCGTGGGTGGCGGCGCTGCACGCGCCCTGGCCCTTGCAGCCATTCACGCCGGCGCACTTCACCGTGCCGCCTTCCTTCGCCTTGCTCGCGGCCTTCTCGGTGGCACACCCGGCACCCGCCAGGAGTGATGCAACGGCCGCCGCGACCATCATGCTCTGCGCTTTCATGAAAACCCCGTGTCGAAGAAGGGGCGCCGAGAGTGACGCCCGCAGCGGACGTACGGCGCACCTGGGGCTGCGGTTACCCAGGGCCTCGTCACCCCTCGCAGTGGTATTCGGTCGTGGCCTCACCCATCGAGACGACCCGGACCCGACACTGGCTGGCGCCAATCTCGGTGAGGGTCGACTCGATGGTGCCCCGGTAGAGAAACGGTGTGTGCACCTCGTTCATCGTCACCACATAGGCGGTGGGGCCGAGCGCGGTGGTCTCGGCGACGGAGTAGTTGTTCGAGGTGCGAAAGGCGCGGCCCACCCGGTGAATGGCACGCGCGGGCCCGATGACGCGCAACACGCTGAACATGGCGCCGCCCATGAGGGTCTGCGCGTAGTGGAGCAACGCGTGCCGGCCGACGAGGTACTCGGCCTCGGGAGCCAGTTCATTCGGGAACAGCAGCGCCGAGGTCTTGCGAATCAGCGCCGCCCACACGTCGACTGGGTAGGCCGGTTCAAGGCGGGAAAATGCCACGCCGAGGTGACTGAGCTGTCCAGGGGACCGCTCCTGAACGAGCCGGCCGATGGCCTCGACGGCTCCAGAGAACACCACTCGGTCGCTGGTCGGCGCCTGGTGCATGGAAAGGTGACGGGCAAACGACAGGGGCGGTTACGCACGGTGACCCGACCGGACCCTTCGCGCAGCGTGTAGTCCACCGACCCACCTCGCGCGTTCGGTCGCCTCGCGATTACCCGCTTTCACCGGTCCCGGCACTCAGAGCGCGCACGCTCTGGCCCGGAGGCATCAGTGCCCGTTCGCACGCTCGTCTTTCTCCTCGCGCTCGCGGCTTGCGAAGGCCGCATCACGGGGCCTGCCGCCGCCTCACCCGAAGTCGCGGAGCCCACTGTCGACGCACCCGGCCAACCCGGGGCGACCCCGACGCCCACGCCGACGCCTGGCATCGTGGTGGCGCCGCAGCGGGCGCTCCGGCAGCTGTCGCTCGACCTGACGGGTCGGCTTCCCTCCGAGGCGCACGTCGCCGCGGTGACGGCGGCCGGTGAGGTGCCTGCCGCCATCGTCGACGAGCTGCTGGGCTCGCCCGAGTTCCTCTCGCAGGTGACCGGCTGGCACGCCGAGCTGCTCTGGCCGAACCTGTCGAGGTACCGCGTCAACGGCATTCCCCTCTACGCGAGCCCCAGCCGCGACCTGCAGAATGACCCGCTGACGGCGTCGACGCCCTTCCGCAACATCAGGAACCCGCTCGCCGACCCGCTCCTGTGGACCAACGAGGTCGCCCGGCAGTCCTACGGCGTCTCGTTCCAGGACGAGGCGTTCACCTCGGCGTTTCGGGGCGGCGCCCACGCCTATGGCGCCAAGACCTGCGACCTCTCGGATGAATGGGAGTACCCCGACCCGTCGGCCGTCGGCACGCCCGCAAACCGGTACACGGTGCCGGCGGCGAAGAGCGGCACCGGCCAGGCGTACACACGCACCTACTACTCCGAGGACCCGGGGAGCCGGGGGGCGGTGCTCCCGCTGTACACCCCGAAGCACTGCCCGAACTTCTGTCGAAAGCTCGAGGCGCGCTGCATTCCCATCACCACGGCCACCACCTTCTCGTTCGACCCGGTCACGCAGCGCCTGCCCGGCTGCTACCGCGAGATGGACACACCCGGAGACGACCCCGCCGGCCGCCACGAGCTCGACGCCCCCGGCATGCGCTGCGCCGATGGCTACGTGCGTGAGGTGAACCGCTGCCACTTCTGGGACAGCACCATTCCAGGCTCCGGCGGTGAGGTGCTGCCCGGCATTCGGGGCCGACGCGTCCAGCGCGCCGACCGGCCGGTGAGCTGGGGCAACGACTCGTTCAACAACCAGGTCGAGGGCTGGCGGTGGATGGTGCACTACTGGTCGAACGGCAAGCCCATCAAGACGTGCGCGCTCGAGGCCCAGGAGCGCGAGTTCGGGCTCTACGTACGGACCGCCTCGGGGCAGCCGGTGCGGTGCGACCAGGCGACGGCCGGCGTCGAGTACTTCACCGTCGACTCGTCTTGCGGGTGCGGGCCGCGCGGAACGTACTGTCAGCCCGTCGACCTGGCCTACCGCTCGACGCTCGAGACCCGCACGCAGGTCAACCTGCGCACCTCCCTCGAGCAGGAGCCGCTGGAGCTCATTCGCCAGGTGGTGGCCGCCGACCGGCCGTACTTCGACATCCTCACCACGAGGCAGACGGCCGTGAACGGGCCGCTCGCCACGGCCTGGCGGTACCAGGCGCCGGTGCTGCGAGGAGAGGGCTTCAAGGCCGTGACGGGGCCGGGCTTCACCGACCCACGAGCGCTCGAGCCCATCGCCTACGAAGACGCCTCGTGGCGGCTGGTCGAGCGGGAAGCACGGCACGCGGGCGTGCTGACGACGCTGGGCTTCCTCATCCGCTTTCCCACGAGCCGTGCGCGCGTGGCCCAGTACCGGCGCGCGTTCCTGTGCAGCACCGAGTTCGACTACGCGCCCACGCCCGACCCGACCGACACCAACCCCGACCTCGCCGCGCGGGTCGGCTGCAGCAGCTGCCACCGCACGCTCGAGACCGAGGGGCTCTACTTCGGCCGCTACCCGGACCGCGTCGCCGAGTATCGCGACCCGGGGCGCTACCCGCTCACCGACATGAGCTGGCAGCAGCCGTTCGTGCATCGCACCGCGACCGAGCGCGCGCGGCTCGACCAGGGCCCATCGGCCATGGTGCAGCGCGACCTCGCCGGCTCGGCGCTGGTGTCGTGTACGGCCCGCACCGCCGCGAAACGGCTGCTGCAGCGCGAGCCGACCCCCGAGGAACAGCAGACCTTCGAAGCGCGCTTCCGCGAAGGCGGGCTGTCGTACCGCGCGCTCATCAAGGCCATCGTCACGAGCGCTGGCTACCTCACCGAGGAGGCGCCGTGAGTGCCCGTTCCCTCTGCCTGCTGCTGGTGACCGTCGCGGCCTGCACCGAGCCGCCCCCACCCGCCTCGA
This sequence comes from Myxococcaceae bacterium, assembly GCA_033763395.1. GTDB lineage: Bacteria > Myxococcota > Myxococcia > Myxococcales > Myxococcaceae > Xiheimicrobium. Next base: position 28,309 of record JANRKQ010000121.1, read on the forward strand.
GACGCGACGCGCTCTCACCGCCGGCGCGGGCGCCCCGGCGCTTGTCGGCCGCGCAGCTCCACGCAGCCATCGAAGGCGCCACCGGCGAAGTCTGGCGCGGGCCCGCGACCATCGTCGACCCGCTGTCCTACACGGGAACGCGTGACGCGCCCGACGCCGACCTGCTGAAGCTCTACGCCGCGGGGCTCGGCGCACCCGACTTCAACTACACGGTGCAGGAGTCGCTCGAGCCGACGATTACCTTCGCGAAGTACGCCGAGGACGCGGTGCGCGCGACGTGCACGGCCGCGGCGCGGAAGACGCCCTCGACGCTCGTGAAGGTCTCGGGCGACGACGAGGCGGCCCGACGAGCGAACGCCACCGCGCTCGTGCTGCGCTTCTGGGGCGACGTCATCGAGCCCTCGTCGGACGAGGTGAACGGGCTCCTCGAGCTCCACGGCCAGGGCGGGTGGGCCGCGGTCTGCGTCGCGCTCGCCACCCACCCGCGGTTCCTCACCTTCTGAAGGGGTCTTCCCGATGCTGACTCGTCGCACCCTGATGCAGACCGGCCTCGTCGCTGGCGCCTCGTTGTTCTCGAGGCTCGGCTTCGCGCAGTCGATGCCCGCGCTCGACCGCGCCCGGCGCTTCGTCTTCTTCTACCTGCCGGGCGGGTGGGACCAGCTGCTGTTCCTCGACCCACGCGAGGAACAGGGCGACATCGCACGCACCGACGTCGACCCGGCCTATGCCAGCTTCGGCGCGCCGCTCGGTGGTGGGCCGCACTTCACGGGCCGGGTCTATCGGCCCTACGCGACCAGCCGCGACTTCATGCTCGGGCCCGGCGTGGTGGCGACGACGGGCCCCGGTACGGACCTGCCAGTCGCCGGACCGACGCTGGTGTCGCTGGCGAGCGCCGGCGTTCCCATGGCCATCGTGCGAGGCCTCAACATGGGCACGCTCGGGCACGAGCCTGGCCAGGCGTACTTCCTCACCGCGGCGCCCGCGCAGGGGTCGGCGGCCGTCGGCGCGAGCATTCCGATTCGCATCGCTGCGCTGCTCGAGGACCCGGCGACCGCCGCGCAGACGCTGACGCCGGTGCTGTCCTTCGGGCTGCAGAGCTACACGGGCGACAAGCCGGGCCGGCTCGCGGCGTTTTCGGTCGGCTCGCTCGACGACGTGCAGCGGCTGCTGGCCCGCCAGTCCGGGCTCGTGCTGTCGCCCTCGACCGAGGCCTCGCTGGGCCGCTGGAAGGGCCGCGCGCTCGAGAAGAGCCGCGGGCTCAGCCGTCAGCTGCTCCAGTCGTACGAGGGAGCCGCGGAGATGATCGAAGCGAAGGTCGCCGATCGCTTCGACCTCCTCAGGGGCACCTCACCGGCGCTGCAGGCGGTGCGCGCGCGCTACGGGCTCAGCGCCCAGTCCAACCCGGGCTCGGCCGAGGCCGTCGCGGCGTTCGCGGCGCAGGCCGTCAAGGAGTCACTCGCCCAGTTCATCTCGGTCTCGATGCCGGTCGGGCTCGACAGTCACGGCGGCGACAATCGGGCGCACGCCCAGGCCGCGTGGCCGGCGCTGCGGGCCTTGTCGCTGTTCCTCGACGACTTGCGCTCGGCACCGTCGGCGCTCGGCGGCACCTGGCTTGAACACACCACGGTGCTCGTCTTCAGCGAGTTCGCCCGCACGCCGCGCTTCAACGTGGCGGGCGGCCGCGACCATCACTTCACCAACAGCTGCCTGCTGGCCGGGGCAGGAGTGCGGGCGGGCGCGGTGGTGGGTGGCTCGTCGGTGGTGGGCATGCAGCCGCTCCCCTGGGACTTCGAGGGCGCGCGCACGCTCCCCGCTGACACGCCGCTGACGGCCACCCGTCGGCACCTCGTCCCGGAAGACATCGCCGCCACGCTGATGGCCAGCGCCGGCGCGCCGTGGAACGAGCTGCGCACCGCGAGGCCGCTCTGGCCCGCGCTGACCCGCGCGCCCTGAAGACTGGACGTCATCGGCGAAGTGGTCGATGACTCCGCGTTGTGTCCCCGCTCCTGGCACTCCACGCGCTCGTCGGCGCGCTCTGCGTCGAGCTGACGCCTGCACAGGGCCCGGACGCGGACGAGGTTCGGGAGGCGCTCACGGTGCGGGCCGCCGAAGCCCGCCTGGACCTGGTCTTCGCCTCGCGCTGTGAGGAGCCGCTCCTCGCCCGCGTCGAGCTCGGCCTCTCGAGCTGGGCTGTCACCCTTCGCCGCTCGGGCGCTCGCAGCTACGGCCGCACGCTCGACCAGACGACGGGCTCCCGGGCGCTGTGGGCCGAGCAGGTCGCCTTCCTCACCGTCAGCAGCGCCGCGGCGCTGCTCGCCGGCAGAACCCCCGTCACGCTGACGCCCATGCCGGAGCCGGAGCCCGTCACCCAGCCGGAGACCTCCCTCCCCACCGAACCGCCTCGCGCGACCGTGAAGACGCTGCCGGCTCCGAGGCCACCTGGCGAACGGCCGAGGCCGGCGCTCGTGGTGAGCGCCATGGGCCTCATCGACACCTTCGTTTCGCGGCGTCCGGCGTTGGGAGGCGGCGTGGGGCTCGGCGCGCACGTCACCTGGAACGGGTGGCTCGGCGAGGGCCGGGTCGCCTTCGACGCATCGGCGAACGAGCGGCTCGCGACGCCATCGGCCTCGCTTCAGCTCAGCCGGTGGACGCTGTCGGCCCCGCTTTTCCTCGGGCTGGAGCGCGGACCGTTCAGCATCGGCGGCACCCTCGCGCCGGGCGTCGAGCACATCGTCAGGCAGACGACGTCGGTGGCCGAGGGCTTCGAGGCCACGCCCACGCGCGGCAGTTGGCGATTCCTGGTGGCCGCGAGCGCGAGCGGCCGCTGGTGGCCCTGGGCGAACCTCGGCCTCGGCGTCGACGTCGGCGTGCGGTGGCGCCCCGGCGCCCAGTCGTTCCTCGTCGACGAGTAGGCCGTCGCGGCGGCTCCAGCCTGGAGTCCGTTCGCGTCGCTCGTCGTCATCGCGCGGTGGCCCGGGCGCTGACGAGGCGGCATCGCCTTACGGCGTGAGCCGCCGCACCTGGCCAGCCGCGTTGGTCCAGTAGAGGCCCCACGGCGTGTCGACGATGTTGAGCGTGTCTCCTTCGTCGGTCGCGACGACCGTCGCCTCACCGGTCACCAGGTCCACGCGGCTGACGGTCTTCGCGGACAGCCCGGTGACGAAGAGGCTCTGGCCGGACCGCACGAAGGCGTGCGCGGTCGCCACCGGCGTCTGAAAGCGCTGCGTCACCCCGCCCCGCTGCAGCACGACGGCTCCCCGCTCGACCTCGACCCACCCCAACGAATCGCCGTCGAAGCGCAGGCCCCACACCTCGGGCACCTCGGCGAGCGGCGTCTGCACACCCGTGGAGCGGTCGAGCGACGACACCCGGTCGACGGTCGAGAACGCGAGCATCGAACCGTGGCCTCCGACGAACCGGACGCCACCGTCGAGCTGCAGGAGCGGCCGCTCGACCCGCGTCGCGAGGTCGACGCTGAACAGCCCGTCGTAGGTCGCGAAGACCAGGTGCTCGTCGTCAGTCACCACGCTCGGGAAGGGCCTGTTCGCCAGCGGCACTTCTTCGGCCGACCCACCGTCGCGCGGGAGGACGATGAGGCGGGACGGCTCCTGGGCCGTCAACACGAGGGCTCCGCGTCGGGGCGACAGGGTGAAGGCGTAGCGGGCCCGGTCGGTGAGGCGCTCGAGGTCGCTCCCGTCGGGCTTCACGCTGACGATGGCGCCCTGCTCGAAGGTGCCGAACACGAGCCGCTCGTCCATCACCGCGAGCGCGAAGAGCGGCGGGAAGCCGTCGACCACCGTGCAGGCCTGGGGACATGGGCGCGCGCGACGCGCGACGACATCGACGTCTGCACAGGCCGCAGTGGCGAGGAGCACCAGCGCTGGAAGGGGACGCACGCTCACGGCGGCGCAGACGGGAGCGTCGAGGTGGCCGGGTCCTCTGGGAAGGCGCTGCGAAAAGCGTCGGCCTGCGTGCGGGCCCGCGGCGGGTCGACGACGCGCAGGCAGGCAATCTGCCCGAGCCATGCTTCCCTCGCGAGGCTGCCGGGTTCTCGGCGCGCGCGGTCGAACGCCTCGCACGCCGCATCGGCCCGCCCTGCCTGCAGCGAGAGCTCCCCGATGGCCACGAGGGCGAACTGGCGGGTCTGCGAGTCGGTCGAGCGCTGCAAGACCGTCTCGTAGGCCGCCAGGGCCGCGGTGACGTCTCCGACGCGCCTGGCGTCTCGGGCCCGGCGCAGCGCCATCGCCACCGCGTCGGCCCCAACGGGCTGCGGGTCGTTGGGCGGGCGTGACTCGGGTCTCTCGCGCCGCTGGGCGACCGGTGGGCGCGCCACGACAACCGCAGGCGTTGAGGCAAGCTCGCGGCGACTGACGCGTCGAACCTCGAGCCCCTCGCTGCGGAGCACCGCCTCGTCCTCGGCGACGACGCCGGCGATGACGCCGCGCACGACGCGAAGCTCGACCCAGCCGCGCTCGACGGTGATGCGTCGGTGCGCGACCGCGACGTCGATGGCGCGCTGCGTGTCGATGGTGGCGGTCCCTTCGGCGAGCGTGAGGCGACCGTCGGCCAGCACGCCGTCGCCGCTGATGCAGAGGGACGCGCCCGTTGCGTCGTCGACCACACACCGCGGCGCGCCGGCGACGAACTGGACCGCCGCTCGAACGCGGGGCTCCGCCGACACTGCGCGCGGTGGCCCATCGTCCGCCGGCGCAGCTCGTTCGGCCTCGCGCGCGGGCTCGACGCGTCCCAGCGCCACCACCAGCATGATGGCCGCAGCCGCCGCCAGCACCGGCCAGACCCACGTCGGGCGACGACGGGGGTGCTGCGCACGAACCGCCAGGGCCCGCTGCGTCCACGCGTCGGCTGCGAGTTGCTCCTCTGCCGTCGGGGGCGCCTCGAGCCCGAGCCCGGCCAACGAACGGGCTGCCTCGAGGGAGGCGCTGCAGCTCACACAGCCCGCGGCATGCGCCACCACCGCTGGCGTCAGGCCTTGCTCGATGAGCTCCTCCTCGAAGCGCTCGCACGAGGTCATCACGACGCCTCCGCGGCGACGACGCCCCGCAAGCGCTCGAGCGACGTCTTCAGGCGCGCCTTGACGGTGTTGGGAGACGTCTCCATCTCGGTGGCGATCTCATCGATGGAGTAGCCGAGCCCGAAGCGCAGGAGCGTGGTGGTGCGGCGGGGCTCGTCGAGGCGGTCGACGAGGCTCCAGAAGTCCACCTGGCTGGGAGCGCTCCTCGCGTCCTGTACGTCGCTCAGGTCTGGCACCAGGCTCAACCGGCGCTGCCGGCTCGCTGCGCGAAGTGCCACTCGAACACACACGCGGTCGGCCCAGGCCTCGAGCGGCGTGCGGCCCTCGTACCGGCCAGCCGAATCGAAGACGGCGAGCAGCGCCGACTGCGAAGCGTCTTCCGCGTCGGCCGGGTTGTTCACCAACAGCCGACAGAGCCGGTGCAGGCGCACCGCGAGCCGGCGAGCCACCGCTTCACACGCCGACGAGTCGTGAGCCGCGACAGCCTGCATGAGGACGTAGTCGTTTCGATGGGTTGGAAGGTACTGGGGCGACACCGGCGTCACCGGGGGAAAGAGTACCGCCAGCGGGCGAAACGGGTAATCCACCGGGGCAGATCGGCTACTGCGAACGCCGGTCCGCGGTTACCCGCGACGCGGAGCAGGGCCGGCTACGTCTTGAGGTGCGCGATGATGTTCTTCAAGTCGTCGGCCGAGAGGTCCACCGGCTCGAAGAAGGGCATGGGCCCGGGCGTGGTGTCAGCGCCAGCCCCCGAGGACGAGGGGACGCCGCCCGAGGTGCGGACCTTCTGGGCGATGCGGCCGACCGAGAAGCCCTTCAGGCTCGCCTTCGGGAGCGACGAGGTCGAACCCACCTTGAGGCCGCTGTCGTGACACTGGGAACAGTGCGCGGCGTAGGCGGCTGCGCCCGCAGAGGCATTGCCGCCGGCGTAGGCGGCCTCGTACGCGGCCTCGCTGGCCAACACCTCGGGCACCAGCGCGTTGGCGGTGGTGACTGCGGGCGACGAGATGGACTGGAGATACGTCTCGAGCGCCAGCCACTTCGCGTCGGTGGCGGTGAGCGCGGGCCCGCCCATCCACCCGATGATGCAGGCGTTGGCGCCGCCGAGGAGCGTCGTGACGCCGCCGCCCTTGAAGCTGGCGCGAAACGCGATGTCCTTCATCGAGTTGCCGGAGCGACCGAGGGTGCCGTCGGTGCTGTGGCAGGTCGCGCACGCGGCTTGATTTCCCGTGGCGCCGAGCGCCGCCGACGCCGCTCCGGTGAAGTACGTCTCGTCGTCCGTCGTCGTCGGAACGCCTCCACACCCAACGACCAGCAGCGACCCCAGGACCAACGAACGCGTGACGCCCATGAACGCCTCTCGAAACGACGGGTTTGCGTGTCGGATGTGGTGAGGCGGCGTTTCGTTACAGGGTCGACTGCACTTCCTTTGGCGGTTGCCGCGAACGAAGGCTACGCACGGTCGCCATGACAGCGCCTCCGAGCGCGCCCCCGGCGCTCACCCGTCAACAGCAGGTGCTCACGCTCGCCGGCACGCTCATCGCGCTCTTCCTCGCGGCGCTCGACCAGACGGTGGTGGCGACGGCCGGCCCCGACATTCAGAAGTCGCTGCACCTCGCGCCCGGGCTCTACTCGTGGATCACCACCGCCTACTTCGTCAGCTCGACGGTGCTGGTGCCGGTGTACGGCCGGCTGTCCGACGTCTATGGGCGAAAAATCATCCTCGTGGTGGGCGTGGTGCTCTTCGTGGCCTCGTCGGTGCTGTGCGGCGTCTCGCAGAACGCGTGGCAGCTCATCGCCTTCCGGGCGCTCCAGGGCGTCGGGAGCGCTTCGCTCTTCACCTCGGCCTTCGCGGTGGTGGCCGACCTGTTCCCGCCCAGTGAGCGCGGCCGCTACACGGGCCTCTTCGGCGCCGTCTTCGGGGTCTCGTCGCTCGTCGGCCCGCTGTTGGGCGGCTTCATCACCGACCACTTCGGCTGGCACTGGGTCTTCTTCATCAACCTGCCGCTGGGCGCGCTGGCGCTCTCGTTCATCGTGCTGCGCATGCCGCCGCTGAAGCCAGTGGACGCGGGGAAGGGCTCCATCGACGTGATGGGCGGGGTGCTGCTCGCGGTGGGCGTGGTGCCGCTCCTGTTGGGCGCCTCGCTCGGCCGCGCGGTGCTGCGTGAGGGCGACGTCGGCTACCTGTGGACGAGCCCGCCCATTCTCGCGATGGGCCTGGTGGCGGCGCTCGGCGTGGTGGGGTTCATCACGTGGGAGCTGCGCGTCGACCAGCCCCTCGTCGACCTGCGGCTGTTCCGCATTCCCACCGTGCGCTGGGGCGTGGCGACGATGTTCGTGATGGGCGGCGCCTTCCTGGCGCCGATGGTGTTCCTCCCGCTCTTCATGGTGAACGTGGTGGGCGTCACCAACACGGCGTCGGGCCTCACCATCTCGCCGCTGGTGATGGGCATCGTCGCCGGCAACGTGCTGTCGGGGCAGCTCGCCTCGCGCTTCGGCAGGTACAAGCCGTTCCTGCTCGTGGCGATGGTGGTGCTGACGGTGGGCTTCCTCATCATGGGCTTCACGCTACGGCCGGACTCCACCCAGGGCGAGGTGACGGCGAAGATGGTGCTGCTGGGCCTGGGCCTGGGGCCGGCGATTCCGCTCTTCACGTTGGCGGTGCAGAACGCGGTGTCGACGCAGCAGATGGGCGTGGCGACGTCGATGACGACGTTCTTCCGGTCGCTCGGCTCGACCATCGGCGTGGCGGTGGTGGGTTCGCTCTTCGCGTCGACGCTGGCGCGCGACCTCGAGGCCGGGGTGGCGAAGGCGACCGAGGGCCTGCCGAGAGACTTCGTCGCCAGCGCGATGTCGCGTCAGCAGGCGGCGCCGGCCGAGGGCGGTGAAGGCGGCCCGGGCATGCGGTTCGACGTCGATGCGGCGAAGCAGCGCGTGAGCGACGGGCTCGAGGGCGCGAGGCGGCTGGCGCTCAAGGCGCTCGACGGAGACGCGCTCGCGGCCGCGGCGGTGGCGTCGTCTCCGTTGAGTGACGAGACGCTCAAGGCGCAGGTGAAGGACGGAGGACCGAAGGCGCAGGTGCAGGCGCGCTTCGAGGCGCTGTGGCGACGGGTGCAGGAAGCCGCCGACACGCCGCTCACGTGGACGGCGCTGCTCGAGTCGAACGAGCTGCCGGTGGCGGTGAAGGCGGCGGCGCTGGCGGTGTCTCCGTCGGCGCTCAAGGACGGCCCGGGCCCCGCCGCGGCGCTGGCGCCGGTGAAGGCGGCGCTCGATGCCGAGGCCACGCGGCTGGGCGAGCTCGCGCTGGAGCAGGCCCGCACGAAGCTCGAGCTGCGCGTCACCACCGAGCGCCCGAAGGTGCTCGCGGCCATCGACGCGGTGGGCCTCGCGGTGCGCCAGGCCTTCACCGACGCCATCTCGCTCGTGTACCAGTTGATGGCGGTGCTCGCGGTGCTGGCGTTCTTCATGACGTTGCCATTGCCGCAGTTGCCGCTGCGAGGGCGCGCCGCGCCGGTGCCGCAGGGCGACTGACGCGACGCGCCTGACTGGCACCACCTCTGGCCCGACGATGAAGCGGCCACGGGTCGGGGCTCAACTTCCTGAGGGCCACAGACCGATTCGTCACGCATGCACTTCCACGTCCGTCGTGAGTCCAACAGGTTGCAGGCGGTTCGCTCGTTGCTCCAACCTTGTGCGCATGCGCCCATTCCTGTTCCTGGTGCCCCTCACGCTGCTCCTCGACGCGTGTGGGTGTCCTCCGGTGCCGTGCCGCAATGAGATCGTCATCACCCTGGTGGATGAGACGGGAGCACCGGCCACGCCGAGCTCGGGCGTGATTGACGGCCAGCCCTTCGCCTGTGCGCAGCGTGGTGGAGGGGTTGACGCGGGCCTCACCCTGGCCGCGCCGGTGACCTGCGGAGCGTCGACCCTCACCATCAGCGGCACCGCTGGACCCGTCGACCTCGAGGTGACCGACACCCGGGGCCGCAGGGCGCTCGGGCGGGTGACGCCCACTTTCCCCGGTGCCTCACCTGTGGCGCCAGTGGGCTGCCAGTGTGCCGGCAGGGTTGGAGAAGCGGTGGTGACGGTCCGCCCGTGAGGGTGGCCGAGCGTCGCGGTCTGGGCCCCGTTCGGCCTGGACCACCAGGCGCGCGAGGTGGCCGTCAGCGGCCTGTCCATCGGCCGCGGTTCCGTCGAAGCATGCGCGAAGCAGGCCGGCCCGAGGTGGCTGCTGTCCGGTCCACCTGTTGGCCCGGATAGCCGCGAGCGGCGCGGCCGCGAACGACGGCCGTCGACCCCACCTCGAGCGCGACTCAGTCGACCTGAACGACGCGGCCCGCCGTGTCCGTGTCGGTCTCGAAGAGATACAGCACGCGCCGCGTGCGGTCGTAGGCCATGCCGTAGTCGCTGCCGTCGCCGATGGTGGTGATGGCGCCGATGTGCACGGGCGTGCCCGAGGCCGGGTTCACGACCGCGTGCACGTCGCCGTTGGCCGCGCGCACGTAGAGGTTCTGCGGCACCGTCGCCGAGTCGACCTCGAGGTTGTTGGTGAGCGTTCCGGTGTCGATGGCCGCGAGCCGCACCGGCGTACCCGCGATGTTGGCGCGGCTGACGCGGTAGACGCCCTCGCCCTGCGGCCCGTTCGAGGCCACGTAGAAATACGTCGAGTCGACGGCGAGGCCCGTCGCGTACCAGAGCACCGGGTTGGTGCCGACGAGCATCGGCGTGCCCGGCGCGGCCGCGGACACCGCGTAGAACTCGACGCCGGAGCTCGCCGTCGTGCGCCGCGTCGAGAGGAAGAGCGTCGTGCCGTCGGCGGTGATGGCGTGCGTCGGCGCCGAGGTCGGGTAGGTGGGCGTGAGGTCCCACGGCGTGACGCGCCAGTCCGTGCCGTCGAAGACGCGGAAGAGGCGACTGGCGGTCGTGGTGGTGGTGCTGTCGACGCTGAAGACCTGCGCGCCGACCGCCACCAGGTCGTAGCCGAGCTGGGTGGTGCCGATGCCGGCGTCGGCCTGTGGTTGGGTCGCCGCGCCGCTCACCACCACGCCCGAGAACTTGAAGAGCGCCGAGGTGCCGCCCAGGTACACGTCCGAGCCCTGCGCCACCGCCATGCCGAACTCCGTCAAGGGGCTCGCCGGGAACTGCACGTCGAGGTCGATGATGCGCCCGGTCACGCCGGTGTAGAGCACGTCGACGAGCGTGAGCGCGGTGATGGTCGTCGGGCTGGTGACCGCGACGTACACGACGTCACCCGGCACCCCCACGAAGCCGAGCGGGCTCGCCTGCCCGTCGGCGACACAGGCCCGCTGCAGACCGTTCTCGTCGTAGAGCGCGAGGTGCGCCGCGCCGGTGGCCGACACGCCGACCGCGTTGTTGACGAGGGTGTACGCGTACCAGTGCACGTTCACCCCGGCGGGGAAGCACGAGGGAGCGTCGAGGCGCTGCATCGACGTCGGCGCAATCGGAATGGGCCCCGACATGGCCGCGAGCGGCTGCGCGGTGGGCCAGCTCTCGCCGGGCCCTGGCGTGACTTCGGTGACCTCGACGCGGGCGCCGTTGAACTCCTCGGAGGTCGCCTCGGTGCTGACCCAGATGTACACCGGGCCCGCCGGTGGCCGCGCGGTGATGGAGTGCGTGTCGGCGTTCGCGCGGCAGGTAAACGACTGCTTCGACATCGCCGTCGGGTTGCAGACGTTGAGCAGCTCGACGTTGAGGTCGCTCTGGGACAGCGTCGGGTCGAGGTTCTGCACGTCCACCCGCAGCACGCTGGTGGCCGACGCCTTGTCGTAGCGGATGACCGAGTCGACGCCGTGAATGTCTCCGTATGGCGCGGTGTCGTCGCACGAGATGGAGCCGGGCGCGCCCCAGGTGGCGCCCATGTCGAAGCTGTTGATGGTGCTCGGCAGCGTGAAGGTGGCCGGGCCACCTGGCGTCGACGGCGGCGTGTAGACGGCGCTCGCGCTGGTGTACGGCGCGAAGCACCCCTCACCTTCCGCGGCCTGCGCCGGCACCTCTTCGATGAAGACGTCGGTGTGCGGGAACCCGACGGTCGAGGTGGCGGCCGAGTTCTTGGCCACCCAGACCTGCACCGGCCCCGCCGGGAGGTCGAGATAGACGTCCCAGTTTCGTTTGTACCAGAGGCACTTCAGGCTCGCGCCCGCGTCGGCGGCGTCGCAGCTGCCGGCGATGACTTCGACATCGACGTACTGGCTGGTAGGCACCGTGGGCGGCGGCAGCACCTGCACGTGGAGCAGGCGCCCTCCACCGTCGAGGTCGGGCGTCGTCTTGACGTACTGAATGACGGCGTCAGGGCCGATGCCGTTGGGGTCGCAGGCGAAGCGGCCGTTCACCGCGGTGACGGCGCCCGCGTCGAGGGTGAAGCGGAAGGCGCCGCCATCGAGCGACGCGCCCTGCACCAGCGCGAAGGGGGAGGCACACGACTCGCCCGTCGGTCGGAGGCAAGACGTCAGACAGCCGTCGACGTTCGAGGCGTTGCCGTCGTCGCACTGCTCGCTGCCGTTGATGATGCCGTCACCGCAGAAGGGCCCGCCCGCGTCGACAGCGCCGCCCGCAGAGCCGCCGGCCGTTCCACCCGCAGAGCCGCCCGCCGTTCCGCCCGCGGAGCCTCCTGCTGTTCCACCTGCGACGCCGCCAGCCGTTCCACCTGCGGAGCCGCCCGCCGTTCCACCTGCGGAGCCGCCCGCCGTTCCACCTGCGGAGCCTCCTGCTGTTCCACCTGCGGAGCCGCCTGCCGTTCCACCTGCGACGCCGCCCGCCGTTCCACCTGCGGAGCCGCCGGCCGTTCCACCTGCGACACCGCCAGCCGTTCCACCTGCGACACCGCCAGCCGTTCCCCCTGCGGAGCCGCCCGCCGTTCCACCAGCGGAGCCGCCAGCCGTTCCGCCCGCGCCCCCGCCAGCCGTTCCGCCCGCGACACCGCCAGCCGTTCCACCTGCGGAGCCTCCTGCCGTTCCGCCTGCGGAGCCTCCCGCCGCCCCACCCGCGTCTCCCCCTGCCGTTCCACCTGCGGAGCCGCCAGCCGTTCCACCTGCGGAGCCGCCAGCCGTTCCGCCCGCGACACCGCCAGCCGTTCCACCGGAGGAGCCTCCCGCCGTCCCGCCCGCGACACCGCCAGCCGTTCCACCGGAGGAGCCTCCCGCCGTCCCGCCCGCAGCGCCCGCCGACGACCCACCTCCCGCGGCACCCGCATCGACTCCCGGTCCTCCGCCACCACACCCGGCCATCACGGCGGCCAGCGCGAAGGACGTCATCGTGACTCGTCGAAGCATGCTCACTCCGGGTGTTCGGCCCAAACCGCGCGGACCGTACCTGAGTCCCGGCGACGCTTGGTCACGACCGTGCCACGCCTCCCGCTTCGAAAGGTACAGCGCCCGACATGTCGCACCCTCACGGGTCGAGCGGCTCGCGCGCGCGCGGCACACCACCTCTGGCGCGCTCGACGCGGCCTGCGAACGCGCTGAGCGACGGGCCGGTGTCCTCGAGCTCGTCTGAGCCGCCCCTACTCGACGATGGCCCGAGCGAAGTGCGCCTGAATGTGGGCGTCGAAGGTCAACAGCAACGCGTCCGCGGCTATGGCATGGGCCACGAGCAGGCGGTCGAACGGGTCGCGTGTCCACGACAGTGCCAGCGAGGCGTTGACAATCTCGACCAACGGTTCGGTCGCGACCTGGACCCCAAAGTTGCGGTGAAGCACCTCGAGGCGAGGGCGGAGTGGGCCTGCCAGTCGACCCAGCTCGATCAGCGCCTGCAGCTCGAGAATGGCGAACGGAGAGAGACAAACCGTTTCGCGCTCCAACCGTGATTGGAGCTTTCGCAGCTTTCGGTCGCCGTCCGCGAGGCGAGCCGCGATGTGGGTGTCGAGGTGAATCACACCATCGGCCTCCAGTACCTGGACCAGTCGAAGTGCGTCAGTTCCTCTGGGTCACCCACGATGAACCCCGAAGGCCTGGGCCAGGAGATCCTTCGCTTCTTCTTTCCAGCCTTCGGGGCTGGCGCCAGCACGAAGGTTCTTCCGTTTCTCGAGATCTCGACCGGCTGGCCGGATCGAGCGATCTGATCCAACACCTTGTAGAGGTTGGCGCGTAGATGGGTCGGCGTCATGGTCATGGACCTCAGCGTACGTGCGTACGCCCAGACCGGCAACCGACCCACGTCGACTGGCGCGGCGTCGCCCTACCGCTCGATGGGCACCGTGAGGACCTCGGTCTGGGACAGCGAGCACCGCCCGTCCTTCCGGACCGCCGTGAACCTCGCCGAGGCCCAGGTGCCGGTCACGATGCCTCCACGGCCGTCGGGGAACCCGTCAAAGCGCCCCTCGAGCGGCGCGGCGATGCCCCTGAACGACGGGTAAACCGCGCGCGTCCAGTGCGCGTCACCGGGCGTCAGGTACAGGCCATAGTCCGTCGCCCAGGTGGCCTCGCGGAAGGGGAGCGTGAACGGCGCTCCGAGGCGGAGGGCCCGCGGGAACTTCGGCTCGAACGAGGCCTCGGGCAGCACCACCACGGCTTCCCACGGCTCGCGCGAGCCCATGCGCCACCGCACCTGGTTGCGCCCGGGCCGAAACGCCGAGCGTGGATACACGATCGTCCTGGGCTCGAGCCTGAGGGCCACACCGTTCACCTCGAGCGACGGCGTCTCGCGGGCGTCCGAGAAGACGAAGGTGGTGGTGAGCGACACGCCGTCGTCGCGCACCTCGAGGTCGCTCGACACCACGCGCACGGGGTCGGTGTCGGCGCAGCGGCGGCTCAGCGTGAGGCAGTGGGCCAGCTCGAGGCGCGGCTCTCGCTGCAGCACGATGGGCGGGAGGAAGCGGCTGCCTGAAGCGCACTCGTCGTACGTCACTTCCCACGAATAGCCGCCTGTCAGCACCGCCTCCGTCGCCGAGGTGCCCACCACCTCGCCGGTGTCGCCGTGCTTGACGAAGAGCGTCCCGGTCGACTTGCGGCCCCGCGGACACGTCGACGCCACGAGCGCCGAGTCGGGCGGGCTCAACAACCCGCGCATCGACGGCGAGTCCCGCGTGACGGTGCCGACGACCTGCTCGACGGTGTGGTTCTTCCAGATGACGGTGACGGTGTAGCCACCCGGCGGAGCGGCCGGCTCGAACGAGAACGTCCCCGCGAGCAGCCTGCCGTCGAAGGACTGGGGTTGGTACAGGCCCAGTCGCACCGCCGGGTCGCTCGGCACGTCGTACCAGCCGGGCCGCGGCGCTGGCGGTGGCTCCATGGTGGTCGGCATGGGTGAGTCCGCGGGTGAGTCGATGGACGAAGGGGTGGGCGTCGGCTCCAGCTCGTCGACGACGACCCGTCCACAACCTACGGCGACTACGACTGTCAGCATCAGTGCGCGCATGCCGGGTGGTATGCCAGCCGAAAAAAGGCGAACACGCGTGACCCGCTGGCGGCTGGGCGCGACGGCCGAGGTGCTCCCCCCCGCGGGGGCGTACGCGGTGCGCGGCGTGTAAGGACCCACAGCGTGGCGCCTTCGCCGTCTCGACGCGTCGAGCCGGCTGAGGCCGTGTCCTCCTTTTCGGGGCCGGCATAAGGGCCTGTCAGCGTGTCGGATGACACCGGGCAGCGGGTGCGGTTCGCCAGCGGCGAGAGGGCCGCGTTCCTCGAGGTGTATTCAGCGCACGCCCGCCCGGTGCGGCGCTGGGTGGCGCGCTTCTTCAAGAGCCCCTTCGAGCAGGAGGAGGCCGCGCAGGAGGTGTGGCTCATGGTGCACCGCATGCAGACCTCGTACGACGTCAACCGCGGGCCGCTCGGGCCCTGGCTGCGCGTGGTGGCGTCGAACCGCTGCCGCGAGCTGCTCCGCGCGAAGGGCCGCCGGCCGGACGCCTCGGTGCCGCTCGACGACGTCGACGACGCGCTGTGGCTCGACTCCCCCCTCCCCGACGAGCAGCTCATGCAGGCGAAGGCGCGCGCCGTGGTGCAGGACTTCCGCAAGACGCTGCCGAAAGAGGAAGACGTCGTGCTCCAGCGCGGCCTCGGAGACGGCCTCACCAACGACGAGGTCGCCGCCGAGCTCGGGGTGACGCAGCGGCAGTCGAAGTACCTGAAGAAGAAGCTGCTCGCGAAGGTGGCGGCGAGCGCAGCGCTCCGGGCGCTGGCGAAGGAGTGGCTCTCGTGACGCTCCTCTTCCGTCGACGCGCCATCGAAGCGTCGGTTGCCGGCTCGCTCGACGCCGACGAAGACGCCGCGCTGCGCGCCCACCTGTCGACCTGCGAGGCCTGCCGCGCGCACTACGACACCCTCGTGGTGTCGACGCGGGCGCTCACCGACGACGCCGACGCGACGGGCCTCGAGCTGACGAAGGAGCGCGCACGACTGGAGCGCGCGCTCTCGGGGCAAAAGCCCACACCGCGCGCCTCACGCCGGTGGCTCCTCGTGCCGGCGTCTGCGCTGGCCGTGCTGCTCGCCGTGGTGGTGGCGCAGCGGGAGCCCGACGTCGTCGAACGCGGCGGTGGAGATGACGTGCGCGCGCCCTTCTCGGTGTCCCTCTACGCCCGCGCGAAGTCCGGCGCGACGCCCGTGCGCCTGGCCGCGCAGTTTCCGGAGTCCGGCGAAGCCGTGGTGTCGTCGGACGACTGGCTGCAGGTGAAGGCGCCGGCCGACGTCGTGGTGGTGCTGGTGTCGGAGAAGGCCCCGCCGCGCCGGCTCGAGACGAGCTCGAGTGAGTCCCTGCCGCCGGGCACCGTGCGCGTGTTCGCGGTGCGAGCCCCGGTCGACGAGGTGCTCCGCGCGGCACAGGGCGCCACCCCGTCGGTCCGTCGACTGCCGCTGGCGTCTGCGCAAGTGACGGGAGTACTCACCATTCGGCCATGACCGCGTCCCTCGTCCTCGCGCTGGTGATGACGGCGGCTCCGGCGAGCCCGGGGGACGTGTACGCGGTGGTGGTGGGCCACAACGGCGGCCTCCCGGCCTCGGAGGGACGCGCCGGCCTGCCCACCCTGCGCTTCGCCGATGATGACGCCCTGCGCATGGCGAGGTGGTTCGACGCGCTGGCCGTACCCGGTGGCGTGACGGTGCTGACGCGGCCCGACGCCCAGACGCGCAGCACGCTGGGCGCAGCGGGGGTGCCCCTGCCGACGACGCTGGCGCCGACGCGCCGGGCCCTGTTCGAGACGCTCGCGGCGCTCAAGGCGACGCTCGCCCGACGCACCCGCCCGGCGACGGTGTTCTTCTTCTTCGCGGGCCACGGGTTGACGGGCCGGCTGCTCCTCGAGCCGGAAGCCGGGGACGACGCGAGCCTCACCGGGAAGGAGCTCAAGCTCGCGCTGCTCGACCTCGGCGCCGACCACGTCGAGCTCTTCATCGACGCCTGTCGCTCGCAGAGCCTCTTCACCGAACGGGGCGGGCCCGACTTGTCGGCCGAGATTGCGTCGCTCGAGGCGCGGGCGGCGACGACGACGCTGGGCGTGCTGACGGCCGCGCAGAGCGACACCCCGGCGGGCGAGGCGAGCGACTTGATGGGCGGCTTCTTCTCGCACGTGCTGGCCTCGGGCCTGGCGGGCGCGGCGGACGCCGATGGCGACGACGTCGTGCGCTTCGGCGAGCTGGCGGCCTTCGTGGCCTTCAACACCGAGGGCCTCACCGGCCAGCGGCCGTGGTTCGAGGCGCCAGCGGGAGACCTCCGCGCGCCCGTCATCGGCCTCGGTGGCACCACCCGGCTCGAGCTGCCGCGGGACGCCGAGGGCCGCTTGCGCGTCGTCTCGGAGAAGGGCGTGCCCATCGTCGCCGAGCTGTTCAAGCCGAAGGGCCGGCGCATGGCGCTGACGTTGCCGTCGGGCGCGTACCAGGTGCAGCGGCGCGACGGCCCCTCTCAGGTGGCGCGCGTCGAGCTCGTCTCGGGCCAGTCGAGCACGCTGGGGCCGCTGGTGGGCGACGCGCTGGCCGCGGGCACCTCGGAGCGCGGCGACCTCGCGTGGGAGCCGGTGTCCTTCCAGGGCCCCTTCTCGTCGCAGGTGGTGGCGGCGCTCGACGCCGGCTACGTGTCGGGGCGCCCGTCAGGCGTGGAGCCGAAGCGTCGTGGGTTGGTGCTCGACGCAGCGTACGTGGGGGGGCTCACGCCCTTTGGCCTGCCGGGCCTGGAGCACGGCGTCGAGGCTGGCGCCCGCTGGAGCTTCGGGGCGGCGCAGGTGGGGCTCCGGCTCGCCTTTCGCTCTGCGCCGATTCCCGAGGCGGTGCTGCGGCGCGTGGCGGTGAACCTGCGCGGCGCGTGGAGGTTTGGGCTTCTCGGGCAGCGGCTCGGCCTCACGCCCTTCGGCACCTTCGGCTTCAAGACCATCTGGCGCACGACGCTGGGGCGCGTGTCGGGAGACCCGTTCGCACCGTCCCTGGGCGCGGGGCTCCAGGTGGAGGGCCACGTGACGTCGTGGTTGTCGCTCTGGCTCGAGGGGCGCTTCGAGGCGACGTGGGTCGCCCTCGACGGCATGCGCACGGCGTTCCTGGAGCCCGGCCTGACGATGGGAGCGAGCGTATGGTTCTGAGACTTCTCGTCGGCGTGGTGCTGCTGTCCTCGTGCGGGTTCGAGCCGCTGTCTCGAGAAGAGCTCTTCGGCCTGCGGGTGACGCCAAAGGTGCGGCTGACGGGCACGGTGACGGCGCTCAACGGCGCTCCGCTCGAAGGGGTGACGGTGACGCTCGCCTCGGCCGCCGCCAACACCGACGTCGCGGGCGTCTTCGTGCTCGACGACCTGGCGCCCGGCGCGTTCATGGGCGCGGCGCTCAAGGCCGGCTACGAGCGGCAGGACTTCACGGTCACCCTCACCGAAGGCACCAACCGCGTCGACCTCGTCATGCGCCCGTCCACCTGCTCGAGCTGCGCCCGGCTCGTCGGGCTGGTGCTCGACCGGGACACGGGCGTGGGACTGGCGGGCGCCACCGTGGCGGCTGGGGGCTTCACCGCGACGGCGGCCGCGAATGGGTTCTTCGCGCTCGAGGGCCTGATGGTGGGCCCCCTCTCAGGGAGCGCGACGAAGGCCGGCTACGCTCCACGGCCCTTCACCCTGTCGCTCGGCCCGGGCGACAACCGGAGCGACCTCCTGCTCCTGGCGCTGCCGTGTGGTGGGTGCGGCGGCGGTCAAGTCTGTGAGCCGGTGCAACGGCAATGCGTGGCCCCCGCATCGCTCACCACCACCGTCGTCGACGACTGCACCGGCGCCGCCATCACCGCGAAGGTGCGCGTGCAGGACCAGGCGACGTGCTCGACGGGGCCGCGCGGGTTCTTCGAGCTGACCGGCCTCGTGCCTGGCGCGTCGCAGACGATGGCCGTGGGGAAGACGGGCTACCAGCCGCTCAACCGCGTGGTGACGCTCCAGTCGGGGTTCAACGCCGAGCCCGTGGTTCGCCTGGTGCCGCTCGCCGGCTGCGCGATGCCGACGATGGACGTCGCGTGCACCTGCACCGAGCCGGAGTGTCAGTAGCGCGCCGCCTGGACGCGCGGGCTGAGTCGACTTTGGAAACGAGCGTCCTGACCCGCCAGGACACTCAACCTGCCTTTCAGGTTGCGCCTCTTCGTCGTGAAGCGTCCGGCACTCCTCAGGCGCCTCGGGCGCAGGCTGGTCAGAGTCCCCAGCTGACGCCACAGCTGGCCCCTCGCGGAAACGTCCTTGAGGACGACCCCAGCGCCCACGACCTCTGGCCCTGCTCCCCGAACTCGGCCGATGAGGCCAACCGGAGAAACGGTGTCGGACTGGTGGCGCGCGTATGAGTCGCGCGGCCTGACGCTGGCGCCTACGCTCGTTGGGGTGGGGGGTCTCATGCAAAGCATCACGAAGCAGGCGTGGTTCACCGAGGGGTTTCTCCAGAGTCTTCCCGTCGGGGTCTTCGTCGCCGGCACTGCGCTCGGGCATTCACACCAGGCATCGACCTGGGACGTCTCGCGGCCGCTCGTCCTCATGGTCGTCGTGCTCACCACGATCGCGCTCATCGCCCGCATCTCCGCTGAGCAAGCGCGGCGATCGAAGATTCTGGTGACAGCAGGCCTTGCCTGTATCGGTTTGGGGGCGCTGGGGCGATTGGCCTTCCCGACCGCCCCAACCGTGTTCACGCCCCACGCAGTACGCCACTATGTGTCTCAGGCAATCCTCCTGCTGACCGGCCTGGTGACCGTGTCGTGGTGGGGCTTGGCGAAGTGGAAGCAGGTGACCCACCCCAACACCAATCGTTGGGTCCTGACGGCCAACCTCGTCGTGCTGCTCGTGGTCGTGCAGGCTGGTCTCCACCCGGCGCGGATGTTCAAGGACCAGTGGTCCAACCTCCACTTGCTCTCGAGTGTGTTCTCATTCTTCGGAATCGGAGTGGCGGGGGCCTTCTTCTCGTGGTTCTTGACGCTCGACGCGGTCGCGGCGGTCGCAGCCGACGGCAGCGGCCCCAATCCTCGACGCGACCGCCCCAGAGCCGAAACGGCCTGGGAAAAGCCTGACGGACTGGGCCTCGCACTGTCGGGCGGAGGCATTCGCGCAGCGACCGTGGCAACCGGAGTGCTCGACGTGCTGGCCAGGAGCACCGTGTGGTCACGAGTCTCGTTCATCAGCGCTGTGTCGGGGGGGAGCTGGGCGCTGGCCAACTGGCTTGGAGCCAAGGCTCCGGGCCGCGCGGTTGCCCGACTCCGACGCCTGAGGAACTACTTGCGTCGCGCGGGGCCCGTGAAGTGGGTCACGCTCCCGCTGCTCGCGCTCATCGTGGGTGTCGGCGCCCAGCTCCTGAGCCTCCTCGCGATGTTGGCGGCAGCGCTGAGCCTGAGCCGTTACCTCGAAGCCATCCAGGTGCATCAGCCGCCCACCTGGCTCTCTGACCTCACGGGGCACCTGACGCGGGTGTCAGCGATGTTCGCGCGATGGCTGCCGCCACTCCCCGGGCTCGAGGTTGGCTACGGAGCGCTCGAGACCGCCGCGTGTGTGGGCCTGGCGCAGGTCAGCGGCGGCCTGCTGCTGGTCGCCACCTCGCGAACACACCTCCTGACCGCCGTCGCCTACGTGTGGGGGGCCTCGTCAACCTTCCAGGAACGTGCGCGGCGGTGGGCGCGCCTCTTCGACAAGACCGGCGCCAACATCGCATTCATCGGGAGCCGACTGACCCTCATGGCCGTCTTTCCGCTCCTGCTCCTTTCATCGTTCTCGCTGTTCCTGCTCGTCGTGGCGATTGGTGGAATCGGTTGGGCGTACACCCGGGAGTGGCGACTGAGCGGCGCCGGCATCGCCACCCTGCTCGGCGGCCTTGGCGGCGTGCTGACTGCAGTTGCCCAGTGGGGTCCGCTCGACGCGGTGCGCACTGCAGTCGACCAGGCCGTGAAGAAGTTGATTGGCGACGCCAGCCAGGCACTCGCGGATGGTGCTGAAGGCATCGGCGAGTTCGCGCAATGGGATCCGAGCGAGCGCATCGAGCTGGGATGGCTCGTCATGCTCGGCCTCATCGGGCTCGCCTACTTCGCCCTCTCGGTGCTCGTACGTCTTGAAGGCATCGGGCTGGCCGAGGTGTGGACGGACCTGGTGCGGGGGTTCGCACGGCGACCGTGGAAGGTCGATGCAGCCCGACCCTTGCCCATCGTGAACGTGACGCTCAACGCCCCAGACGAGCGCCACACCGTTCGACACTATGAGGTGACACCCCTTCAGCATGGAGGTCCAGCGGTTGGATACATGGACCAGGCCCTGAGGCCACTCACGCTGGCTGACGCCATCAGCATCAGCTCCGCGGCGTTGAACTCGCAGGGGGGTGCGATGATTCCTCGCTGGGCGAGACCGCTGTTGTCGATCCTCAGCCTCAAGCTGGGCCGCTGGTTGCCACACCCCTTGTTGGTCGCTCCGCTTCCAGCCCTTGCGCTTCAATACATGCAGCGCGAACTGCTTGGCTTGAATGGCCTGTTCGACGCGCGGGTCTTCGTCTCGGACGGTGGCCACTTCGAGAACCTCGGAGCGTACGCGTTACTGCTTCGTCGCTGTCCCACGCTCGTCGTGGTCGATGCCGCAGCCGACCCGAACTATCGGTTCGAAGACCTCAGCCGCTTCCTCGAGCTTGCGAGGTTTCGCGGCTTTCACCTCACAGACCTCGAACTCTCCCCGCTCGTCCCGAGCCCAGAATCGCCGAGATCGCTCGTCTCGACCGGCTGGCTGGTTCACTCGAATGGCGACCGCCGACGCTTTGTCTACGCCAAGCTCGGTCGTCCGAGCAGCCTGAGCGGAGCCACCTTTGCATACGCTCGGCAGAACCCCGCGTTCCCCCAGCAGGGCACCGTCGACCAGTTCTTCGATGAGGCGCAGTTCGACTCGTACCTCGAGGTCGGGAAGTGCCTCGGTCGGCAGATTCTCGCCGTACTCGACGCGGCTGCGAACCCGCCGGCACTCGAAGCCGTCACTTCGACCAGCGCCGCTCGCTCGAACACTCCTTGAGGCAGAAGGTGTTCGAGCTCGAGCGGCTCGC
Source organism: Myxococcaceae bacterium (assembly GCA_033763395.1). Taxonomy (GTDB): domain Bacteria; phylum Myxococcota; class Myxococcia; order Myxococcales; family Myxococcaceae; genus Xiheimicrobium. Next base: position 49,782 of record JANRKQ010000121.1, read on the forward strand.
CTCGTGCCCCTCGCCGGCTGCGCGATGCCGACGATGGACGTCGCGTGCACCTGCTCCGAGCCGGAGTGTCAGTAGCGCGCCGCCTGACGGGATGAGCCGACTTCGAAACGAGCTTCGTGGCAGGCGCTCACCGGCCAAGCGCCTGAGCGAGCAGCGCGCGCGTCTCGGCGTCCGGCTCGACGGCCCAGCGGCGCTCGAGCGCGTCGCGTGCGGGGCGTTCCGCTGAACGTGACACGGCGACAATCGCGGCGCGGCGCACCAGCGGTGCTTCGTCAGCGAGGGCCTGCAGCAACGCCGTGTCCGTCGCGGCGCCCGTCAGAAACCCCAGCGTGGCGACGGCGGCCTTGCGGAGCACCGGGTTCGTGTCTCGCGTCACCTGCGCCAGGGTTCCGCGCGTCGCCGCCTCGTCGAAGTGGCCCAGCGCCGAGAGCGCAGCCCGACGCAGACCTGGCGGTTGTTGCCCGTTCGAGGCCAGCGCCCGGAGCGCCATCGCGGTGTCGCGGCCTCCTGCTTCGACGAGCATCGCGCGTGTGGGCGGGGCGTCGATGGCCGTGAGGAGCCGTCGCAAGGCGGGCGAGGCGTCCTGCGCGAGCGCGGGCACCGACAGCACCAGGACGAGCAGCGCGCTCCTCACGGGCGCACCACCGGGTTGCGGCGCAGCGTGACGCCCTGGAGCGGCGTCACCAGCCGGTTGTCCTGCGCAAAGGGCGCCATCAGGTTCTCGTTCGCGAGCGGCCCCGACCTCGGTGTGTCGCTCAAGTTGTCGACGTCGCCGTCGAACTCGAAGACGTGGCTGAGGCCGAGCTGGTGGCCCACCTCGTGCGCGAGGACGAAGCCGAGCGGGTCGGCTTCTCCCATGCGGGGCGTGAAGGTGGCCGAGTCGTACAGAATCGCGACGCCCGAGAGGCCCGTGCCGTTCGTCATCGTCGTGCCCGGGACACCGCTCGAGACGCCCAGCACTGCGCCCGGCGGGACTCTCGGGTCGTAGTCGAGCGTCTCGACGAAGAAGAGGTTGAGGCCCGGCGGGGCTACCACCGACTGCCGCAACAACGCCTGCAGGCTGCGACCCGGCATGGGGGTACCGGCGTCGTCGTCCCACGGCGAGGTGATGGTGGTGAAGCCGGGCGGCAGGTCGAACAGGCGCGGCGTCTCGAGCGCGATGCCGGCGTCGAGGAAGAGGGCGCGGAAGCCCGTCATGGCCTCCGTCAGCCGGGGCGCCGTGGGCGCGGTCGCCGCGGTGAGCCCGCCGCTCGACGAGAAGAAGAAGTTGAGGGCGAGCCGCTGCACCCCTGGAGGCGGCCTGGGCTTGATGAAGGCCTTCACCTCGACGGCGGTGGTGGGCTTCGGCTCCCACGACTCGACGAGGAAGCGCCAGCGCCCAGGCACCCACTCGGCGCGCACGTCGTCGCTCTCGAGCACCAGCACGTTGGTGCCGTTGACGCCGGGGAAGCTGCGCGAGCGGTGCAGCGACGCCTCGCGCCCGCTCGCGAGCACGACGCCCCGGGGGCTCACCAGCCGCGTCACCTGAAAGACGTCGAGGTCGGGCCCGACGTTGCGCAGCTGCAGCTGAAAGCCTTCGTCGGTGAGCTCGACGGGGAGCTCGAGCAGCGGCGACAGACCCGCGTCTCCAAGCAACACCACGCCGAAGTCGACGACGCGCACTCCGGCGTCACTGGTGGTGAGGAACCCCGCGTCGACCCGACCCGCGTCGACGACGCCCGCATCGGCCCGTCCGGCGTCCAGGCGCCCGGCGTCCACCCGGCCCGCATCGATGACACCTGCGTCGACGCCGCCATCGCGTCTGCCGGCATCAAGCGACGGCACGGCGCAGGGAACGAAGGGCCCGCCCGGCTCAGCGGCCGACTCGCACGGCGGCTCGAAGCAGCCCGCGGCGAGAACGAAGAAGAGGAGCGAGCGCCTCACGCGCCACCAGTGCCGCGACACGCGGACAGCTTCACGGGTTTTGAGCGCGATGGCGAGAGGGAGGCCCACTGGCCCCCGTCATCGACGAGGGCGCGGCGGTCACTGCGCGCAGCTCCCGAAGCCGAAGACGACGACGCACCCGCCGATGGGGAAGCCGCTGGTGCGGCAGCATTGGTCGCTCGTCTGACACGACTCTCCGCCGACGCGGCAGTAGCACGCGTTCACGGTGCCGGTCGGCGCGGGGCCGCAGCGCTGCGGAGACCCGGCCCGGCACTCGGTCGTCGTGCCCGGCATGGTGCAGCCATCGAGGCAGCGGCCCGTCTGGTCTCCTCCCGCCGTGGGCTCGCACACGCCGTCGCCGCCGCAGGTCCCGCCGCTCCGCAGACACAGGCCCTCGCAGTACCCGCCGTTGCTGCTCTGCCGCAGACACCGCCCCGTCTCGCACTCGGTGTTCGCGCTGCACGCGCCGCCGTACTTCTGCAGCGAACGGTCCTTCACCTGACAGAGCTTGCTCCACGGGTTGCAGCCATAGTTCCCACCGAGCGCGCGGCAGTCGGCGTCGCTGGTGCACAACGGCACGCACCAGTTCGGGCTGCCAGAGAGCTCGTCTTCGTCATGGCACGCGTAGCCAGTGCGGCACCCACCGGAGCCGCTGCACCGCTGCCGGCAGAAGCGCCCGTGCTGGTCGTGCACGCACACGGTGTTGGCCGGGCAGCCCGACGACACGCCGCCGTCGTTGCGGGTACAGGTGTTGACGCCCGCGACGCACGCGCCGCCCGGCCACCCGGTCGACGCTTCGTCCTGACAGGTGCCGCCCGCCGCGCACTGGGTGGTGTTGATGCACGCCGCGCCGGGCGGGAGGTTCGAGCACGCCGCGTTCGCCACGCAGGCCATGTCGCCACAGTCGATGGCGCCGTTGCAGTCGTTGTCGCGGCCGTCGTTGCAGCTCGACTCGGTGCCCATGCCGATGCAGTCGCTGTCGGCGCAGTCGACGCGGGTGTCGAAGTCGTTGTCGGTGCCGTCGCTGCAGTTCGTCTCGGCCTGTGCCCCGTTGCGGCAGGTACAGCCGCTCCCGCAGGCCTGGTTGGCGCAGCCGGTGTCTTCGCAGTCGATGAAGCCGTTGTTGTCGTTGTCGAAGCCGTCGCTGCACGCGGTGGACTCGGGCGCCGGAGGGCTGCCGCACCGGTTCGCCGCGCCCACGCAGTCCATGGTGTCCGCGCAGTCGCGCAGGCCGTCGCCGTCGTTGTCCATCTTGTCCGTGCACGCCGTCTCGCGCCGGCGGCCCTGGCCACACACGCACCCGGCGCCACAGGCAGTGCCGTCGCAGTCGGGCGTGTCGAGGCAGTCCGTGGCGCCGTCGCCGTCGTTGTCCAGGCCGTCGGTGCAGGCGTTCTCGGTCTTGCGCCGCGACAGGCACACACAACCCGCGCCGCACGAGGCGTTGGTGCAGTCGACGTCGGCGCAGTCGACGTCTCCGTCGCCGTCGTTGTCCATACCGTCGGTGCACGCCGTCTCGGCCTTCGCGCCCGAGCGACAGGTACAGCCGGTTCCGCAGCTGCGCATGGCGCAGTCGGTGTCGAGGCAGTCGGCGCGGGAGTCGTTGTCGTTGTCCAGCCCGTCACCACACTCGCCCTCGCCCCGGTTGCCGCCCACGCACGCGCAGCCGGGCCCGCACGAGGCCTGCTCACAGTCGGAGTCAGCACAGTCGACGCGCGTGTCTCCGTCGTCGTCCATCGTGTTGCCGCAGTCGACTTCACCGCGCACGCCGGCGTCGGTGCACGCGCAGCCCATGCCGCACGACTGGCCCAGACACGCGCGGTCGCGACAGTCACGCGCGCCGTTGTTGTCATTGTCGACCTGGTCGAAGCAGTTGGCTGGCGCCTCGGCTCCTCCGTCGCCGCAGCCGGGTTTGCCTTGACAGTCGGCGTCAGCGCAGTCGACGCGCCCGTTGCCGTTGTCGTCCTGGCCGTTGTCGCAGGTCTCGATGCGAAGGCAGTTCAGCTCGCCCGCGCACGCTGGGTCCATGCAGTCGGTGAGGCCGTTGCGGTCGTCGTCGACCTGGTTGGTGCAGTTCTCGACGGGCACCTGGCAGATGGACTCGGCGAAGCACGCAGGGTCGAGGCAGTCGGCTTTGCCGTCGTTGTTGTCGTCGACGCCGTTTCCGCAAATCTCCCGGCGCGGCGGTGGCGGAGGCGGCGTGCAGGCCGACAGCCAGACGGTCAGTGCGGCGAGCAGGAGAGCGACGAAGCGCATCGGGAAGTCAGTGCCATACCCCAGCACGTGACGGTCCGGCCACCGGCCTGATGCGACGGCGTGACGGGCGCTTCCCAAAGAGCAGCACGGCCAGGCCGATCAGCAGCCCTCCGCTGGGCGTCGCGCAGCCGCAGCCGACGAGGGCCTCGCGGGGCGACTCGGGGCCGCCATCGGGCATCGGTCCTGCGTCGGGCATCGGTCCTGCGTCGGGCATTGGTCCTGCGTCGAGCATCGGACCTCCGTCGAGCATCGGACCTCCGTCGAGCATCGGTCCTGCGTCGAGCATCGGACCTCCGTCGAGCATCGGTCCCGCGTCGAGCGTCGGACCTCCGTCAAGCATCGGTCCCGCGTCGAGCGTCGGACCTCCGTCAAGCATCGGTCCCGCGTCGAGCATCGGACCTCCGTCGAGCGTCGGTCCCGCGTCGAGCGTCAGCCCTGCGTCGAGCGTCGGCCCCGCGTCGGGCGTTACTCCCGCGTCCACCTCTGCACACCGGAGCGCGACGCACCGGCCCGAGACACACTCGCCGCCCGCGGTGCAGGGGACTCCGGGCAGTCGCGGCCCGAGCGTCCGAACGGTCACTCGCAGCGCACTTCCTGGCGATTCTTCTGACACGACGAGGAACCCAGCACCTCGCGTGAACGCCAGGTGGCCCTGCGGTGGCGCGCTCATCGGGGCACTCACGCCGCTCACGCCCTCGGGGACCCCCAGGCCCGCGTCGAGCTCGACGGTCCGCACGAAGAGCTGCGACACGTTGCTCGAGCTGCGGTCACGCCAGAGCGCCCAGAAGCGCGAGTCTCCGTCCCACGCCACCTGCACGTCGAACTGATCGCCGGGCCCGTCAGCGAGGAAGAAGGGGCCGGCGCGCAGACCTCCGTCGTCGAGGTCGACGAGGGCGCCACGCACGTCGCTGCCCGTGAAGCGGGTGTCTTCCCACGCGGCGAGGGCCAACCGCCGCTGCGGCGCGCAGGCGACCCGCGGGCCCGACTGGAAGTTCGGCGCGGCCTCGAGCGCGATGGAGGCCGTCGCCGTGCTCCGCTGCACGAACGCCACCATCGTGTCCGCCGCGGTGCCGTCACCTCGCCGGTAGCCCACGAGGAAGCGGTCGCTGCCCGCGTGGCACACCTCGGGGAAACGCTCCTGCACGGCCGCACCGGCGACCGACACCGGCGTCAACATCACCACCGGCGGCTGCCAGAGGCGGGCTTCGATGTTCGACGAGAAGACGTCGACCTCGTTGGACACGAGCAGTACCCCCGAGGTGCCAGCGGCCAGCTGCGGCGAGTCGGTCTGCCCTGACGCGAGGGAGACGATGGACGTTGCCGCTCCAGCGGCCGTGAACGCCACGCCCCGAAGCTCCGCGCTCGCGATGGGCCGGAACTGCCAGGCCACCAGAAAGCCCGGCCCTCCCGCCGCCACCGCCGGCACGTCGTTGCCGAAGTCGGTGATGGTGAGCGGCTGCGACAATCGCACGCCGCCGTCACCGTCGAGCACCTCACCGCCCAGACCGACGCGCGCGCCGTACACCTGCGGGCGCGCGTCACCGCCGCGGCCCTCGTCCCACACCACCACGACGCCAGCGTCGCCCACCGCCACTTTGGGATGTTGCTGCGGGCCCGAAGCGACCGGGCCGACCGTCGCTGGTGGGCCGAGCAGCGCCTGCGCCGAGGCGAAGCGACTGAGCGCCAACACGACTCCGAGCGCGAGGGTTCGCACGCGGCGTCAGGTTGTACCACGTCACCAGAGACTCCCCTTCCCCGTCACCAGGGTGCCATCTTCGCGGCCGTGCGCTTCGCCTCGTGGATGACGGTCACCTCACTCGCGCTCTGCGCCGCGGGCGCCTCGTGGACGCTGTGGCGACGTCCCGGTGTCTTCCCGATGAGCGACGGCCTGTTCTGGGCTTCGACCGCGACGGTTCTGCTGGCCTGGCTCGCGGTGCTGGTGGCGCTGGTGGGCGCGGTGTCGTCGCGGCCGGGCCTCGTGTTGAGCGTCGGCCTCGCGCCGGGCCTCATGCTGGTGAGTGGCGGGCTGGCCGGCCGGCTCGTCTTCCCCGCCGCCGACAGCGCCTTCTTCGGAGGCCCCTTCACGCTCGGGGCCCTCTGGCTCTTCACCACGCTGCGGGCGTACCGCACCGTGCCGCTCCGAATGCGACTCCTGGCCCTCGGGGGGGCGTTGGCCGCCGTTCCCCTCGGAGTCGTCCAGGCCACCGCACGCGCGCCGCTCCCGGCTGAGACGCGCCCGCTCCTCCAGGCCCTGCCAGCGCTCACCACCGATGGTGGACCCGCCGTCGACGACGAGGCGCTGCGCTTCTCCTGCGGAGTCGCCTCCCTTCGCCTCGCGCCCTTCGTCCGGTTCGACGATGCCTCCGAAGATGGCTTCTGGCCGCTGCGTCGCACGCCGGTGGTGGAGAAGCTCGTCGAGGCCCCCGTGCTGTCGGGGTCGTCGCGACGGGCGGCGCTCGAGGTGCGGCCCCTCGATGGGGGCGTCTTCATCGAGGCCGCCACGGTCGTCACCCGAGACGTCGCCGCGCACCTGAGCCGCTTCACCGAGGTCAGCCTCGTCGGCTTGCGCGAGCCGCGTCTGCGCTTCGATGCCACCGGCGACACGAGCTACCCCGCCGCGACGTACGACTACCCCTCGGGCCGCCCGGTGCACTTCGCCGCGTTCACTGGAGACGCCCTCGTCGTCTGGCGCGCCACCAGCGCCGAGAAGGGCCCCTTCGTCGAGCTCGGCCGGGGCGCCCTCACCCGAGCGTCACCGCTCGGCCTCACCGTGCTCGACGGTGACGCGCCCCAGTGCCACCTCACCTTCCTCGACTTCACCGCCCAGGCCTCGACGCAGCGCTCGCCCACCGCCGGAGAGGGCGTCCCGGTGAACGTGCTGCAGTTCGGCCGCTTCTTCTCCGATGACGCCCCGGCCAGCCTCATCCTCTCTCTGGCGGCCACGGGCATCGGCAGCGGCTTCGAGACGACCCGCCACGCGCCCGGAGTGTATCGGAACCGAATCGTCCTCTCGCCGCACGAGCCTCGACGCGCAGACGCACGTCAGTAGAGTGGTCGCACGTTGAGTCCGAGGCCCCTCGTCATCACCGCAGCGCTTGCCGTCGCCTGCGCAGAGCCACCCCCACCTCCACCGCGTCGGACGCAGGCGCTCGAGGTCTCTGCGCGAACGACGGTGACGGACTTCGCCGCCGGGACGTTCGAAGGTGGCGCCGAGCTCCTGGGTGGGCGCCTCGTGGTGTCGTCCCCGTCGTCGGGCTTCGGAGCGCCCGTGTCGTCAGCGCTCCTCGACGTGCCGCGGGCCGGGCACACGGCGGCCTTCGTGCGCGGCTTCGTCTACGTGCTCGGCGGGGAAGGTGCTGCGTCGACGAGGCCTGGGCGTTCGCGTGCGAGGCCGACGGAGGCCGCTTCAGCGTCGACGCCATCGAGGTGCTGACGCGCGTGCGCGACGCCGGTGTGCGTGATGGCGGCGACCTGCCGGACGCGGGCGAGCCGGATGCAGGCGTGGACGTTCGAGACGGGGGCGATGAGGTTCTGCAGCCGCGCAGCTACGCGGGCCAGAGCGCCGAGGGGCTTCGCACTGGCCGTGATGCTGCTCGGTGCGTGGCGGCGCCGCTCAGCTCGCGCCGGCTGACGTTACGGCGGCGTCTGGGTACGGAACACCTGCACCGTGCGCGCGAAGTCCCACCGTGCGTCGGCCTGATGGCACCCGGTGCACAGGCTCGAGCGGCCCATCGTCGAGTACGTCCACGTGGTGCCCGAGCGGTTCGCCACGCCCCACGACCAGTCGTTGCTCGCCGCGTCCCAGCCGGCCGGCTCCTTGCGCATGAAGTAGTACCTCGTCGCCTGGTCGAGCGGCGTGGCCTCGGCAGCCACGACGGCCTTGGCGATGACGCTCCCCACCTGGAACTGCACCGGGTCGGTCATCGAGTCATAGGTGGGAGCTGCGAGCGTGTTGAACAGCACGCGCACCCGTTGGCCTGAGTGGCCTCCGGTGCCGGGGTACGTCGCGGGGAGCACCTGCCGCCAGCCCTGCGCCTCGGTGATGAGGTCGAGGGAATACTGCCCGGGCGTCCACGTCAACGAGCCCCCGTCGGGCATCGCAACCGTGGCCGGGCCTCCATCGAACGTCGACATCGGCGCGCCACCACAGGCCAGAAGACATGGAAGGGCGACGAGGGCCAGGCGCATGGTGGGCTGTCTACGACGAGCGGCTCGAGTTGGTTACTCCGACGACCGCGAGCGACGGCGACGGAGGGCCGGCCACCGCCGTCGGACGACGAGGTGACGGCGGTGCTGGCCAACGTGCTGCGGCAGGCCCGGCGCCGTCCTGGCGAGATGGCCCCGGCCTTCATGAAGGACGACGCCGATGCTCGGCGTCGCGGGCGTCGTCGCAGTCGTGGTGACCGGCGTCGTGCTCAAGGGCCAGAAGGCCGATGACACGCCCGGGGTGAAGCCGCCCGAAGTGACGACGCCGACCGTCAAGCCTCGCCGCCCTCCAGCCCCCCTGCCGCTGGAGGTGCCCGTCTCGTCCCACCGGCTCGTCGCACCGGCCTGGGCTTCTCCCTCCACCCCGACACGGGAATGACAGACAAGGCCCGGAGCGGCCTGTTCGTCAGCTCGTCGTCGTTCAAGGTCAGCCGAGAGTCAGGCCATCGATGCCGGCGTAGTCGCGCGGGTTGTGTGTGAGCAGCGCTGCACGTCGGCCGATGGCGTGGGCGGCGATGGCGAGGTCGACAGCGCGGCGCCGTGTCGCGGCCGCTCCCCGGAACAGGTCTGCGGCGCGCTCTGCGGTGGCTTCGTCGAACGGCAGAATCCCCTCCGCTCCGAAGACAGCGTGAGCGGCGGCGAGCACCTCTGGGCTCCTCGGCCCTCTGACGAACTCGTACCAGGCGATGGCGCTGATCTCGACGAAGGCCCGCGACTGGAGCACCTCGAGCAGCCGGGCGTGCTCGGGACCTCGTCGATGCGTCGTCGCCAGCACGAGGAAGTCGGTGTCGAGGTGGTATCGACTCACCACTCGCCACGCTCACGCCTGAGACGCTTCAGTTCCTCGGCGGCGTCCACTTTGGACGACAGCTCGACCAGCTTCTTGAACGCGACGACCCGGCGCTTCCGGTCTTCTTCCGGCACACCAAGCACCTCGGCCTGAAGCAACTGGAGCGCCCGCCGCATCACCTCTGACGGACTGACGCCAAACTTCTGAGCCAGGCGCCTCGAGGCCGCTCGAGAGGGCGCGTCGAGCATGAGGGTCGTGCGGTGCATGGACATATGCTGAGCATACCCGGCGCATACGTCATCGCCAACCCGCGACACCGCGCGGTGCTGCGCCGGGTGCGAGGGAAGGCCCGGCGCCTTCTCAGCGAAGGAGCGGGCCGCCAGTCACACCACCTGGCGGCCCTCCCAGCCCCCTACCGCACGCGGGTGACGAGGCCCGCGCCCACCGTGCGGCCTCCCTCACGCAGGGCGAAGCGCATGCCCGGCTCCAGGCCCACGGCGCGCTTGAGGCTGAACGACACCGTCGCGCGGTCACCCGGCTTCACCACGCCAGCCTCGGGCACCAGCAGCGTGCCGGTGACGTCGGTGGCGCCGAAGAAGAACTGCGGCATGTAGCCCGAGGCGAACGGCGTGTGCCGGCCGCCCTCCTTCGCGGTGAGGACGAACAGCCCATCCGGTGCAACCGCACCAACTCCAGTAGCCGGTCCATGTCGACCCTTCCGTGCATGTGCCCTCCCTCGCGATGGTCGCGAGGTCGCACATCCATTGGGTCCGGTCAGGCCTCTTCCAGGGCGCTGCCTCGGTGCCGCCAGCGCGCGATCCGCTTGGCCGAACTGGGGGCGATCCGTTTGGCCGAACTGCCTGCGATCAGCTTGGCCGAACCACGGGCGATCCCTTA
>JANRKQ010000122.1:0-4604 GCA_033763395.1 Myxococcaceae bacterium
GACACGATGATCCCCACGAGCGGGAAGGTGACGGTGGCGAGGAACAGGGTGGCGACGAGGCCGCCACCGAGCGCGAGGCAGCCCAGCACGGTGAGCACCACCGAGTACGAGGGCCAGAAGCGCGATGGCAGCTTGAGGAGCTGGGTCGAGAGGTCGTCGATCTCGGTCTGGAGGGCGGCCATGCGCTGCGCGGTCTCGGGCGCGATGAGCGGGGGCATCGGCGGCGGCATGGGAAGGCTGCTCTGAGCGACCAGCAGCCGGGCCGCGCGCCCATCAGGGGCGCCCAGGTGCGTTCCGGTTGGAGACGTGGCCAGCACGACGCTCGTGAGGACCGAGAGCATGAGCGTCACTTAGCCGCGCTCCACGGCCCCCGGAAGCGGCGACTTACCAGCTCAGGCGCACGCCGCTCGCGGCGCTGACGCACTCGTCGATCCACCCGAGCAGCTCGAGGCCCTTCTGCTTGTCGTCGAGCCATCGCCCGTCGGCGCCCAGTGAGAAGTGCACGCCCACGCCCTTGCCAGCCACCCAGATCTGCCGCACGGCGCGCTGGGTGTTCACCACCACCTTCTCTCCGGTCTTCGCGGCGGTGATGGTCACCATGTCGCCGGTGGCGTCACACTCGACGAGATCCGGATCGGCCTCGTCGATGGCGGCGACCAGCTTCTTGAACACCTGCGCGACGGCGGCGGAGTAGGCGGCGTCTTCCATGGCGGGTGCCTTGTAACGCCCACCCTCGCCAGCGACCAGACGGCTTGACGCTCAGCTCTCGCGCTCGAGCTGCTGAACGATGGGCTGGCCGGGCGCGGCGGAGAGGAAGAGGGTGCCAGCGCCTCCGCCATCGGGGCGCTCGATACCGATGACGGTGCCGGGCGTGACGGGCTTCGGGAAGGAGGCCATGCCGAGAAAGTGCGCGGCCGCGGCGCCCATCGACGGCTGGTGCCCGACGAGGACGACCGACTTGCCTTCGTGCTCTGCGAGGAGCTGCTCGAGCGCGCCCACCGGCCCGTCGGGGAACAACAGCCGGGTCGCCCGCATCGGCCCTTCGTACGAGAGCGCCCGCGCGAGGATGGTGGCCGTCTGCACCGCGCGCACCAGCGGGCTCATCACCATCACGTCGGGCGTTCCGATGAGGGGCACCAGCGGCTCGAAGTGGGCCGGCAGCCCCGTGCGCGCGCGCGCCGTCAGGGCCCGGGCCTCGTCGTCCAGCCCATCGGGAATGTCTGCGTCGGCGTCGCCGTGCCTGACCAGGAAGACTCGCATCGAACCGCGAAGCCTTAGGTCAGCCAGTCCACCACGGTCAAAGCCGTTCGGTCCTGCTGTACGGCCCGGCGCGTCGTCTCTGTTTTCAGACAGTCACGGGCGACGGAGTGACGGTAAGACGCTCCTCGTGCGAAGGGCCTGCGCTGGACTCGTTGTGGTGTGTCTCTCGGGGTGCCCGAGCGAGGGGCGTCTGACAAAAGAGACACCATCGTCCCCCGGTCCTCAACTGAGCCCGCCAAGCCCCGACGCTGGCTGGAGCCTGACCGAAGCGCGACTCGAGGCCTGGCTCGCGTGGCATCGACTCGTGGGGGCGTCGCGTGATGGAGGGCCTTTGGACGTGGTGGGGCGCGCCCGGGCCGAGGTCGAGGCGCGACGACAGCTCGGGGTGACCGAGCTCGACCTGGAGCGCACCGATGAGGTCGTCGCGGCGGTGGTGGCCCAGCGCACCATCGCCACGCTCACCGGCGCCGAGGCGGTGAAGGAATTCGAGCGGGTCACCCAGGGCCTGGCCCCCGAACAACGCCAGAAGGTCGAGCAGGCGTTCGGTGACGTGCGGGCCCGCGCGAAGCAGGTGTCGTCACTCGACGCCGAACGCGCGCGCTTCGGGGACGCCGCGGTCGACGTGGTGCTGGCCCGCGAGGCCGAGGTGACGCGGGTGTGGAACTCGCTGTTGGACGGACGAGGAGAGACGCGATGACGACGACACGGAAGCCGGGCTGGTTCGAGGGTGAGGCGGCGCTGCAGCGGCTGTTGTCGAGGCAGCTCGGCGGCAGCTTCGAGAAGGCCCGCCCGAGGCTGTCGCGCATGGGTGAGCGCGCAGCGAACGAGGGCGCGGTGTGGGCGCATGAAGCCGACCACCAGGGGCCCCGGCTGGTGACGCACGACCGCAGCGGAGCGCGCGTCGATGAGATCGACTACCACCACAGCTACCGGGCGCTGCAGCAGCTCGGCTACGGCGGCGGCATCGTCGCGGCGACGTACGACCCGGCGCTCGCGGCCGAGCGGGGCCAGGCTCCCAAGGCGCTCACCTTCGGGCTTGGCTACCTCTTCGCGCAGGCCGAGGCGGGGCTCTTCTGCCCCATCTGCATGACGGACGGTGCCGCGCGGTTGCTGGTGAAGTTTGGCACGCCTGCGCTCAAGGAGCGCTTCGTGCCCCGGCTGGCGTCGACCGACATGGAGCGCCTCTTCACCGGCGCCATGTTCCTCACCGAGAAGGCCGGCGGGAGCGACGTCGGGCAGGTGGCCACGGTGGCGAAGGGCGGCTCCGGTACGCCGGGTGAGGCGGTGAAGCTCTTCGGCGACAAATGGTTCTGCTCGAACGTCGACGCCGACGTCATCATGATCCTCGCGCGGCCCGAGGGGGCGGGGCCGGGGACGAAGGGCCTGGGGCTGTACGTGCTGCCGCGCACGCTGGAAGACGGGCGGCGCAACGGGTTCCGCATCGACCGCATCAAGGACAAGCTCGGTGAACGGAGCTTCCCCACCGGCGAGGTGACCCTCGACGGCGCCGAGGCGTACCTGCTGGGCGGCCCGGGCCAGGGCTTCCACCAGATGGCCGAGATGCTGAACCTCTCGCGGCTCTACAACGCCATCGCGTCGGTGGGCGTGATGCGGCGCTCGGTGCTCGAGGCTCTGGACTGGGCCGAGCAACGCGTGGCGTTCGGCAAGAAGGTCATCGAGCACCCGTTGCTGACCGAGACGCTGCTCGACCTCGCGAGCGAGCAGCGCGTGGCGCTGACGTGGGCGTTCCGCGGGGTGGAGCTGATGGACAAGCTCGACGGTGGCACCGCGACCGAGGTGGAGCGCCGCACCCTGCGCATCCTCACCCCGCTGCTCAAGTACGTGCTTGGGAAGTGGGCGGTGCGCATCGCCAGCGAGGGCGTCGAGGTCCTGGCGGGCAACGGGTACATCGAAGACTGGCCGATGGCGCGCGTGCTGCGTGACGCGCAGGTGCTCCCCATCTGGGAAGGCACGACCAACATCCTCGTGCTCGACGCGTTCCGCGCGCTGAAGAAGGAAGGCGCGCACGAGGTGCTGTTCGCCGAGGTGGAGCGGCTGGCGAAGGAAGCGCCGAGCGACGTGCAGAGCCGGGTGGGGGCGCTCCTCGACGAGACGAAGCAGGCGCTGGTGGAGCTGAGCCAGGACCCGCGGGGTGAGCATGCGTTCCGTGACTGGACCGACCGTGCGGCGGTGCTGTGGGCCGTGACCGCGACGTGCGCGAAGTCGACGGGCGCGGGGACCGAGACCGATCTGCGCGCAGCCCGCCGGGTGCTCGCGCGGCACGTGCCGATGGGGCTCTTGCGGAAGGACCGCGCGACGGTCGACGACGTGCGAGCCGTGGCGTTCCGGTAGCGGGAGCCCCGAGGCGCGCCATGGTGTTGTCCCGGTTTCGTCGGGCCTCTCGTCAGGGGGCCCGGTCGATCGAGAACGAGATGTCGTCGCGTGCGACCCCCGCGTCCTCCACCGAGTCGAGGATGCATCGGATCACCCGGTACTGAACGCGCTTCGACGCCGTCACCCGAGCGGCGGAACCTGGAGGGAGCGAGCCGCCATCGAGGGCGCGTGTGATGAACTCCCGGCAGCGCAGGCGGTCGAACCCGCCGGGGTCGATGGTCATCGACTGGTCGCTGGTGGGTCTGAGCGTGGTGAACTCGACCTGTCGAGCGTCTCCGCTCAGGTGTACGTCCAGGCGGACGCGAGCGTCGAAGGCCGCGCGTCGTTGAAGATGGAAGGCTTCGCTTTCCTTCGCGAGCCGGTCGGCCGCGTCGCCGAGCGCGGCCACCGCTTCGGGCGCCCGACGGTCGTAATCGACCACGAGCGCCGCGTGGATGAACTCGACCTCGACGCCGTATCCTTCGGCTGGCGTCCCAAGGGCCCCCGCGCAGACGCGGATACTTCCGCTCATGTGCGGGCAGTAGGCCGGGCGGCAGGCCTCGACGAAATCGGACAGGTGCGCGGGGCCCCCATCCGAAAGGGTTGCGGCGTTCCGGCAGGTGGCATCCTTGAACAGCTGCGCGCAGGCTCGCCAGTGTTCTGACGGGCTGAGGTCGCGCGCAGCATTGCAGTCGCGAAGCTCGCGAGGGGGACAACCCAGAAGGGACGCGACGACGAAGCCGCCCCACACGAGTCGATACGAGCTCACGATGCAGTCAGCATCGCATTCGGCGTCGCGCCTTCCCACGCCGAACCCCGCGGCTGCACTGCGAGGGCCGTCAGAGGCGTGCTCCGTTGGGTCAGAACCAACGCTGGGCGTCGTGCTTCTGCACGGTGATGCGACGGCTGAGGCGGTCCTGCTTCGCGTCGAGGCGGGCGGCTTCGGCGTGCGTCAGGCCACCGCCGTCGAT
>JANRKQ010000123.1:0-12998 GCA_033763395.1 Myxococcaceae bacterium
GGCCGGGCGAGTCGAGTACGTGTTGGACGGGAAGTACGTGCTGCGGGAGACGGGGGCGAGGAGTCGGAGGTACCACTACGGGGAGGGAGAGGCGCTGGGGGTGAGTGGGAGTGGAGGGGCGGACAGGTGGCTCCTCATCGAAGGGTTGGGAAGCGTGTCGACGGAGGTGCCCGTCGCGGGGGCGCCAGTCGTCAGGCAGTACGACGCGTGGGGGAATTACCGGAATGGGACGGCGCCGACGGCGAATGAGGCGCGGCTTGGGTACACGGGGCACCCCAGCGCTCGTCGGCGCCACGGGCCGAAGGGCGAGCTGCCGACTCGAATGCAGGTCGACGACGGCGATGAGCCACACCGGGACCACTCCCATGACCCACACGAGGGTCAGATCGAGCCCCCAGCGCAGCATCCGCGACGGCACGACGATGGTTCTCGGCCGGGTCCTCCGGAGCGCCTCGAGGTCGGCGCCGTCGGGTTGGCGCGATAAAGGCTGAGAACGGTCCCCTCGGGACGGGCGACCTGTCGACCGTCGCTCAGGACCAGTCACCACGCGAATGCGCGCCTCGCGGTGCGTCGGTGCACGAGGTCAGCGGCCCTCGTCCGTCCGTGGAGTCAGGCCGGCCGAACGCCGAGGCGGTCGAAGGCCCACAGGGCGCGGTCGACGTCCTCGGCGGTGTTGAAGACGTGGGTCGACAGGCGCACGCCTCCGCCGCGGGGCGTCGTCACCACCTTCGCCTCACGCAGCAGCGCGCGCACGACGTCCTCCGCGGCGCCGCTCACGGGCACCACGCAGATGCCGCTCGACATGCTGGCGTCGTCCGGCGCGTTGGGCACGAAGCCCCGCGCGCGCAGGCCGGCCCGCAGCTGCACCTGGAGCGCCTGCACGTGCGCCAACGTCGTCTCCCCGCCCACCCGCTCGTGCACCTCGAGCGCCGCTTCGAGTCCGTGCCAGCCCACCCACGACGCGCCCCCGCCCTCGAGCGCCGAGGCGTCGCGACGAGTCGTCGGCGCGCTGGCCACGAAGCCCGCGGCGTCGTCGACCCGCGTCACCCCGGGGAAGGCCTGCCACAAGAGCTCCGACGGAACCGAGAGCCAGCCCGCCATCGGCAGCACGTCGTGGAACTCGCGCGCAACGACGAGCATGCCGGTGCCGTACCCGGCCCCGAGCCACTTGTGGCTGGGCATCGCGAGGAAGCTGGCCCCGGCGGCCGTCACGTCGAGGGGCACGTGCCCGATGGCCTGGGCGCCGTTGAGGCACAGGACGAGGCCGCGGTCTCGACACAGCCGCGAGAGCCCGGCGAGGTCGACGCGGTAGCCCGAGTTGAACTGCACCACCGAGACGGCGATGGCCTTCGTCGAGGGCCGCAGCGCCGCCTCGAGGTCCGCGAGCGGGTAGCTGCCATCGGGCCGACGTCGCACCCCGCGCACCGTCAGCCCCGCGTGCAGCAGCGGCACCGTCGTCGAGGGGAACTCGTGCTCGAGTGTGAGCACCTCGGTGTGCCCGCGCGCCTTGAGGCACTGCGCCACGACGTGGAAGCCGAAGGACGTCGAGGGCGTGAAGGCCACCGTGTCGGCGGTGGTGCCCACGAAGCGCGCGAGCCGCTCCCGCACCGCGTCGCGCTGGGCGAGCCAGCGGGGAAAGTCGAGGTCGCCGCGCTCACGAGACGCGGTGATGACGCGCTCCATGGCCTCGGCGACGGGCGTGCAGAGCGGAGACGACGCGGCTGCGTTGAGCCAGGTGAGGTCCGGGAGCGCCGGAAACAGCGCCCGCACCTGCGCGGGCGTCCACGAGGCTTCGGTGCTGGCGGCGGCCCCGGAGTCGGTCGTCATCAGGCGCTGCTTAGCCCAAAGCCCCGCCCTTTCAGCCGGGCCTTGAGGCAATGGCGGAATGCGGCGGGCGTCGTGTCAGTTTGTCCGCGTTGCGCCTCTGGCGCGGGCTCAAGCTGTCAGTCCGGCACCGGCCCGGACCTCCCAGATGATGGGAATCGTTGAAGGCAGGCGCTGGTGCCGAAGTTGCTACGGGGAGCTTCATGGTTCGGCCATCGATGCCAGCGCGACGCGCCCGCCCGTTGACCTCGGTGGCGAGGGCCCTGGCGGCGGCGGTGGTGTTGGGGCTGCTGGCCACCGCCTGTGCGTCGGCCACCGAGGCGACGCGGCCCCCCGAGAAGCTCTACTTCGCCATTCAGCTCGAGCAGGACGGCCGGCCGGTGGGCGCGCCCCGGCTGCTCGGCTTCGAGGGGCGCCGCCTCTTCGCCGAGAAGTGGACGCCCGGCGCCGCGCTGCCCGATTACCGGCTGTTGCTGCAGCCCGACGAAGAGGGCGCGGGCTACGGCATCTCGCTCGACCTCGAGCTCCCGTCAGGGCGCTCGCGCGGCAAGCTGGGCCTGCTGCACGGCGAGGAGCGCACCATCTCGCTCGACGCGCGCACGCGGCTGACGCTCCTGGTGATGCGGGTCGACTCTCCCGAGTTCCGCGCTCTCATGCGCAACGGGCCGCGGGCCTCACCGGGAACCATCTGAAGCGCCCCGGCGCCTGCGAGCGCGGCCCGGCTTGCGGGCAGGCGCGCGCGCCGACACCTGCACCGGCACCTCGGCCTTGAGGCTGAACGTCCACGGGCGCTCGAGCCGCGCGACGACCCGCCACACGAGGGGAAATCGCGACGAGGTGCGAGGGCCAAAGCCGGGCGACAGCGCGTCGTCGGGCACCAGCAGCTCGAAGGGCCATGACTGGCCATCCAAGAAGGCGCGCTCCCCGTCGAGCGCCCGCTCGGTGCGCCAGATGACGTCTTGCCGGTAGCGCAGCGGCGTCGTGCCAGCACCACCCTGCACCGAGCGGCGCCTCGCCTCGAGCCCCACCACCAGCTGCAGCGCTGACGTCGGCGCCGACAGGTGGAGCGTCACGCGCCCGCGCACGGCGTCCCCCGGCGCCAACGCCCGCGCCTTCACGTCGAGCGCCACCCGGCCAGGCGCCTCCCGTCGGCCACCATCCATGCGACGGCTTCATGGCAGATTCCGCGCCGCTTCTTCCGCTCAAACAGGGCCGCGCCGCGGCGTGGCTGACGTTAGACTGGGGCTTCCTCATGCGAGTGTCGCTGCTCCTCAGCGCCGATGGGTCGGTGGCGGCCGTCACTCCGGGTGGGACGACGCTCGAGCCGCGCCTGGTGGCCGGCGTGCATCTGGCCGACATCCCCACGCTGACGCCGCTCGCGCGGGCCGTGCACCTGGCGCTGCGGCAGGAGCATGGAGCGGTGAGCTGCGAGCTGGCGGGCCAGACGTGGGACCTCGAGGTCTCACCGACGCCGTCGGGCACCTTCGTCACCCTCGAGACGCTGCCGGGCACGCGAGGCGAATTCGAGCTCGCCGAGGTGCTCTCTTCGGGCAAGCGCCTGCCCGACGTGCTCGAGGCCCTCTGCCGCCTGTGCGAGCGCCGGCTGCCCGGCCTGCTGTCGTCGGTGCTGTTGCTGGGTGACGATGGCCTGCTCCGGCCTGGCGCCGGGCCGTCGCTCCCGGCGCTGCTGCGCGAGGTGACCAACGGGCTGGCCCCCGGCCCCGACCACGGCGCCTGCGGAACGGCTGTGTGGAGCCGCGCGCCGGTGCTCGTCAGCGACATGCGCACGGACAAGCGGTTCGTCGCGTTTCGAGGGGTGGTGCGCCAACTCGACCTTCGCTCCTGCTGGTCGTGGCCGATTCTGTCGCGCAGCGGGCAGGCGCTGGGGTCGCTGGCCGTGTACGGCCCCACCCCGTCGTCACCGACCGCGGCGCAGGCCTCGCTCCTCAGTGCGATGGCGCGCTTCGCGTCGCTCGCCATCGAGCAGTCGCGCAACGAGCAGTCGACGCAAGAGATGCTCGACCGTTTCCACCTGGTGGCCGAGGCCAGCACCAACGTCATCTACGACTGGAACCTGCGCACCGACCTGCTCGAGTGGAGCCCCCGCCTCGAGCAGGTCTTCGGGTACGACCTGAGCGCGCCGCGCACCTTCGCCTGGTGGGAGGCCTGCGTGCACCCGGCGGAGCGCGCGCAGGTGGCCAGCTCGCTCCAGCTCGCCATCGTCGAGCGCCGCAAGACGTGGACCGCGACCTACCGCTTCCTCCGGCACGACGGCGCCTGGGCCACCGTCATCGACCGCGGACACCTCTTGTTCGACGACGAGGGCGCTCCGGTGCGACTCATCGGCGAGATGCAGGACATCTCGGGCCAGCAGCTGCTCCAGGCCAGGCTCGCGCTCACCGAGCGGCTGGCGTCCGTCGGCACCCTGGCGGCGGGCGTCGCCCACGAGATCAACAACCCGCTCGCGTGGATCACCTCGAACCTGCACTTCGCCCTCGAGGAGCTCGGCCGGCTACGCATCGAGACGGGCCTGTCGGCGCTCGACGAGATGTCCGAGGCGCTGACCGACGCGCGCGCCGGCGCCGAGCGGGTCAGCACCATCGTGCGCGACCTCAAGCTCTTCTCCCGCGCGCAAGACGAGCAGACGGGGTTGGTCGACGTGCGGCGCGTGCTCGAGTCGGCCATCACGATGGCGCGCAACGAGATCCGCCACCGCGCCCACCTGGAGCGGCGCTTCGACGAGGTGCCGCTGGTGAAGGGCAACGAAGGCAAGCTGAGCCAGGTCTTCTTGAACCTCCTCATCAACGCGGCCCACGCGGTGCCGGAAGGCGACGTGGCGCACCACACCATCGCCGTGTCGGCGTCGCAGGACGCGCAGGGCCGGGTGGTGGTGGCGGTGCGCGACACCGGCCAGGGCATCGAGCCCGACGTGCTGCCACACATCTTCGACCCGTTCTTCACCACCAAGCCGGTGGGCCAGGGCACCGGGCTGGGGTTGTCCATCTGTCACTCCATCGTGACGAGCCTCGGAGGCACCATCGGCGTCGAGAGCACGCCTGGCCGTGGGAGCACCTTCAAGGTGACGCTGCCCGTCGCGCCGCCCGAGTTCCGACGGTCTCCGGTGCCGCAGGCCGAGACACCTGTTGCGCTGCGGGGGCGCATTGCGCTCATCGACGACGAGCCCTCGGTGCTGGTGGCGCTGCAGCGCGTGCTGGGGCCGCACCACGAGGTGAAGAGCTTCTCGACCCCGAAGCAGGCCCTCGACGAGCTGGCGGGCTTCGCGCCCGACGTCGTCTTCTGCGACGTGATGATGCCTGAGATGTCGGGCGCCGAGCTGTACCACCGCCTGCGCGCCAACCACCCGAAGCTGGCCGAGCGCATGGTGTTCATGACGGGCGGCGCGTTCAGCGCGTCGGCGCGCGAGTTCCTCGACGAGGTGGCCCAGCCGATTCTGGAGAAGCCCTTCACGGCCGACGGCGTACGCCGGCTGGCGAACGAGCAGGTGGCGAAGGCCCGGGCTCCGGGCGCGTGAGCGAGCGCCGGGGCACCACGAACGTGTGACGCCTTGACGGGCGCACGTCGACTGGCGAGCGACGACCCGAGAATCGGCGGCGGGACGCAGCGGCAACCCCCGACGGGGAGTCAGTGGCCTGCCACGTCGGCGCAGGCCGCGGGCCGCCCGGCCGGTCGACCACCAACGCCGCGGGGAAGAGGCAGTCGACGCAGTGGCCGTTCTGCGATGAGGTGCAGGGCGTGACGCGGCTTCGGCGAGCAGTCCTGGCAGGGTTGGCGTGTCTGGGCTGCGGCGGCGAAACCGTCGACGCACCGGCCCTCCGGCAAGCCCTGCCTTCGACGTCGCTCGTCATCAGCCAGGTGTACGGCGCGGGCGACACGACCTCTCCGGCGCGCCGTTCCGGACGGACTTCATCGAGCTGCGCAACCTCTCGTCACAGCCCGTGGCCCTGGCTGGCATCACGCTGCAATACGCGTCGGTGCTCGGGAGCAACTGGCTTTTGGCCGACTTCGACCCCGCCGCAACGGTGGCGCCGCTCGGCTACCACCTCGTCGCGTTCACCGCGGGCATGGGCACCCGAGGAGCGAACCTGCCGGCGCCCGACACGACCAACGCGCTCATCAACGTCGGCCGCGCGGAGTTCAAGGTCGCGCTGGTGAGCGGCCCGACGGCGCTCCAGGGAGACTGCCCCCTGACGGGCCCCGACGCCGCGCGCGTCATCGACTTCGTCGGAGCAGGCACCGCGAACTGCAGTGAAGGCCCGCCGGCTCCAGCGGCGTCCATCACCACGTCCGTGCAGCGCCGCGGCGCCGGGTGCCTCGACACCGACCGCAACGCCGACGACTTCGAGGTGCTCGCGCCGACGCCTCGCAATGCGCCATTCATGGCTCAGCCGTGTCTGGCCGATGGAGGCAGTCCACCGCTGCCCGACGCGGGCCTCCCCCCGCAGGACGCTGGCACCGATGGCGGGCTGATGGACGCCGGTCAGACGAGCGTGGACGCCGGGCCGAGTGGCGCAGATGCCGGGCCCGCTGCTGATGGTGGTGGGGCCGGCGGTGGGTCCGCTTCCATGGATGCGGGCCTCGGCCGCGACGCAGGCATGGTGGCGGAGGCTGGGAGTGCGGACGCGGGCCTGAGCCCTCCGCTCACCGCCCGCTCGGGCTGCCGGTGCAGCGGCGTCGACCCGCTCGGTGGCGGCCTCGCGTTCGGCGTGCTGTCGCTGCGACGGAGGGACCGGCGAGGAGCCCATTGACACTTAATTGAGTCCGTGTGACTCTTTTGCCATGAACGCACGACCCGAACAGCAGCGGTTGAGCCGAGCCCGCGGCGCGCTCTGGGGCCAGGCGGTGGGCGACGCGCTCGGCACGACGGTGGAGTTCCAGCGCGCGGAAGAGATTGCCTCCCGCTTTCCCAACGGCGTGCGCGAGGTGGTCGGCGGTGGCCCATTCGACGTGGCGCCCGGGCAGGTGACCGACGACACCGAGCTGGCGCTGTGCCTGGCGCGCAGCCTCGCCGAGCGCGGGCGATTCGACGAAGACGACGTCGCGCGGCGCTACATCGCGTGGTGCGTGGCGAACCCGCCTGACGTGGGCGGCACGACGCGGCGGGCCTTCGGTCGCGTGGTACCGGCGGGTGAGCCCATCGCGCGCACCGTTCGTGCGCGGGCCCTCACCGACAGCCAGGCGAACGGCGCGCTGATGCGGGCGAGCCCGCTGGGCCTCTTCGGCTGGAAGCTCGAACCCGACGCGCTGCTCGAGCTGACGGCGGCCGACACGACCCTGAGTCACCCGCACCCGGTGTGCATCGCCGCGAGCCAGGTGTTCACCTTCGCCATCTCGCATGCGCTCCGAACCGGCGCCTCGGGCCCCGAGGTCTTCGACGCCACCCTCGCCTTCGCGCGCCTGACGCCGAGCTGCGGTGAGGCGGTGCCCACGCTCGAGCTCGCCCGAAACGCGCTGCCAGCCGATGCGTTCCACCAGATGGGCTGGGTGCGGCACGCGCTCCAGGCGGCGTTCTGCGAGCTGCGCCGCGGAGACGCGCTCGAAGCGGCGTTGGTGCGCGTCATCGGGCTCGGCGGCGACACCGACACCAACGGGTGCATCGCCGGCGCCTTGCTCGGCGCAGTCCACGGCGTCGAGGCGATTCCAGCCCGCTGGGTCGAGCGCGTGCGTACGTGTCAGCCCGCTCGTCCGCGTGAGTTCTGGTGCAACGACCTCGACGAGCTGGCGACGACGCTCCTTGGGGCGTGACGGTCACTCGCGCCCGGCGGCTCCTTCGCCATGCCTGTCATCGACGCTGGGACCGTTGCCCCAGGAAGTGGAAGGCGAGCGCCCGCTCGAGCCGCGTGAGCGCCTGACGTGCTGGCTCTGGGAGGCTCGTGGACCCTGCACGCGCGCGATCGACCGACGCACCCGAGTCCGCAGTGCCCATCGCCTCGGCCAACGCGGCGCGCAGCGCGCGGGTCTCTTGCACCACCTGCTTCGCGCCTTCGAGTGACACCTCGTTCGACTCGTGGGCCTCGAGCAGGAGGCAGCGATACCGCCGACAGGTGAACGGGCGTTTGGCGTAGACGCGGCATGCGAGGCCATCGAGCGCCGGGCAGGGCTGGACGCCGTGATGCTGCCCATCGAGGACCTTCAGCGCGACGCGCAGCGAGGGGTCGTCGCCTTCGGCGAGGGGAACGCGGTTGAAGAGCGTGCCGTCACAACAGAAGCCGCAGGCGAGGCACAGGCTCATGCCGCGCTCCAGCGCCATACCCGGGCAGGTCGATCGGTGACGCTGTCCCACGCGGGGTTGGGCGCGAGCGCGTGCGTCGACACGAGCGAGACCCGGTCGAGCGGGAGGAACTGGCGGCCCGGGTCTCCGACGAGCACGAGGGCGCCCCGCGCTGCGAGGCGATCGAGCCAGGCCGTGACGCGCGCGGCGAGCGGCGCTTCGTAGAAGACGTCTCCCACGAGGAGCACCTGCCAGCCGTCGTCATGGCCGACGACGTCGCCCAGCCGCGTGTCGATCTCGGCGCGGTTGAGCTGAGCGTTGAGCTGCGCGGTGGCGAGCGCGAGCGGGTCGATGTCGTTGCAGCACACCCGCGCACCGAGCTGCGCCGCCACGATGCCCGCGAGCGCGCCACCGCACGCGAAGTCGAGCACGGAGCGCCCGGCGACGAGGCCGGCGTCGGCCCGCAGCGCCTCCACGAGCGCCAGACTCCCGGGCCAGGCGTGGGCGAAGAAGGGAGGCGGCAACAGGCTGCCGGTGCGCGCCTCGAGGGCTTCCCACAAAGGCACTGGCGACGGTGCGACCCACGCCTCGAGCTGCGGGGCGACCACGACCCGTCGAAGCAGCGTCTCGAGCGCTTCCACCTGCATCCCGTGCCCACCCTACCCGCTTCGAGCGCCAAGCGCGCCGCATCGCCCGTTCCATCACCATCTGCGCCCGCACTTCCCGTCGCGGTAGGACCACTCGCAGCGCACCACGCTCCCGGGGCGCTCTCCGAGCCGGTCCCGCTCGAGCGTGATGGGCGCCGCACGAGCGCGCCCCTCGGCGGTCCACGCACGGCTTCAGCTCGCGCGCGAACGGCTCGGTCGACGGTCGACCCGAGGCCGAGCGACGTGGCGCGACGTCGCGGCGGCCGTCCAGCCGCTGATCGGCGCCGCGGCTGACCGATGACCAACGCCCTGCCACCCATTCGTGACGCAACGACCACTGAATCGCCCTCTGTGACGGGTGCGCGCTCGGCCCGTGACGCAATCGCGACGAACGCGCCACGGCGACGACCGAGCCAGTGCGTACACGGCGCGCCATGTTCAACGCGTACGAACTGACGGCCGACGCCGATCGCGACAAGCGGCTCGTCGCGGCTTCGCTCGCCGCCATCGCCGTGCTCGCGGTGGCCATCGCGGGGACGTTCGTACTCTCGGTGCAGCCGCCGAAGATGTTGAAGGAGAAGTCGGTCGACGTGGCCTTTCGTCCGCCGCCGCCGCCTCCTCCCCCTGCGAAGATCGACAACCCGCCGCCGCCTCCCCCGAAGCGGGTCTCGCTGCCGAAGCCCGTCACGCCAGTCCTCGAAGCGCCCGTTGCGCCCGCGGCGGCGCCTCCCGCGGCTGCCGCGATGATCGCCCCGACCGAGGCCCCGAAGCAGGCGGCGCCGGAGTCGGACAAGGCCGTCGCGGCCATCAACGTCGCGGTGGGCGGCACCGGAAACGGGACTGGCACGGCCGTGGGCGGGCCCATCGCTCCGTCGGAAGACGACACGCCGGCGCCCGTCGAGGTGAAGGCCGGCGCGACCGGGCCGGTGAACCTGCCGGAAGAGGCCGATCCACCGGAGCCCGATGAAGACAACGCCGCCCCCGAGTACCCCGAGTCAGCCCGCTCGACGGGCCAGGAGGCCCGCGTGGTGCTGAAGGTGGTGGTCGAGAAGAACGGCAGCGTCGGCCGCATTCAGGTGCTCAAGGGCGAGGAGCCCTTCATCGCCGCCGCCATCGCCGCCGTGAAGACCTGGAAGTTCACCCCCGCGATGCTCGACGGGCAGCCCATCGCCATCTTCCTCACCGTGCCCGTGAAGTTCTCTCTCAGGGAGTAGCCACATGTTCGACTTCGGAAAAATCCTCGGCCACATGGGCGTGCCCGCGATGACCATCGCGAGCGTGCTGCTCCTCATGGCGATCGCCTCGCTGGCGGTCTTCATCGAGCGGTTCTTCGCCTACCAGCGCTCGAAGGCGGCCTCGCGCAAGTTCGCGCTCGAGGCGAAGGCGCTGCTCGACGCCGACCAGACCGACGCGCTGGTGAAGAAGGCCGACGAAGAGAAGCACAGCCACCTCGCGCGGCTGCTGGGCTCGGGCGCGAAGACCTACCTGACGGCCACGAAGAAGGGCGGCAAGGTGTCTCCCATCGAGCTGACCCGCCGCGAGCTCGACCGCACCACCGAGTCGCTCGCCGCCGACGTCAAGCGCGGCATGGGCGTGCTGGCGTCGGTCGGGTCGGTCGCGCCCTTCGTCGGGCTGCTCGGCACGGTGTTCGGCATCATCACGGCCTTCCAGGGCATCGCGAAGGAGGGCTCGGGCGGCCTCGGCGCGGTGTCGCTCGGCATCGCCGAAGCCCTCGTCGAGACGGCGTTCGGGCTGATGGTCGCGATCCCCGCGGTGCTCGCGTACAACTGGCTGACGTCGCAGGGCGACACCATCATGCTCGCGCTCGAGCAGGCCCGCGGCGAGTTCATCGACTTCCTCGAGGCGCGGCACGGCGAGGGCGAGGCGGCCCATGGGAAGTAACGTTCAGGCCCCCTCGCGCGGCAAGAAGCGGCGCACTGGCGTCGCGCCCGACATCAACGTCACCCCGCTCGTCGACGTGGTGCTGGTGCTCCTCATCATCTTCATGGTGGTGACGCCGCAGATGGAGGCCGGCGTGTCGGTGACGCTGCCGAGCATCCGCAACCCGGACCAGGGCAACGGCTCGCTCGAGCCGACGACGGTGACGCTCACGAAGGACGGGAAGTTCTACTTCGAGAAGGAAGAGCGAACGGTCGAGGCGTTGATGGCGGAGCTGAAGGCGCTCCACGAGGCGAAGCCCGAAACCCGCGTGGTGCTGAAGGCCGACCGCGAGCTCGGCTACGGCAAGGTGCGCGAGCTCTTCAAGGCCTGCCAGGACATGGGCTTTCCCGGCGTGTCGCTGCAGGTCATCGACGTCGCCAACCGGCAGAGCTGAGGGAGACACCCCATGGGCATGTCGGTCGGAGAGGGTGGCGGCAAGCGGCGCGGCAACGTACGCCCGTCGATGAACGTGACGCCGCTCGTCGACGTGGTGCTGGTGCTGCTCATCATCTTCATGGTGGTGACACCGCTGCTCACGAAGCAGCTGTGGCTCAACGTGCCGCCAAAGCCGGAAGAGAACAGCCCTCCGCCCCCGCCCGACGCGATGGCGCCCATCGTCATCACGCTCGGCAAGGACGGGGTGACGAAGGTGAACCGTGAGGTGATCGCCCGCGAAGAGCTCGCCGCGCGGGTGCTGCGCATGGTGAACGCGCGTCCGGACAAGGTGGTGTTCTTCGACGCGGCGAGCGACGTGCCGTACGGAGATGCGCTCGAGGTGATGGACGTGGTGCGCGGCGGCGGGGTCGAGACCCTGGCGGTGCTCGCGGACGAGCTTCCGGAGCACTGAGCAAGTCCTCGAGGCTCCTCGCGGAGGTTCTTCAACCCAGCCGGCGACGTGCCCCACGGGCTGGACCTCAAGGTGATGGAACTGGGGAGTGGCGGTGGGTTCGGGACGCTCGCGGTGCTCGCGGACGAACTGCGGGAGCGCTGAGCCAGGTACTCGAGCCGTCACGGCACCGACGCTCCGCTGCCGGATGTGAGCATCAGATGTCCCGGAGAGCATCAGATGCCTGATGGGTGCGCATCTGATGCTTCGTGCTCACGCATCAGGTGCGGGTCGGGTTGACAGGCGTCGGCTCCGAGCCAAAGAGTGGGGGCATGCGCACCACCATCGACATCGACGGCCCCATCCTTCGGGACCTGAAGCGACTCCAGAAAGTGGAGCGCAAGACGCTCAAGGCGCTCGTGAGCGAGCTCCTGGAGGACGCGCTCCGACACCGGAGGGTGAAGCCAGCGCCGCGCACCCTTCGATGGACGGCAAAGCCCATGGGCGCGCGAATCGACATCGACGACCGCGTGGCGCTCCAGGCGCTGCTCGACCGAGAGGACAGCGGCCGGTGAGCTACTCGCTCGACGTGAACGTTCTCCTCCACGCGGCCAACGCTTCGAGTCCCTCGCACGAAGCGGCTGCGGCGTTTCTCCAGCGCTGCGCCACCGATCCAGACCCGCTCTGCCTCACCTGGGCGACGCTCTCAGCGTTCCTGCGGCTGGCGACGAGCGCGGTGGTCTTCGCAGCGCCGCGAAGCCCTCGCGAGGCCGAGGAGCTCGTCGATGAGCTGCTCTCGCTCCCTCAGACCCGGATCATCACCGAAGACCTCGACTTCTGGCGGGTGTACTCGAGGGTCGCTCGGGACGTGAACCCTCGGGGCAAGCTGGTGCCTGATGCGCACCTGGCGGCTCTCCTCCTGCAGCACGGCGTCCGCACCCTCTACACGTCCGACACCGACTTCCGGCGCTTCAAGTTCCTGCGTGTGGTTGACCCGCTGCGACCAGGGTGACGGGGTGGTCACGACACGCGACCGTGACAGTTCCGAGAAGTGCACGTGACGGGCTGCTTGCAATCAAGTCACCCATGCGTGCGCACCACGCCATGACGCACGGCGAGATCGCCGCCCGCGATGACGACGTGGCGGCTGAGCGTGGTGGTGGGAGTCCTGGCGCTGCTGGCGCCCGGCGTGGCAGCGGCGCAGGTCGTCGAGGCGCCAGACGCCGGTGCGGTCGCTGCGTCGGGGCGCTCTGAGGCAGGGGGGCCAGCCGATGACGCGGGAGTCGTGACGACGCCTGAGGGCGGCGCTCCGGCGGTCATCCCCCTCGCGGCAGGCTCGCCAGGCTCGACGCCCCCAGAGGCGGCTGACGGCGGAGTCGGCGCGGTCGAGGCTGCGGTGGTCGTCGACGCGGGCGCGCCGAGCGTGGCGACCTCTCCCGAAGCGCCCAGGAAGAAGCCGCTGCCGAAAGGCTTCGTCGGCATCGTCGGCGTCGTCACCGACGCGCTCTCGGGCGAGGGGCTCATCGAGGCC
>JANRKQ010000124.1:0-5450 GCA_033763395.1 Myxococcaceae bacterium
GCCGGCCGTGTTGCCGCCAGCCGTGTTGCCGCCAGCCGTGTTGCCGCCAGCCGTGTTGCCGCCAGCCGTGTTGCCGCCAGCCGTGTTGCCGCCAGCCGTGTTGCCGCTGTTCTCACCACCCGCACTGCCGCCCCCGGAGCCCTCCGGGTCTCCACCAGCTGTACCCGTTGATGGCCCACCGCCGCCGCGCGGTGACCCTCCCGCCGCGGCTGTTCCCGCGCCGCCACCACGACCAGCAGGTCCTCGTTCATCGACCTCGGCAACGGGACCGCAGCCAACCATCAGAATCACGACCAGCAGGGAGCGAAGAGGTGTCATGTGGTGGGATACGAGGAGCATTTCGGGCCAGATTTCGGACCGGCTCGCGCAGAGGACTCCCAGAAGACGAAACGCCCAGCCCCTGGGTCTGGGCTGGGCGAGCGGGGGGCGAAGAACGCTTCGTTCAACGCGAGCCGGCGAACTCGAACAGGGCGCGGGCCGTCTTCCCCTGCGCGGAGCGGGTGCGGCTCACCTCGAGCTCGCTCACCACCCCGTCCCGTTTCGAGGTCCTCGACGGCTGGGGATTGCTGAGATCGACGATGACGGCGCCATCGGCCGAGCGGAGCGCGGCATGCGCCCGTCGGAGCGCCGCCTTGATGCCGCTGGCCGTCGGAGGTGTCGCCCCTGCCTCCGTCAGAGAACCGCCAGCGCCCCGGCCCGTCACCGCATTCGCGGCGCTGGTGATCGCATCGCGCGCCGGCTTCGGCAGGTCAGCGGAAGCGGAAGCGGTCCGCAAGGCGGTCACGACCCGCCGGAAGTCCGGCGCCGGGCTCGCTGGCAGGCTCCGAAACGCGGCGTCGACCGTTCTCACCAGGGTCGCCAACGCCACGTCGAGCTGACGGGTGGTGGCCGTCGCTCCAGTGCCCGTCGTCAGCGTGGCAGGGAAGCGCGCTTCAAGGAACTCGAACGTCGCCGTCGCACCTCGGGACTGCAGCAACCTGGCCTCGTGCGCATCGACGAAGCCGTCGTTGACCCGACCCGGTGCGCGTTCGTTGCCCAGCCGGCGCTCGACTCGCTCGATGTGCTGCTTGAACGCAGCGTACGTCGGGGGACCGTTGACAGAGGCCTCTGCGTACAGCGCGCGGATGGCCGCGATGCCCTCGGTGCCGAGATTCACCCGCCGAGACGTCAGCAGTCTCTCGAAGGTCTGGGCATCGAGTGAATCGGTGAGCCGCGCACCGTTCTGCGGGTTGAGCTTGAGCCAGTTGACGTAACGGAGGGTCGTGGTGGCGATGGGCATCTTGGGTGCTCCTGTGTGGGGTTCTCCGACTACGCCCGGTGGCCCGGTGTCGGATTTTTCGGCCGATGCCCACACGTGATGAACGCACCACCTGGCCTCCGCGTCGTTCCGGAGCCAGCGTGAGGTCCAGCGGCCGTCAGCCGAAGGCCTCGCGCGACCCGGCGGCGCCGGCACCGCAGCCAGGGCCTCGCACGCAGGCCTCACCACCACGCCGTCACCAGAACGCGTGCAGCGCCTCGGCGAAGGCACCGGCCAGCCTCCCGCACGCCTCGTCGCTGATGCGCTGCTGCTGGAACGGACTCCACGGGTCGGCGAGCAGGTCGCGCCGCACCTCGACGCACAACGTCCGCCCCGGCCACTTCACCGCGTGGCCATGCGCGAGCGTGCTGGGGTGGAGCGGGTAGCTCTCTCCGTTGGCGAGCGTGAGGCCGAGCGCGCCCAACGACGACTGGAGCTTCTTCACCACCTCGCCGGGCGCGAGCGATTGGCCCTCGACGGTGGTGCCGATGACGTCGACCTCGGGGCGCAGGGGCCAGGTGGACGCCTTTTCGGGCGCGTACGCGGCGTGGAGCGACTTCACGATGTCGAGGTCGACCTCGACGCCCACCGAGCGCGGCGCGTAGGTGTGCAGCAGCAGCATCGCGCCGCCGTTCGCCATCACCAGCGCCGCGGCCTCGTCGACGGCGTTGACGTAGGCCCGGTAGCGCTGGAGCAACAGGGCGCGGTCGTCTTCCGACGTCACCCACGGCATCAGGCCCGGCGTCACCTTGCCGGCCTTGAAGTCTTCGGGGCTGGCGTCGACGCGCCGGTTGCAGTCGATGAAGGTGCGCGGCACGCGGCAGCGCAGCAGCGCCACCGACTTCGACGGGTCGTCCTTGATGAGCCGATGCGCGAGGGCGACGCCGAGCTCGGGCGCGCCGGCATCGGTGTTGACGTGGAAGAAGTCGACGAGGCCCTCGGGCAGCGGGCTCGTCAGCCGCTGCGCCACGTCGTCGAAGTCGGCCGTGCGGGTCGCGCCGTGCGGAATCTCGATGAGGAGGTTCGGCGTGGGCCCCGCCTGTGGCCCGCGGAAGGTGAGGACGTCGACGACATGCGGAATGGACGTGGGAGCAGGCATCGAGGACACCTTACGCGCTCAGATGCCGTCGCGAGCGTCGCAAGCACCTCCTCCGTGCGGCCATGCGTCACGGCGCTCGCCCCGTCCGGGCGCAGAAGGCCGACGATGCGGGGTGGCTCCGCCCCTGCGCGTTTCGGCCTCGTCCGGTGTAGAGGGTCCGCGTCGTGGCCTCGTTGCTCACCCCCACTCGCCCCGAGCGCACCAGTCGCTGGCCATGGCTCGCCGTGCCCTTGTCCCTCCTCGGGCACGCGCTAGGGGTCGGCGTGTTCCTCCTCCTGTCCTGGGCCACCTCGGCGCCACGCCCGGTGAAGGCCGCGGAGCGCCGCCCCGTCAGCCTGCGCCGCATCGACGCTCGCCAGTGGGCCGCCAACCGGAGCGCCCGCGCCGCGCAGCTCCCCGAGCGGCCAGCGCCCACCCGTCCCGAGGGCCAGGTCGTCGACGTCGCGCCCGGGAACGACGTTCGGCCCGACGAGGCGAAGTACGTCGCCTCGACGAACAACCGCGTCATGAAAGAGACCCGCGCGCGCGAGCAGACCAACACCTGGAGCCGCGCCACGCCGAAGACGCAGGAGAAGCCCGAGGCGCTGCCCGCTCCAAAGGGAGAGGCGCCCGCCGCCCCCCAGCCCTCGGCCGTTTCACTCGCCGAGAGCTTCCTGGGCCGTCGCACCGCGCCCAGCCTGCTGTTGCCAGACACGGTCGGCGGTGGGTCTGGCACCGAGGCATCGACGAGCCCGGCGGGTGACGAGTCAGGTGCCGAGAATGGCTCGAGCGACGGTCAGACCGAAGGCGGCGGCGCGCCGAACGACCACCTCGACGTGCCCGAGGGCGACGGCACGTTCCTCAACACCCGCGAGTGGAAGTACGCTGCGTTCTTCAACCGCGTGAAGCAGGCCGTGAGCGCGAAGTGGGACCCGAACGGGCGCCTGCGACACCGCACCGAGGGCCTCGGCGCGCTCTCGCGGGTGACAGTGATGCAGATCACCCTGCGGCCCGACGGCACCCTGGCCGACCTCTACGTGGCGCAGAGCAGCGGCGTCGACGTGCTGGACGCCGAGGCGATGAGCGCGTTCGAGAAGGCCGCGCCGTTCGCCAACCCGCCGCCTGCCCTCGTTCAGCAGGGCTTCATCAGCTTCGCCTTCAGCTTCCACGTGACGAACGAGGGCCTCGCCATGCCGCGCCCGTTCCGGTTCCGCTGACGGGCTGTACGACGTCGACAGAGCCCTCGCCCCTGAGACGCCGCCGGCCGCCGCGCTCTTCAAGGCGAAGCTGGTCGACGCCGCCGTCACCTGGGCGCCCGACCTCTCTGGCGTCGTCTCTCCCCGTGAAGAGGCCCACGTGCTGGGCACGACCGTCGCGGCCACCAACGTCATCGCGACTCCGAGGCGCCGCAGGCCGCCGCGCTCTTCGAGGCGAAGCAGGTCGACGCCGGCGTCACCGGGGAGCCCGACGTCTCTCGCGCCGTCTCAGCGCGAGAAGACGCTCCATGAAAACCCGGCCGTGAGCCCGATGAGCCACTGGAGGTTCACCGACTGCGTCGGCACGAAGGTGCCCGAGAGCGTGATGGAGATGACGCCCGGACGCTCGGCTGGCGCGGCGCCACCCGCGACGCGAAGCCGCACGCCACCCTCGAGCGAGAGGCCCAGGTGGTGGTCCTGCGCGCCGCGAAAGCCCGGCGTCCACGGCGGCTGAAACTGGAGCAGCCGCACGCGCGGGCCGACGAAGAAGAGGGAGTCTCCGGGGTGCCAGGCGCCGCCGACCGAGTAGGACTGGATGAAGCCCGACGGCTCCCACCAGGCGTCGAGGTCGAAGCGCGGCCGGCCATCGACGAAGAACGTCCCCGTGGTGCCGAGGCCGAGGAGAATCGGCAGCCCGAGGTGAGCGCCGACGTGGAGGCGGAAGGCCGGAGGTGCCGGCGCAGGCGCCGCCGCGGGCTTCTGCGGCTCACCCTCGAGGCCCGGGCTCCTCAGCGTGCCGACCGGCGCCTGCGAGAGGACGACGACGAGGGCCAGCAGCGGGCTCATCGCGCCACCTCGGCTTCGAAGAACTTGAGGGTGCGCTCGACGGCGCGGTTCCGCAGCGCGTCGCGTTCGGCGAAGTGCTCGTGCAGCGCCTCGTCGATGACGGTGAGCTGACAGGCCGGCGCCGCGTCGCAGTACCGCTTCTGCCCGCCTGGCTTCACGATGGAGTCCTTGCCCGCCTGGATGATGAGCGTGGGCGTGGCGGAGTACCGGCCCAGCTGCTCGGCGTACGACGAGGCGGTGAGCGACTCACACAGCCAGCGCCAGGTGAGGCCGCCGATGCGCAGTTCGGGCGACTCGTTGAAGAGCAGCCGCTTCCACTCGAAGCGGGCCGCGCTCTTCGTCACCGTCGACTTCTCGAGGTCCGTCTCTTCCCGGTAGTCCGAGGAGCCGATGGCGTAGGCGCTGCCGTCAGAGGCGCCACAGGCCGCGGCCCCCAGCGTCGACGCGATGGGCGCCGGGAAGGCGCCGGTGTCGATTTCGAGCATCGGCGACGACAGCACCAGCGCGTCGGCGTCACCGGGGAAGCGGTCGTTCGCGTCGACGGCCACCGCGCCCCCCATCGAGTGCGCCACCACGAAGACCTTCTTGTCGGTGGCCGGCCGCACCACGGTGGTGATGAACGTGTGGAGGTCGGTGCCGTAGTCGTCGAAGCTGTCGACGTAGCCCTTCTGTGGGTTGGGCAACATGCGGCCCGAGGCGCCCTGGCCGCGGTGGTCCATCGCGTAGGTCGAGAAGCCGGCGCGCTGCAGGTCGTCCAGCAGCTCGGCGAACTTGCGCACCGGCTCGGTGCGCCCGGTGAGCAGCACCACCGCGGCCTTCTCGTTCGGCACCCGGTGGATGAGGTACGCGAGGTCGAGCCCGCCGACACCCTTGAAGGTGCCTCGCTGGCCCGCGTCGTGAGCGGCCTTCAGCGGGCCCGCCCAGCGCTCGAGCAGGGTGGCCTCGGGGCTGAAGGTGGTCGGCCCCGGGAGCGCGTCGAAGTCCAGCGCGGGGCGCCGGGGCGTGGTGGTGGGCGCACGACACGCCGTCAGCA
>JANRKQ010000125.1:0-58636 GCA_033763395.1 Myxococcaceae bacterium
CCGGCGCGGTCAGTCTCGCGACGCAGCGGCCCACCGGCACGCTCCCCATCACCATTCAGATCGAGGGCATGCCATGAGGCGCGCCCTCGTGCTGGCCGCGGTGCTGGTGACGGCCTGCGGCGAGGCCGCGCCAGACGAGGGCCCCCGGTTCGACGTCGAGCTCGTGGTGCAGCGCGCGTTGCTCGACAAGATCTCGGCGTTCCAGGTCGCGCTCGTCACCGACATCAACTCGGTGTCCGGCGGCGACTGCACCGTCATTCGGCAGACGTGCATTCGTGATCAGGTGCCGGCGAGCCGCTTCGTCGGGCTGCGCAACCCGGCCAGCAACCGCACCGAGCCCGCGCGCGTCTTCCCCATCAACCTCGTCGCCGGCACGCCCAGCACCCAGGACGTCTCGCTGACCGACGTGCCCCCGGGCCGTGGCTACGGGCTGGTGATCGAAGCGATCTCGAAGGACGGGCTGCGCCTGGCGGGCTCGGAGTGCACCTTCGTGCAGCAGCTCAACGCCGGCACCAACCCCCGCGTGCTGATGCGCCTGCAGCAGTACGATCCGCCGAAGGCCTGCGACCCGCGCCTGCTGCAGTGAAGCTCAGGCCTTCTTCGCCCGCGCCTGCACCTTCTCGATGAGCGCTTCGATCTTCTTCCGGTCGCCCGCGTTCAGGTTCACGAACGACACGCCCATGCCGAGCTCCTTGGCGGTGACGATGTCGCCCTGGCAGACGATCTCGACGGGCTCTCCGGGTAGCTCGAACTTGAGCGCCACGCGCGTGCCGACCGGCAGAGGAATGGTCTGCCCGAAGTACGCGCCGCCGACCGACAGGTTCTGGGCCCGCTGAAAGTAGAGCTCGCCGTCGCGGGACGCTTCGATCCACAGATCGACGGGGACGCGGTCTTCCCTTCGTTTCTCTTTGCCAGTCGTCATGCGCGAGCGGCTTATGCCACGAGCCGACTTGGGTTAGGAAGCCGCGCATGCCGCGCATCCTCATCGTCGAGGACGAGCAGGACCTCGCGTCGCTCCTCGAATACAACCTCAAGAACGAGGGCTTCGAGGTCGACGTCGCCCGCACTGGCGCCGCCGGCGTCACGCGCGCGAAGGCCTTCAAGCCCGACCTCGTGCTGCTCGATCTGATGCTGCCCGATATCGCCGGCACCGAGGTGGCGCGGCTCCTTCGCGAGGCCGAGGGCAAGCGGGTGTCGATCATCATGGTCACGGCCCGCGGCGAGGAGTCCGATCGGGTGAAGGGCCTCGAGCTCGGCGCCGACGACTACGTGGTCAAGCCGTTCTCGGTGAAGGAGCTGCTGCTCCGCATCCGCAACGTGCTCCGGCGCGAGACGAGCGAGATCAAGGTGCCGTCGGTGGGCACGCTGCGGCTGGCCGACATCGCCCTCGACGCCGAACGCCACGAGGTCACCGTGCGGGGCCGCCCCGTGGTGCTGACCGCGCTCGAGTTCCGCCTGCTCAAGACCTTCCTCGAGCGCCCGGGGCGGGTGCAGACCCGCGAGACGCTCCTGTCGGACGTCTGGGGCATCGACGCCGAGATCACCACCCGCACCGTCGACACGCACATCAAGCGGCTGCGCGAGAAGCTCGGGCCGTCGGGCGACGTGATCGAGACCATTCGCGGCGTCGGCTACAAGCTCGTCGTGCCGGGCAAGTGACGACCGCTGACGCGACAACGTGCGACGGTCGTTGCACGGCCGTCACACGGCTCGGGTAGGACAGGCACTCATGTCTACGCGTCTGTTGGTGCTGTGGCCGCTCGGCGCCGCCCTCGGCGTGGCGCTCGCCGTGGCCGTCGCGACGAACACCCCCGCTGCCGCGCTCGTCGCGGGAGGCGCCACCCTCGTCTTCTCGGGCTTCGCGGGGCTCAGCATCAGCCGGCATTGGAAGCGCCGCGCCGACGCGTTCGCCGCCGCCGCCAAGGGCCTGCAGGTCGAGCCGCTCGCCGGAGAGCCTGACGCCCATGCCCCCAGCCAGCTCGCCCGCGAGGTGCAGACGACGGCCCAGAGCGCGCTCAAGCTGGCCCGCGATCTCGCCGTGCTGCGCGCCGTCATCGACGGCATGGCCGAGGGCGTGTGGGTCACGAACGAAGACGGCACCGTGCTCGAGCACAACGACGCCTTGAAGGAGCTGCTCTACTCGGGCACCGAGATCGTCGGCCATCGCCCGGTCGAGATCGTGCGCAGCGCCGAGCTGCAGCTCGCCGTCGAGAAGGCCTGCCGCGATCACCACCCCAGCCGCCTCGAGATCAACCTCGAGGGCGTGATGCCACGCGTGCTCTCGATTCACGTCTCGCCGCTGGGGCATGATCTCGGCGGCAGCGCGGCCGTCTTCTTCGACGTCACCGACCTGCGGCGCCTCGAGAAGGTGCGCAAGGACTTCGTGGCGAACGTGAGCCACGAGCTGCGCACGCCGGTGACGGCCATTCGGGGGTACGCCGAGACGCTCCTGAGCGGCGCGCTGAGCGATCCGGTGGCGGCGCCGAAGATGGTCGACATCATCCACCGACAGTCCGAGCGGCTCTCGGAGCTCGTCGAAGATCTGCTCGAGCTGTCACGCCTCGAGTCCAAACAGCTCCAGCTCGCCGAGAAGCCGGTGAACCTCGCCGAGTCGGCGCAGCGGGCCTCCGAGGCGATCCGGCCGAAGGCGCGGCTGCGCAACACCACCGTCGAGCTGCAGGTGCCGCCCGGCCTCATCGCGCTGGCCGACCCGCGAGGCCTCGAGCAGGTGGTGCTCAACCTCGTCGACAACGCGGTGAAGTACACCCCGCCCAACGGGCACGTGTGGGTGACGGGGCGCCACGCGGACGGCGAGGTCGAGCTGATGGTGAAGGACGACGGGCCGGGCATCGAGGCCCGCCACCTGCCGCGCATCTTCGAGCGCTTCTACCGCGTCGACAAAGGGCGCTCGCGCGACATGGGCGGCACGGGGCTCGGCCTCTCGATCGTCAAGCACCTCGTCAACGCGATGAAGGGCGAGGTGCGAGTCGAGAGCGCTCCGGGCGCCGGGAGCACCTTCTACGTCACCCTCCCCGCCGCGCCCGCCACAGGCGCGGAAGCACCTGAGCTGGCCTCTGGCCCCGTCGAGGCGCCGACGACGCTCGCGGGCTGACCGCGAGGTGAAGGCCAGGGTCTGCATCGCAGCGTGTTCGCCCAGCGGGCCCGGGCCCGTGGTCCCTGCTGGGAATCAGGCCACCTCGGGGTAAGCTGCCGCGCACCTGATGCGCGTCGCGGTGCTCGCTGACATCCACGGCAACCTTCCAGCCTGCGAGGCCGTGCTGGAGGACATCAAGCGGCAGGCTCCTGACGCCATCGTCGCCGCCGGCGACCTCTGCCTGCGGGGCGCCTGGCCGAAAGAGACCTTCGAGCTCCTCCACGAGGCCTGCGACGCCCTGCTGATGGGAAACACCGACTGTTACCTCTCGGGGAACTACCTGTCGGGCGCGTACCGCGAGAAGGATCACTGGAAGACCGACCTCCTCGACTGGACGCGCGACCAGCTCGGCGCAGAGAAGACGGCCGCCCTCGGCCAGCTCGCGTTCTCGACCCGGTTCTCGCCGCGCAAGGGCCAGGACCTGTTCGTCTGCCACGCCAACCCGCGCAACCTCGAGGACTCGCTCGAGCCCACGCTCGACGATCACACCCTGCGAAGGCTGCTCGGGCACCTCGACGCGACCGCCCTCGCGTTCGGGCACCTGCACTTCCCCTACCGCCGGCGGCTCGGCCGCCTCGTGATGGCTGACGTGGCCTCGGCGGGAATTCCGCGAGATGGCGACCTCCGCCCGGCGTGGGGCCTCTTCACGTGGACGCCCCGCGGCTGGCGCGTGCAGATCCGTCGGGTGCGGTACGCCGTGCGCCGCGCCACCAGCGGCCTGCAGGAGCGCAAGGTGCCTGGCGCGTCGCTCCTCATCCACAAGATGCTCGAGTGCCGCTACCGCCATCACGAGCTGATGGCCCAGGCGGCGCGCCGACATTCGGGCCTGCCGCCCTACCTCAAACCACCACCGGGCTCGCCGGCCTCGCTCAAGCCAGTCGGCGCGCCCCAGCCCGTCCTTCCGCCGCCGCCGGGCCTCGAGGCGCCACCACCAGGCCAGTCGACGCAGGCTGACGAGGCCGCCGATGAGGCGCTGGCCCATGTGAAGCTCCCGGAGCCCTCGGTGCCAGCCGAGACGGAAGCCAGCAGCACGGAGATCTCCGGCGAGAGCCTCGATCCCACCGGCGTCGCCGCGGCCCTCGAGTCGGCGGCACCCGACGGGTTGGGCGACACCGGTCTCCCCGACAGCCACGACGCCTCTGGCAGCTGAGGCCCGGGCCTCGAGCCACGTCACCTCCTTGTCACGTCGTGTTCATGCGTCCGTCGTGGCACAGGTCTAGGTGGCCCACCATGACCACGATCCTCATCGTCGATGACGAAGCCGACCTCGCCAGCCTCGTGGAGTTCAACCTCAAGCAGGCGGGCCTCGACACGGCCGTGGCGCTGACGGGAGAGCAGGCCCTGCAGCTCGCGAACCGGCACAAGCCCGATCTCGTGCTGCTCGATCTCATGTTGCCCGACATCTCGGGCCGGGACGTGTGCCGGAAGCTGCGCGCCAACCCCCAGACGCGCGACGTGCCCATCGTCATGCTGACGGCCCGGGGCGAAGAGGCCGACAGGGTGCAGGGCTTCGAGGTCGGCGCCGACGACTACGTCACCAAGCCGTTCTCACCGCGCGAGCTCGTGCTGCGGGTGAAGGCGATTCTGCGTCGCGCTGGCAACGGCCACTCGCAGGAGAAGGTGGCGCTGGGGCCCCTCGAGCTCGATCTCGGGGCGCACCGGGCGTACGTCGGGGGCGACGAGGTCGAGCTGACGGCGCTCGAGTTCAAGCTGCTCCACCACCTCATGTCCCGGCCGGGCCGGGTGCAGACCCGCGAGCAGCTCCTGTCGGACGTCTGGGGCATCACGAGCGCCCTCGAGACCCGCACCGTCGACACGCACGTGATGCGCCTGCGCGAGAAGCTGGGCGAGGCGCGGGACTTCGTCGAGACGGTGCGTGGAGTCGGCTATCGCATGGCGGACCCGGGCCGGGCCGAAGCGCACGCGTGAGCCGCCACGCGCCGGCGCGCCTCTGTCTCCTTGCGCTCCTCACCTGGGCGATCTCGGCGAGCGCCGGCACCATCACCATCAAGGGCTCGGACACGATGGTGGCGCTCTGTCAGCGCTGGGCCCGCGCGTTTCGCGACGCCAACCCCTCTGTCCGCTTGCAGGTGACCGGCGGCGGCTCGGGTACGGGCCTGGCGGCGCTGGTCGAGGGCTCGACGGACATCGCGATGAGCAGCCGCCCCATCGCGCCCATCGAGCTCGAGCGCATCAAGCAGCGCACGGGGGTCGACCCGGTCGTCATCGAGGTGGCCCGCGACGGGGTGACGTTCTTCGTCAACCCGGGCAACCCGGTGCGCGCGCTCTCGGTCTCGCAGCTGGCGGGCCTCTTCTCGGGAGACGTGACGCGCTGGAGCCAGGTCGGCGGCGACGACCGGCGCGTCATCCTCTACACCCGCGAGACGACCTCGGGCACGTCGGAGTTCGTGCGCGATCACCTGCTGGGCGGGCTCGACTTCGCGCCCATCGCCCAGCCCCTCCCCGGCACTGGCGCGGTGGTGAACGCCGTGTCGCGGGAGCGCTTCGGCGTCGGCTTCGGGGGCGCGGCCTTCTCGCGCGGGGTGGTGCCGCTGCGCGTGCGGGTCGACGCCGACGAGATCGCTCCGACGCCCGAGGCCG
This sequence comes from Myxococcaceae bacterium, assembly GCA_033763395.1. Lineage (GTDB taxonomy): Bacteria > Myxococcota > Myxococcia > Myxococcales > Myxococcaceae > Xiheimicrobium. Next base: position 5,756 of record JANRKQ010000125.1, read on the forward strand.
TGAAGACCGGCCGCTACCCCTTCTCGCGCGCGCTCACCTTCGTGCTGGCGCGGCCCGCAGAAGGCGACGTGCACCGATTCCTGCAATGGGTCGCGAGCGACGAAGGCCAGGCCCTCGTGGTACGCGCCGGGTTCTTTCCCCTCCGCTGACGCATGCGCGAGCTCACCCAGCCAGCCCTCGCTTCCCGCCCCACGCCGCCCTCGGGTGAGGCGCAGCGCCGCGCGGCCCGGTGGGATCTGTTCGTCGAGCTCGCGGTCACCGGGGCCGGCGTCGCCGGCATCGTCCTCTTGCTCCTGATGATCGTCTTCGTCGTGCGCGAGGCGCTGCCGCTGGTGCTCGACCCGACGCAGCGCGAGCAGGCCAGCCTGGGCAAGCTGCTGTTGCCCCAGCCGTGGCGCGACGGCCACCCGCCCGCCTTCCTCTGGAACCCGACCTCGAAGGTGCCGAAGGTGAGCGTGTGGCCGCTCGTCATCGGCACGTTGAAGGTGACGTTCGTCGCGCTGGCGATGGCCGCTCCGGCCGGGGTGGCCGCGGCCCTGTTCACTTCGGAGTTCGCCCCTGGCCGCCTGCGCACCTGGATCAAGCCCACCATCGAGCTGCTCGCGGGCATTCCGTCGGTGGTGCTGGGCTCGTTCGCGCTCATGACGCTGGCGTCGGCGCTGCAGGCCACCTTCGGCTTCGACTTCCGGCTGAACGCGCTGGTGGCGGGCCTGGCGATGTCGCTCGCCATCGTGCCCGTCATCTATACGCTGACCGACGACGCGCTCCGGGCCGTCCCGCACACCTACCGGGAAGCCGCGCTCGCCCTGGGTGCGACCCGCTGGGAGACGGCGTTTCGGGTGGTGCTCCCGGCGGCGGCCCCCGGCGTGCTGGGCGCGCTGGTGCTGGGCGTGGGCCGCGCGGTGGGCGAGACGATGATCGTGCTCATGGCCTCGGGGAACGCCGCGATGGTGTCGGCCAACCTCGCCGAGCCGACGCGCACCCTGTCGGCCACCATCGCCGCCGAGATGGGCGAGGTGGTGATGGGCTCGACGCACGCGTCGCTGCTGTTCCTGCTCGGGGCGATCCTCTTCCTCTTCAACCTCGTGCTGAACGTCACCGCCGGCGCCTGGGTGCGCGCGCGGCTCCAGCGCCGGGAAGGAGCGCCGTCGTGACGCTGGGCGCGCGCTTCGCGGTGGGTCGGCTGTTCGAGCGGCTGACGGCGCTGGCCGCCGCGCTCATCGTGGTGGCGCTGGGCGTGGTGCTGGTCGACGTGCTGCGCGACGGCGTCGGCGTGGTGTCGTGGCGCTTCTTCGTCGACGAGCCGGGCGCGGGCCCGACCGAGGGTGGCATCTTCCCGGCCATCTTCGGCACGGTGGTGCTCACGCTGGTGATGACGATCATCGTGATGCCGCTCGGCGTGGGCGCCGCGCTGTACCTGCACGAGTACGCCTCGCCGACGTCTCGCGTCGCAGGCCTGGCGCGCGCGGCGATCCACCACCTGGCGGGCGTGCCGTCGATCGTCTACGGGCTGTTCGGCCTCGGGTTCTTCGTGCACACAGTCGGCGGAGCGGTCGACGCGGTGACGGGCCAGACGCTGAAGTGGGGCCAGCCCGGGCTGTTGTGGGCGGCCTGCACGCTGGCGGTGCTGACGTTGCCGACGGTGATCGTCGCGACGGAAGAGGCACTCCGCTCCGTCCCACGTGAGGTGCGCCTCGCCAGTCTGGCGCTCGGCGCGACGCGGGCCCAGACGCTGGGGAAGGTGGTGCTGCCCGCCGCGGCGCCGGGCATTCTCACCGCGGCGGTGCTGGCCATCTCCCGGGGCGCCGGCGAGGTGGCGCCGGTGCTGTTGACGGGCGTGGCGTCGTGGCTGCCCGACCTGCCCGGCTCGTTGTCTTCCCAGTTCATGCACCTGGGCTTCCACGCCTACGTGCTGGCGACCCAGAGCCCCGACGTCGACGCCGCGCGCCCCGCCCTCGCGGGCACCGTCGCTGCGCTGCTGGTGCTCACCTTCCTGCTCAACCTGGTGGCCATCGTGCTGCGGGTACGGCTGCGGCGTGGCATGGAGGCGAGCTGACGCATGGAGCCCGTCAAGGTGCGCATCGAAGGCCTCGAGGTGCAGTACGCAGGCAAGCGCGCCCTGCACGGGGTGAACCTCGAGGTGAACGCGAACGAGGTGCTGGCGCTCATCGGGCCGTCTGGGTGCGGCAAGTCGACGCTCCTGCGCGCGCTCAACCGCATGAACGAGGTGCTGCCCGGCGTGAAGCAGCACGGCAGCATCACCCTCGAGGGCGACCGCATCGACCAGATGGACGTGGTCGAGCTGCGTCGCCGGGTGGGCATGGTCTTCCAGCGGTCGAACCCCTTCGCGAAGTCGATCTTCGAGAACGTGGCCTTCGGGCTGCGCATCGCAGGCCTCACCAACACGAGCGAGCTGGCGGTGCGGGTCGAGCAGAGCCTGGTGCAGGCCGCCCTGTGGGACGAGGTCAAGGACCGACTGGGCGACTCGGCCCTCGCGCTCTCGGGCGGCCAGCAGCAGCGCCTCTGCATCGCCCGGGCGCTCGCGGTGCAGCCCGAGGTGGTGCTGATGGACGAGCCGGCCAGCGCGCTCGATCCCATCGCGACCGCCCGCATCGAGGAGCTCATTCACGAGCTCAAGACGCGTTACACCATCGTCATCGTCACCCACAACATGCAGCAGGCCGCGCGGGTGAGCGACCGAACCGCCTTCCTGTACCTGGGCGAGCTCATCGAGGTGGGCCGCACCGAGACGATCTTCACCAACCCCTCGATGAAGCGCACCGAGGACTACGTGACCGGCAAGTTCGGCTGAAACGCCGAAGCCGTCTACGCTCGCACCGATGCCCGGACACACCGACAAGGCCTTCGAGAGAGACCTGCAGACCCTGCGGGACAAGCTGTTGGCGATGGGGGCGCGCGCCGAGGGGATGATCGCCGAGAGCGTCTTGTGCCTCGCCGAGCGCGACAGCCGGCTGGGCAAACACGTCATCGCGTCGGACGCCGAGGTGAACCGGCTCGAGGTCGAGGTCGACGACCTGTGCAGGAAGGTGCTGGCCCTCCGCCAGCCGGCCGCGAGCGACCTGCGCTTCATCACCACCGCGCTGAAGATCGTCACCGACCTCGAGCGGGTGGGCGATCTGGCCGTCAACATCGCCGAGCGCGCCATCGATCTGAACGACTCACAGCCGATGCCGATCTACGGCGATCTCCCACACCTGGCGCAGCTCGCGCAGACGCAGCTGAAGGACTCGCTCGACGCGTTCGTCGCTGGCGACGCGGTGAAGGCCGAGGCGCTGCTGGGCCGCGACGAGCTGCTCGACGCCCTCTTCCTCAAACTCTTCAACGATCTGCTGCAGCTGATGATGGAAGACTCGAAGCACGTGCGCCGCGCGACCAACCTCGTCTTCGTGGCCAAGCACCTCGAGCGCATCGGCGACCACGCCCTCAACATCGCCGAGATGGTCATCTATATGGTGCGCGGCACCGACGTGCGCCACCCCGTGAGCCGCGAGCTGCACCGCGCCCACGCGAGTTGACTCATTGGCGATTCGGCGGCGGGACGATCACGAACAGGTGACGCCGTGATCGACACGTGACGAAGACGTTCTCGCGCCTTCACCGCTTCGATCGATCGCTGACACGAGACGCGCGCAGGCTGCCCTCATCCCGGCCCAGGAGGTGCCACGATGAACGGAGCAGCGCTCGTCTTCCTCACCGCGTCGATCCTCGGCGTGCTCGCCCTGGTGGTGCAGGCGCTGGCCGTCATGCGCGCGCGCCGAACGCCGGTGCCCCGCCCGACGACGGCCGTGGGCGTCTCCATTCTCAAGCCCCTCTGCGGGCTCGACGAGGCGCTCGAAGCGAACCTGGAGCACTTCGCGCGCATGACAGGGCCGACCGTCGAGCTGCTCCTGGGCGTGAAGGACACCGATGACGCGGCCTTCCCGCTCGCGCGGCGGGTGGCGCAGCGGTTCCCGGAGCACGTTCGCGTGGTGCTCCAGCGCGGAGCGCCGGTACAGAACCCCAAGGTGAACCAGCTCATCACGCTGGCGAAGGCGGCCCGGTTCGACCTGTTGATGGTGTCGGACTCCAACGCGTGGATCGAAGCCGAGGCCCTCGACGAGGTGCGCGCCCGCTTCGAGGACCCGCTGGTGGCGTGCGTGGCGAATCCCGTCAGTGGGCGGGGCCACGAGTCGGTCGGCGCGCTGATGGACAACCTCCACCTCGCCGCGGGCATCGGCGCCGGCCAGCTCGCCGCCAAGCTGCTCGGCGATGTCGACCTCGTGGTGGGCAAGTCGATGACGCTGCGGCGCGAGGTGCTCGAGTCGATGGGCGGCTTCGCGGCGTTCGGAGACTACGCCGCCGAAGACTTCGCCATCGCCCAGGCCGTGCGGCACCAGGGCTTCCGCAACGTCATCGCCTCGAACCCGGTCTGGAACGTCGCGGTGCGACGCTCGGTGCGATCGTTCTTCGAGCGCTATCGCCGGTGGGCGGTGCTGCAGCGCACGGGCGTGAGCCTGCCGGTGTCGCTCGCGCACGGCCTGGTGAACCCGTGGCCGCTGGCCCTCATCGGCTGGGCGCTGGCGCCGTCGGCCGACGTGGTGCTGGTGACCGTCGCGGTGCTCGGCGCCCGACTCGGCCTCGACTTCCTCACGGCGCGCCTCATGCGGCTGTCGCCGGTGACGCCGACGACGGTGTTGCTGGTGCCCATGAAAGACGTGCTGCTCTTCCTCGCGTGGGTCGAGGCGCTGTTCCGCCGCACCATTCTCTGGCGGGGCAACCGCCTCGAGGTCGAGCCTGGCGGCAAGCTGGTGCGCCCGCGCGTCGACGGCCTCGCGCCCGAGGGCGCGCGATGACGGGGCAGCCGCGGCGGGGGTTGGTCGAGCGGGTGCAGTGGGCCGTGTCGCTCGCGCTGGTGTCGGCGGCCGTCACCGCCGTGCAGCTCAAGTCGCGGTTGGCCTCGAGGTGAACCAGCCATGACGACGCTCGCGCATCTCTCCGATCTGCACCTCGGGCACGGCGCCGGCGTCGAGCACACGCTCGGGCTCATCGTCGACTCGGCCCGACGCGCCGACGTCGTGCTGGTGACGGGCGACCTCACCGAAGGTGGGCGGAACGACGAGCTCGCGGCGTTCGAGTCCCGCTGTGCGCCGCTCGGAGACCGCCTGGTGGTGCTCCCGGGCAATCACGATCGCTGCGGAGACGACATCGGCGCGCGGCTCATGAACGGCGCGCGCGTGGACGTGGTGCGCCGGCCGGGCTGCACCATCGTGCGCATCGACTCCACGGCGCCGCACAACAAGGTCTTCTGGCTCAGCCACGGGCGGCTGTGCGAGCGCGTGCTGGCCGAGGTCGACGTGGCGCTCTCCCGGGCCCCGAGCGACGAGCTGGTGGTCGTCGCGCTCCACCACCACCTCGTGCCCCTGCCCGCGGAGGGCTTCTGGGAGCACGTGTCGGAGCTGCTCTTCCTCCCCAACCACACCGAGCTCGGCCTCGGCCGCGAGCTGCTCAAGGTGGTGCGCGGCCGGGCCGATCTGGTCCTTCATGGACACCGTCACGTGCCGAGGCAGTTCGTCATCGACTCGGACGGAGCTCGGCCGCTGCGCGTGTACAACGCTGGGAGCACCACCGAGCTGGGCGCGTTCCGCACCTTCGAGTTCGACGGGCCGCAGCTGATGCAGGCGCCCCAGTGGACCCACGTCGTGCCCTCACCCCGCCCGAGCCCGCACGTGCAGCACGTCGCGCCGCTGGCCCTGACGCTGGCCTGACCGGGCGTTCGTCGTCGGCAGTCCTCGGAAGGCGGAGCGGTCGGCTGGCGGCCGTTGCTTGGGGGCGCAGGGCCACGGGGCAGTCGCCCGCGCGGTCGAGGGCCCGTTGCTGCGGTGGCGGCGATGGTGACTTGCGCGGCCATGCGTGTTTGACGACCCGGGCATGGTCGCGCGCCGCGCCACGGCTGTGGAGCACCTCGCCCTCGCGCTCTTCGCGATCGCCGCGTGGATTGTCCGCAGCTCGCCGTACTTCCGCGCGACTGGCGTGCTCGGCTGGGCGGTGGACTACGACGAGGGTGTCTACCTGTCGGCGTCGAAGCTGCTGTGGCAGGGCGTCTGGCCCTGGCGTGACTTCGTCTTCGTGCACCCGCCGGGCGTCCCCGTCTTGCTGTCCTTCGCCACGGTGTGGGACATCACTGCCTCGCGCGCACTCGAGCTCGCCCGGTGGGGAGTGACGGTCGTTGGTGCGCTCGACGTGTGGCTCGCCGCGCTCCTGGTTCGGCGACACGCGGGGCTCGTCGGCGCCTGTGTCACCGCGGGGCTGCTCGCAGTGTGGCCCGAGGTGGTGGCGTGCGATCGCGGGGTGCACCTCGAGCCCTTCCTCTCGCTGGCGTGTCTGGGCGCGCTCTGGTTCCTCGACGACGAGCGGCCGCGGGTGCTCTCCGCGGGTGTGACGTTCGGCCTCGCCGTGCTGGTCAAGTCGTGGGCGGTGGTGTGGCTCGGCGCGTGGCTCTTGTCGCGAGGCCGCCGCGCGCTGCCCGGGCTCGTGGTGGCGGCGGTGGTCGGGCTCGTCGGCTTCCTGCCCATTCTGCTCGTCGCTCACGATGCGCTCGAGCAGCTCGTCTGGTTCCATCTCTGGCGGCCACCGGACGGCGATCTCGGCGTCGTGCCCCGGCTCACCGAGATGTTCCTGAACCGATCGGTGCTGCCGCTGGTGCTGCTGGGCGTGGGGCTCCCGATCTTCTGGACGCGGCGGGGCGACGTCTTCACGCGGCACCTGCTCATCGTCGGCGCGCTGCTCGTGGCGGCGTTCCTGTCAGCTGCCGCGTTCTGGAACCAATACGACGCCCACCTGGCGCTCCCGATCGCGATCTTGTGCGGCGTGGCGGTGCAGGGCTGGGTCGATCGCGGGCCAGCGTGGGGCCGCGGCGCCGTGGTGGGCGTGCTGGCGGGCGTGCTCGCAGGCGGCCCGGGGCTGTCGTGGGTGCTGGATCGCCGGCGCGATCGAGACGACGACCAGGCCGCGCGCGTGCGCCTCCTCGCGGCCCAGCCCCAGGGCCCCATCTGCGCCTTCGAGGTGAACGAGCTGCTGATGGCCGACCGCTGGCCGCCAGTCCTCTCTGGCGTGCGCACGCTGGTCGACCCCTATGGCCAGATGCTCCTCGAGGCGACGCGCGAGGGAGCGCGCTTCAGCTCCGCCACCGACGCCTTCCAGAGCGACGCCGCTCAGCGCACGGTGCGCGCCCAGCTCGAGGCGTGTCCACGCTGGCTGTTGGGCTGGCGTGGGCGCTGGCAGCTGAACGACGCGACGCGGGCCGGGCTCACCCTCGACCGGCAGCTCGACCCCCTGCCGTGAGGGGCTTCGGCGCCTCTGATGCTCGCCTGCTGCCTCGAGCCTTCACCCGGGTGACGCTCGAAGCGCGTGACACCGTTGCATGGTGACGACGCGCCGCGCCTCACGAGGTGACGAGTAACGCGCGGGCGAAGACCTCACGAAACAGCCCCACCTCGTGCGCGACGTCCCACAGCTCGAGGTCCACCGCCTGGCGAGCCTTCACCTTGAGGAACACGGCGTTCCCCCGCGAGGCGAGCTGGAGCTTCTGCACCGGCTGGTGGTGGCTCCGGTCGAGCGCGTCGGCCACGCGCAAGAGGGTGGCGCACTTGCGCACCATGCGCGCCTCGGCCGGCGTGAAGGGCTTCATCAGCTCGTGCGACACCTCGGGCTTCGAGCGGCGATGGAACCGGGCGATGGTGGCGACGAGCTGGCGCTCCCGATCGGACAGCCCGGGGAGATCGACGTTCGTGATGAGGTAGTACGCGTGCTTGTGGTGCCGCTGGTAGTTCACCGCGTGCCCGACGTCGTGCAGGAGCGCGGCCGCCTCGAGGTACGGACGCGCCGACGCCGGCAGCTTGTGCACCGCCGCCAGCCCATCGAAGAGCGCCAGCGACAGCCTGGCCACCTGCCGCGCGTGCGCCTCGCCGAAGCCGAACCGGCGGCCCACCGCCAGGGCCGCGTCGGCGAGCGAGTGATCGCCCACCTCCTGCTTCTTGCGGCGCACGAGATCGACCAGCACGCCCTCGCGCAGGCCGCGATCGACCGCGGTGATCGTCTGCACCTTGAGGTGCTTCATCACCGACTCGAGAATGACGGCGCCCGCGGTGATGATGTCGGCCCGCCGCGGGTCGAAGCGCTTGCGGCGCTTCTCGAGATCCAGGTCGGCGAGCTCTTCGACGGTGCGCGAGATCTCCAGCAGGCTCGCGTGGCCCACGCCCTCGCTGCGCGCGTACGCGACGATGGCGCCGATGGTGCCCGACGAGCCCAGCGCCGAGGTGGGCAGCCCGCGGATGCCGTAGGGAATCGACTCCTCCATCAGCTCCCGCGCGAAGGAGCGCATGAGCGTCAGCTTCCGCTTCGGCACCGTGCCGCGAACGTCGAACAGCTCGGTCATGCGCACCGCGCCGATGTCGACGCTCCACAGGTCCTTCGGCTGCTCGCCCTCGGCCGAGATGATCTCGGTGCTGCCGCCGCCGAGATCGATGCAGACCGACCTCTGGTGCGCGGGCTTGCCGGTGAGGACGCCGAGGCAGATGAGGCGGGCCTCTTCCCGGCCCGAGACGACCTCGAGCGTCAGCCCCGCGTCACGCTTCACGCGGCGAACGATCTCGTCGCGGTTCTTCGCCTCGCGGAGCGCGCTGGTGGCGACCGCCCGCACCTGGGCGCCGTGGCGCTTGCAAACCGAGGCGTAGCGCCGCAACGTCGCCACCAACCGACCGGCGACGTCCTTCGCGATGACGCCGGTGGTGAAGAGCCCTTCGCCCGGCCGCACCGGGTCGCGCTCGGTGTGCAGCGTCTCGAGGGAGCCGTCGGGGAGCGCGCGCGCCAGCTCGAGCCGAACGGCGTTCGTGCCCACGTCGATGGCGGCGAGCACCTCTCCGCGCGCGTCCGGTGATCGTCGGGAAGGCATACGGCCGCGCCACCCTATCCCGCCGAGCGGCCTGCGCCACCGCTTTGGGTCGCTACACGGCTGTGACGGTGTGGTGTCCTGTTTGGCCCACCCCTGCAACCGTGCTTTGACCGGCCTTCAGGAGCCCACCATGGTCGACCCCTCCGATCGGCACCTCTTCATCAACCGCGAGCTGTCGTGGCTGGCCTTCAACGACCGGGTGCTGGCCGAGGCGCGCAACGCCACGCTGCCGCTCCACGAGCGCATCAAGTTCCTGTCGATCGTCTCGGGCAACCTCGACGAGTTCTTCATGGTGCGGGTGGCCGGCCTCAAGCAGCAGCTGTCGGGCGGCGTCGCAGAGCTGCCCGCCGACGGCATGATGCCCCACGAGCAGCTCGCGGCGATCTCGGAGCGGGCGCACCTCATGGTGACCGAGCAGTACCGGGTGTGGGCGCGTGAGATCGTCCCGCTGTTGAGCGCCAACGGGTTTCAGCTGCTCACCCGCGACAACCTCTCGGCGGAGCAGAAGAACGCGGCGCGCCAGGCCTTCCAGGCGCAGGTGTTCCCCGCGCTCACGCCTCTGGCCGTCGACCCGGGGCACCCGTTTCCGCACCTGCGGAACAAGTCGCTGAACATCGCCATGGTGGTGCGCCGGAACGAGCGCCGCCGGAAGAAGGACGCCGCCGAGTCGTCCTTCGCCGTGGTGCAGGTGCCGTCGGTGTTGCCACGGCTGGTGGCCATGCCCTCGACGAACGGGGGCCAGGCCTTCCTGCTGCTCGAGGAGCTCATCTCACTCCACGCGGCCGATCTCTTCCCCGGGTTCGCCGTCGAGCAGACGTGCGCGTTCCGCCTCACCCGCAACTGGGACATCGACGTCGACGAGGAAGAGTCGATCGATCTGCTCGCGTCGATTCAGCAGGAGCTCCGGCGGCGCGATCGTGGCGCGGCGGTGCGGCTCGAGCTCGACGACACCGCCTCGGCGGCGCTCGAGGCGCAGCTCACCTCGGCGCTCAAGTTGACGCCTGCCGACGTGTACCGCGTGCAGGGGCCGCTCCAGCTGTCGGACCTGACGGCCCTCGGAGACGCCGACGGCCGCCCGGAGAACAAGGTCGAGCCGTTCGTGCCGGCCCTGCCCGCCTTCCTGAAGGAAGACAGCATCTTCGCGGCGATCGCGCAGCGCGATCTCATGGTGCACCACCCCTACGAGTCCTTCGACCCGGTGGTGCGCTTCCTCGAAGAGGCCGCTGACGATCCGAACGTGCTGGCGATCAAACAGACGCTGTACCGCACCACCGGTGACAGCCCCGTGGGCCGCTCGCTCGTGCGCGCCTCGGAGAACGGCAAGCAGGTCGCCGTGCTGGTCGAGCTCAAGGCCCGCCTCGACGAGGCCAACAACATCGCGTGGGCCCGCCGCATGGAGGACAACGGCGTGCACGTCGTCTACGGCCTCATCGGGCTGAAGACGCATTGCAAGGTGACGCTGGTGGTGCGCCGCGAGGGCAACGGCATTCGCCGCTACGTGCACCTCGGCACCGGCAACTACAACCCGGCGACCGCGCGGCTCTACACCGACATCTCGCTCTTCACGGCGCGGTCCGAGATCGCCGATGACGTCACCGCGCTCTTCAACCTCCTCACGGGCTACTCGACCCAGCCGAACTGGAAGCGCCTCGCGGTCGCGCCGAACACGCTGCAGACGAAGGTGCTCGAGCTCATCGAGCGCGAGACGGCCAAGGCCCGCAAGGGAGAGCCGGCGCGGATCCAGGCGAAGATGAACGCGCTCGTCGACCCCGTCACCATTCGCGCGCTGTACCAGGCGAGCCAGGCGGGCGTGGAGATCGACCTGCTCGTGCGCGGCATCTGCTGCCTGCGGCCCGGGGTCCCCGGGTTGAGCGAGCGCATTCGCGTCATCTCGGTCGTCGATCGCTTCCTCGAGCACGCGCGCGTCTTCGCCTTCGGGAGCGGCGCGGCGACCGACGTCTTCATCTCGTCCGCCGACTGGATGCCGCGCAACTTCCACCGGCGCGTCGAGGTGATGGCGCCCGTCGAGGACCCCGCCCTGCGCGCCCGCCTCCTCGACGAGGTCATCGGCATGGGCCTGAAGGACAACGTCAAGGCCCGGCAGCTCCAGCCCGACGGCACCTACCTGCCCCGCGCCCTCGCCCTCGACGGCCAGACGGTGCGCAGCCAGATGCAGCTCCTCGAGCTGGTGCGCCGGCAGGCCACGCCGGTCGCCACCGAGCCAGTGTTGCGCCACGTCGCCTCACCCCTGGACAAGCCCGAACCCCGCGCCACCCCGGGCACCATCACCGCGGCCTGACGCGGGAGGTCGCAACGACCCTCCCCGGGCAGCCCACATGACTTGCGCCCCATGGCGGTGGTACAGCCCGGCGCATAGACTGGCAGCACCAGCAAGAAGGAGCGGCACCATGGGTGGTCTTCGCGGTTGGGAAATTCTGCTGATCGTCCTGGTGATCGTCCTCCTCTTCGGAGCGTCACGCCTGCCGCAGCTCGGCTCGTCCATCGGGTCCTTCGTGAAGAACCTGAAGAAGGGTCTGTCGGGCGAGGCCGAGGCCGACGACAAGAAGCTCACCGACGCCAGCGGCCAGCAGGTGCAGTCGAACGACAAGGCCGCGCAGAAGCAGGGCTGAACGCCCGCTCCCGTCAGTCCTTCGCCCCCTCGTAGAGCGCGTCGAGCTCGGCCTTGTAGCGGCCCGTCACCACCTTGCGCTTCACCTTGAGGGTCGGCGTCAGCTCGCCGGTCTCCTGCGAGAAGTCCTGCGGCACCAGGTGCACCTTCTTGAGCGTCGAGTACGGCGGCTGGCCCGCGTTCACCGTGTCGATGGCCGCCTTCACCGCGTCGACGACCTCCGGCCGCTTCACCAGCTCGGCGTAGCTGCCCACGGTGACGCCCTTGTCCGACAGCAGCTTTCTCGCGTGCTCTTCGTTCACCGCGATGAGCACCGTGAGGTACGGCCGCATGTCTCCGTGCACCATCGAGTTCGACACGATGGGGAACGTCTTAAGCGCGTTCTCGAGGTTCTGCGGGGCGCAGTACTTCCCGCCAGACGTCTTGATGAGATCCTTCTTGCGATCGGTGATGCGCACGAAGCCGTCGCGGTCGATCTCGCCGATGTCGCCGGTGTGGAAGAAGCCGTCGGGCCGCAGCACCTCGGCCGAGGCGGCCTCGTTCCGGTAGTAGCCCTTCATGATGTGCGGCCCGCGGATGAGGATCTCGCCATCCTCTGCGATCTGGAGCTCGACGCCGGGGAACGGGCGGCCGACGGTGCCGATGCGAATACCGCCCGGCACGTTGATGGTGCTGCCCGCGCTCGTCTCGGTGAGGCCGTACCCCTCGCAGACAGAGAAACCGACCAGCTCGAAGAAGTAGCCGATCTTTCGCGGGAGCGGCGCGCCACCCGAGACGAAGAGCTGGAGCCGGCCTCCGAGCTTCTCGTCGAGCGCGGCCTTCACCTTCTTGAAGACGAGCGCCTTCGCCAGCGAGAACCCGAGCGACTCGTACGGGCGCCCGGCCTCCTTCGCGGCCACGTACTCGTCGAAGAGCGAGAACGCCCAGCGCCCCAGGCGGCCCTTCACGCCCGGCGCCGAGAGCGCGTTGCCCTGCACGTTGGCGAACACCTTCTCGAAGACGCGCGGCACCGCCGGGAAGATGGTGGGCTTCGTCTCGGCGAGGTTGGCGACCACCTTCTCGACCGACTCGGCGAAGATGAGCGTGAAGCCCAGCGCGACCCACGCGGCCTTCACCACCTGGGCGAACGAGTGCGCCAGCGGCAAGAAGAGCATCAGCGTGTCTTCGGGCTTCATCACGCCCAGCGAACGAATCGCCTGCGCCTCGAAGGCCCAGTTGCCGTGCGAGAGCATCACACCCTTGGGGTCGCCGGTGGTGCCAGACGTGTAGATGAAGTGACAGAGATCGTCGGGCGCGATGGCGGCCACGCGCGCGTCGAAGTCGTCGTTCGCGTTGCCCTGCTCGACGAGCGCGTCGAGCGTCAGCTCCTTCTCGCCGCCGGGCGAACCCTCGAAGAGCACGAGCGCGCGGCACTCGGGGGCCTCGGCGAGCTTTCCGCGGGCGCGGGTGAGGCGGCCCGGCTGCTTCGCGTCAGGCGCGTCGTTGTCGACGAACAGCATCACCGCGCCCGAGTTCTGCAGGATGTAGCGGACCTCATCTGGCGTGTTCGACGCGTAGATCGGCACGCAGATGGCGCGCGCGGCGCCGATGGCGAGATCGGTCACCACCCAGGTGAGGCTCGTGGCGGCGAAAACGGCGACCCGATCGCCCGGCTTCACCCCCGCGGCGACCAGGCCGTTCGACACTGCCCGCACCCGGTCGACGACGACACGCCAGGGCACGTCCGTCCACCCCGAGGCCGTCTTGTGCCGCGCCGCCGCCGCCGAGCGGTCCTTCGCGCGGGCCAGCAACATCTCGACGAGGTTCCGCTCGGCCGGAGCGGTGACAGGGGCAGCGACGGCGGTCATGGCAGGCTCCAGGAGGGACGACAGAGATCCCGGTAAGGACGTGCGCTCTTCGGGCAAGCCGCCGGGGTCACTTGAGCGCGGTGTCGATGGCCTCGGCGATGGGCTTCGCCCACTTCTTCATGCGCCGCGCCTCGGGCGGATCGTACCCGTCAGCGCCGTTCGTCACCTTGTCGATGTACGTCTTCGCCTCCTTCGCGTTGCCGTCCTTCAGCTCGGTCTCGGCGAGGTAGAGCCACGCGCGCAGGTGCTCCGGGTGCTTCTCGGCGACGCTCTTGAGCTCGGTGCGCGACTTGCCGAGATCGCGCTTGGGCCACGGCAGCTCCCACCAGTAGCGGCCCTTGGCGTTGATGGGGCCCATGCGATCGAACGCAGCGTCGGCCTTGCGCGCCTTCTCGAGCTCGTCGTTGAACTTGCCCTCGAGGCCCTCACCCAGCGCCTTCAAGATGCCGACGGCCTGGCTGTAGGCGCCGATGTTGAGGGCGACGTAGTAGTGGCCCTGCATGCCGTCGGGCTTCGCCTTCACGGCGCGCTCCGCCAACAGCCAGCCCTCCTTGGCGATCTGCTTCTTGAACTTCTCGTCGGTGGCACCGTCGGCCAGCCACCAGCGGTAGCGCGCGGCACGCCACAGGAGCTCGAAGTCGTCGGGGAAGGCCTTGAGCCCCTCGCTGATGGCCTCGTCGGTGGCCTTCATCGAGGCGGCGTCGTCGCGCGTCTTCCACAGCTCCTCGAGCTTCGAGACGACGTCGCCCGGCGCGGCGGGCTGCGCGAGGGCGGGGAGCGCGAGCAGCGCGGTCAACAGGAGGGTTCGCATGGGCCGGCATGCTCTCCGAAGTCGGGACGAAGAAAAACCGCGATGCACCGGTCTGGCGGCGCATCGCGGCACGTCACGACGGGAGCAGCTGCCTGGTTCTTCAGGCCGCCGCGTTGAGCTCGCTGACCTCGCCGCTCTCGTTCTCGGCCGCGTAGGTCTCGAGGTAGCGGGCGAGGAAATGCTTGGTCTTCAGCTCGACCTGGCGCACGCGCTCGCGCGAGACGCCCCAGCGCTGGCCGAGCTCCTCGAGGGTGCGCGGCTTGTCCTGCGTGAGGCGCTCCTGGAGAATGTCCCAGCCGAGGTCGCCGAGGCGCCGCTTCACGCGCTGGAGCGCTGCCGCCACCTCTTCGTCTTGCTCGAGGCGGAGGAAGTTCTGGTCGGGCGTCGGGCCCGCGTCCTCGAGGCGCTCCATGTAGGTCGAGTCCGACTCGTCATCGAGCGGGGTGTCGAGCGAGAAGTCGCTCATCGAGATGCGCTCGTGCTCGCCGCCGCGCACGTGGCTGCGGTTGTCCTTGAGGTAGCGCGTGATGTACGCGCGGATCCACCAGACGGCGTAGGTGGCGAAGCGCACGTTCTTCTTCGGGTCGAAGTGCTCGATGGCCTTCATCAGGCCAACGTTGCCCTCCTGAATGAGGTCGTCGAGGCGGGCCCCACGGCTGGCGAACTTCTTGGCCACCGCCACGACGAACGGCAGGTTCGAGACGGCCAGGGTTCGGCGCGCAGCCTCGTCGCCCTTCTTCGCGCGGCGAGAGAGCTCGTACTCGTCCTCGCGGGTCAGCTGTTTGTGGCCGCCCATGCTGCGCATGTAGTGGGACAGGCCATCGGTCGATCGAGCGATCACTTTTTCGTCCTCCGACTTGAACAAGGTTTGTTCAACGTCGAAGAGAAGATGCTCGCTCCAGATTTCGGTTTCGAAAAAGCTCATCGGCGTCCTCCCCGGAGGCACTGCGTCGGTCCAGGGGGCGGAAGAGCAAGGGCGGGGCCGTCGACACCCGTCCGAAAACATCAATGAACTTCAACCCTTGACGGGGTCCGGGAGGACTTTCCCCGGGTTCATCATGACTGCCGGGTCGAAAAAGACCCTCAGCCGTCGTTGCAGGTCGATGAGCGCCGGAGCCTGCTCCAGCGCCAGAAACCGCTGCTTGGCCAGGCCCACCCCGTGCTCGCCGGTGATGGTACCGCCGAGCTCAACCGTAACGGCCATGAGCTCGGCCAGCACGGCCTCGACACGCGGCCAGTCGGTGCGGTCGCGGTACAGGACGTTCGTGTGGAGGTTGCCGTCGCCGGCGTGGCCGTACGTCGCCACCACGAGGCCCGCGCGGGCGCCTGCCGCTTTGAAGCGCTCGATGGCCTGGGGCACCTTCGAGCGCGGCACCACCACGTCCTCCGAGATCTTCCGGCCGCCGAGCGAGCGCAGGGCCGGGGAGACCTCGCGGCGCACACTCCAGAGCCGCTCCCGCTGGGCCTCGTCCTGGGCCACCTGGGCCTCGAGGCTGCCGCGGCCGGCGCACCGCTCGACCAGCGACGCCAGATCGGCCAGCACGGCGTCGTCCTGCGCCCCGTCGACCTCGGCGATGATGACCGCGCCCGCCGCTGCTGGCACCGGCAGCCCTCGCCCCGCGATGGCCTGGAGCGCGACGTCGTCGAGGAGCTCGAGCGTGCGCGGCCACAGCCCGCTCGTCAGGACCTCGGTGATGGCCTCGGCGGCCTGCGAGACATTCCGGAATGGAATGAGCGCGGTACGAACCACGCGCGGGCGGGGGATCAGCTTCAGGGTGATCTCGGTCGCGACGCCGAGGGTGCCTTCGCTCCCGACGAAGAGGCCGACGAGATCGTACCCGGCGACGCCCTTGCTCGTGCGCCGGCCGACCCGCAGCACCTCGCCCGTCGGGAGCACCCACTCGAGGCCGAGCACGTAGTCGCGCGTGACGCCGTACTTGAGGGCGCGGGGGCCGCCGGCGTTCTCGGCCACGTTGCCGCCCAGGGTGCAGTAGCCGGCCGAGTTCGGGTCGGGCGGGTAGAAGAGGCCGTGCGTCGCGGCGAGCTCGTCGACCTGCTGGGTGAACACGCCCGGCTGGACGACCATCAAGAGGTCGGCCGGGTTCACCTCGAGCACCCGGTTCATGCGCTCGAGCGAGAGCGACACGCCGCCGTGGACTGGCAGGCTCCCTCCGCTCTTCCCGCTGCGGGCGCCGACCGGCGTGACGGGGACGCTCAGCGCCGACCCGAGCGCCAACACCTTCGAGACCTGCGCGGTGCTGGTGGCCCGAATGAGCGCGTGGGGCAGAAAGGTGCCCAGGTCGGACTCGTCCCGGCCGTATGGCTCGAGCACGGCAGGGTCGCTCGAGACGTCAGCGTCGCCGCCGAAGGCCTCGCGGAACGCGGCCACCAGCTCGTGCACGCGCGCCGGCTCGACCCGCGTCACCGCTTCCCGAGGCGCGCCCACAGCTCGGCGCGAAGCCCCGGCTCCCTGAGCACGCCGTCGTAGGCCTCGGCGTGGGTCACCGCGTCGCACTGCTCACCGCCACGAAGGCGCAGGCACGTCTGCTCGGCCTCCAGCACGCACGCCGCCCCCTGGCTGCCGAGCTCCTTCATCAACGCGGTGGTGATCTGCCGGGCGAGCTCTTCCTGGAGCACGAGCCGGTGCGCGAAGCAGTCCACCAGCGCGGCGAGGCGGCCGAAGCCGATGACCGACGTGCCCGGCACGTAGGCGAGGTGCGCGCGGCCCGAGTACGGCAGCAGGTGATGCGGGCACATCGAGCGGAACCAGAGATCGGTGACGACGACCACCTCGCGGTCCGACGCGGTCGAGACGGGAAACCGCTCACCCAGCACCGAGGCTGGCGTGCGGCGGTAGCCCTCGAGGAACTCGTCGGCCCAGGCCTCGGTGACGCGCTCGGGGGTCTGGCTGAGGTTCGGGTCGGCCGGGTCGAGGCCTGCCGCGACGAGGAAGTCCTTCACCGCCTGCTGCATGGCGGCGCGGTCGGGGCGCTTCGACGGGCGGCGGGCAGCGCTCACTTCGTGTAGGTGACGCAGTACTCCGGGGTCTCCCACAGCTTCAGCTCCTTGAGCCCCGGCACCAGCGGCTCGAGCTGCGCCCACATCCACACGACGATGTTCTCGGCCGTCGGGTTCTCGACAATGTCGTTGAGGTAGTAGTGATCGACCTTCGTCAGCACCTTGTCCCAGACGGTCTTCTTCACCTCGTCGAAGTCGCGAATCATGCCGTCCTTCGGTGAAGGCCGCCCCTCGAGGACGACGTGCAGCACGTAGTTGTGGCCATGCAGCCGCTTGCACGGCCCGTCGTAGAACGGGAGCTGGTGCGCGGCGCTGAAGTGGAACTCGACGGACAGCGACATCTGCATGAGGCGCCTCTACACAGAAATGGCGGCGGGAGTCGACCCGGGCGAGGGCTCAGAAGAAGCGCACCGGCTCGGTGCGGGTGAGCTTCTCGATGGGCACGTCGACCTCGACCTCGTCGGTGGGAATGAACGCCGGGCGGTCGATGCACAGGAAGCTCTGCTCGCGATCGGTGATGTTCTCGTACCGGTGGGGGAAGCCCCTGGGCCACGTGTGGGCCACGCCGGGAATGGCCGGCTGGCCCTGGAGCAGCAGGCCATCGCCGAGCACCAGCTCGGACTCGTCGAGGTGGTGGTGCACGTGCGTCGGGAGCACGGTCTTCGGGTAGATGCGCTCTCGGTACACGCCGCATTCACGCGTCTCGAAGATGATGTCGACGAAGCCGAAGTGTTTGGTCTCGGTCGTCATCTGGAAGTCGGCGCGCGTACGGTGGATCTCGAGCGTCGGCACGGCGGCGCCCGACAGCGCCACGAGCTTCGAGAGGCAGACGTCGACCTTCTCGACCTGCGGCCGCAGCGCGTCCTGGCTGGGCGGCGCGAGGAGCCACGCAGCCACCGCCTCGGCCGCGCTCTCGAGCAGGCGGAACCGACCGGCGACGAGGATGAAGCGCAGCTCGCCCAGCAGGCGTGAGTAGTCGACGGTGTCGGCGAGCTTGCCGTGCCTGGCGGCCGCGCGCGTGTCGAAGTGCAGCGTGACGTCGAGCTCGACCGGCTGCGGCGTGTTCCGCTCGAAGTCGAAGAGGCCGACGATGCAGTCGAACCGCATGCCGCGCAGGGAGAGTCTGTCGAGTGGTGACGTGCTCATGCGACGCTGAGGCCTCCGTCGACGCGGAGCGTCTGACCGGTGATGTAGGGCGCGTTGGCGAGGAAGACGACGGCGCGCGCGATGTCCTCGGGGGAGCCTTCGCGGCGCAGCGGAATGCGGCCGAGAATGTCGGCCTTCTGGGCCTCGGTGGTCTCGGCGGCCATGGCGACGGGGCCCGGCGCGACGGCGTTGACCCGAATCGTCGGCCCGAGCTCGAGGGCGAGCGACCGGGTGAGCTGGTCGAGCGCGGCCTTCGACGCGAGGTAGTGCGCGAAGAAGTGCGTCGTCGTGTAGGCGTGCGTCACGGCCATGTCGGTGACGTTGACGATGGCCGCGCGCGTGGATGCCCGCAGGGCCGGGAGCAGGCCCTGGATGAGGAAGAACGGCGCGGCGAGGTTGACGCGGAACATCTCGTCGAGCTGCGCGGGGGTGATGTCGACGAAGTCGACGTGCGCGTAGGCCGCGGCGCTGTTCACCAGCAGGTCCACCGAGCCGTGCGCCCCGCGGAGCCGGTTGGCCAGGGCCTGCACCGCCGTCACCTCGGCCAGGTTCGCGGGCTCGACGAACGCCCGGCGGCCCAGCGCTTCGACCTCGCGCTTGACCGCCTGGGCCGCGTCGACCGAGCGGTTGGCGTGCAGCACGACGTCGAAGCCATCACGGGCCAGCCCGAGCGCGATGGCCCGGCCGACCCGAATTCCAGCGCCAGTGACGAGGGCGAGCGGCATGACGGTGCACGTTTAACCGCGCGGCGCGGGAATGCGAGCCTCACCGGCCCGCGCCGGGCGTCGTTCGTTCAGGTGTCAGCCCACCGGCCCCCCCCAGGGGCGTCCGTCAGGACTTCGCCACGATCTTGAAGTTGAACGTGCCGTTCTTCGTCGCGCCCCAGACGCGCAGCCACAGCGGCAGCAGGCTCTCGGGCCCCCGCGCCGTGGAGATGTCGCCGAGGTCGACGATCTCCTCGTCGCGCCACCCGAACTGGTGGAGCACGCCCTTCACCTCGTTCTTGGCGGCATCGTCGTTGCCCGAGAGGAACGTGTGGTGAGCGTCTGGCAGGAGGCGCGGGTTGACCATGAGGGTGCAGCTCATGGTGTTGAGCGCCTTCACCACTCGCGCCTTCGGGAACCGACGCTGCACCTGCTCGCCCAGGGAGTCGGTGTTGCTGACGAACAGGCTCGGCGGCATGCCCCTGGAGAAGTCGAGCGGGTTCGAGATGTCGATGAGCGCCTTGCCCTCGAGGTGCTGCTCGCCCGCCATCGCGAGGGCCTCGATGGTGCCGGAGCCGAGCGTGCAGTTGATGATGAGCGCGCCGAAGGCGGCTGCATCGGCGAACGTGCCTGCCGAGGCGTTCGCGCCGGCCTTCTTCACCCAGGCGAGGGCCTTTTCGTTGGTGGCGGTGCGCGAGCCCATGCGCACTTCGTGGCCCAGCTCGACGAGGCGCGAGGCGATGGTCTCTCCCACCATTCCGGTTCCAAGGACGGCGATCTTCATGGCGTGCTCCTTCAGGTGCCCGCGCGGGAAACGTTCCCGCGAGGTGATGGCCCACCGTACGGAGCGACGGGCCGGTCCAGAAGATCGACGGTGGCCATATGGCTCATTCCACGGTGGAATGAATCGCCATGGATGCACTGCAGCGGTTGCGGCTGTTCGGGAAGGTCGTCGAGCGCGGGAGCCTCTCGAAGGCGGCGAAGGACCTGGGGGTCGGGCAGCCGGCCGCGAGCAAGGCGCTGGCGGCGCTCGAGGCCGACGTCGGGGCGCGGCTCATTCTGCGGAGCACGCGGAGGCTGACCCTCACCGAGCCCGGGCGCCGGTACTACGAGCGCTCCCGCCAGGCGCTCGCGATGCTCGACGAAGCGAACGCCGAGCTGGCCGACGGTGACGTGCCGCGAGGAACGCTGAAGCTCCACGGGCCGGTGGTGCTCGGAGAGCTCTTCCTCGGCCCGGCAGCGGTCGACTTTCAGCGGAGCCACCCCCAGGTTCGTTGCGAGCTGACGCTCCTGGACTCGTACGTCGACCTCGTCACCGAGGGCGCAGACCTGTCGATTCGCCTCGGCACGATCACCGACGCGTCGGTGGTGCGGCGCCGCCTGGGCGAGATGGACCGGCTGGTGGTGGCGGCGCCGGGCTACCTGCGGCGCGTGGGCGTGCCGAAGCGCCCGGAGGATCTCTCGACGCTGCGCTCCGTGCGCTTCTCGGGGCTGCCGTCGGGCAACGCGCTGACGCTGACCTCTCCGGCCGGCGTCAGCACCGTCGAGATCGAGCCGGCGTTCCTGTCCAACAACGCGGTGACGCTGCGGCAGGCGCTCGTGGGCGAGCTGGGCCTCGGCCTGGTGACCCGCTGGCTGGTCGAGGAAGACCTCCGTCGACGCAGGCTCGTCGAGGTGCTGCCCGGGTTCGTCCCGCCAGCCCTCGAGGTCAGCGCCGTCGTCCCCAGCGCGAAGTTCACGCCGACGAGGGTGCGGGAGTTCCTCCGGTTCCTGATGAAGCGGTTCGCCGGGGTGCCGGGAATGCGGCTCGCGGCCCTGCCCTCGGCGTGAGGGGCGGCCGAACAGCTTCAGCGCGCGGGCGTTACGGCCATCGACCCGTCGCGCTCGGCTTCACGCCGCGCTCGCCGACGAGAATCCGCCCGGCCTCCTCACGAACGGGAAAGCACGCCACCTCGGCGCCCTTCGGAAAGAACCCGCGGCCGTCACGCACGTCGAACACCCAGGCGTGCAGCGGACAGAAGAGGTGGAACCCGTCGAGATCGCCCTGCCCCAGCTCTCCGTCACGGTGCGGACACCGGTTGTCGACGGCGTAGACCTGCCCCTGCACCCGCACCAGGGCCACGGGCTGCCCCGCGACGTCGACGACGCGCCGCGCGCCCTCGGGCACCTCCGTCGAGGCGCAGACTTCAATGAACGGAGCGTCGATCACTTCACGGCCGCCGACACGGCTTTGAACTCGGGACCTCCCGCGCGGCCCAGCGCGTCGAAGAGGGCAGCCTCGACGGTGGTGTGGACGGCTCCCGCGTCACGACAGAGGTCGAGTCCGACCTGAAAGTCGGCTGCGCTGCGCGACAGCACCGCGTCGACCGCGAGATAGGGCGACAGGCCGCTCTCCTTTAGCGCGCGCACCGTCTGGAACACGCAGACGTGGGTCTCCATGCCGGTGACGAGCACCGTGGGCCGGCCGGCGAGGCGCGTCTTCACGTCGGGAACGAGGGCCGAGAACTCGAGCTTCTCGACCGGCTTGAACGCGTCCCCGAGCCGCTCGACGATCGGCTTGACGGTGGGCCCGAGGCCCTTCGGGTACTGCTCCGTGATCACGACGGGGAGGCCCAACGCCTTCGCACCGTCGATGGCCGCGAGGGTGCGGTTGAGCAGGCGCTCGTATCGCGTGGGGTCCATCGCGGCGACGAGGCGCTCCTGGACGTCGACGATAAGGAGCGCCGAGGCATTCTTCGTAAAGCGGTGCATGGGCGAGTCGTAGCGCTCCGAGGGCGTGGAGTCGACGGAGGCAGCGACACGGACACCGCGACACGGGTGCTGCGAGACGGCCGGGCGCCACGGACACTGCGACACGGACACTGCGACATGGACACTGCGACACGGACACTACGACACGGACACTGCGACATGGACACTGCGACACGGACACTACGACACGGACGCAGCGACACGGACGCGGCGTGGCACACGAACTCTGCGACACTCCCGGCCTCATGCACGTCATCATCCTCGGAGCCGGAGCCATCGGCCGCACCCTCGCCCGCCGCCTCGTGGCCCGGGGAAACGAGGTCATCGCGGTCCGTCGCACCCCACAGCCCTCAGAGCCGTCCCTCACCTGGCTCTCGGTCGATCTCCAGCACCTCGACCCGGCGTCCATACCGGGGCCGATCGACGCGATCGTCCTGTGCGTCGCGCCCGGCGCGGGAGATGGCTACGCCGCCACCTACCCACCCGCGGCACGGGCAGCCGTGGCCCTCGCACGGCATCACCAGACGAAGCACCTCGTCTACACCTCCAGCACGGGCATCTACGGCGGCCGCGACGGCGAGGTCGTGACCGAGACGAGTCCGCGCACCGGGGGCCCGCCAGAGTTGCTCGAGACCGAAGACCTCCTCCTGACTGCCGACCTGCCTGGAACGACCGTGCTGCGAGTCGCAGGCCTCTACGGGCCGGGGCGCGATCCAAGAGACCGCTATCGCGATCCGTCGCGGCTGCCGAACGGCGGCAACCACTGGGTCAACCTCGTCCACCATGAGGACGTCGCCGCCTCGATCGAACACGCGCTGCGCTGGGCGGGTCCAGCCCGGGTCCTCAACGTGGCCGACGGGACGCCGACGCTCGCGCGGGAGATCTGCCGACACCTCGCGGCCGTCGAAGGGCGTGACCCACACGCGCTCGTCTTCTCGGACACGCCGCCGAGCGCGCGCTCGAACCAGCGAATCGACACCTCGGCCCTCCGCGCGAGCGGCTGGGCGCCGCGGTTCCCGTCGTTTCGGGAGGGCTTCTCGGCCGGCCTCCCGTGAGTCGGAGCTCGGGCTGCCAGTGACATCAGGCGTCGCACGACGCGATGCCGGGAAACGACGCGCCTCACCGGACGCCGGGAGCGCTGCGGCGCCGTGAGCCGCGCCTCCCACCTTGAAGACCTCCGTGCTCGATCGGCCCCGCTTCGAAGGGCTCGAGCGTGCCAGCAGCGGCTGGGTACTGTCAGCGCCGGTGTGCGCCTCGATCGGAGCCACGTGCCATGCCGAGCTGCTTCGCCACGGGCGAGCACTCTCGCTCCACCATGCCCTGCCTGCTCGGCGTCTCGACCTGCCCGGTCGATGGCCGCCGGTTCCCCGGCCGTTGACCCACTTACCGCTTCCGGCGGTACTTCCGCGGCTGGCTCTTCCGCCCCATGGGGCGCTGCTCCTGCTTCTCCTTCGCGGCGTCCACCAGCGTGCGGAGCGGCGGCTTCACCCCGATGTCCATCTCGCGCAGCACGATGAGGCGATCACGCTCGGCGGCGGCCTTCTCGAACTCCATCTCGTCGGCGAAGGCCATCATGCGCTTCTCGGTGTCGCGGATGAGCTCGCGCACCTCGTCCTTCGTCAGCAGCGCGTTGGCCCCCTCCGCCGCCATCGGGAGGTCGAGCGAGTCGGCGCCGTAGACGTACTGGGTGAGATCCGTGATCGCCTTCTTCACCTGCGTGGGGGTGATCCCGTGCTCGCGGTTGTGCGCGTCCTGGATCTCTCGACGCCGATTCGTCTCCTCGATGGCCTTCTTCATCGAGTCGGTCATCACGTCCGAGTACATGATGCAGCGCCCGCTCACGTTGCGGGCCGCGCGGCCCATCGTCTGGATGAGCGACACGTGGCTGCGCAGGTAGCCCTCCTTGTCCGCGTCGAGGATCGCCACCAACGACGTCTCGGGAATGTCGAGGCCCTCGCGCAGCAGGTTGATGCCGACCAGCACGTCGTACTCGCCCTTGCGGAGATCGCGGATGATCGCCGTCCGCTCGATGGCGTCGATGTCGGCGTGCAGGTAGCGCACGCGCACGCCCACCTCGGCGTAGTACTCGGTCAAATCCTCCGCCATGCGCTTGGTGAGCGTCGTCACCAGCACGCGCTCGCCCTTCTTCGCGCGAACCCGAATCTCTTCGAGCAGATCGTCGACCTGGTTGCCCGCGGGCCGCACCTCGATGATCGGGTCGAGGAGCCCCGTCGGCCGAATCACCTGCTCCACCAGCACGCCGCGGGCCTTGTTGATCTCCCACTCCGACGGCGTCGCCGAGACGTGGATCGCGTGCTTGAGGAACTGCTCGAACTCGCCGAACTTGAGCGGCCGGTTGTCGAGCGCGCTGGGCAGGCGGAAGCCGAAGTCGACCAGCGTCTCCTTGCGCGAGCGATCGCCCCGGTACATCGCGCCGATCTGCGGCACCGTCTGGTGGGACTCGTCGATGATGAGCAGGAAATCCTTCGGGAAGTAATCGAGCAGACACGGCGGCGCCTCGCCCGGAGCCCGGCCCGACAGGTGCCTCGAGTAGTTCTCGATGCCGTTGCAGAAGCCCAGCTGCTCCATCATCTCGAGGTCGAACATGGTGCGCTGCTCGAGGCGCTGGGCCTCCACCAGCTTGTTCTGGGCGCGCAGCTCGGTGAGGCGCTCCCGCAGCTCCTCGCGGATCGCGCCGACCGCGCGGTGCCGCTGCTCGAGGTCGGTCACGTAGTGGCTGCCGGGGAAGATCGTCATCTTGGGGATCGTCCCCAGCGTCTGGCCGCGCAGCGGGTCGAACTCCGTCATGCGCTCCACCGTGTCGCCGAAGAACTCGACGCGCACGGCGCGCTCGTCCTCGTAGATGGGGAAGATCTCGATGGTGTCGCCGCGCACGCGGAAGGTGCCGCGGTGGAAGTCCATGTCGTTGCGCTCGTACTGGCACTCCACCAGCCGCTTCATGAGCGCGTCGCGACCGAAGTCCTTCCCGCTCTCGAGCGCGATCGCCATGCCGAGGTACACGCGCGCCACGCCGAGGCCGTAGATGCATGACACCGACGCCACGATCAGCACGTCGTCGCGGGTCATCAGCGAGTGCGTGGCCGAATGACGGAGCCGCTCGATCTCCTCGTTGATGCTCGAGTCCTTCTCGATGAACGTGTCCGACGCCGGGACGTACGCCTCGGGCTGGTAGTAGTCGTAGTAGCTGACGAAGTACTCGACGGCGTTGTTCGGGAAGAGCTGCTTGAACTCGCCGTACAGCTGCGCGGCCAGCGTCTTGTTGTGCGCCATGATCAACGTCGGGCGCTTCACGTTGGCGACGACGTTCGCCATGGTGAACGTCTTGCCCGAGCCGGTGACGCCGAGCAGCACCTGGTGCTGGTCGCCGCGCAGCACGCCCTCCGTCAGCTCCGCGATGGCGCGAGGCTGGTCTCCGCGCGGGACGTAGTCACTGACGAGCTGGAAGTCGGCCATGCAGAGACCTCTTAGTCGGGCTCCTGACGGAGGGGTGTCAGGATCCCCGCCCGGGTGTGGCACACTGACGCTCGGCCGTTTGGGGAGGTGTCATGGGTCGTCGACTGCTGCTGCTGAGCCTCGGAGCGCTCGTGGGGTGCGGCACCTCGGGCCCACCGCCTCCGCCACCGGCCTGCTCGGCGTCCACCTGCGCCGGGTGCTGTGACGGGTCGGGACTGTGCCGCGATGGCACCGAGCTGACGGCCTGTGGGCGTCTGGGCCTCACCTGCGCCACCTGCGCCAGCGGTCAACGTTGCACGGCCGGGCTCTGTCAGGGCGCCGTCGTCACCGGCGGTGGCAGCGCAGCTGGCGGAGAGGCGGGAGGAAGCGCGGGAGGAAGCGCGGGAGGCACCGCCGGAGGAGACGCGGGCGGCGCGGCGGGAGGCTTCGCGGGCGGCTCGGCCGGTGGAGACGCCGGCGGTCAGGCGATGGGCGGCGGAATGGCCGGTGGCACCTCGGGTGGCAGCGCGGGAGGCGCAGGTGGCGGCGCGGCGGGTGGAGCAGCCGGCGGCACCGCGCGCAGCGCGACCCGCTTCGCCTCGACGTTCGTGCGCTGGTCGGTGCCCTCGGCCGGCAACAACACCTCGTACAACGCGCTCGCGTCGGCTGGCTCGAACCAGACGCTCGTGTGGACGACGCTCGACGTCTCTGGCGATGGCGTGCCCGATCTCGTGCTGCCGGAGTCGCCACTCACCGGCAACGTCTGGAACACCGGCAGCGGGCCCTACTGGAGCGTGCACCTCGGCGGTCGCGGCGGCTTCGCGTCGAACGCGACGAGCTGGCCGGTACCGACGAACGCCGCCATTCCGAACGGCTACAACGCGACGTCGGCCAGCCAGACACTCCCGCCGCTCCAGTGGCTGACCACCGACGTGAACGCCGACGGCGTGCCTGATCTCGTGCACACCGCCAACCCCAACAGCGGCGGCCCCTACGTGTCCCTCATCGGCATGGTGAACGACGGGTGGCTCGTTCGCCTCGGGACGATGGCCGGCTTCGCCACCACCGCGACGTCCTTCACGGTGCCCCGGCTGAGCGGGCTCATGGGCGGCATCGATCGATTCTCGAGCGACGCGATGTTCCGCCGGTGGACCGTCACGACGCTGAACGGCGATCGCGTGCCCGATCTGGTGGTGACGGCGGATCCGTCGACGGACCTCGTGTGGTCCCAGAACGGCCAGGCCCAGTGGCTCGTTTGCCCGGGAGGACCCGCGGGCTTCACCGGCGCCGCGACGTGCACCCGCATCTCCATCCCCGCGAGTGGAACGACCGGAGGCTTCCGCAGCGCCTTCGCCACCGGATGGGCGCTCACCGATCTCACGGGCGACGGCCGCGCCGACCTGGTGCAGACCCAGAGCCCCGGCCTCGGCACGCCCTTCCAGAACCTCACGTTGAACCGCTCGTACTGGCGCGTGTGGCCGAACACCTCGGGCACGGCGGGGGCATCGCTCGCGAGCACCAGCGTGGAGTGGTTCGTCCCCAACGCAGCCTTCAACGCGCTCGCGGGCGCCACCGCCAACACGTCATGGCAGGTGTTCGATCTCACCGGCGACGACGTGCCAGAGCTCGTGCAGCCGGCGGACCCGACGACGAACCGCCCGTGGCTCGTCGGCAACGGCCCCGCGTGGCGGTACTACCCGCAGAACGCCGCGCGCACCGCGTTCCAGGCCACGCCGCTGAGCTTCGCCATTCCAGCGGGGCCGACCGTCGAGGGGTTCCGCTCCGTCTCGGGCGCGCAGTGGGCGACGCTCGACCTCACGGGAGATGGGCTCGTCGATCTCGTTCAGTTCCGCGACGTCACCACGGGCCAGGCCTTCGTCGATCTGACGGGTGGCTACTGGCGGGTGTACCCGGGCCAGCCCTGACTACTTTCCGGCCGAGCCCTTCGCGCCGGCAGGCAGCAGCGCCTGGAAGGACTTGAGCCGCGCGGCCTCGAACTCGTCGCCGCGCGTCCAGGTGGGCATCGCGGGCGCGTCGGCGAGCTTCAAGACGAGCTGGTACACGAGCTTCACGTCTTCGACCGCGCCCGACAGATCCCACGACGCGTCGAGCTCGTCGCTGGGCTGGTGGTAGTGCGTCGACTCCCACTTCTCCCGCTGCTCACGGCCCCAATTCTCGGGGCGATCGACGAAGGCGTGGCCCGACGAGAAGTACGTCGCCGGCACGCCGGCCTTGGCGAAGTTGAACTGATCGGAGCGGTAGAAGAAGCCGCGGTCGCTCAGCGCGTCGGGCTTCACCACCCGCCCCTGCGCCTTCGCGAGCGACCCCAGCACGCCATCGATGCTCGTCTTGCCGTACCCGATGACCGACACGTCGCGCGTGCGGCCCCAGATGTTGAGGCCGTCGATGTTCACGTTGGCCGCCATGCGCCCGTGTGGCACCGGCGGGTGCTCGACGAGGTACTGCGAGCCCAGGAGGCCCTGCTCCTCGGCCGCGACCGCCGCGAAGAGCACGCTGCGCCTGGGGCCCTTCGGAGCCGTCGAAAGCGCGCGCGCCAGCGTCAAGAGCGCCGCCACGCCCGACGCGTTGTCCACCGCGCCGTTGTAGATGACGTCTTCGTCCTTCTTGCCGCCCACCTTGAGGCCCAGGTGATCGTGGTGCGCGGTGAGCACGAGCCACTCGTCGGCCAGCTTCGGATCGCTCCCCGGAAGCACGCCGAGCACGTTGGCGGTGGCCTTCTTCGCGACCGTGTTCGTGAAGCTCGTGCTGACCGAGACGCCCAGCGGCACCGGCTGGAAGTCACGCGACTGCGCCTGCGCACGCAGCGCGTCCAGGTCCTTCCCGGCGATGGACACGAGCTTGCGGCTGGCCTCTTCGGTGAGCCAGCCCTTCACCTGCAGCGACGAGGCCGTGGTGGCGGGCAGGTCGAACTGCTCTCCGGTCCACGACGTCTGCACCACCTGCCACGGGTAGCCGGCCGACGGCGTGGTGTGGATGATGAGGCACCCCGCTGCGCCCTGCTTCATCGCCTGCTCGTATTTGTAGTCCCACCGGCCGTACCAGAGGCGCGTCTTCCCCGCGAACAAGCCCGCGTCGTCCTCGGGGTCGTTGTTCATGACGAGCAGCACCTTGCCCTTCACGTCGAGGCCCTTGAAGTCGTTCCAGCCGTACTCCGGCGCGACGATGCCGTAGCCGACGAAGACGACCTCGGCCTTCTCGAGGCGTGACTTCTCGAGCTGGTGGCCGCTCACCGCGATCAGATCGGTGTGGAAGTTCGTCACCAGCGTGTCGTTGCCGCGCTTGAAGGTGAGGGCCGTGGGGTTGCCAGTGACGCCGATCAGCTCGAAGGGCTGGCGGTAGCCCTCGCTCCCAGCCGGAGCCAGGCCCAGGGTCTCGAACTGCGCGACGAGGTACTGCTGCGTCAGGAGATCGCCCCGGGTCGCCGGGCCGCGGCCTTCGAGCGCGTCGGACGCGAGGAAGCGCACGTGCCCGCTCAACGCCTGCGGGGTGATCTGCGCCGCCCCGCCCTTCTCTGCCGCCAACACCGCCATCAGCACCATCAGGACCGTCATGGTGGGCGCGTGTAGCACGACGCCCCCTTCGTCAGGCCCCCTTGACCACATGGTCAGTCGGCGTTAGAGAGGGTTGACCAGCTGGTCAGCATCGGAGGTCGCATGCATCCCATCCAGTT
Source organism: Myxococcaceae bacterium (assembly GCA_033763395.1). GTDB lineage: Bacteria > Myxococcota > Myxococcia > Myxococcales > Myxococcaceae > Xiheimicrobium. Next base: position 34,756 of record JANRKQ010000125.1, read on the forward strand.
GAAAAACCTGACGAAACGGTACGGAGGTCGACGCGGTGTCGAGGGGCTGAGCCTCGAGGTGCCAGCCGGCGTGATGTTCGGGCTCATCGGTCCGAACGGGGCCGGCAAGAGCACGGCGGTGCGGACGCTGCTCGGGCTGCTGCGCGCCACGGAGGGCGAGACGTGGCTGCTCGGGCGCAACACGGCCGTGGAAGGTGCGCAGGCCCGCGCTGACGTCGGCTACGTGCCCGGCGAGAACCAGTTCGACCCGGGCCTCACGGTGAGGCAGCTGCTCGAGTGGCGATCGTCGTTCTACCCGGGCGATCACCGCGCCCGCCGCGACACCCTGGTGCAGACGTTCGAGCTCGAGGTGTCGGCACGCGCCGAGGATCTCTCGCTGGGCAACAAGAAGAAGCTCGCGCTGGTGGCCGCGCTCCAGCACCGGCCGAAGGTGTTGATCCTCGATGAGCCGACGAACGGGCTCGACCCGGTGATGCAGCAGCGACTGTTCGACGTGCTCGAAGCCGAGGCGCGCGGTGGAGCCGCCGTGCTCTTCTCGTCGCACGTGTTGTCCGAGGTGCAGCGCACCTGCAAGACGGTGGCGGTGCTGTCGGAGGGCCGGTTGGCGGCCAGGGAGGACGTCGAGGCGCTGCGCCGACGGCAGCTGCGTCGGGTGCACGTGCAGGGCCCTGCCTCGGGCCTCTCGGCGCTGGCCGGGGTGAGCTCGTTCGTGCCGTCTCCGTCGGGCGCCACCTTCCTCTACTCGGGCGCGCTCCCGCCGATGCTCTCGGCGCTCGCGGCGCTCGATCCCGCCGACGTGCGCATCGAGGAGCCCTCGCTGGAAGAGATCGTCCTGCAGCACTACCTCACGCCGGAGACCCGCTCATGATCCGCCCCCTGCTCCTCATCGCCCGCCGTGAGCTCGTCGCGCAGCGCAACGCCACGCTGGGCTGGCTCGTTCCGCTGGCGCTGCTGATGATGATGTACGCGTCACTCCAGCCGCAGGTCGCCGGCGACAACGGGCTGCTGGCCGCGAAGCTGGCGGTGCTGCCCGAGGGCCTCAAGCAGGCCTTCAACCTGAACACGACGGACTTCAGCCGGCCGGTGGGGTACCTCTCGACGAACTTCATCGTCGTCACGCTCGGCGCGAGCCTCTTCGCGGGGCTGCTCGGCGCCAACGTCGTCGCGCGGGAAGACGCGCAGCGCACCTCGGAGTCCGTGCTCACGCTCCCCGTCGAGCGTTGGCAGGTGCTGGGCGGCAAGCTGCTCGCGGCGCTCACCTGGCTGTCGGTCTTCTTCGTCGTGGTGGGCCTCGCAGTGGCCGGCTCACTGGCGCGCGTGGCCGCGCAGCCCGTCGAGGGTGGCCTCATCGCGTCGATGTTCCTCGGCGCTTTCCTCCTGGGCGTCTTCTTCCTCGCGGCCGGCCTGCTGGGGGCGACGGTGCTCCAGGCGCGCGTCGCGCCGTCGATGGCGATGGGCCTCGTGCTCGGCACCTACTTCCTCGGCGTCATCTCGAAGGTGTCTCCGAAGGCCGAGGGAGCCGGGGCGTTGTCGCCCTACCGCCTGGTGGAGCCCGCCGACATCGTGCAGGCCGGTGGGCTCGAGCCACGCGCCGCGGCGCTCGTGGTCGTCTCGATGGTGCTGCTGGCGGGCGCCTTCGTGTGGTTCTCACGCAAGGACGTGCACGCATGACCGAGCCGAAGGCTCCCGACGACGCGTCGCCGGCCCGGGAGCGGATCCTCGCGGCCGCGCTCGAAGAGTTCGCCACCCGCGGCTACGAGGCCGCGTCCACCAACGCCATCGCCGCGCGGGCCGGCGTCGCGAAGGGCCTCGTGTTCCACCACTTCGGCTCGAAAGAAGCGCTCTTCGAGGTGCTGTTCGAGCGAGAGGTGGTGCGCCTGACGCAGCTCGTGCTCGAGCCGCAGGGTGCGCCGGCGACCGAGCTCTTCGAGCGGCTCCACCAGGTGACGCTGCGCAAGCTCGAGCTGGCCGAGCAGTACCCGCTGACCGCGGAGTTCCTCGTGGTGGCCATCACCGAGGCCCCGCCGTCGTTGAAACCGAAGCTGGCCCTGCGGCAGGCGCAGCTGCTCAAGGAGTCGTGGCCGAAGCTGATCGCCGGCATCGACCCGTCCCCGCTGCGCGACGGCCTCTCGCTCGGAGACGCCGTCGAGACGGTGGGGTTCCTCGCGGAGGGGCTCGAGAAGCAGCTCACCGCCATGATGAAGAGCCGCACGTTGACGATGTCGGAGGTCGCTGCACGGGCGTGGCGGCACTTCGAGCGCCTGCGCGATGGCCTCTACCGCCGCTGATCAGAACGGGGCGTCGTCGTCGCTCGGTGGCGGAATGCCGGAGTCGTCGGGCATGCCGCTCGAGCCGCCCTGCTGGCGGGCGATCTCACCCTCGATGGCGGCGAGGAGCTGGCGCTCTTTGTCATGCCAGCGCGACTTGCCGGGATCGTTGAGCGTGCGCCGGCAGCCGTTGGCGTAGAACTCGAGATCCTGCATCGAGGCGCCGACGATGGGCATGCCCTTGCTGCGCCCGTACGGCGGGAACACCATGCCCGAGGCGTCTGAACCACCCGACGGCGCGCGGGCCGGCGAGGCGGCGCTGGGGCTCGCCCGCCGGGGGGCCTCGGCCTGGCCACCGATGCGCAGGTCGCCCAGGCTCAACACGAAGCCATCGCCCTGCCGCGTCGCGCTGCCGACGCGGACGTACTCCGTCGAACCATCGTTCCGCGTCACGGCCACCGTCACCGGGTAGGTCTCGCTCATGCGGCGGCTTCACCACGCCTGCGCGCACGCTGTCCAGCACTCCTCACGCGTCCTGCAGCTCCGAGCGGCCACACTTCGGGCAGCGCGGCTTTCGCTGCGTCACCTCGCCGCTCCACCCACACGCACACACGACCCACCGCTTCGGCGCGGCCTTCGGCTCGGGGCCCGACGACAACAACCGCTTGAGCACCAGCAGCACCACCACGACGGCCACGGCGAAGCCCACCGAGCGCCAGCCGCCCACTTTCGCCACCACTGTATTCAGCTCATCCATGCCGCCCATTCTCGACGGGCGTCACACGAAGCGCGAGACTTCCCCGCCGTGGTTCCCAACTCCGTGCTCCTCATCGACGACGAGCCCATCGTGCTCGACGTGCTCAAGATCGCGCTCGAGAAGAAGGCCTTCGGCGTCGCGGTCGCCACCCGGGTCGCCGACGCGGTGAAGCTGCTCGAGACGCAGCGCTTCGGCTGTCTGCTGGTGGACAAGAACCTGCCCGACGGCTCGGGCCTCGACGTGATTCGCGCGGCGCGCAGCCGCCAGCCCTTCTGCGCCTGCATGATGATGACGGGCTACCCGAACGTGACGTCGATTCTCGAGGCGATTCGCCTCGGCGCCGTCGACTACCTCGAGAAGCCGTTCCCGCAGATGAGCCTGGTGCAGGAGAAGATCCGCTCGGCCATCGAGAACCAGCGCATCCTCCAGGAGCGCGAGGCCCTCATCCACAAGCTGCAGGAGCTGCAGAAGGCCGGCAACGGCGTCTTCGAGCGCGACACCGAGGTGGCGATGCTCCAGCAGGCGCTCGAGCTGGCGCAGGAAGAGAAGCAGTACCTCGCCTCGAAGCACCAGCTCGAGGTGAGCGAGTGGCAGGGCCGGCTGAACGTGCTGAAGAACCGGCACCTCCAGGCCGTGGCCTCGATGCGCGCCGCCGCGGCCGCGCTCGCCAACGTGCTCGACGGCCACAAGGTCAGCGCCGAGGCCGAGCGCGACCTCCGGGAGGCCCGACGCCTCCTCTCCGCCACCCTCGACGAGAGACACACGCCGGTGCCGTCGAGGTAGGCTCGTCACCCACCCCACCGAAGGCCGGGAAGGTCGGGGGGATGCACGCGGTTGTGCCCCTGACTACACTTGGGATTCCTGCATGCAGGTCCGTCTGAGCCAGCCCCGCAGTGACTGCCTCGTCGTCGAGCGTGGACGTCGGTGGCGTCGATTTGCGCTCGCCGCGGCCGGGGTCCTCGCGGGCGGCGTGACGGTCGGGCTCCTGCCCCTCGAGACCGGCGGAGGCCTGGTCGCGCTCGTCTCGCTGGCGCCGCTGATGGCGGTACTGTCGGTGGTGATGGCCCGTGCCGTGCGCCCCGCGACGTGGACGCTGGTGCGGACGCAGGGCCGGCTCCTCATCGATGGCGAGCCGCTCGAGATGGCGCGCGTCGAGCTGCGCGTCGACCAGATGCCGGTGACGAAGGTGCCCACGGGCTACACGCTGTCGCTGTGGGTCATGACGGCGAGCGGGCCGGTCGACATTCCGTTGGGCGCCTACCGGACGTTGATCGACGCCTCACTGGTGTCGGGCACCGTGGAGGACTTCGTACAGCGCGCGAACGTCAAGCAGCCGGGCCACACGGGCGCCTGAGTCTCGCGCCGGGGTCGGACTTCGGAGCCTGTTCACCCGCGAACATCACCGCACGAAGACGAGCGCACGCGTCCCGAACAACCGATCGATCAGGGTCCGTCGGCCGGCGCCGAGCCGCAGGAAGCTCCCGAGCACGCCGAGCGAGAACGTGACCGCCAGACCGGCCAGCAGCCCGAGCTGAACGGGGAACGACCAGGAGCTGTAGATCGCGGCGAGCGCGAGCCCGCCGAAGACGAGCCACAGGTGCTGCACCACCCCCCGCAGCACCAGCGTCCGGGTGGACAGCTCCTCGCCGTCTGGGCTCGTCAGCAACAAGCGCATCATCCACAGCCCGGGCGTCGCGCGCGTCACCGTCGCGCCCACGACCAGGAACGCCACCAACAAGACGAACGAGGCCACCACCCGCACGCCCAGGCCCACCGGGAGCGCCGCCGACGTCACCAGCGCCATCGCGAAGACCGTCACGTCGATGCCCCATGCCATCACGCGGGGCAGCACGCCGGCGTCGATCTGCGGCTTGGGCGTTGCCGCCTCGAGCGCGGCGATCAGCTCGTCCCACGACTGGAAGCGCTTCGAGACGTCCCGCTCGAGGCAGCGGTCGACGATCGCCGCGAAGCCGGCGGGAATGCGGCCCCGGCGCGGTGACAAGGGCGGCGGGGGCGGGCCGTCGTGAAAGACCTGGAGCTCGGTGAGCGTCGCAGCGCGCGTCGGTGGTGCGCCGGTGAGCAGCTCGAGGAAGGTCGCGCCGAGGGCGTACAGGTCACTCCGGGCGTCGAGCGGCTCCCCCATCGCCTGCTCCGGAGACATGTACGGCGGGCTGCCCATGACCGAGCCCACCTGGGTGAGGTTCGGCACCGCGGGGTTCACGACGCGCGCGAGATCGGGCTGCGTCACCGCGTCGCGGGACAACACCGGCCCCGCCAGCCCGAAGTCCGCGAGGTGGGCCTCTCCAAACCGGTCGAGCAGCACGTTGTCGGGCTTGATGTCGCGGTGGATGATCTGCAGCCGATCGGCCTCGCGCAGCCCATGCGCGAGCGCCAGGAAGTGCTTGTGCGCGGTCTTCCAGTCCAGCGGGCCCTTCTCACGCAAGAGGCCGCCGAGCGAGCCGCCCTCGACGAGCTCCATCACCATGAAGAGCGTGTCGCCCTCCTGGCCGACGTAGAAGACCTGCACGACGTTCGAGTGCACCACCTGCGCCTGCGCGCGCGCCTCGCGGATGAAGCGGCTCGCGAACGACGGATCCTTCGCGTACTCCGGGCGAATCACCTTCACCGCCACCGGCCGCTGTAGCGACAGATCGAAGCCGAGGTACACGCGCCCCATGCCACCCTCGGCGATGGCGCGGTCGAGCCGGAAGTGGTGCAGGGAACGGCCAGACTGCGACGGGGCGGCGGTCATGTTCGACGGGCTCACGCGCGACATTGGACCACATCGGCGCGGCCAGCTCCTGATTCGTGGGCGCGCTACGGGGCCTGCTGACGGGTGGATTGTGGGCGACTCTCCAACGGGCAGGGCTACAGTCGCCCACATGGCGAGAGACGACTCCGTTCGCGATCTGGTGAACCGGCTCGAGCTGCCGTTCAACGCGCTGGGCGTCGACCCCTACGGCATCTCGAAGAAACACCTGGTGGTGGGCTTCTCGCTGCTGGGCTGGTTCTACCGGAACTACTTCCGCGTCCACGCCGTCGGGGCCGAGAACGTTCCGCGGCGGGGCCGGGCGATGCTGGTGGGCAACCACTCCGGCGGCTACGCCATCGATGGCGCGATGGTGCTCGCGTCGATGATGCTCGAGCTCGACCCGCCCCGCCTCGCGCAGGGCATGGCCGAGAAGTTCATCAACCAGCTGCCGGTGGGCAGCCTCTGGTCGAGCCGCACTGGCCAGTTCACCGGCCTGCCCGAGCACGCCGAGCGCCTCCTGCAGGACGATCGGCTCCTCATGGTGTTCCCCGAGGGCGCGCGCGGCACCGCCAAGCTCTACAAGGAGCGCTATTCCCTCGTCGACTTCGGCACCGGCTTCATGCGCCTGGCGCTCAAGACGAAGACGCCCATCGTGCCGCTGGGCTTCGTGGGCGGCGCCGACGCGGTGCCCACGGTGATGAACTCGTACACGCTCGGCAAGCTGGTGGGCGTGCCCTACGTGCCGGTGACGCCGTACGGCGTGGCGCTCCCGCTGCCCGCGCCGTGTGAGGTGCACTACGGCGTGCCGATGACGTTCGAGGGCACCGGTGACGAGGAAGACTCGATCATCAAGAGCTACGTCGAGCAGGTGAAGCAGCGCATCGCGCAGCTCATTGACGAGGCCCGCAAGGCCCGGCGGGCGCGGGTGAAGCCCGGAGGTGCGTCATGAGGGTGCTGATCGCCGGCATCTCGGGTGCGCTCGCCCGGCAGGTGGCGATGCTGCTCAAGAGCCGTGGCCACGAGGTGCTGGGGCTCGACCGCCGGCCGTGGCGCGACGCGCCCGAGGGCATCGAGGTGTTCGAGACCGACGTGCGCAAGCGCGCCGCTGAAGACGTGTTCCGCACGCGCAAGCCCGAGTGCGTCGTGCACATGGCGACGGTGAACGCGCTGACCGCCGGCGGAGACGAGCGCGCCCGCATCAACGTCGGTGGCACGAAGTCCCTCTTCGAACACGCGGTGAACCATGGCGTGAAGCACGTCGTCTTCGTGGGGCGCCACACGTACTACGGCGCGAGCGCCGACTCGCCGCTGTACCACACCGAAGATGAGCCCCCGCACGGCATCGGGAGCTTCCCTGAGCTCGCCGATCTCGTCGCCGCCGATCTCTACGCGGCGAACGCGCTCTGGCGCGAGCCGAAGCTCGTCACCACCGTGCTGCGCCTCGTCTACACGCTGGGGCCCTCGCAGCAGGGCACGCTCGCCTCGTTCCTGCGCGGCAAGCGGGTGCCCATGGTGCTCGGGTACGACCCGCTGTTTCAGTTCCTCTTCGAGTCTGACGCGGCGCGCGCCATCGCCCTGTCGGTCGAGCAGCGGGTGAAGGGCATCTTCAACGTGTGTGGGCCCAACCCCGTGCCGCTGCGCCTCATCGTCGAGCACACCGGGCGTCGAGCGGTGCCAGTGCCGGAGCCGCTGCTGCGAGGGCTGCTCGGCCGGCTCGGCTTCCCCCGCCTCCCCCCAGGCGCGCTCGAGCACATCAAGTTCCCCATCGTGGTGGACGGCAAGGCGTTCAAGCGCGCCACTGGCTTCGCGCACGAGGTCGACGAGGTGGAGTCTCTTCAGCGGTACCGCCTGCTCACCGGCCGGTAGGGCTCAGGCGGCAGGTTGAGGTCGAACGAACCCGCGTGCCGCGTCGACCTCGAAGGACATCGGATGCAGCGCCATTCGCAACCATCGACTGAACTCCGAGGCGTTGAGCAAGAGCGCCACCCGACCCCGTCCAGCTGACGCTGCGGTCTGGAAGAGGCCTCTCTGCTCCGGCCGTTTCCGCGTTCCACCATCATCCACGTGCCGCCCAGTCCGACGAGCCGCGATCAACGAAGGCCGGACCTCGGTGTCGACCGAAACGCCCGGCGCGAGGCCCACCCGTGACGGCGCGAGCGGGCCCTCGGGCAAGCAGGCACTTCGCGCAGCGCGTAGGCGAGGTCCTGGATCCCTGGGAACGCGCCCGACGACAGCGCGACGGCGCCGGCGGCCTCCAGCACGGACCACTTCATCGAACGCTCGGCCGAACGCGGCCGCGACCGGGTCGTGTTGATCCGTGGCGAACCGCTCCGAGGAAAGGGGGCGCTCACACGGCGAGCAGCGTGTCGGCCTGCGGCGGTGTCTGCGACGAGCCGATGACGTGCACCACCTGCGTCAGCGTGCCGATGTGCTTGAGCATGCGCGCGAACAACGCCTGCTTCGGGGTGTCGATGACGCCACCGAACGCGTCTTCGATCAGCACCGGCAGCTTCGTCTGCGCGCCGGCCTTCTCGGCGAGCGTCAGGCGCAGCGCGAGGTAGAGCAGGTCGAGGTCCTTCGCAGGCAGCTCTCCGGCCGGCACCGTGCGCCCTGGCGCGTGCACCGTAGCGCGCCCCGACGCGTCGAGATCGATCGCGTGGTACCGCTTGTCCGTGAGCGCCACGAGGTACTGCACGCAGCGGTCGCGCATCACGCCCCAGAGCGTCGGCAGATCGGCGCTGAAGATCTCACACGCCAGCCGCATCGGCGCCGGGCAGGGATCCTCGAAGGTGGCGTCAGGGCCGGTGGGCACGGGCGCGAAGCCTTCCCCTGAGACCGCGGTCGGGTTCTTTCCGGCCAGCGCTTCCTTCATGCGGGCGATGTCGCGCTCGATGTCGCGCACCTCGCGCGCGTACCCGCCAGAGAGGCCGAGGAGGCGCTGGTTGAGCTCCTCCTGCTCGGCCTTGAGCCGCGCCACGGTGTCTCCCATCGACGCCATCTCGGGGTCGGACTCGAAGTCGGCGAACTCGAGCTCGAGCTGGGCCACGGCCGGCTGCAGCTCACCGCGGCGGGCCATGACGCTGAAGAACTCGTCGGGCGTGTTGGCCTCGAGCTTGTCGAGCGCCGTCTGCACGATGCTGGCGCCCATCGCGTACTCGTCTTCGATCTTCCGGCGTCGGGTATCGAAGACGTCGCCCTTGGCGGCCTCGCGGCTCCGGTACTGGAGCTCTTCGATGAAGCGCAGCGCCAGCAGCCCCCCGAAGGTGAACGCGGGGATCGCGAGCAGGGCGAGGAACCGGCCCATCCCATCGAGCACGCCACCGGCGACGAGGAGGCCCAGGCCGAGGACGACGCTGGCCAGAAAGCGCGCGTCCTTCCACAGGGGCGGCACCGGCGGGAGCGCCTCGGCGGCGAGCCCCGCGGCGGCCTTCTCCTGGTCGAGCCGGGCGAGCGCGTCGTCGCGGCGCTTCTTCTCGTCTCCCGCGCGCCGCACCCGCTCGACGATGTCGTCGGGCAACCCGAGGTTCTGGGGCGTGGGCGCCTTCTGCAGCTCTTCCCGCGCCGTCGTCAGCCTCGCCTTGAGCTCTTCATAGGCGCGCAGCCGCGACTCCTGCTTGAAGACGTCGGCCTGCACGCCATCCATGCGGAACTGGATCTCTGAGACCTCCTTCGCGGTCGCCAGCTCGCGCTCGAGGGCCGCCAGCTTCTCGACCGACGGGCCCGTGTCACTCGCCAGATCCGCGTACTGATCGAAGGCCGACTGCACGCGCGCGACCGATGACGTCGCCCCTTTGTACCCGGGCGCCTTCGCGGCTGGCTCCGGTGGCCGGGCCGCCTGCTTCGGCCTGCGCGAGGGGAGCTGCCCGACGGCGACGGTGAAGAGCTGCTCGAAGGTCGTCCGCGCTGGGAGGCCTGCCGCGCGGAGCACCTGCATCATCTCGCCAGAGTCCTGCGTGAGGACCTGGAACTGGTTCGTCGCGCGATCGAGCTTGTGGAGCGTGCCCTGGCCGCCGAGATCGCGAACGAGGCGAAAGACGCTCCCGTCGGCGGCCTGGAGCGAAAACCCGGCCCGACCCACCTTCGCGCCCGGCGACAGGAAGGCGCCGTCGCCACCACGGCCGTCGGGGAACAACAGCGCGAGCGACAGCCCGGCCAGCGGCGCTGGAATGTCCGTGGGACTCTTGAGGACGGTGTAGCCCGGCTTGAGGGCAATGCGGGCCGAGGGAGAGAACCCCCGGACCCCCTGCACCGCCAACTCCAGGACGAGCATCGACCCCCTCGCGAGAAGCCGACGTTACGCCTTCGCGGGAGCCGCTGCCGTCTCGTCCTGAGAATCGAGGCGGGCCGCCTTGCCGCGCAGCGAGCGCAGGAAGAACAGCCGGTTGCGGCGCACGGAGCCCTTCGTCACCACGTCGATGCTGCTGTAGCGGGGCGAGTGGAGGGGGAAGATGCGCTCGACGCCGACGCCGAACGACACCTTGCGAACGGTGAAAGTCGCGTCGACCGAGCCCTTCGTCTTGCGAATGACGACGCCCTCGAACGCCTGCTCGCGCTCCTTCTCACCCTCCTTCACCTTCCAGTTCACGCGCACGGTGTCGCCGGTGCGGAACTCGGGAGCGTTCTTGCGGAGGTGGAGCGAATCGACGAACTGGATGGCTGCGGGACGCATGGGAAAGCCTCTTCGGTGGGTCTGAAAAACGGAAAGGACGGCGCACCTACCAGAGGGGTTTCGCCACTGCAAGGCCCGGGCTTGACCTGCGCCGACGGCCACCGTAAGGGCCTGCGCGCTTCGACGACGGACGACACTTCGGGGCCTGCCACCGGGGCAGGATGCCGGGTTCGCACGGGACGTTGAAGCACCATCGGCCGCCGGCCTGCCGGCGTCCCTTCGAAGGAAGCACTGCACATGGCTCTCGAGACCCGTCCCCTCACTGCGAAGATCCGTACCGGCGCCGGCAAGGGCCCTGCCCGCCGCACCCGCGCCGCTGGCCTCGTGCCGGCCGTCGTCTATGGCCCGCACCTGGAGAAGCCCCTCAACATCGCTGTCGACGCCAAGGAGACCAAGGCGGCGATCCAGACGCCCAAGCGCATGAACACCGTGCTGGGCCTGTCGGTCGACGGCAAGCTGATCACCGTGCTCCTCAAGGAGTTCCAGCTCGACCCCGTGTCGAAGGATCTGCTCCACGTCGACTTCATCGACGTGCGCGAGAACGAGCAGGTGAAGGTGAAGATCCCCGTCATCCTCACGGGCAAGGCCGAGGGCGTGACGAACGGCGGCATTCTCTCGCAGATCCGCCGCGAGATCGAAGTGTGGGCGCTGCCCGCGGCGATCCCCGAGAAGATCGAGGTCGACGTGACGCCGCTGAAGATCGGCGGCTCGCTGCACATCAACGAGGTGCAGCTGCCCAAGGGCGTCACGGTGAAGACGTCGGTGAACTTCACCCTCGCGGTCGTCACCGCGCCCGAGGTCGAGAAGGTGGTCGAGGCGGCCGCGGCGGCGCCTGGCGCGGCTCCGGCGGCTGGCGATGCCAAGGCGGCCGACGCGAAGGCCGGCGATGCCAAGGCGGCCGACGGCAAGGCGGCTCCCGCGGCGGCGGCCGGTGCGGCCAAGGCGCCTGCGAAGAAGTAAGCCAGCGCGTCTCGTGTCAGCGCCCGCGCCGTCCTGGTGTCATGCCGGGGCGGCGTTGGTGTTTGGAGGAGGCTTCGTCATGAAGATCATCTGTGGGCTGGGCAACCCGGGCCGGCAGTACGAAGGCAACCGCCACAACATCGGCTTCATGGTGGTCGAGGCGCTCGCGTCGAAGTGGCGCGCTTCGTTCACCTCGACGAAGTGGGACGCGAAGCTGGCGCAAGCCTCCTTCGCTGGCGAGACGGTGCTGCTGGTGTTGCCGCAGACGTTCATGAACCTGTCGGGGGTGTCGCTGGGAGGCGCGGCGCGGTTCTACAAGGTGGGCCCGGCCGACGTGCTGGTGGTGCACGACGAGCTCGACCTGCCCTTCGGGAAGCTCCAGCTCAAGGCGGGCGGGGGCTCGGGCGGGCACAACGGCCTCAACTCGATTCGTGAGTCCTGGGGCCAGGAAGCCTACGGGCGCCTGCGCTTCGGCATCGGCAAGCCCGACGGCCCTGGCGCGAAGGAGCGCGTGGTGGGCCACGTGCTGGGCGACTTCTCGAAGGACGAGCAGCACGCCCTGCCGGAATTCATCGGCAAGTCGATGGAGGCCTGCGAGCTCTGGGTGCGCGAGGGCATGCAGGGGGCGATGAACAAGTTCAACCGCAGGTGAGCGCCTCGCATCACGGCGCCGGCCAGCCTGCGTCGACCATGAGGCCGCGCGCAAAGTCTCGCTCGGCTGGGTCGCTTACGCCCACGAAGTGGTGACGAGCATCGGCTTCACGCCCGTTCACCACGGCAACCATGAGCCGCGCGAGTGGCAGCCCAGGGTCGGCCGGCGAGCGCTGCTCCGCCATGCGCAGGTCGACACTGGCCTCCACGAAGCGCTGCTGCTCCATGCGAACTCGAAATCGAGCGAGAAAGGCCTCTCCAAGGCTGGGGTCGAGGTCGATCGCGCGGGACGCCGCCCGCTCAGCGTCGGCCAGCCGATTCTGGGTGCGCCGAACGTCGGCCTCGACGACCAGCGTCCGCACCTTGTCGTCATGGGGCTGCGCAAAGAGGTGCTCGAGTTCGTCGAGGCGGCCCTGGCGGAAGAGAAGCCAGCAGCGGGTGGCGAAGACCCAGTCCTGGTTCCCATCGAGTTCGGTGAGACCCGCTTCCGCGTCCGCCCATCGCCCCTCTTCGAGCGCCTGCGTGACCCGTTCGGTCGTTCGCTCGCTTGGGGCAATCCACCAGATGGCGAGCGGCACCAGGAGCGTCACGCCCGCGAGCTGAAGGAAGGCCCGCGCGCCCGGGCGCTCCCTGGCGAACGTCAACGCGCTCCCCGCCAGCAAGCCGCCCAGGTGCGCGTAGTTGTCCCAGATGCCTGAGCTTCCCAGCACGAACCAGGCGACTGTCCACGCGAGCTCCGAACGATGCTGGCGCGCGAAGTCGCCCAGAGACCGGGACGCCTGAGCTCCGAGGACCCAACGGCTCCCGATGACACCGAAGAGCGCACCTGAGGCACCAGCGGCGACCACGTCGTGGCCCAACACCGACACGCTCGAGCCCACGACCGCGCTGAAGACATAGAGCCCGAGGAACGAGCGTGTCCCGAGGCGGCGCTCCAGCGTCTCGGACCACCCGAATCCGATGACGACGTTCCATGCAAGGTGCACGAGCCCAACGTGCGGGAATGCGCTCGTCAACAGCCGCCACCATTCACCCGCGTGAACCTTCGCTCGCCACACCGCCCCCCAGGCCAGCAGCGTCTCCGAGGAGGTGCTGTCACCGCTCCACGCGGCGAGGCCCGTCACGACCACTGCCAGGCCGAGCACGAGCGACGTGCCGGGGACAGCGGCGAGGCGAGCGGCGAGCCCCGGCTGTGGGAGTGCCGGCTCCGGCGCCTCCGGCACCTGCTTCGAGGCCTCACTTTCATTGGCGGGGGGCCTGGGGCGCCCAATCATGGTACGCGCGGCTTACACCGGGGAGCCGCCCGATCCACATCGGACCCAGCGGCTGAGAGGAGCGTGGCTGCGCTCGACCCGCCGAACCTGATCCGGTTCACACCGGCGGAGGGAGTGCCCATGGCGAAGCCCCACACGAAGCTGTCCGTCGATCCGTCTGCCCTCGCGGGCATCACGCGCGAGCCGTTCCCTCGCTCGCGCAAGGTGTACCTCGAGGGGCCCCGCGTGAAGGTGCCGCTGCGCGAAGTGGCGCTGTCCCCCACCCGCCACGCCAACGGCCGCGTCACCGAGAACGCGCCCGTGCGGCTCTACGACACCTCGGGGCCGTTCACCGATCCGGCCGTCGAGCTCGACCTGCGTCGCGGCCTGCCGCCCGTGCGCACGTGGACCGGTGACCGGCACGACCTGGAGCGGCTCGACGGCTCGAGCTCGGACTACGCGCGCGCCCGGCTCGCCGACCCGCGGCTCGCGGCCCTGCGCTTCCACGTCGACCGGGCGCCGCTGCGCGCGACGCGGGGCCACAACGCCACCCAGCTGCACGCCGCCCGCCGCGGCGAGATCACCCCCGAGATGGAGTACGTCGCCCTGCGCGAGAACCACCGCCTCGAGTCGGCGCGCGCCCAGCACCCCGGCGAGTCCTTCGGCGCCTCGATTCCCAACGAGATCACGCCGGAGTTCGTGCGCGACGAGCTCGCCCGCGGGCGCGCCATCATCCCCGCGAACGTCAACCACCCGGAGCTCGAGCCGATGATCATCGGCCGCAACTTCCTGGTGAAGGTGAACGCGAACCTCGGCAACTCGGCCGTCACCTCGTCCATCGAGGAAGAGGTCGAGAAGATGGTGTGGGCGATTCGGTGGGGCGCCGACACCGTGATGGATCTGTCGACGGGCCCCAACATTCACGAGACCCGTGAGTGGATTCTGCGCAACTGCCCCGTGCCCGTCGGCACCGTGCCGCTCTACCAGGCGCTCGAGAAGGTCGGCGGCGAGGCCGCGGCGCTCACCTGGGAGCTCTACCGTGACACCCTCGTCGAGCAGGCCGAGCAGGGCGTCGACTACTTCACCATTCACGCGGGCCTGCGCCTGGCGCACGTGCCCCTCACCGCCAGCCGCGTCACCGGCATCGTGTCGCGCGGCGGCTCGATCATGGCCCGCTGGTGCCTCGCCCATCACCGCGAGTCCTTCCTGTACGCGCACTTCGACGAGATCTGCGAGATCATGAAGGCCTACGACGTCTCCTTCTCGCTCGGAGACGGCCTCCGGCCCGGCTCCATCGCCGACGCGAACGACGCGGCCCAGTTCGCCGAGCTCGAGACGCTGGGCGAGCTCACGAAGGTGGCCTGGCGCCACGACGTGCAGACGATGATCGAGGGCCCCGGTCACGTGCCCATGCACCTCATCCGCGAGAACATGACGAAGCAGCTCGCGGTGTGCGGCGAGGCGCCGTTCTACACACTGGGGCCCCTCACCACCGACATCGCGCCTGGGTACGATCACATCACCTCGGGCATCGGCGCAGCGATGATCGGGTGGTTCGGCACCGCGATGCTCTGTTACGTGACGCCAAAGGAGCACCTCGGCCTCCCCGACAAGGAAGACGTGCGGGTGGGCGTCGTCACCTACAAGCTGGCCGCGCACGCCGCCGACCTCGCCAAGGGCCACCCCGGCGCGCAGGCCCGCGACGACGCGCTCTCGAAGGCGCGGTTCGAGTTCCGGTGGGACGACCAGTTCAACCTCTCGCTCGACCCGATGAAGGCGAAGGAGTTCCACGACGCGACACTCCCGGCCGACGGCGCAAAGACGGCGCACTTCTGCTCGATGTGCGGGCCGAAGTTCTGCTCGATGCACATCACCGAAGAGGTGCGCGCCCTGGCCGAGCAGGGGCTGGCCGAGAAGGCCGAGGCGTTCCGCGCCACCGCGAAGGACGTGTACGTGCCTTAGGCGACGTTCGCGAGCGGCACCGCCTCGGCGCGCGGGAGCCTGATGGTGAAGGTGGCCCCGCGGCCCGCGCCTTCCGACTCGGCCTCGATGTCCCCCCCCACACGCCGCACGATGCCGTACGCGGCCGTCAGCCCCAGGCCGATGCCCTTGCCCACGCCGCGCGTGGTGAAGAACGGCTCGAAGACGCGCCGCAGGTGCTCCTTCGCGATGCCGACGCCCTCGTCGCGCACCTGAATCAACACCTCGTTCGAGGTGCTCCACGTGCGCACCACGACGCGCTCCTTCTTCGGCGTGGCCTGCCGGGCGTTCTTGACGAGGTGCCCCAGCGCCTGGTCGAGCTGGAGCGGCGCGATGTCGGCCTGCACCGTCGCCTCGAGCACGAGCTGCACGTTCGCTGGGAGCTCGCCGTACTCGCCGCGCACCACGCGCGTCACCGATGAGTTCGTGTCGGCCGGTTCGCGCCGGCCGATCTCGAGCCGCGACAGCTCGCGCAGGCCCTTGACGATGTCGCTCACCCGCCGCGCGCCGTCGAGCGACTCGTCGATCATCTCGACCGCCTCGTCGAGCGTCTCGAGATCGGGCTCGTCGAGCGAGGCGAGCAGCTCGGCGAGGTCGTCGTGCCGCTTGTCCTTGACGAGGCCGATCACGTCCGAGAGCACGCGCATCGGCAGCCGCAGCTCGTCCACCACGCCCCTGAGCGAGCGCAGGTTCGAGGTGACGAAGCCGACCGGGTTGTTGATCTCATGCGCCGCGCCCGAGGCGAGCTGCCCTACCGCCGCCAGCCGCTCGCTCTCGCGCAGCCGCTCCGCCATCGAGCGTGACTGGGTGACGTCCTGGTACGTCACCACCACCGAGGCCGAGCCGGGGTCGTCGTTGAGCCAGTAGCCCGACAGCTCGACCGTCGAGTCCTTCGCGGTGCTCGGGTTGGGGATCATGAGCTCCGCCGAGAGCGCCACCCCACGGCCCTTACCGAGCGGGCAGTTCGGGCAGGGCGTGTCGCGGCCCGCGAAGACGCGATGGCAGGTCTTCCCGGGCAGATCCTGCACCGCCAGCTTCACCCGCCGCGCGTAGGCCTGGTTCGCGCGGCGAATGACGTAGCCGTCGAGCAGCGCGATCGGCTCGCTGATGGCGTCGAAGGTGCGCTCCCACTCCTGCTTGGCGCGGCTGATCTGCTCGGTGCGCTCGCGCACCTTCTGCTCGAGGCTCGCGTTCGCCTGCAGCACCTCTGTCTGCGAGCTGCGCAGCTGCGTGGTGATCTGCACGTTGTGCACGGCGATGGCGACGTGCGGCGACAGCTGCACCAACCGATGCAGCGTCACCGGGGTGAAGGGCAGCCGCTCCACCGAGCGCACGGCCATCAGCACGCCGAGCACGTCACCGCTCAAGATGAGCGGCACCGCGACGATGGAGCCGGTCTGGAAGCCCGTCTTCTTGTCGAACGAGGGGTCGAAGTCGGGGCACTCGGCGGCGTGGGGCACCAGCCGCGGCCTCGCCTCGACCGCCACCTTCCCTGCGACGCCCTGCCCCTTCGCCAGGCGCACCCGCTCGATCTTCCCCTCGGCGCCGCCGTCGACGGTGTCGAAGCAGAGCGCGCCGGTCTCGGGGTCGACGAGCAGCAGGCTCGCGCCGTCGGCGTCACACAGCTCGCGCGCGCGAACGATGGCCTCCTTCACGAGCTCGGGCAGGGTGAACTTCGACGCGATGGCCTGCGCGAACTCGTTCACGCGATCGGCGCCCGTCGGCTCGAGACCCGCGAGGCGGCCGTGGGCCCGGAAGACCGAGGCGATCAGCTCGCTGGGCTTGCCGGCGTAGTCCACGCCCCCGAGGGGCTCGTCGGGCGGCCGGCCGACGACGATCGGCACCGCGCCCGCCGCCTTGAGCCGCTCGAGGTACAGCCGCAGCCCGTCGCGCACCTCGCACAAGACGATGCGTGCGTGGCCCGAGTCGACCAGCGTGAGCGCCTGCTCCGGAGGCGCCTGCATCGCCAGCACGCCCCACGGCTCGAGCAGGTCCTCGACCCGCGCCACCAGTGACGGAGACTCCGCCACCAGCAGCACGGCCGGTGATGTCGTCCCGGACGTCATGACGCGCTCAGGACGCCACGAGCCTCAGGTCGACACCCGCCCGCAGCGAGTCTGGCTCCTCGTCGAGGAGGATGTAGCCCTCGGCGTCGCGCACCACCGTGCTGATGCCCGGGTTCTCCTTCTCGAGCGACTTGAGCAGGTCGTACTGGCGCCGCACCATCGCGAGCAGCCGGCGGTTCTCACGCTCGAGGTCGAGCTGCTCGAACGCGAGGAAGAGCGTCACCTTGAGCTCGGTGTCGTCCCACGGCTTGGTGAGGAAGCGGTAGATGTTGCCCTGGTTGATCGCGTCGATGGCCGTCTGCATGTCGGCGTGGCCCGTCAGCATGATGCGCATGACGTCGGGGTAGCGGTTTCGCACGAGCTTCAAGAACTCGAGCCCCGTCATGTTGGGCATGAGGTGATCGCTGATCACCATGTCGATCTTCTCCTGCTTGAGCACCTCGAGCCCCTGCGCCGGCTCGTGCCCGAAGAAGAGCTCGTAGCCCTCCTTGCGCAGGCTGCGCCGCAGCGCGTGGCACACGTTCTCTTCGTCGTCGACGATCAGGATCCGGCGGGGCGCTTCGGGCTTCTCCATGAGGGACTCCTTGAGGACGACGAGGACTTCAAAGCGGGTGCCACCGGCTCACTTCGCGACGGCGGCAGGTTGGCGTGCCTGGCCGGGGGCGGCTGGTGACGGCTGGGGCGCCGCCGACCCGGTGAGGAGCGCATCGAAGCGGGCGGCCTCGTCTGGGTCTGCCAGCCGGTAGACCACCCACCGGCCGCGACGCTGCGCCAGGCCAAGCGTCTCTCCGACGGCGGGCACCGGGTGGTGCTCGACGTGCTGCTCGAGGTCGCCCAGTCGGCCGCCGGGCACCGTGACGCGCACCTGTCGCTCACACGGCGCCGCGCCGACGCAGGTGACGGCCTGCACGTCGAGGCTGGTGACGATGAGCCCCGGGTGCGTGGCCGAGCGGTGCGACACCTTCGCGCGGACGACCGCCGTCATGACGGGGCTCCGCTCCTGTGCGTTCGCCTCGCCAGCGACGAGCGACACCCCCACCAGGCCGAACAGTGCGCCAGAGCGCCGGGCGCGACGACTCGAAGGGCGCGCCACGACTCGCACGGGCACGGCTCGGGGGCGGCGCGCCAGCACGGCGACGACGAGGAGCCCCACCATCCACAGCGCAGCCCCACCCGCGGCGGAGCACCCCGCCTGGCTCACCGGCGCCTCGGGCACCTCGAGCCGCTGCCCGTACAGCGCCGCGAGCCCCTGGCGATCGTCGTCCTGGAGCACCCGCTTGCCGATCTCTCCGGCCGCCGCGCGGGGGTACATCACCACGCGCTGATCCATCGGGTTGTGCATGAGGCCGAGCGCGTGACCGAGCTCGTGCGTGAGCGTGTTCTGCACGTCGTCGAGATCGCCGCGCATCGCTGGCCCGTCGAGCACCCGGAAGGTGTGCTGATCGACGTTGAAGACGATGTCGGTGTCGAGGATCTCGTCGGTGCGCGCGTTCAACGTGACGACCGTCGAGGCCAGCGCACCGTCGGTGTACGGCCAGTCGTCGAGGGCGACGATGACGTTCTGGTTCGGGCCGCCCAGCTCGAAGCCGGGGCCCGTCACCTCGGCCTCTTCCACCCGCACGGTGAGCTCGGCCGTGGCGTCGTCGATCTCCGCGATGGCCGCCGCGACGGCCTCCTTCGCCCGCGGCTCGCCGAGATCCCGGGCCAGCGAGGCGTCCATCACGAAGATCACCTCGCGGCGCCACCGCACCAGATCGCCCTGGGAGTCCTTGCGGAGCTCGAATGCCGACGCCGACGACGGGAACGACAGGAGGGCCAGCACCACGAGCGACGCGCGCATGGGCACTCGTGGTTCATTCTTTGTGCCCGGCACAAGCCGCCGAGCCCGAACGTCAGCCGCCCGCAATCACTCGGGTTTGTCGGTCGGGGCCGGCGCGGCGTCGACGAGCGGCTGGGTCTCGGCCGCGGCGCTGGGTCGACCTGCGCCCTGAGTCGCGAGGTACGGGCTCGTGGGTGGAATCGACCCCAACCCGAACGCGCCTTCGAGCACGCGGGCCAGCCGCTGCGCCGCGTCGAGCTGTGACGTCGGGACCCGGGCGACCAGCGCTTCCTTGAGGTGCGCGCCCTCGTGCGTGAGGTCGACGGTGAGGCAGTGCGCGCCGTCGGCCTGCTCGAGCACCGCTACCGCCGTGACCGCGTCGAAGGGCACGATGAGGGTGCGGGGCTGCCCGGCGATCGGCTCCGCGAAGTCGAGCCGAAGGCTGGTGGTGGCGAAGTTGACGACGAAGGCCCGCCGCTGCACCTCGAGCCGGGCCACGCGCACCGAGCCCCAGAGCGCCCACGCCCCGCCCAGGGCCAGGGCGCCGCTCGACTCGAGCCCCCACGACGCCGAGAGCGAGGCCACCGCGAGCGCCACCAGCGTCAGGCCCAGGGTGGCGAGCCCGAACGGCCGCCAGGTGCGCCGGCCCGGCGGCGCCTCTCCGATGAGCATCGACGGCGTGTAGCGCAGCCGAACGTCCCCCAGGGCCGACGGGGCCGGGTTGTCCTCGAGCGCGCGGGCGAACGCGTTCACCGGGGAGCAGGCTGTAGCTCCAAACGACGACGGGCGGGAACTCTACGAAGGAGCCCCGCCCGCGTCCGTCACCGGAAGTGACGATGCTTCGTTACTTCTTCACCGGCGCGTCATCGCGGAACTCGGTGGCGATCTCCTTGCCGTTGATCCACTCCTTCTGGACGCCCTGGCGCTTCCCGTCGACCCAGTTCTCCTCGAGGATCTTCTGGCCCTTGATCCACTGGGTGCGCTTGCCGTCCCAGAGATCGTTCTTGAACGTCAGCTCCTCGAGCTTGCCGCCCTGCTCGTCGTACGCGACCCACGGGCCCGTGCGCTTGCCCTCGAGGTACGCGCCCTCGACGCGCTTCTTCCCCGACTTGTAGAGGCCGAGGTAGGGGCCGTGCATCAGCGGCTCACCGAGGCGGCCAGCCTTCGTGCAGAAGGTCGCCTCGAAGACCGTGTCCTTGCCACCCGACTGACGCGTGCCCTCGGGGCAGGCCAGCGACGGCTCGGCGCCGGGGATCACCGGCTGGGGCTTCACCGTGGTGCCCTGCTGAGCGAACACCGCGAGAGGCGCCGCGACCACTGCTGACATCATCATCTTCTTGAAGCTCATGTGTATTCCTTTCGTGCCGGCCGACGTGTGCCGTCCGGCGGGTTCAGACCGAATGGGTTTGTGGGAATTCAACGCGCTCACTGCAGAGTGGAGCAGACCGCGTTGCCGTTCTCGCCGTAGAAGCCTGCCGAGAGCGTCGCCGGCGCCGTGCCCATCACGCAGAGATTGAAGCGCAGGCGGAGGTTCTTGTTGTTGTTCGACAGGCCGCTCGCGTAACCGCCCGTGGGCCGCGCCAGCGGGGTCTGCCCGCCACCGCCCTTGATGTCGAGGGCCTGACCGTCGGAGCGGACGTAGTTGAGGAAGTTCGCCGGCAGGAGGTCGAGCATCGCGGGGAAGTTGGTGTTGCCGGCGTAGAGGTTCGCCTCGGCGGAGAAGTCGGCCCCGCGCGCGCCGCAGAACAGCGGCATGTTCGTGTCCTTCGTGATCGACGTGAACGTGACGGTGACCGGGCCCTTCGGGTTCACCGTGGCGGGGTTCCAGAGCGTCGGGGTCGGGAGGTTGGTGAAGTTCATGCAGCCCACTCCCGTGCGCGGCGCTTCGGCGCAGGCTGAGCCCGAGCAGGTCAGGCCGTAGACGCACGTATCGGGCTGCGGGTTCGCCGACGAGCAGGCCACCGCCGCAGCGCACCGACGGGTCGTGGGATCGCAGACCTGCGGAGCCGTGCAGCTGCCCGGCGTGCAGTCACCGACGCCCGCATCGCCCGTCATGCCGCCGTCGCCCGTGCCGCCGTCGGTCGTCGTCGCGGCGCCGCACTTGCCCGTCATCATGTCGCAGGTCGACCCGGAGGGGCACGGCTCCGTCGCCGAGCACTTGGCGCCGCAGATCTTCGTCGCCGGCTGGCACACCTGGCCCGCCGAGGCGCGCTCGCACAGCTGGTCGGTCGCGCACTGGCAGAACGCCTTCACGCCGGCGTCGTTGCCCGCCATGAGGCCGCCGAACGTCGCGCAGGTCTTCGCGGAGTCAGGGCAGTCGACGGCGGCGGTGCAGGCCGACACGCAGCGGCGCAGCACCGGGTGGCAGGCTTCGCTCGCCGCGCACTGCGAGTCAGCGGTGCACGTCGAGGGCATCGGCATGGTCTCACCGCACCCGGCAAAGCCGAGCGCGAAGCCCGCGGCGGTCGCCGCCACGAGCCAGAGGCTGGTCTTCTTCATCATGTGGAACGTCTCCCTGGTGATGCGTTGAATGATCGACTGCCTTCGAAGGGTCCGAAGCGGGCTGGACTGTAGGAACGCCCGTTTCAGAGTCAACGAAAGTTGACCGCCCCACTGACGCATGGGGTGTGCCGAACTTCACGAAGGAATTCAGAGGGTTTGCGTCACTTGTCGGGTGACGTTCGGCGGCCATCAGACACCCATGCCCGGGCGGCCGTGTCAGCCCCGTTTCAGCACGCCCCACGCGACGAGGCCGATGATGAGCAGGGCTCCGGCGCCAAGCTGCGCGAGCCCCAGGCCCAGCGCCCACTGCGCGCCGGACTTCGAGTCGCCCGCCGACTCCCCGCGCTCGATGGCGCGAAGTTCCATCCACGCGAGGGCGACGCCGATGGGCGTCAGGGGCACGCAGCCCGAGAAGCCAGCCAGCACCAGACCCAGCGCCAGCCCCGAGCGGGACGAGCGCCCATGCGGCTTGGCGAAGCACGAGGTGCACAGCGCCGCGCCGTCCAGGGCGAACTGCAGACAGTCACCGCACATGAAGCGGCCGCAGCGCTCGCACACCTCGACGGCCTGAACGGAAACGTGCACGGGGCACATGGCCCCGGTCGCGACGGGCATGGCGCCTTAGAACTTGAAGGGGAACTGCACCGGCTCGCCCTGCTTCTTGTGCCGGGGGAACTTCATGCCCTTGATGAGGGTGCTCATACACTGGGCCATGTAGCTGCCCTTGAGCTCCTCGGTGACGACGCCGACGTTCTTCACCGAGCCGCTGGTGTCGACCGTCCACTTCATGACGATCTTCCCGCCGCCGCCCTCACGCTTGCGCTGCTCCTCGGCGCACTTCCCCAGGCCAGCCTTGTTCGCGATGACGGTCTCCATGATGTCGGAGTTCTCGAGCGAGTCCTTGAGCTCGCCGCCGCCGCTCCCGGGCGCAGGAGGCACGTAGACCTCTTTCTTCTTCGTCGGTGGCTCGACCTTCGCCTCTTCCTTCTTCGTGCCAGACCCGCCAAAGGCCTTCGTGAAATCGTCGTCGTCCGAAGCCGACTTCGTCTCCTTCTTTTCGGGAGGAGGAGGCGGCGGCTCCTTCTCCTTCAACGCAGGCGAGGCCATCGACACCTTCGTGCCCGTGCCGGGCTTGATGCCCGTACCGGTGACCTTCGTCGTCGTCCCCGTCGGGGCAGGCGCGGGCTCAGGCGGCGCGGGCGTCGGTGCGGGCGTCGGCGCGGTGGCCACCGGGGCTGGCGGCGTCGTCGGTGGAGCGGCGACAGGCGGCGTCGGCGTCGGCGTGGCGACCGCCACCGGCGGGACTGGAGTCGGTGCCGCTGGAGGCGGATTCGCCGCGACGACCGGAGGTGGCGGCGCAACCACGACCTTCGGCTCGCGCAGGGCCAGGAAGATCACCAGGCCCATGAGCGACAACAACAACACGCCACCACCAACGCCCAGGCCGATCAGCAGGCCGCGGTTCGAGGGCGGCCGGTACTGTGTCACTGCCGGGGCGCTGAACGTCGCGCCCTGGTTCGCCATGTAGGGGTTGACCGGCGGCGGGGGAGCGGCAGGCCGGGCGGCGACAGGCTCGGGCGCGCGCTCGACAGGCTTCTCTTCGGCGACCGGCAGGTCGAGCAGCCCACCGCCCACGTCGGCGGCCGGCTCGGGCTTCTTCGGAGGCGGCTTCGCCAGGACCTCGAGCTCTTCCTTCACCAGCGAGGCCAGCGCCGACCCGGCAGAGGGACGCCACGTGCCCGTCTCTTCGATGGCCGCGATGCTGGCAGCAGGCGCGGCCGCGATGGGCACCTGCACCTCGGACTGCACCGTCGTCACCAGGCCGCCCGCCGAGAAGGCCGACTGCACTGGCACGCTCACCACGGCCGGCGCCATGAGTCCGGGGTTCACCGTCGCCGCCGGTGCCACCACGATCGGCTTCGCCGGCTTCGGCGCGAGCACCGTGGCGAGGATCTTCACCTCGCTCACCGGAATCCAGTCGCTGAAGCCCGCGCGCCAGCACAACGAGTCAGGCCCGACTTCGCCCTTGTCCCAGTGCGACTTGAGCGCGTCGAGCGACATGGGCCCGGTCTGCTTGTCGTTGAGGGCCACGTACCAGTCCTGCTGCGGCACCTCTTCGGCCTTCACCGGCTCGCTCTTCTGCCCCGAGTCGTTCGACTCCTCGGCGAGCTTCTTCACCAGCTCGGCGTCGAGCACCTTGGTGGA
>JANRKQ010000126.1:0-22115 GCA_033763395.1 Myxococcaceae bacterium
GCGCTACCGCGAGGGCAAGGCGCCGTACCTGCGCCCATGGCCCTGGGAGTTCGCGCCCAACGGCTACGACAACGAGAAGGAGGGGCCGCACTCCGACTTCGTGCTGGTGCGCGGCGAGGGCCCGTCATTTCCGCCAGCGGAGGGGACGCCGGGCCCGCGTTGGCAGGTGTCGAAGGAGCGACCCGGCTGGCGGTTGTTCGAGCGGCGTCACGACAAGTGACGGGGATCGGCGAAACTCGAGGCCATGACACCCGTCATCGAGCTGCGCGACGTGCACAAGGCCTTCGGCGACAACCGGGTGCTGCAGGGCCTCTCACTCTCGGTGTCGGCGGGCGAGACCTTCGTCCTCCTCGGCCGCTCCGGCTCGGGCAAAACGGTGGTGCTCAACCTCATCGAAGGACTGCTCCAGCCTGACGCCGGGCAGGTGTTGCTCGAGGGGCACGACCTGGCGACGGCGAAGGCGAAGGAGCTGCTCGAGCTGCGCGGGCTCCTCGGCATCCAGTTTCAGTCGGGCGCCCTGTTCGACTCGATGACCGTCTTCGAGAACGTGGCCTTTCCCCTGCGGGAGCGGCACCTGTTGCCCTCGGTGAAGGCCAT
The DNA here is from genome assembly GCA_033763395.1 of Myxococcaceae bacterium. Classification (GTDB taxonomy): domain Bacteria; phylum Myxococcota; class Myxococcia; order Myxococcales; family Myxococcaceae; genus Xiheimicrobium. The sequence continues at coordinate 598 of JANRKQ010000126.1, forward strand.
CGACACCCGCGTGCGAGAGACGCTCGAGCTGGTGGGCCTGACGGACGCGACCGACGACCTCCCCGCGGCGCTCTCGGGCGGCATGCGCACCCGGCTCGCCTTCGCGCGCGCCTACGCCGTGCGGCCCCGCATTCTGCTGTGTGACGACCCGACGGCGGGGCTCGATCCGCTCCTCACCGAGGCCGTCGACGAGGCGCTCGCCGTCGGGAAGCGCTCGCTGGGCGCCACCATCGTGCTCGTCACCAACTCCCTGCCGACGGCGTTTCAGCTCGGAGACAGGCTGGGGCTGTTGCACGAGGGCCGGCTCGTCGAGGTCGCCTCGCCAGCCGACTTCCGCGCGTCGACGCACCCCGCGGTGAAGGCGTTCCTGCACGACTGGCTCGAGCGACGCGGGGCGTAGACCCACCGCGTCGGAGTCGCCCGCATGGCCACCGCCTCAATCGAGCGACGCGGCGCGGGCGTCGGGGGGCTCCGCCTCGGAACCCCGGCGAGGCACGGCTCGGTTCACCGGTCCGCGCCGACAGGGAGCGCCTCCACGGCGCGCAGCCGAGCGCGTCATGGTCCTTCGTCGACAGCTGACCTTCCTCCACCGCTCTGGTCTGGTGCGCCGCCATGATTCGTCACCTCGGCCTGCTGCTGTGCGTGGTGCTGTCCGCTCCAGGCTGTCCGCCATCGAGCGGCCCGTGTGGCGAGGGCCAACGCAGCTGCGACGGGCGGTGTGTCGACGTGACGACCGACCCGGCCCACTGCGGCGCCTGTGGCCTTGCCTGCCCCGCGGCCGGCACCAACGCGGCGGCGGCGTGCGTGCTGGGCACGTGCCGAGCCGTGTGCGCACCGGGGTTCGGAGACTGTGACGGCGACGCCGCCAACGGCTGCGAGACGGCGACCTCGAACTCGACGAGCCACTGCGGCGTGTGCGGCAGGGTGTGCGCATCTGCGCGGGGCGAACCCGCGGCGTGCACGAACGGCCGCTGCACGCCCTGCCCCACCGGGCTCGCCACCTGCGGCAGCACCTGCGCCGACACCACCTCGAACCCCCAGCACTGCGGCGCCTGCGGCGTCTCGTGCGGGCCCCTGCCGTGCGTGCTGGGCGTCTGCGCGACGCCGCCGGGCCTCAGCGCCATCGCGCCCGCGCGCCTCTTCGGCACCCGCCGGACGCTGCTGACCCTCACCGGCGCCCGCTTCTCGGCCGCGCCCCGCGTTCGCCTCAACGGGCGCGAGGCCACCGACGTTCAGCGGCTGTCGGCCACGGAGCTCACCGTGCGTTCGCCGCCGCTCGGCACCAGCGCCGGGCCCGTCACCGTCGAGGTGGTGAACGACGACGGGCTGGGCGTCTCGTCATCGGCGCTCCTGTCGACCGTCGAGGTCGCGGCGGCCTTCTCGCCCCCGACGCTCTCGCCCGTCGCCTCGGCCGTCGCCTTCATCGCCGCCGGCGACCTCGACGGTGATGGGCAGGTGGACGTCGCGGCACCACGGCCCGACGCGATGAACGTCACGCTCCTGCGGGGTGAAGGCAACTTCGCCTTCGGGCCGCTCGCGCAGGTCGCCGTCAACGGGCCCGCGCACGTCCCGGTCGTGGCCGACGTCACGGGCGACGGCCGCCTCGACGTGCTCGTCACCGGCCGGGATTCGCGCCAGGCGTGGGTGCTGCGCAACGCGGCGAGCGGCTTCACGGCCTCGACGCTGGCGCTGCCGGCCAACGCGGGAGGCCTCGCGCTGGGCGACCTCACGGGCGACGGCGTGCTCGACCTCGTGGTGGGGTCGACGACCGCCTCGATGACGTTCTTCTCGGGGGCGGGCGACGGCTCCTTCGCGCCGCTGTGGCCCAGCTTCCTGTTGAACGTGCCCACGCCCTTCCCCACGGTGGCGACGTTGACGGGCCGCGCCGCGCCGGTCGCGCTGGTGTCGTCGACGGCCCCGACGACCCAGGTCTTCGGCGTCTTCCGCGGCGCGAACACCCAACCCACCAGCTTCTCGTTCGCGGTCGACGCGGCCGAGCCCGGCGGCGCCAGGTGGAGCGCCCACCGGGTGCGCAGCGCCGACCTCGACGACGATGGCGTGGTCGACCTCGTCGTCTCGTCGCCCGGAGCGCTCCTCGTGTTCCGCGGCCGCCCCGACGGCAACTTCGAGCCGGCCGGCCAGGCGCTGCCGTCGCCGACGTCGCCCTCGTCGCCGGCGCGGCTCGTCGACCTCGTGGTGGCCGACGTGACGAGGGACGGCGTGCCCGACCTCGTCGTCTCCGAGACGACGCGCCTGCGCATCTACGTCAACCGGGGCGGCGCCACCTTCGGAGACCCGCTCGAGCCTGCGCTCATGGGCGCGATGAACCTGGGCGGCCTGGCCGTGGCCGACGTCGACCAGGACGGGGCGCTCGACGTCCTCGTCACCTCGGGCGCTCCGGCGGGCGTGTTGGCGTTCCAGAACGTCAGCACGACGCAGGCGCCCTGAAGATCGCCTCGGCGCGGAACCGGCGCATCGTGCTGAGGTGCATGACACGGGTGACGGTGGCCACGAAGCCGGTGACGGGCCTTGTCTTCAGGGCGGCTCGACGGCGTCGACGACTTCGCGCGCCTGCCGAAACGAGAACCCGGCCCGGACGAGGGCGGCGAGGTCTTTCTCACGGCGGGCCTCGCGCCCTGAGGTGCGGAAGACGCCCAGCCGCTTGCGGCGCGCCCACGTCCACACGGCCTCGGCGTCGGTGGTGGGCTCCTCGGCGGCCACCTTCCGGGACAGCTCGCGGCTGATGCCCGCGCGGCTCAGCTTCACGCCGATGGCCCGCGCGCTCGCCCCGCCCCGCCTCAGGCTCGCCACCTTGCTCACCGCCAGCTTCTCGTCGTCGAGGTAGCCCGCGCGCGAGAGCCGCTCGACGATGCCCGTGACGAGCACCCCCTGGTCGCCCACCACCTCGGCGCCATCCTTCACCCAGCGGCGGATGCGGCGGTCGAGCATTCGGCGCACGCCCGCCACCGAGGCCGGAAAGCGCCGCAGGTAGAAGAGCGAGACGTTCCAGAGGCGCTGTTCGGTGACCTTTCGTGGCACGGCGGCCCTTCTGCCACAGACCCCTGACATCGCAGTCGCGCCTTCGCCCGTCAGTCGCCGAACCGCGCGGCCAGCGCCGCGAGCCTGACGACGCACGCCTCACGCGTCGTCCGGGCGGGCCGCACCCGTTGCCGACAAGGGCCGAGGGATGCAGACCGGGCTTCGGAAGGGACGAGGGGGCACGAGTCGCCAATCAGGAGGCAGCGCCCAACCTCACCAGCGGCGCCGGGGCGTGCAGGGCTTCCTGCGCGCCGACGAGCAGCCCTTCTGCACCTCACCGGGCTTGCGCACGATGATGGGGATGCGGCGACAGCCCTGGCGTCGTCGCACGACGGTGGTGCGGGGGGTGGCGCCCCCGTCTTCCATCACCCCCTGGAACGCCGCCACCGGCCGCGGCGCCTGGACGAGCGGCCACAGCGCAGCCACCGCCGAGCTCGCCGTGAGCACCGCCACCAGGAGCGCCATCATTCGACGGCCTCGGTCTTCGCCACGTTGCCGCGAATGAAGACGATGGCGTTCTTCCGCCGCTCCTGGAGCAACGCCATGCGCTGCCCGTCGAACAGCGTGCGAATGCTGGTGTGCGCGGTGCGCTCGACGCCCATGTCGATGTCTTCTTCGTTGCGCAGCGACAGGGTCAGCGTGCCGAGCTCCTGCGCGAGGGCCAGCACCTCGGCCTCCTCGGGGATGACGAGCAGCGTGACGTGGTTGTAGTCACGTTGGCCCTCGGGCACGAGGTTGATGTTGGTCGTCCCGGTGATGCGCCCGGTCGCCAGCACGATGACGTTCTGCAACAACGTGATGGCCACCTGGTCGCCCAGCGCCGGGTCCTTGAAGGTGCCAATGAGGTCGACGTGGTCGTTCGGGCGCACCCAGCCGCCCACCGAGGCCGAGCCCTTCACGTCGACCGTCATCGCGCGGGCCTTCTTCATCACCTTGGTCGACAGGCGCTCCGCCGCGCGCGTCGTCTCGAATTGGCTCCACAAGAGCGGGTCGCCGGCCTGCACGGGGACGAGCACCTTCTGGTTGATGATGTACGAGGCCGAGTCGGGCTTCACCACCGACGAGGTGACGAACTGCTCGGGAATGGTGCGCTGGCTCACCATCTCCATCGTCACCACCGTGCCCTCGGACAGGTCGACGGACGCCACCACCACGGGCACCAGGTTCCACCCCTTGCGCACGTCGGCCTCGCGCTTCTTCACGGCCGACCAGGCGATGAGCCCGGCGACGAGGCCGAGCGCGATGGCGATGAGGAGCGGCGTCTTTCCCTTGAGCATTCGTGGTCCCTTTCGAGGTCTTGACCTCGGAAAGGAGCCACGGCCCCCGGGGCCGTTAACCCCCGTCTCAAACCCAAGTGGTTGCGGCCGGTTGGCCTGTCGCTCGAGGCTTGCGTGCGGGGCCCGCGGTCGTCAGAAAGTCGGCCATGACGCGCGTTCGCCTGGCCCTCGAGTGGTTCCTCAACCCTGACCACGTCCCGTTCCTCATCGGGCTGGAGCGCGGCTGGTTCCGCGACGCTGGCATCGACCTCGAGCTGGTCGAGCCGAAGGAGCACGTCGACGCCGCCGATGCGCTGGCGCGCGGTGAGCTCGAGGTGGCAATCACCGAGCCGATTCACCTGGTGCAGGACCTGGCGGCGGGGCGCTCCGTGGTGGGCTTCGCGCGCTTCCTCCACACGAACGGCGGCGTCATGTACCTGAAGGGCCGCGGCATCGAGCGGCCGCGCGACATGGCGAAGGCCCGCGTGCAGTACCCCGGCGCGCCCGGCCCTGGCGGCAAGGCCATCGTCGCCACCATGGTGCAGGCCGACGGCGGTGCCTTCGCGCCCGAGGCGCTCACGCCGGTGAACCACGGGTTCTTCCACACCAACGCGCTCGCCGAGGGCAAGGCCGACGTCGCCACGCTGGCCTTCTGGAACTTCGAGCTCGTCGAGGCGGCGCACCGTGGGCTCGACGCCGGCTTCTTCGCCTTGAAGGACTGGGGCGTGCCCGACTTCTGCCAGCTGATCCTCATGACGCGTCCGGAGCTGCTCGAGCGCGAGCGGCCCACGTTCGTGAAGCTGGTGCAGGTGCTGCGGCGAGGCATCGACTTCCTCAAGACGAACCCGGCCGAGGCCGAGGCGCTCTACGCCCGGCGCACGAAGGCGAGCCCTGACGACACGCTGGGCCCGAAGCTGTTCGCCGCCACCCTGCCCTGCTTCACGTACGACCTGACGATGGCACCCGAGGCGTACGCGCTCCTGGCGGACTGGCTCGTGCGCACCAAGCAGGTGACGGCGCCGGTCGACGTGTCGCGCGCGTGGACGAACCAGCTGGCGCTGAAGTGACGCGATGGATCTGCTGCTCCTCGCGCTCCTGCTGGCGCTCGCGGTGTGGACGGCCCGCAAGGTGCGAGCCGCGTGGGTCGAGCGACGGGCCCTCGCGGCCCGGGCCGCGACGCCGGGGTACTCGCCGGACAACCCCATCGTCCTGAAGGCCGGGCTGCGCGTCGAAGACTTCGTCGAGCGGGCGCGGTGTGTGTGCGGCGGGAAGGTGCAGTTCCTCGGAGAGACCTCGCGGCTCGGCCTGCGCGTCGCCCGCGGGCGGTGCGTGGAGTGCGAGCGCGACGTCGACCTGTCGTTCGTGCTGCCGCAGCTGCTCAATTGAAGCCACGCGAGGACGACCGTTCCCGCGCGGCGCGACGGCGCTGCTGGAAACGCGTGGTGTCTCGTCGACGAGCGCGGAGAGCGCCAGCAGGGCGACGAGGCCATTGGGAGCGGCGGGCATCGGTCGTCTCGCTCCGAAGCCTCGGGGGACGCCCTTGACGACGAAGGCATCGACCACTCCAGGCGCATCACCTGGGTCGTTCGAAGGCTCTTCCGTGACGACTCCCGGCGCCGCGCGAGTGGATGCTGCGTGGGTCCGGGCTGGCGGTCTCGGCCGCGAGCGCAGTGTCCCATCGAGCCGAGCCGGAGTGCGGCGTCTTCAGGAACAGGCCGGGGGCGGGGCGCCGCTCCCGGGACGTGTCCACCTGTTGACGCTTTTGGTCAACACGTTGACGTCAACCTGTTGACGGTTTCCGTCAACAGGTGGACAGCGCTGGGGGAGCGCCCGGCTCCCCGGCCTCGTCGCCGAGACGGTCGGCTGCGCTGAGTCCGCCGTGCGATTCGAGGTGCAGCCGCGCGCCCTCGGGCTTCGGAGCGCCACGTCGACGCCACCGCTCCCACAGGCCTGGTGTCGCGCCCCGCCGGAGCCCGCCGTCAGCGATGGTGACGCCGCGGCTCACGATCGACACGAGCACACGAGGAAACGCCCGCGCGACCGCCGCCTCGTGACTATCGTCAGCCCACGATGTCGAAGCTGCCGCTGGCCCGCGCGCCGAAGACCGTCGAGCTCGAAGCGCCCTGCGCGCCCGAGCACCTGCACACCACCATCGAGGAGCACGGCTTCGCCCAGACGGTCTCATCCAACTCCGGTGACCCGCGTGGGCTGCCCACGAAGCTGCACTGGCGCGCCCCGACCGACGACACCGGCGAGCTCACCGTTCGCGGGCTGCTCGGCCAGGGCGGCATGAGCTCGGTGCTCCTCGTCGACCAGCCGGCGCTCAACCGCGAAGTGGCCGTGAAGGTGCCCCGGACCAGCGAGGGCGCGCAGCTGCTGGTGACCGAAGCGCGGCTCAACGGCCTCGTCGAGCACCCGGGCGTCATCCCCGTCTACGCGCTCGTCTCCGACGACCAGAACCAACCGGCGCTCGTCATGCGCAAGGTGGACGCGACGAGCTGGCGCGCGCTCCTCGAGGCGCCAGGCCACCCGCTGTGGAAGCAGCTCGGCGGCGGAGACCGGCTCGAGGCGCAGGTGCGCATCCTGCTCCAGGTCTGCAACACGCTCGCGTACGCCCACACCCGCGGCGTCATCCACCGCGACCTCAAGCCCGAGAACGTGCTCATCGGCACCTTCGGCGAGATCTTCCTCGCGGACTGGGGCGTGGCCACCCGCGTGAGCGAGCAGTCCCCGGAGCTGCTCGTCGGCACCGCCGCTTACCTCGCGCCCGAGATGGCGAGAGGCGAGCCCGTCGACGAGCGCACCGACGTCTTCCTCGTCGGCTCGACGCTCTACGAGGTGTTGTCCGGCCACGCGCCCTGGCGGGGCGCCTCCATCATCGCGGCGCTCCGAGAGGCCGTGAAGGGCACCCCGCCCGCGCTCCCGTCGGGTGCCCCGAGGGAGCTCGTCCAGCTCTGCCGCCGGGCCATGGCGCCGCGCCCTCAGGAGCGCTTCACGTCGATGCTCGAGGTGAAGCACGAGCTCGAAGCCTGGCTGTCACACCGCGGCTCCCAACGCGCGAGCGACCAGGCGTGGAAACGAGCGGAGGCCCTCCAACAGGCGACCAGCCTCAAGGCCGGCCGCGAGAAGGTCTACCGCCTGTTGTCCGAGTGTCGCTTCGGCTTTCAGCTCGCGCTCGACGAGTGGCCCCAGAACCTCGCCGCCGAGCAGGGCCTCGAGCGCTCGGTGTTGCTGGTGGCCGAGTACGAGCTGGCGCAGGGGCACCCCGACGCGGCGCGCGCGCTGGTGGCCGAGCTGAAGAAACCTCCCGCAGCGATTGCACAGGCCATCGCGGCCCTCTCGGACAGCCAGGCCCGCTCGGCGGCGAAGCTCGAGGCGATTCTCACCACCGCCGACCCGAAGACGGGTGCCCGCCGCCGCATGCGCATCGTCGTGAGCGTCACGGCGGGTCTGCTGGCCTTCGTCGTCGCGGGGCTCGTCGCACCAGACCTCTTCACCCACCGGTGGTCGCTCGTCTTCGCGAACATGGTGTTCAACTCGATCCTGGGGTTCACGTGGTTCTTCTCGGGCGTCGAGCCGTCCCGGCTGTCGTGGCTCAACCGGTCGGCGCTGGGCAGCATCGTGGTGATGAGCCTGGGAGCGCTCGTCTTCCGCTCGATGGCGGCGGCCTTCGAGGTGCCTCACCTGACGACGCTGTCGCTCGAGCTGGTAGCGCTGGGCCTCTTCGGCGCGGGGCTGGGCCTGGCGCTGCATCGGGGGTTTTTCGCCATGGCCCCACTCGCGCTGCTCACGGTGCTGGTGATGGTGGCGCTGGGCCGCGCGGCGCTCGAGCTGTACTCGACGGGGGTGGCGGTGATGTTGGGCGCGACGGCGTGGGCGGTGCGCTCGGGGAAGACGGCGCTCCTCGCCCGCGCCGACGACGCAGGCCGCGAGTAGGCCGGTCACTCGGAAGGCGCAGTGGTCCGCACGTCACTGGCTGCCGCGCCCTTGATGACCTGAATGGTGTTGAAGCGCTTCGACTGCAGCACCTTCGTGCGCTCGCCCGACAGCAGCGTGTTGATGGTGGCGCGGCCGCGCTCCTCCAGCACGTCGAGGTCTTCTTCGTTCCGCAGCGAGAGCGTGACGCTGCCGAGCTCCTGCGCGAGCACCGCCATCTCGACCTCTTCGGGCAGCAACAGCAGCGACACGTTGTTGTAGTCACGCTGGCCGTCGGGCACGAGGTTGATGTTGGTGGTGCCGCTGATCTTCCCCGTCGCCAGCACCACCACGTTCTGCATGAGCGTCACCGCCACCTGCTCGCCGGTCGCCGGGTCCTTGAAGGTGCCGATGAGGTCGACGTGGTCGTTCGGGCGCACCCAGCCCCCGACGGACGCCGTGCCCTTCGTCTCGAGCGTGATGGCGCGGGCCTTCTTCATCACCTTCGTCGACAGCCGCTCGGCCGCGCGCGTCGTCTCGAACTGGCTCCACAACAGCGGGTCGCCCGCCTGCACCGGCACCAGCACCTTCTGGTTGACGATGTACGAGGCCGAGTCGGGCTTCACCACCGACGAGGTCACGAACTGCTCGGGGATCGAGCGCTGGCTCACCATCTCCATCGTCACCACCGTGCCCTCGGACAGGTCGACCGCGGCCACCACCACGGGCACCAGATTCCACCCCTTGCGCACGTCGGCCTCGCGCTTCGTCACCGCCGACCAGGCGACGACGCCAGCGAGCAGGCCCAGCGAGAGCGCCACCAGGAGCGGCGCCTTGCCCCGGAGCGCGAAGGCCCCCGCGGCGCCGCGCGGCGCGTACGGCACCGGGTCGACCGACGGCGCCCGGCGCGCGGGGCGAGCCTCGGCGTGACGTGCCTCGGGCGCCGAACGACGCGCCGGCAGCGCAGGCGGCGGCTGGTCGAACTTGAGCTCGGACAACGCGTCTTCCAGCGCGTCGAGCTCGCGGTCGTGGCCGCGGCCGTCGAAGAGCGGGTCACTCATCGGCGCCCTCCTTCGCGGGCAGGCCCAGCTTCTCGCGCAGCATCGCCATGCCGCGGTGCAGGTTCACCCGCACCGAGCCGGGGGTGAGGCCGGTGCGCTCGGAAATGTCGGGGCCCGACAGGCCTTCGATGAGGCGCATGGCCAGCGTCTCGGCGTACGCGTCGGGCAACGTCTTCAGCGCCGCCAGCACCTTCCTGGCGTCGGGCCAGCCGGAGCGGTCGGGCGCCACCGGCTCGTCGGCGTCCTCGAGCGCGGCGTGGCGCGGGCGGTCGCGCAAGAAGCGCGCGGCGCGGGTGCGGGCCAGCTCGAGCAGCCACGCCGGAAAGGCCTGGTCGTCTTCGAGGGTGGGCAGCTTCGAGAGCATGGTGAGGAACACGTCCTGGGTGAGGTCGGCCGCCTCACTGGCTGGCACCTTCGTGATGATGACGGCGTGCACCAGCCGCGCGAAGTGCTGGTGGAGCTGCCCAAACGCCTCCCGCTCCTGCGCGCGCGCCCCCGCAACCCACGGCAACCAGATGGGCTTCGCCCGGCCCGACGAGGGGAGCGACGACGACTTCGCTTCGACGAGGGCCGGCACGTCACCCGGGAGGATGCGCCGGAATGGAGAGCGTTAACAGCACGCCCCCCCGAAGAGCCCTACCTCGACCTACACAGCGCAGACTTCAGCCGAGGTGGTACGCCGACAACTTCACGTCGACGTAGCGGTCGGCGTACGGGATCGAGAGCGGGTCGGCTCCGCCGGCGCCGGCCACCACCATCAGCGGGAGCAGGTGCTCTTCGCGCGGGTGCACCTGGCGCGCCATCGGAGCCCGCTCCCAGGCGGTGAGGCGCTGGTCTCGTTCGGCCGCGGGCAGGCGCATGGTTTCCTGGAGCCAGCCGTCGAAGGCCTCTGACGCCGCCTCGCCGCCACCCCGGAAGAAGGCGCGCAGGTTGTGGAACGTCATGCCGCTCCCCACGATGAAGACGCCTTCGTCACGCAGGGGCGCCAGCGCGCGGCCCATCGCCAGGTGGGTCGCCGGGTCGAGGCCCGCGACGAGCGAGAGCTGCACGGTGGGCACCTCGGCCCGGGGGAAGGCCAGCTTCAGCGGCACGAAGGTGCCGTGGTCGAAGCCGCGCTGCGCGTCTTCGGCAGTGCGAAACCCTGCGCCCTCGAGGAGCGAATGCACCCGCTTCGCGAGCGTCGGCTCACCCGGGGCGGGCCATTGAATCGTGTACGACTCCGGCGGGAAGCCCGAGTAGTCGTACAGCATCGGTGGCCGCTCGTTCGTCATCACCGTGGGCACCGCTTCTTCCCAGTGCGCCGAGATGACGAGGAGCGCGCGCGGCTTCTGCGGCAGCGTCGCGGGCACCCCCTCGAGGTACGCGCGGAGGCGGTCCGACTGGTCCTTCGGCCCGAAGTCCAGGTCGACGAAGGGCCAGGGCCCGCCACCATGAGGGAGGAACGCGGTCGGCATGCGGCTCGTCATGGGGCTCTCCGGGTCGCGTCGGGTGGCGGTGAGCGTGCCACCCACGACGGCGGCGCCGACGGTGCCTGCGACGGCGAGAGTGGTGGTGCGGCGGCTGATCTCACTGGGGTTCGACATGGCCCGCATCCTCGTCAGCGACGCGTGGCGCACAAGCCCGCCGCGGCTGGACAGCGTGTCCCCCCCCTTTGGTGGCAGGCCCAACCTGCTGAAATCACGATTACTTCTGGGGGTCGTGAAACAACGAGGGCCCCCGCCACATAGAGAGTTGCGGCCGTTCGTGCCGTCGAACATCTTTCCCCGCCGTTTCACCCCTCCCCCTGGAGAACACCCCGCATGAAGCGCATCGTGATGTCCGCTGTCCTCGCCGCGTCGTTCATCGTCCCCACCGCCGCGCTGGCCTGTGAGGGCATGCAGCAGGCCTCCGTCGAGCCCAAGAAGGTGACCGTGGCCGAGGTCGCCTCGTGGTCGAAGGAGAAGAAGAAGTTCGTTCCCGTCGACGCCAACGGCAAGTCGACCCGTGAGTCGCAGGGCGTCATCCCCGGCGCGGTGCTGTTGACCTCGTCGACCGGCTACGACGTGAAGGAGCTGCCGGCGAACAAGGCCGACAAGCTCGTGTTCTACTGCGCGAACGAGTCGTGCGGCGCCTCGAAGCAGGCCGCCCGCAAGGCCATCGAGTCGGGCTACACGGACGTGGCCGTGCTGCCCGAGGGCATCGCCGGCTGGAAGAAGTCGGGCCAGACGACGGCGAAGCCGAACAGCTGAAGTCGCAGCCGGCTTGATTGAGGCAGTTCCACGGCGGGCGCTCTCTTTCGGGGGCGCCCGTCGTCGTTTGGGGGCGACGGCTTGCACGCTCGAGCGCCTGCGAGGTACGCCCGAGCTTGTGCACCGGAGCGCACTCGTCATCGCGGGCCTCGTTGCAGTCCTCGCGGGTTGTCGAGAGCCAGGGCTGACGGTGAGAGTCGAGGGCCGGGGCACAGTGAGGTTCGGAAACGAGGTGTGCACCTCGGAGTGCTCCTGGCCGTGGCGCGAGGGGGTCGAGGTACTCGCGGTCCCTGGGCCCGGGAACGCCTTCCTCGGGTGGAGTGACGGCTGCGTGGCTACACGCTCCTGCGCTCGGGGCACCATGGTGACGGCGCGCTTCACCGAGCGCTACCGCCTTCGGGGCGAGGTGCACGGAGCCGGTCGACTCGAGCGTGACGGGCAGCCCTGGCCCGGTGACGAGGTCTGGCTCGCGGCCCAAGACACGGCGGCCGTGCGTGCGGTGGCTGCCGCTGACTGGGCCTTCGCCTCCTGGCGTGGAGGCTGCGGGGCGGACTCCAGCTGCACGCTCAGCAACCTCACAGATGACGTGACGCTCCTGGCGGCGTTCGAGCCCATGGCGAACATCGCCGTCATCGGCCCGGGAACCGTGTTCATCGCCGATGCGGGCGTCTGCACGGGCCTCTGCCGCCTTCGCATCCCCAGCGAGGGCTTCCTTCTCGAGCCCAGGGCCGCTCCGGATGCCTGGTTCAAGTCGGTATCGCCGGCCTGCGACACCCCATGTCGGGTCGAGCCAGCGACGGGTCCAACCCGCCTCACCTTCGAGTTCGAGCCAACCATCACGGTGCGTGTGCAAGGTGACGGGTTGGGCCGCGCGGTGCTCGACTCCGCCACCGAGGCGTGGAGTTGTGATGCGGGCGTCTGTCGTCGAGGCGCCGCCCCCGGGTCGGTCTCGGTCTTCCGCGCTGAAGCAGATCCGTTCACCCACCCCGGCCGATGGACTGGAGCGTGCGCTCCCGGGTTGGGCGTAGGCGTCTGCGTGGTGGACGGCGGAGGCACCATCACCCTGGACTTCGTCCACAAGGTGGCATCACTGCGGTCGACAGCCGGGGGCGGCTCCGAGTTGCTCGACTGCGGAGGCCGCCCGTTCCACGTCATGTGGGGCAGCGCCCCTGACGCCGGCATCGCGGTCGAGAACCTCAACGACCGTACCGTCACTCGCTACGCGCCATCTGCTCCGTACGCCGCGGTGGCGTGCAATGCCGAACGGCTCGTCTTCAGCTTCAACCACACGACTCCCGGGCAACCAGTGCTCGGGCGCTTCCCTCCAGCACCGCCGCCTGGGACTGCCGGCCTGTTGGCGTGGACGGCTTTGAGCGACGGCGGGGTCGTCGACGAAACCGTCGTCGGCGGCGTCAGCACAGACCGCCTCTCCGGGCTTGCCATCGACGAGACCGGTCGCGCGATCGTGAGCTTGTCGCCCTTCAACCCAACGCCCGGGGTCGCTGCGGGCCTCACCGGGCTTGTCTTGACCGCCACCGGCGTCGTGCACCACACCATCGCGCTCGCGCAGGCCGGCGGGGGAGCGCTCGTGGCAGCTGGGCCCAACGGCGAGTTCGCGTTCCTCGGAGATTACACTGGCACCAGCCCAGGCTTCTGCGGGCAGCCCCCGTCGACCACCAGCCAGCGTGCACCTTTTGCCGTCCTGTTCGACCGTGAAGGGCGGTGTCTCGCCTCCGAGTACGGCACTTCGACGGTCGCCGCCCTGACGCGGGCGATCACCCCCACCATCACCGACGCGGGCGTGGGCTTCCTCGTCAAGACCAACGGGCCCATGACCTTCGCGGGCGTCTCCTATTCCGGCACTCGCGAGGCCGAGTTCGTTGGTCTCTTGCGCAGCGGGGGCGTCGTGCTCGAGCAAATCGAACCGTTGGGTGCCTGCCCCGCGCCAGGATTCCAGTCAGGGCCAGGCTTTCTCTTCAGCCATGCCGGAGAGGGCCGACTCGTCATCGCCGGCGTCTCGCTCTGCCCTGCGGTGTCGGTCGGGGGCAACGTCATCACCTTTCCCATTTCACCGGCGACCGTTCTCTTCACGGCCAGCCCCATCGCCTCGCACGCGCCCGGCTTTCAACTGGCGACCAGACACAACACCGAGTTCATGCGCACCACGTTCTGGCGGCCCCCGCGTGGCTTTGCCCTCATCGGCGCCAACGCCACGGAGGGCGTCAGCTTCGGTCCTGACAAGATGATTCGGTCGACGACTCCGACGCTCGTCGAGCTGCGCGTGGCGCCCTGAAGTGGCTCACGCCCGCAGCGCCGCGAGCGGCCCGGTGCACCACCGCGGGTCGCCGAACGTCGTCGCCGTCACGCCCATGCCCTCGATGAGTGACAGCAGGAAGTCGTTGTGCGGCCGGGTGTTGGGGAAGCGCAGATACCGCCCCATGCGGAAGTGACCCTTCCACCCGCCAGCCATCACGATGGGGATGTCCATGTGGGTGTGGTTGTTCCCCCGGCCGAGCTCGTTCACCCACACCACGCAGGTGTTGTCGAGCAGCGTCCCGTCGCCCTCGACGACCGAGTCGAGGTGCCCGAGCAGCGTGTTGAACTGCTGCGCGTACCACTCGTCGATCTTGTTGAGCTTCTCAGTCGCCACCGCGTCGCTGTCGCCGGCGTGGGAGAGCTCGTGGTGGTACTCCGAGAAGCCGAGCCACGGGAAGGTGGCGCCCGACTGCGCGGTGCTCCACTGGAGCGTCGCCACCCGCGTCAGGTCGCACGCGAAGGCGTGCTTGATGAGCTCCATCTGGACTGCGCCCTCTTCGCGATAGCCGTTCGCCGCGGCCGGCATGGCCGGCACCTGACACGAGAACGTCGACAGGCTGGTGGCGCGCCGCTCGACCTCGACGAGCGCCTGGGCGTGCGCATCGAGCCGCCGCTGGTCCTCGACGCCCACCTTCGCCCGCATCGCGCGGAAGTCGTCCTTCACCAGGTCGAACGCCACCTGCCGCTTCTTCGACAGCGCCCGGGCGCCGTTCGGGTCGGGGTTGACGCCCGAGCCGAACAGCCGCGTGAACATGTTGCGGGGGTTGTTCTCGGGCTGCACCGGCTGGAAGGGCGCGCGGTACACGAGGCGGCTGGGCAGCGGCATGAAGATGTTCTGCGCGCGCACGCCGAACTCGAGGCTCTGAAACCGCGTGCCCGCGTTGAGCCGCGAGGCGATGAACTGGTCGACGCTCGGCCCGCCGGCGCTGCCGTCGACGAGGTGGCCGAAGTCTCCCGCGCCGCGCGGCCCCGGCACCAGTGACGTCGCCGTCAGCAGGTGCCCCATCGACAAGTCATGCCCGTTGTTGCCCGGGCCGTGGTTCGCCGACTCGCAGTCGATGCCCTCGAGGATGAGCAGCTTCGAGCGCCGCGATTCGAGCGGCCGCAGGATGCGCGAGAAGGTGAAGTCGGTGACGCCGCCACCCGGCCGCCAGTGCTCGGCGCGCACGCCGTTGGCCGTGAAGACGATGAGGAGCCGCCGCGGAAACCCGGTGGCCTGGCCGTGCGCCTCGAGCCACGGCAGCGCGATGGAGGCGCCCGCCGCGCCCAGCAGGGTTCGTCGAGACAGCGGCTTCATGGCGCCACCTTCCGGTACCGGAACGCGTCCGAGGACAACAAGGCCACCACCAGCTCCTTCACGTCGCCCTTCGCCAGCCGGGCGGCCTGGTTCGCGCGGTAGATGCTGCAGGTGTCGGCGTCGGCCTCGTGCCGCGCCGCGAAGAAGCGGAACGCCTGCGTGCCCATGCAGTCGGTGACGTGCGCGCTGCGGGCGAGGCGGCTGGCCAGGTCTTCCGCGCCGAGGAAAGCGCCTTCGACGTCGCTCCCGTAGAGGTAGCCGTCGGGCGTCACCGCGAAGCCCTCGTCGGTGGTGCGCCACCCGCCCACCGCGTCGAAGTTCTCGAAGCCCAGGCCGATGGGGTCCATCATCTGGTGGCAGCCCGCGCACGAGGGGTCGGCGATGTGCTGGCGGAAGCGCTCCCGCGTCGAGACGCCGGGCACCACGTCGGGCGCCACGATGTTCGCGTTCTGCGGTGGAGGCGGTGGCGGCGTGCACAGCAGGTGCTCCCGCACGAAGAGGCCGCGCAGCACTGGCGAGCTCTGGTTGGCCTTCGCGTTCACCGCCATCACCGAGCCCAGCGTGAGGAGGCCTCCGCGCGGCGAGGCGCCGAGTGACACCCGCGTCCACACCGTGACCGCTGGCAGTTGGTAGAGCCGCGCCAGCTCGGCGTCGACGAAGGTGTGCTGCGCGGTGAGGAGCGTCGAGAGCTTCCCGTCGCCGTCGAAGAGCACGCTCTCGAGGAAGCGCGCCGCCTCGCCCTTGAGCGACGTGCGCTGGGCGCTCCAGGTGGGGAACAGGCGCGCGTCCTTGTCGATGCGGTCGACCTCGTCGGCCCGGGTGAGCTCGAGGAAGAGCCGCACCAGCACCGTCTTCGCGCGCGGGTCCGCCAGCATGCGCCGCACCTGCGCCTCGACGCCCTCTTTCGTGTCGAGCTCGCCCGAGAGCGCCGCGGCGGTGAGCGCGTCGTCCGGCAGGCTCTGCCACAGCGCCGTCGCCAGCCGCGCTGCCACCGTGGCGCCGTTCAACTTCACCAGGCCATCGCTCGCCGGGGCGCCCTCTTCGAGGTGGTAGAGGAACTTCGGCGACTGCAGCACCGCGAGGAGAACGACCTCGATGCCGTCGCGGAAGGACAGCTGCTCCCGGCGCGCGCGGGCGTAGGCCTCACGCAGGGCCGTGCGCTCGGTGTCTTCGAGTGGCCGGCGGAAGGCGCGGGGCGCGAAGCGGTCGATGAAGCGGTGCGCGCACGTCGCTTCGCCCTGCGCGGCCACGTCGCAGGCGAGCAAGCGCGGCAGGTCGTTCGTCGCGGCGGTGGCCAACGCCTCGGCTGCGTCGGCGTAGCGCTCGACCTGCAGCTCGCCAACCGTCTGGAGCGCGCTCCCGTTGGTGAAGCCATGCGCGCGGGCTTGCGCCGGGAAGGTGGTGGAAGGCGTCGCGGTGGTGTCGAGCAGCCGCTGCACGGCCGAGTCGTACTCTTCGTGCGTCACGCGGCGCAGCGGGCCCCACGCGACCGAGAGCTCGTCACGGCAGCGCAGGGCCAGGGGGTCGACCGGCTGCGTCGGTCCGCCTCCGGGAGCAATCGGGTCGACGCCGCCGACGCCGGGGAGCCCGTCGAGCCCACCGAGCACCGACCCTTCACAAGCCGTCACCGCGAGGAGAAGCAGAGGTGCCCAGCGCATGCGATGAACCCCACCACAGCGCTGCGCGCGTTCCAACTGGGCACCGGAGTGAACAGCGCGGCTGACGGGTGGCGAAGCTCGGGACTGATCACTCGTGTGGGCAGTGGTCAGCGCGCAGACGACTTCGCCTCACGCGCGCTTCAGCGTGACTTCGGTGACTTCGCCGCGCGGGCCGATGCGGAACGGCGGGCCCCAGTAGCCGGTGCCGTTGCTCGTGTACGTCGGCACACCCCACAACACCTTGAAGCCGGCGATGACGGGCTGCTGCAGCTTCACGAACACCATGAAGGGGAAGATCTGCCCACCGTGCGTGTGCCCCGAGAGCATCAAGTCGACGCGCGTGGCTCCGACCCGTCGCGCGAAACGCGGCTGATGGGCGAGCAGCACGCGCGGCGCATCGGGCGGGGCGCCCTCGAAGGTCTTCGCGGCGTCGGGCTCGTGCTGCGCCGAGAAGCGGCCCCCTTCGACGTCGGGGACTCCGCCGATGACGAGCTTCTGCCCGTCGCGCTCGATGACGACGTGCTCGTTGTGCAGCACCCGCATGCCCAGGCGCCGGGCCTCGGACTCCCAGCTCGAGCCGCCGTGGTAGTACTCGTGGTTGCCCGTCACGTAGAAGACGCCGTGCGTGCCGCGCAGGCCGCCGAGCGGCGCCACCTCGTCGCGCAGCTTCGCCACCGAGCCGTCGATCAGGTCCCCCGTCACGGCGACCGCGTCGGCGGCGAGCGCGTTCACCGTGCGCGTCACGTGCTCGGCGAACTCGCGCGTGAGCGTCTCGCCGACGTGCACGTCGGTGATCTGCGCGATGCGGAAGCCCTCGAAGCGCTCCGGCAGGTTGGGAATGGCCACCGTCACCCGCTTCACCCGCGGCGCACGCGCGACGACGAAGCCCACCACCAGCGCCGGCACCACGACGCCGAGCACCACGAGCGGCCGCAACGCGAGCCACGACGCGTCCCACGGGCCGACGCGGGAGAGCACCGCGATCACCACGTCCGATAGCGCGGTCGCCGCCAGCAAGAGGCCGAAGGCCCCCATCCACACGAAGCCGACCCACTGCGCCACCTTCGCCAGCGCGCGCGGCAACACCCGGCCGCCGATGAATCCGACGAAGATGCTGCCGAAGCAGGCCCACAGCGCCGTCCATGCGGCCGAGGCAGCCACGTCGGACAGGCCCGCGCCGCGAATGAGCCGGTCACCCAGGTACCAGTGTAGGCCCACCACGAGCGCCATCATCACGGTGAGAAACGCGAGCCCGCGGATGAACAGCAACACCGGAATTTCGTTGAGCGTGGCGGGGCGCGTCTCGGCCCCCTCGGGCGCCGTCGTCTCGGGAGCATCAGCCATGGAGGCCTGCTTCTAACCGCGCGCCGACCCGCCCGCCCGAGCGTTCATCGTTCTTCACGATTCCGTGAAGCTCAGGCGGGGCACCGGCACCTGCTCGGTCATGCGACTGTTCACCACCCTCGTGTTCCTGTCCCTCACGGCCTGCTTCGTCGCGCCCGAGGAGCCTCTCTCGCCCGAGCCGACCACCCCCGTCATGTCGGTGAACCCGACACAGCCAGCGGCACCTGACGCGGGCCCGCTCGACGCCGGCGTCCTGCCCATCGTCCCGCCGACGCCCATCACCGCGGTCATCGATGCCCTCGCGCCCAACCCGCCGGCCATCGCCACTGACACCGATGAGCGCGACATCGACGGCGGCTGCCGGGGCGACGCCTACCGCATGGGACTGCGCAGGCCGGCCGAGTGCACGCCAGGCTCCGGACCATGCCTGGGCGTCGTGGGGCGCGACGGGGCGCTGCGCGTGCTCGACCGCGGCGCGAACACCACCGTCGTCGGCGCCGATGGGGACCGAGTGGCGTGGCTGCGGAGCGAGCGCGCCGGACCGCGCCGAGCGCTCCTCGTCGCCACTGCCACGTCGACGCCGCGCGAGCTCATGACCATCGACGAAGGCCTGGTCGAGGTGCGCTTCGATGGAAACGACGTGCTGGTCGTCGTCTCGGTCTTCAGCGGCGGCCGGGGCCGCACCACCGTCATGCGCTCCGTTGGCGGCCAGGGCCGTCCGCAGGACATCTACGAAGCGCCCGGGAGCACCCAGTACCGCGGCTCGGGCCAGGGCGAAGGCCAGCTCCAGCTCGACGCCACGACGGGCCGGCTCTGGCTGCTCACCTCCGAGGGCCTCTTCCGCACCGCGCCTCGGGGCCAGACGGGGGGCGCGAGCGTGCCAGTCCCCAACGGCCCCAACGGCACCGGCGTCAGCGCCTTCGCGCTCACCCCCTCAGGCCTCGCGTTCGTCGCGGTGGAGAACGAGGTGTGGCTCTCGGACGGCACCATGGCGCGCCTCGACCACTTCGCGAGCCTGCCGCCGGGGTCGGGCATCTCGGCCATCGCGGCCTTCGGGAGCGGCTTCGCGGCGGTCTCGGGCAGCAGCGTCTTCGTGCTGGACGGCGCCGGGCCGATTCGCCGCATCCTCGGGCGCTCCGACGTCAGCCCCTACGGCACCACCGAGGCCGCCATCGCGGTCTCTGGCCGGCGCATCTTCGTCAACACGCTCTGCATCTCGTGGTCGTCGTACCCGGGCTACGACATCGCGGTGCTCGAGCCCGACGGAGCCCAGCCGACGGCGCGGTGGTGGTGGGACGTCTATGGCTCGCAGCACGACCTGCCCGCCATTCCCAGCTCGCGCGTCAACGTGAGCGGGAACTCGTGGTCGAGCGTCGAGCTGCTGCGCGGCCTGGGCGGCTTCGTCACCACCGTGTACTGACCTTCGCCGCCCTGCCGAAGGTGACGAAGTACTGGTCGGGCAGGAAGGCCCACGACGACTGGGGCGAAAGCCCCGCCGTGGCGAGCTCGGCCGTCACCTGCTCGACGGTGAGCTTCTCGGCGTCGGGTGGGCCCCGCTTGCTGCCCTTCTTGAAGTCGATGACGGCGAGGCGGCCGCCGGGCTTGAGCGAGGCGGCGAGCTTCGTGAAGTACGCCGGGCGCTCCTGAATGTGGTGAATGGTGTTGACGACGAGGATGCAGTCGACCGGCTCCGGCAGCTTCGCGTCGTCGGAGGCCGCGAGGACGACTCTCAGGTTCTTCAGCTCCTCCTTCTCGGCGCGGGCCTTCAGGTAATCGACCATCGAGGACTCGACGTCGACGCCATAGACGATGCCTTCGGGCAGGGCGCGGGCGAAGCGCACCGAGAAGTAGCCGGTGGCCGAGCCGAGGTCGGCGAGTGAGGCGTTCTTCGGCAGGCCCAGGGCGGCGATGACCTCGTCGGGCTTCTGCCACGCGTCGCGCGCGGGGTCTTCGAAGCGGGCGGCCCACTCCTCGGCGTGCTCGAAGCGGTGGTGGGCATGGTCGTGGGACGGCTCGACGTGCTTCGGCGCGCAGGCAAGGGCGAGGCACGAGGTGAGCGACAGGAAGAACGAG
Organism: Myxococcaceae bacterium; assembly: GCA_033763395.1. Taxonomy (GTDB): domain Bacteria; phylum Myxococcota; class Myxococcia; order Myxococcales; family Myxococcaceae; genus Xiheimicrobium. The sequence goes on from JANRKQ010000126.1 coordinate 20,785, forward strand.
CGCATTGAAGGCGCTCTACTGCATGGCATGGCGCAGACAACTCGCCGGACGGGCGCCTGGGACGATGAAGGTCCGCGCGTGACGTGCTTGAGTCCTCCGCTGGCCGTCACCGGTGGGGAGAGCCCGTGCGCACCACAACCTCCGTCGTCTTCTTGCTGCTCGCCGCGAGCTGTCTCGATCTGAGTGTGCCGCCGAGACCGGGCCCTCCCGCGCCGGGCTCGTTGTCGGGCCGGGTGATGGCCGTGCCCATCGGGCAGTCGGGGCGGCTCGAGCCGGTGCGCGGCGCGCGCGTGGAGCTGCTCGGCACCGGGCTCTCCACCACCTCTGACGAGAACGGCTTCTTCCGCCTCGGCGGCATCGTGCGTGAGGCAAGGCAGGCGCTCTTCCGCGCGGACCTGACGGGAGACGGCCGGGCCGACCGCTCGAAGCTCATCACCCTCGACGCGGTGCGGGTGGGCCCCGGCCGACAGGTGACGCTGCCCGACGTGGTGCTGGCCGAGTCGGCCTCGCTGCGCGGGCGGGTCTTGCGCGGAGACGTGCCCACGGACCGCGGGCACGCGGGGACGCTCATCTTCGTGCCCGAGGGGCCCTTCACCTCGACCTCGTCGGACGACGGCAGCTTCACCTTCGACGACCTGCCGGAAGGCACGCTCAGCCTCGCCTTCTTTCGCGCGGGGTACCGGTCTGACGGCTTCTCGTCCATCACCCTGCTCAGCGGCGAGGAGCGAACGCTGAAGACGGTGACGCTCGCGGTCGACCCGACGGTGCCCATGCCAGTCGGCATCGCGGGCCGCATTCGGCTGTCGAGCGGCGAGCCCGCCGCCGGAGCCACCGTCATCGCGGCGAGCCCGACGACGATGAAGTCAGCCGTGACGGTCGACGATGGGGCGTTCGAGGTGACCGAGCTGCCCCCGGGGGTGTACTCGGTCTCGGCGAGCCGCGAAGACGCCACCGTCGCGCGCGTGTCGAACGTGCTGGTGACGAGCGGGCGGGTGACGCTGCCCGACATCGTGCTGGGCCCACCACCGATGATGGGCGCGGGGGGCGGCAGCGCTGGCGGCTTCATCGAAGGGCCCGGCGGAGGCTCGGCAGGTGGTGTCGCGGGTGGCTCGTCCGGCGGCGTCGCGGGTGGCTCGTCTGGCGGTGTCGCGGGTGGCTCGTCCGGCGGTGTCGCGGGTGGCTCGTCCGGTGGTGTTGCAGGTGGCTCGTCCGGCGGTGTCGCGGGTGGCTCGTCCGGCGGGGTCGCGGGGGGCTCGTCGGGTGGTGTTGGCGGTGGCTCGGCCGGCGGTGTCGCGGGTGGCTCGTCGGGCGGTGTTGCAGGTGGCTCGTCC
>JANRKQ010000127.1:0-50100 GCA_033763395.1 Myxococcaceae bacterium
GGCCATCCACACCGCGCCGCGCGCGAGCTCTTCACGCGCCAGCTTCGCGAACAGCTCGGCCTCGAAGGGCACCGTCGTTGCTTTGGGCGTCATGGGTCCTCGCGGTTGCTGGGGCTGACGGGTGAGTGGCGCGAGCCGACGAAACGGGTCAAACCGCCCGCGGGTGGGAGCCGTCGGCCGGTGGTGCGCAGAGGTGGGCCCGGGGAGGTGTCCTTCACTGAGGGGAGGCGGCTCACGTCGGAGAGTGTCGCCTCGCCGCCGAACCTTTCGGGCCGGCCTCCCGGGCTGTCAGTGACTTCCCTGCATCCACGCGGGTGACGTCGTCGATGGTTACCCCGGCCTGGACATCAGCACCCACGCGATGAAGCCAGCGTACGTCACCAGCAGCGGGAGCCCCCGCCATCTCGCCAGCCCGCCCTTTCGGGGCGCGATAAGCAGCACCAGCAGGGCCCCGGTGCCGAGGCTCGCTGCCACCGAGCTCCACGCCACCGTCGCGGGCGTCAGCAGCGCCGCGGCCGGCGCGATGAAGAGCCCGTTGAAGAGGTTGCTCCCCAGCACGGTGCCCAGCGCGACCTCTTCATGTCCCCGCACCCGCGCGATGAGGGTCGTCGCCAGCTCGGGCACCGACGTGCCCACCGACACCATGGTGACGCCCACCACGAACGGGTCGAGCGCGAAGGCCTCGCCGATGCCGAGCGCGCCCTTCACCACGAAGATGCCCGCGCCGACGAGAAGGCCCAGGCCCGCAAGCAGCTGCAGGGCCAGCACGCCCCGCGAAGGCGCCTCGCCCGACGAGGGAGGCGTCACGCCGCGGGCCTGCCGCGCCTCGCGCACCGTCAACCACAGCCACACGATGAAGAGCGCCAACAGCACCGCGCCGTCGAGGCGCGAGAGCGTGCCGTCCCCCAGCAGGAAGGCGCTGAGGGCCGGCGCGCCGAGCGCGAAGCCGAAGTCGCGCGACAGCTCCTTCCAACCGGCCTTCACCGGCCCCAGCAGCAGCGCCAGCCCGAGGATGAGGCCGATGTTCACCACATTCGAGCCCAGCGCGTCGCCGATGGACACCTCGGGCGTGCCCTTGGCGCCCGCTGAAATCGCGACCGACAGCTCGGGGCTCGACGTGGCGAAGGCCGCGACGGTGACGCCCACCACCGCGACGGGAATGCGGAAGGCCAGCGCGAGGCCCACGGTGCCCCGCACGAACACCTCACCGCCCACCCCCGCGAGGATGACGCCCACCACCAGGTACCCGACTGCTTCGCCCATGACACCTCCGTACGACGCGGCGTGCGCCGTGTCCGCTCCTGTCGACCTGCGCCTGAGCGCGCCAGCGAACCGGCGGCCGCGCCACACGACGCCGCCCGGTCCAGTGCGGTAGGACGCCGCAGCCCATGAGCCGCGTGCCCCGCCGCCCGAGCTGGTCCTGGACGACGCTGCTCCTGTCGGTGGCGCTGGCAGCGACGCTCGGCGGCACGCTCTATTTCACCGCGTCGAGCCTGCCGTACCTGGCCGTCTCTCCGTCGACCGACCCGACCTTCGGAGCGCTCAACGCCTGCCTGCACGCAGCCGTCCCGTCGCGGAGCGGGTTCGCGGTGGGGCGAGACGCCCGGCGCGCGCTGGCCTGGTCGACCTCGACGGTGGTGCGGTGCCGGGCTGATGTCGACGCGATGCACACCGACACCTGGGCGCTCGGCGGAGTGACGGTGGGCGGCTTCGACGACTCAGGTGGGGCGTGGGTGGTGTCGCAGCCCGGCGGCCTCGCGTCGACGCTCTACCGGCTCGACGGTGCGACGCCCACGCCGCGGGGGGAAACAGCGGCGCTGGCGCTCACGGGCACGGCGACGGGGGTGGTGGTGCTCGAGGCGAGCGGTCGGTTGGTGGCGTCGGACGTCGCGGGCGCCGTCGGTGGCACGGCCGAGGTGCCCGTGTCTCGCGCGCTGCGGCTGACGACGAGCGCCGATGGCCAGCGGGTGGCGGTGACTGGCGACGGTGCGGTGCGCGTGTTCGAGGCGGCGACGCTGCGGCCGGTGCGCCTCGAGGCGCCTTGTGACGTGGGTGGGTTCTGGTGGTTGCGCGACGGCCACCAGGCGCTGGTGACCTGTCGGCCCGATGACCTGGCGCTCGTGCTGAACGTCGACACCGGCGCGCAGGAGACCGCGCCTCGTGCCGAACGAACGCCGGCGGTGCTGGCCGGCCCGCTGGGCCCGTGGGTCGAGGCCTGTGACGTGCTGCCGTGCACGAGCCACCCGCCGCTGGAGCGTCCATGACGGCGACAGCTCAGCTCGGCGCGGCACCCGAAGTGGGGCTGCATCGGGAAGAACGAAGCAAGGGGCTGGAGCCAGCAGGCGGCGGAGCGTCGATGACGTCGACGCCGCCGGAGCGCGACGGTCATCGTCGAGCCGCCGACGGGGGTGAGGTGATGTCGCTGCGCCGCGAAGCTCGAAGTGAGGGGCTCGACGCAGCAGCCTGCGGAGCGACGGTGACGGCGAAAGCGACTCCGCCGGAGCGCGACGGTCATCGTCGAGCCGCCGACGGGGGTGAGGTGATGTCGCTGCACCGCGAAGTTCGAAGTGAGGCGCTCCACGCAGCAGCCCGCCGAGCGTCCATGACTGCGACAGCGACGCAGCGTCAGCGCGAAGGTCGTCGAGCCGCCTATGGGGGTGAGGTGATGTCGCCGCACGAAGTTCAAAGTGAGGCGCTCCACGCAGCAGCCTGCAGAGTGTCCATGACCGCTCACGTCGCCGCCGAGCCCGAAACGCCACGGCGCCCTCGCGAGTTTCGAGGTGGACCGGCGGAGGGGGCGCGGGCCGGCCGGAGTCAGGCGGGCAGCGCCGTACCTCGCGAGGTCACGGAGTCGCTCGTGATGACGTCGTCTCGTCTCGGCTTCGGGCTGGTGGTGTTGCTGCTGAGCGGCTGCGCCGCGACCGTCGAGGTGACCCGCACTCGCCCTGCACCGGTGAGGCACACCGACACCACGATGGCCGTGGCCGCCTCAGGAGCGTACGCGCCCGAGCTCATCGCGGGCACCCGTGCGCTGCTCGAGGGGCGGGTGAAGGTCGAGTCGTGTGTGCTCGGGTGCCCGGCGGTGGGCCTCTACGCCTCGTTGACGCTGACGCCGGGCCCCCAGGAAGCGCGCACCGCGCGCACGTGTCAGGCCGAGGTGTACACCGGGAAATCGTGGGCGGCGCCCGAGGCCGTGCGAGGCACCTTCGTGAAGACGGTGGACGAGCTCGACGCCTGCCTCGGCGCGCTCGGCCGCTGGTTCACCGAGGCGCGAAGAGAGGCGGTGCGCGTTCGGCTCGACGACGAAGGCCCGCTGCGCGCGGTCACGCTCCTCCTCCGCGAGGGCCGCCTGGACGACGCGCGCGCCCGGCTCGAGGCGCTGGTGGCGGCGCCCAACGCCACCGCCGGCGCGTGGTTCAATCTTGGCGTCGTGCACGAAGCGCAGGGCCGCGTCACCGACGCCCGGCGCTGTTACGAGCGTGCCCTCACCCTGAGCCCACCTGCGTGGATGAAGACGGCCAGCGACGAGGCCCTGCGCTCGCTCGAGTGAGGGCGCTCAGGCGAGGGCGCGAGGACTGGCGCATGCTGCCTGCTTCCACCGTGTGCAGGCCCGCGATGGCGGTGCCTCCGGGGCGTTCAGCGTGCCCGGCTGCGCGCCCGTCTCGAGGAGGAGCCTGCACCACGGGGCCGCTTCAGGCCGCCTTCGCGCTCACGTCCGGGTCGAGCCCCTGCTCCAGCCACGCGATGGCTTTGCGCTCGAAGTCGGCCTGGGTGGGGTCGAGGTAGCGTTCCCACGCCGCGATGCCCGTCTCCTTCGCGATGCGGCGGAACTGCATCGCCACGGTGGGGCTGGCCAGGATGACCGCCGACCGCGTCATGCCGGCCTGCTTGTAGAGCTTCTGGCCCGATTGCATCTCGGCCTGCGCGTCCTCTGGCAACGGCTTCAAGTCGCGCATGTCGACGAGCACGCCGAAGCCCGGCGTCTGTCCGAACAACGAGCGCTTCGAGTCGTCGACCCACTTCGCCATCTCCTCCAGCTTGATGAAACCAGAGAACGTCAGCTTGAAGCCGAAGGGCTTCTTGTCGATTGCGTACATGTGAAGGTCCTCCCGATGGGTTGCAGGCCGACCCCAGAGCAGCGGACGTGCAAGCGAAGCCCCTCGGCGGCATGCAGGTTTCCGGTGCGCGGGGGTGGGTCAGCCGGCGCCGGCGGGTCGACGCAGCGCTCGACCGACGCGTGACTTCGCGAGTGACGAGCGGCGCCGAGGCTGGCACGGTGGCGGGTGCATGGACACGCAGACGCTCCAGCGACTCCGAACGGAGCTCGAAGCCGCTTCCACCCTTCACCTCGCGCTCGGGCGCCTCGCGCAGCGTGCGAGCCCCACCGCGCCCACCGCGTGGACCGGCCCGCTCCTCGAGGAGCTGGAAGAGCTCGCCGCCGACGACGGCAGCTTCTCGCACGCCAGCCTCGCCGACATTCGCCGCCGCTCGGGCTCGGCGCTGGTGGCCCAGTTTCACGCCGTCGTCGCGGCGCTCGCGAAGGCGCCCGCGGCCGAGCGACCGGGGCTCCAGAAGCTGCTCGACGCCGTGCTCGTGACGGGCACCCAGGATTCGTCGATTCCCGCGAGCGCGTCGATTCCCGGTGTGCTCTCGAGTCTCTCGCGGTCGGCCGGCCTGCAGCTCGAAGCGACGATGCGCGCCGCGATGCTGGCCCGTGATGGCCTGCCCCCCGAGGCGCCGCCAGCGCCGAAGGCTGAGCCGAAGAAGACGGAGCCGAAGAAGGCCGAGCCGAAAAAGACCGAGCCGAAAAAGACCGAGGGCCGCAAGCCCACCCGCGCCGTGGCGAAGAAGAAGCCTGCCGCGAGCGCGAAGAAGAAGGCGCCCGCCAGGCCGGTCGCGAAGAAGGCGAGGCGCCCGCCGACGAAGCCTGCGTCGGCCCGGAAGTCCGCCACCGCGCGGCCCGGGAAGGCGAAGAAGCCCTCGAAGCCCAATCGCTGACGCTGCCCGTCGACACCCGGCTGCGCCGCGTCGATACTCCCGCCGTTCCCACACGCCAACGAGGAAGCCATGAGCGACGAACAGGGTGGAGCCCCCGACATCGAGCAGCTCGACGCCCCCCCGCCGGTGTCTGCCGAACTCCGCTCGAAGATTCTCTCGGACCCGAACGTGGCGAAGATCGCCGCCGAGCTGAAGATGGACCTCGAGACCTTCGTGAACACCGTCGGCTACTACATGAACAACCCGGGCGTGGAGCCGGCGTTCCTGGTCGTCAGCGACGAGAACCTCAAGAAGATGGGCGTCACCCCGCCGACGCAGGAAGCCATCGAGGCCAACGTGCGGCAGAGCGTCGAGGCCATCAAGGCTGGCAAGGCGCCCAGCGGCTACGAGGCCCCGCGGAAGAAGACCGTCGAGCTCCAGGCCAGCCCCGGTGAGGCCGTCGAGGTGAAAGACGTCGACCCAGACCTCGAGATCAGCGTCAAGAAGCTCCGCCCACCCGGAAAGTTCTGATCCATCAGGGGGTTGCCGAGAGTGGCAACTCCCAGTCTCAGCTGGCGAGAATCTCTTTACAGTTTCACCTCATTTCCCTCGAATTTCTCCGGAGCCCTCCATGGCGTTCATCAAGAAGATCGGCAAGGCGTTCAAGAAGATCGGCAACTTCGCGAAGAAGGCGGTCGGGTTCGCCAGCAAGATCCTCAACGGCCCCATCGGCAAGCTGGCCTCGTTCATCCCCGGCGTCGGTCCGTTCATCGCGGGCGCGGCGAAGATCACCGGCATCGCGAACTCGGTCCTCAACGGCGGCGGCATCAAGGGCATCATCGGCGGTCTCGTCGGCAACCTTGGCGGCGGGCTGCTGGGCCAGGCGGGCTCGCTCCTCTCGAAGGTGGGTCTTGGCTCAGTCGTGGGCCTTGGCAGCCAGCTGTCGAGCTCCAGCGGGCTGCTCGACATGGTGAGCGGCCTCATGAAGCCGCGTCAGGCCGACCAGTCGCCGGCCGCGCAGGCTGACACGTACAACCTCTCGCAGCTGGCGGCCTTCCGCTTGTCCCAGCTGCTCGGCCAGCAGTCGCAGCCGACGCAGGCCTGAGTTCCGGGGGAACTTCAAGCAGCATCTGTCGAACCGACCGGAGTGCGCCCCCACAGGTGCACTCCGGTTGTCTTTGTGTGGGTCCCCGGCTTGCGCTTTGACTCGGCGTCCATGCGCGTCGCCATGCCGGTGTGGGTCGTCCTCGTCGTCAGCGGCTGCGCCTCCGTCTCTGCGCGAAAGGCCTCCACCGTGACGATGCCGCAGCTCCCGAAAGCCGCCTCGCTCCTCGCCACCACGCCCGCCAGCTTCAAGGCGGCCTGCGACGACGCGCTCGAGCGTACGAAAGACGCCATCACCGCGCTCAAGCGCCTCCCGCCCGGAGACGACCGCCGACGGCTCGAGCTCTATGACGAGGCCACCACCTCGCTCTCGAACGCCGGCGCCCGTGCCGGCCTGGCGCGCGAGGTCCACCCCGACGCGGCGTTCCGGGAGGCGGCCGAGGCGTGCGAGCAGCGGCTCGAGGCCCTGTCCGTCGAGCTCTCACAGGACCGGGCGCTGTACGACGCGCTGGTGGCCATCGACCCGAAGGGCCTCGACCCGGTGACGGGGCACTGGCTGGCGAAGACGCTGCGCGAGTTCCGCCGCGCTGGCGTCGACCGCGACGAGGCCACCCGCGAGACGGTGCGTGGGCTCAACGAGACGCTGGTGAAGCTCGGCCAGTCGTTCGGCCGCAACATTCGCGACGACGTGCGCACGGTGAAGGTGCCCGCCGCCGACCTCGAGGGGCTCCCGAAAGACTGGCTCGACGCGCACCCCGCCGGCGCCGATGGGCTGGTGGCCGTCACCACCAACCCGCCCGACTACCTGCCGGTGATGACGTACGCGAAGCGCTCCGCGGTGCGCGAGGCGCTGTGGCGCGCGTACCGGAACCGGGCGTTCCCCGCGAACGTCGAGGTGCTGCGCGAGCTGCTCGCCCGGCGCCATGAGCTCTCGACGCTGCTCGGCTACGCCTCCTGGGCCGACTACGCCCTCGAGACGAAGATGGCGAAGAGCGCGAAGGCCGCGGGCGCCTTCATCGAGCGGGGCCGCGCCGCGACCGAGGCGCGCGCGAAGGCCGACATGGCCACGCTGCTGGCCCGCAAACAGAAGGACGTGCCCGGCGCCACGCGCGTCGAGCCGTGGGAGCAGGACTTCTACGAAGACCGCGTGAAGAACGAGCAGTTCGGCCTCGACTCCCAGGCGCTGCGCCCGTACTTCGAGTACGGCCGGGTGAAGCAGGGCGTGATGAACGTCACCGCCTCGCTCTTCGGCGTGCGCTACGTGCGCCGCGACGACGTGCAGACCTGGCATGGGGACGTCGAGACGTACGACCTGTTCGAGGGCGACACGCTGCTCGGCCGGTTGCACCTCGACATGCACCCGCGCGACAACAAATACAAACACGCCGCGCAGTTCGGCCTGTCGGTGGGCCGTCTGGGCAAGGAGCTGCCCGAGGCGGTGCTGGTGTGCAACTTCCCCCGGCCGGGCGGGCTGCTCCAGCACAGCGAGGTCGAGACGTTCTTCCACGAGTTCGGCCACCTGCTGCACGAGCTCTTCGCGGGCCGGCAGCCGTGGGGCGGGGTGTCGGGCATTCGCACCGAGTGGGACTTCGTCGAGGTGCCGTCGATGCTGCTGCAGGAGTGGCCGCTCGACGCCGCCGCGCTCGCCGCGTTCGCCAGGCACCACCAGACGGACGAGGTGATTCCGCCGGCGCTGGTGAAGACGCTGAAGGCCGCGAAGGAGTTCGGCGTGGGGCTGTCGATGCGCCGGCAGTTCTTCCTCTCGGCCGTCTCGCTCGGGTACCACGACCGGGCGCCGGGCTTCGACACGGGGCAGGTCCTGTCGGAGCTCCAGACGCGCTTCGAGCCGTTCCGCCGCGAGTTCGTCGAGGGCACCCACTTCGAGCTCGGCTTCGGGCACCTCGATGGCTACTCGGCGGCCTACTACACGTACCAGTGGAGCACCGTCATCGCGAAGGACCTGCTGACGCGCTTCGCGGCGAAGGGGCTGTTGAACCCCGAGGTCGCGACCGAGTACCGCAAGAAGGTGCTCGAGCCGGGCGGGAGCCGTGAGGCCGCGTCGCTCGTGCAGGACTTCCTCGGGCGGCCCTACCAGTTCGACGCCTTCCAGGCGTGGCTCGAGGGCCGGTAGGACGGCGCGCAGGCCCCTTCGTCGAGAGCGCGTTGTTCTCGTCGCGTCCGAGTGTGGCTCTCCGGTCCGTTGACCGCGCGTCGTCGCGCGTGCGCCGCGAATGACGAGGTGCTGCGTGAGCTGCGCACCCGGCGCTGGCGGTGCTGCTCGGCTCCTGGTGGTGGCGCCCGGGGCTGCTCGCAACGCGTCGCGTTCAGTCGCTTCGCCCCCCCAAGCTCGTCGCCGCTCGTGGGCTGCGTCACGTGCGTCGCGGACGTTGACCTCGAGAGCTCCGTCTTGCTGCCGGTCGCGCACGGTGGGCCGTTGGCGCGAAGGCCGATCGGTGCGCCACGGAGTGGAACGAGAAGCCGACCCGCAGCTCCGTCACCGTGGCGTGGTGCACCCGCACCAGGCGCGCTGCCGCCGAGGCCGAAGAGGAAGCTGGTCCGCCTGATGTTCCGCTCGGTGGGGCGCGGTCGCGAAACGGCGCCTGGCCGTGTAGGGAGCGCCCCGATGACGACGCTCCGCACACCGGGTGACGGTTCCTACGTGCCCTCGGCCGACGACCCGCCATACCTGCGCGTGGGCGGCGTCGACGGCGTGAAGGCGCTGGTCGAGGCCTTCTACGACGCGATGGAGGCGCACGAGCCCGAGCTCACCGCGGTGCATCGGTGCGAGCCGCCGGGGAAGGTGAGCCGTGAGTCGCGCGACCACTTCGCCTCGTTCCTCGTCTACTGGCTCGGGGGCCCGCAGCAGTACCTCGAGACGCGCGGCCACCCGCGGCTGCGCATGCGGCACGGGCGCGTGGCGGTGACGGTGGCGATGCGTGACGCCTGGCTGCGCTCGATGCAGCGCGCGCTGGACGGGCGTGGCGTCAGCGGCGGCGTGCGGGCGTACCTCGACGGCCGGTTCTCCGAGGTGGCCGACTTCCTGCGCAACGTCGAAGGCTGACGTCGCCGCGCGCGCTCGAGGCTCGACCGCAGGCGGAGCTGGGAACGCAGGTGGTGTCGCTGGTGGCGCTCCAGACTGCCGCTCCAACGCTCCTCCCCCGCCCCTGGACGGCGCCTGCCAGCACCACCAGCAAGTGCCACCTGGTTGCCGTTCGCGCGGTGCTTCGGCGTGAAACCCCTCCACCCGAGGTTGGACACGCCGCCCCTCGCCCTCCCAAGGAGCCTCTCGACCGCGCCCTGGCGCTCCCCGCGAAGGCTGCGTGGCCGGAGGCTGCCGGCGACGACGTCGGCGCCGTTGACGAGGCCTGGGTCAGCGTTCTCGCCTCGAGCGCGGGCCTTCAGCGTCCCGAGCACCCTCGCCGCGCACGTTCCCCCGTCCGGGAGGTCTTGAGCGCACAGTGAAGGCAAAGGACCGCTCTGGCACGAAGACACCGACATCGACGCACCCTGGAGGCGGGCACCCGAGCTGACGAGTCGGGAGGACGGCGCGTGTGCAGACCTGCGAAGTGGTTGCGCTCCATGGTGAAGTCGTGAAGCGTCCTGACAGATGGGAGCTGTACGGTCCCTGCCTTCCGTTCGACACCCTCGTGGTCCCCGATTCGCTCTGGAGCCCTCCATGACGTCCAAGACCGACGCCTCCGCAACCGCCGCCGCTCGTGCCGCTGCCGAGGCTGCCCGCCGCCGTGCCGCCGAAGCAGCTGCCCGCCGCTCCGCAGAGGCAGCGGCGAAGAAGGTCGCCGAGCCAGGCCCCCGCACGGTGTCGCAGGCGGCCGCGAAGACGCTCTCGGAGACGGCCGGCCAGCGCCCCGTGGCCTCGGGTGTGCGGCAGGTGTTCGGGAAGGATGAGCTGAGCCAGGGGCGCGGCGGCTCGCTCCGCGCGCGGGCGTCGTCGCAGCTTGGCGGCGTGCCGTCGCCTTCGCCCTCGGTTCCCGACACGACGCGCGCGACCTCGGTCAACGAGCTGCGCGCGATGCTGGCGCGCGGTGAGCAGCCCCCCGTGGCCCCCTCGCCCACGACGCGCACGGCCTCGGCCAGCCTCGTCGTGACGCCAGACACCGTGTCAGCGACGGTGGAGGGCGGCTTTTCGGCCGAGGTCACCAACGCCAAGGGGTACGGCGTCAGCTTCGGGGTGAACGCCGAGGCGTCCGTCGTGTCGAACCGGAAGACCGAGAACGGCGTCACCACCTTCACGGTCGACGGCGAGGCGTCGGTCACGGTCGAGGGCGGCGTGTCGACGCCGCAGGCCGGCCTGACGGTCGCACACAGCGAGGGGCTTCGTGGGAGCTACGAGGTGGCGATGCCCGAGGCCGCGGCCCGGGGCGTCGACCCCGCGACGGTCAACCCCTACGACCCGACGTCGATGCCGACGGGAACGGTCGTGACGATGAGCGGCGAGCGGTACTCGAGCAACGAGTTCGAGGCGACGTTCAGGAACATCGCGCTGGCGACGAAGGTCGAAGAGGCCTCGGGCGTCAGCGTCGCCATCGAGAAGACGGGCGAGCACACGGTGCGGGTCACGGCTGGGCCGACCGAGGCCATCGAGGCCTACAACTCGGTGGGGCTCGACTTCGGCATCGCCAGCGCGTCACTGGGCCGCACCGACAACCTCGACTCGGCGACGCTCAAGACCGCCGAGTTCGACCTCTCCACGCCCGAGGGGAAGGCGGCCTACAACGCGTTCCTCACCAGCGGCACGCTCCCGGCCGACAACGGAGCCGGTGTCAGCGACGTCGCCACCATCGAGAAGGTCGAGTACTCGTCGGAGTCGAGCCTCGACGTCTCGCTCGGGCCCATCGACCTGTCCTTCAAGGGGGCGAAGAACACCGGCAGCTCGGTGGTGACGACGTACCCCGACGGGACGAAGGACGTCACGGTCGGCCTCGACTACTCCGAGAACGTGCCGATGCAGTTGACGCGGCGCTACGACGCGCAGGGCAACGAAGTGCTCTCGGAGCGCCGCTACTCCTTCGAGCTGAAGGCCGACGAGAACACCGCGCAGCTGCTCAACGTGTCCCTCACCGGTGACGTCCAGCGGGCCGAGTCGGGTCCCGTCGGGGCCGGCCAGACGGTGACGCTCACGTTCACCGAAGCGCAGATGCGCGAGTACATGGAGATGACCCAGCGGGCGTCCGACGCAGGGTTTGGCGGGGGACCGCTCGACGCATTGGTGAAGGACTACGACGGGCGCTTCATCGACAGCCCCGAAGACTTCGCCATCGCCCTGGCGCGCAACCTGGGTGGAACCGACTACGGCACGGCCGAGCGGATGTTCGGCATCTCGAACGCGGCTGACGGGAAGTACGACGACGACTTCACGGCCATCCCCGCGACCATCACGGTGAACTGAACGCGCGCTCGAGCCGGCCCCGGCCGGTGAGGCTTCGTCGGGGCCCCCGCTGCGTGGGGCGTGCTATGGCCCTCGGCATGTCCGAGGTCATCTCCCTCTTGCGCGACCTGGTGGCCATCGACTCCACCTCGACGAAGTCGAACGTGCCCCTCATCGACGCGCTCGACCGCCGGCTGACGGCGCTGGGCCTCGTCACCGAGCGGCAGCGCTACGTCGACGACGCGGGCGTCGAGAAGCAGAACCTGCTGGCGACGGCAGGCCAGGGCACGCCGGAGCTGGCGCTGGTGGGACACTCCGACTGCGTGCCCTTCGACGCCGGGTGGACCGAGGCGCTCGCGCTGACCGAGCGCGACGGCCTGCTGTATGGCCGCGGCGCCTGTGACACCAAGGCCTTCATCGCCTGCGCCGTCATCGCCATGACGAGGGTGAAGGCGAAGCTCTCGAAGCCAGCCATGCTCGTCTTCACGGCCGACGAAGAGCTCGGCTGCGTGGGCGCCAAGAAGCTGCTCGAGGCCGGCAAGGGGCGCGCGCGACGGGCGCTGGTGGGCGAGCCCACCTCGCTGCGGCCGATTCGGGCGAACAAAGGCTACTGCCTGGCCGAGGTCGAGGTGCACGGCAAAGAGGGCCACTCGGCCTACCCCGACACCGGCGCCTCGGCCGTCTTCCGCGCGGCCCGCTTCCTCTCGAAGCTCGAGCAGTACAGCCGCACCACGCTGCGGGAGCAGACCGACGCGGCCTTCGTGCCACCCTTCGGCACGTTGAACGTGGGGCTCGTCTCGGGCGGCAAGGCGAAGAACGTCATCCCCGGGCTGGTGCGCTTCACGCTCGAGTGGCGGCCGCTCCCGGGGCAGGACGTGAACGTGGTGCTCGACGCCGTCGAGCGGCTGCGCCGCGAGTGTGTCGCTGACGAGCCCGCCTTCACGATGACGGTGAAGCCGCTGCGGCTCGACCGCGGCTTCGCCACCGCGCCCGACGCCGACCTCGTCACCTTCGTCTCGGCCCAGACGGGCAAGGCGCCCGACACCGTGGCCTTCGGCACCGAGGGGCCGCAGCTCGCCGCGCTGGGCGCGGTGCCCGTCGTCTTCGGGCCGGGCGACATCACCGTGGCGCACCAGACGGGCGAGCACGTTCCCGTCGCCGAGCTGTTGCGCTGCGCCGAGGTGATGGAGGCGGCCCTCCTGCACTTCGCTGGCTGACGGCCCGGCCGCCGTGAGTATGCTGCGCCTCACCGTGCCTTCCCGGCTCCTCGCGCTCCTGGCGTCCCTCGCGTTCGCCGCCTGCCCTCCGCCGCCGCCACCGCCGATGGACGCGGGCCTGGCGGTGGTGGACGCTGGCGTGCCCGTGGCGTGCACGAAGCCCGAGTCGTGCCGGGACCAGGGCGTCCAGGCGGTGTGCCGCGAGGGCCTGTGCAACCCCGACGTGCCCTGCGGCAGCGACTTCGAGTGCTCGCTCGGAGAGCGATGCCAGCGCGGCCGGTGCCTCTTCACCGGCTGCACGAAGGACGCCGACTGCCCCACCGGCAAGTGCCTGGGTGACACGTATTCTTGTGTCGAGTGCGCCACCAGCGCCGACTGCCCCGCCGACCGCCCGGTGTGCGACGTGGCGAGGAACACCTGCACCTCGTGTCAGACGGACGCGCAGTGCCCGGTGCCCGGCCCGGCGCGCTGTGGGCCGCAGGGCGCGTGCGTGCACTGCCTCGTCGATGACGACTGCCCCAATGGGCTCACCTGCGGCACCGGCAACGTGTGCACCGGCGTTCGCCGCGGCCAGCCCTGTCCTCCGGGCACCTCGTGCGGGCCGGGGTTGTCGTGCGTGAACCTCAACAACAACCCGGTGTGTCTGCCGTCGTGCAGCCTGTACCAGCCGATGTGCGCGCAGGGCGAAATCTGCTTCCGCCTCACGTACGCGAACTCGAACTCGCTGGTGTTCGAGTCGAACGGCCCCATCGGCGTGTGCTTCCGCGAGCAGGTGGGCCTGCGCGGCCCCCGCGAGCTGTGTGCGCGCGACCCGGCCACTGGCGGGAGCAACTGCCAGCCCAACCTGCAGTGCGTGCCCGAGACGGCCACCACGGCGCTGTGCCGCACGTACTGCAACCCGCTCATCTCGGGTGGCTGCGTGGGCACCGAGAAGTGCGTCGCGTTCCCGGGTGACTTCAACGGCCGCCAGTACGGCCTCTGCCTGCCTGACACGGGCTTCGGGCAGCGGTGCACGCGAGACGGGCAGTGCCGTGGCTCGCTCACCTGCCAGGCGTACGACGACCCGAGCGCGTCGAGCGACGTCTCTACCATCTGCCAGTTCAGCCTCGGCACGGGCGCGGGCCTGTCGCCGTGTGCGCCGCGCACCACCGACGCCGGCGTCGCCGTGTCGGCCGACGTCGCCTGCCGCTCTGGCGCCTGCCGCGGCGACCCGTTGAGCCCCGGCTCGCCGCCGTACTTCTGTTACTCCGCCTGCCAGGCCGACGCCGACTGCTCCATCGATGGGCGCACCGGCGTGTGCGACGCCGACTTCAGCGTCACCACGGCGTTCGGCACGGTGGGCGCGGTGCGTGGCTGCCGGCCCGGGTGCGAGTCCGAGCTGTCGTGCGCGGGGTACGACGCCGGCGTCACCTGCCGCGCGCGCCTCGTCCCCAGCGCAACGGAGCCGCGGCTCACGCGCACCTGCTCGCCGCCCCAGGGGGCGGGCCGGGCTGGCGACGCGTGCGTCTCGTCGGTGCAGTGCCGCTCGGGCTTCTGTCAGCTGGACGACTCGCGTGGCGTACGCCGTCAGGGCACGTGCCTCGAGCCCTGCGGCGCCGGCACCACCTGCGCGCCGTCTCTCGATGGAGGCGTCTTCACGTCGCTGTCCTGCCTGCCCGTCTCGGTGCTGGCGTCGCGCGGCTTCGACGGGCAGCCCAACACGGCCGATGACCGGCTCCTCCAGGTGCCCTTCTGCTCGGGCCCGTCCTGCACCACCTCGAGCGACTGCGGGGCCGATGGAGGCCTCACCGTGTGCGCGCCGATGGTGGAGCCGTCGGGGCCGGCGCTCGTGTCGCTGCGCTGTCAGCCGCGCACGACGGGGGCGCGCGCGGGCGGTCAGAGCTGCTCCTTCGATGGAGAGTGCGCTTCGGGCACGTGCGGGGAGCTGCAGTCGCCGTCGATGGGCTCGGGGCGCGTGTGCTTCGAGCCCTGCACCGCCACGTCGACGTGTCCGGCGGGCACCACCTGCCGGGTCCAGGGGCTGCGGGTTTCCACCACGCGCGGAGCGGCCTCGGTCGACTCCTGCGCACCGTGACGACGAGGGAACGAGGATGGCGAGGGTGACGGCGAAGCGGTCGAAGGGGACGGGGAAGCGCGCGGTGAAGCCCGCGGCGCGCGCGGTGTCGGAGCGCGACGAGTACGGCGCCGCCGGCGGCATGCCCTTCGCGAAGCAGGCCGTGGTGGGCGACCGGTCGCACGCGAAGCAGAAGGTCGAGGAGCTGACGTGGACCGGCTTCGACCGCGAGGTGCAGCGCCTGGCGAAGCTGGCCGTCGCGTTCCGGCCCGAGGCGGTGGTGGGCATCGCGCACGGCGGCGTCTTCGTCGGCGGCGCGGTGGCGAGCGCGCTCAAGGCCGAGTTCTTCCCCGTGCGGCTCACCCGCCGCAGCCGTGACAGCGAGACGCGGGCCGCGCCCGGCGTGATGGACGACATGCCGAAGGGCCTCTCGGGCAAGCGCGTGCTCGTCGTCGACGACATCTGCAGCTCCGGTGACAGCCTCGAGCTCGCCTCGCGCCTGGCGAAGGCCGTCGGCGCCACGAAGGTGAAGACGGCGGCCCTCGTCAACCGGCCGCACGGCGACTCACCCGACTACGCCGCCCTCACCACCGACACGTTCTTCGTCTTCCCGTGGGACTACCAGGCGGTGGTGGAAGACGAGCGCTTCGACCAGCGTCGGCCAGCGAAGAAGGCGGCGCGCGGGAAGGGCAAGAAGTCGCGCGGCCCGGGCGGTGGCGCGGTGGGCGGCGACGACGTCGTGCTCGGGGTGTGAGGTGATCGTCGGCACCGCCGGGCACGTCGACCACGGCAAGACGTCACTGGTGAAGGCGCTGACGGGCATCGACACCGACCGGCTGCCCGAAGAGAAGCGCCGCGGCATCACCCTCGAGCTGGGCTTCGCGCACCTCGACCTGCCCGACGGCCGCCGGCTGGGCGTCGTCGACGTGCCGGGCCACGAGCGCTTCGTGAAGGCCATGACGGCCGGCGCGGGGGGCATCGACCTGGCGCTGCTGGTGGTGGCCGCCGACGAGGGCGTGATGCCGCAGACGCGCGAGCACGTCGACATCTGCGCGCTGCTCGGCGTGCGCCGCGGCGTGCTGGTGGTGACGAAGGCCGACCTGCTGCCGGGGCTGGGCGACGGGTGGCTCGAGCTGCTCGAGGCCGAGCTGCGCGGCCTGGTGGCGGGCACCTTCCTCGAGGGGGCCGCGCTGGTGCCGGTGAGCGCGAAGACGGGCGACGGGCTGGGCGCACTGAAGGCCGAGCTGGGCCGGCTCGCCGCCACGCTGTCCACCGAGCCGAGCGCCCGCTCGTCCGACGGCCCCCTCTTCCTGCCCATCGACCGCGCCTTCACCATCAAGGGCTTCGGCTGCGTCGTCACCGGCACGCTCTGGTCGGGGCGGCTCGCCGTGGCCGACGAGGTGGCGCTGCTCCCCGGCCTCGAGGGGCCCGTGCGGCTTCGCGGGCTCCAGCAACACGGCAAGCCCGTCGAGCGGGCGCAGGCCGGCGAGCGCGTCGCCGTGAACGTCATGGGCGTCGAGATGCAGGACGTGACGCGGGGCATGGCGCTGGTGCGGAAGGGCGAGCTGTCGCCCGCGCGCGTGCTGGACGTCGAGCTGACGCTGCTGCCCTCCCTCGAGGCGCCGCTGCCCCGGCGCACCCGGCAGCTCATCACCGTGGGCACCGAGCAGGTCGAGGCGGTGGTGCGGCTGCTCGACGTCGATGCGCTGCGGCCGGGAGAGACGTGCTTCGCGCAGCTGCGCCTGGCGCACCTGGTGGCGGCGATGCCGCAGCTGCGCTTCGTGGTGCGGGGCACGCGCGCGGTGGCGGGCCGGGGCGCGACGGTGGGCGGCGGCCGGGTGCTGGCGCTCGACGCGCCGAGGCGCCGCGCGGGGGCCTCGAAGGTGCTGGCCGAGCTCGCGGGCGCCGACCTGCCGCAGCGGCTGCTCTGGCTCACCACCCAGGCCGGCTACGTCGGGCTGACGGAGCGGGAGCTCTTCGCGCGGGCCTCGGCGTCGCAGAAGGAGCTCGCCCGCGCGCTCGAGGCCAGCGCGGCGCGCGGCCAGGTGGTGCTGGTCGACAAAGAGGCCCGCCGCTTCGTGTCGGGCGCCGTGCTGACGGCGCTCCAGCAGCGCACCCGCGCGACGCTCGACCGCTTCCACGCCGAGCACCCCGAGGCCGATGGGCTGCCAAAAGAGGAGCTGCGCCAGCGCCTCGGTGTCCCGCACGAGCGCACGCTGGCGCGGGTGCTTGCGCCCCTCGTCGAGGCGAAGACCCTCGAGGTCGACAAGGAACTCTTGCGTCTACCCGGCCGCGGGCGCGCCTTCACCGAGGCGACGAACGCGCTGCGGGCCGAGCTGGTGACGGTGCTCGAGGCGGCCCAGCTGCAGCCCCCGCTGCTCGCCGACCTCGCCGCGAAGGTGAAGACGCCCGCGCCGCGCGTGACAGAGCTGCTCGCCACGCTCGCGGCCGAGGGGCTGGTGGTGCGCGCGGGCGAGCTCCATTTCGCCGCCTCGGCCATCGCCATGCTCGAGGCGAAGCTGGTGGCCTTCCTCACCGAGAAGGGGCGTATCACCACCCAGGAGTTCAAGGACCTGTCGGGGCTGTCGCGGAAGTTCCTCATTCCGCTGGCCGAGCTGTTCGACGCGCGCAAGGTGACGCTGCGCGTGGGTGACGTGCGCACGCTGCGGAGCCGCGCCCCATGAGAGGGCTCGCCCTGTGCCTCGTGCTGTCGGCCTGTGTCATGGACGAGGTGACGCTGCGGGTAGGTGAGGTGCGCACGCCGCGGAGCCACGCCTCATGAGATGGGTCGCCCTGTGCCTCGGGCTGTCGGCCTGTGTCACCGATGAGGTGGCGAAGGGCCCGGTCTCGACGGAGGTCGAGGGGCTCGTGCGTCGCCGGGACGCGCGCTGCGGGGCGCCAGCGGGCTTCATGCTGGCAGTGGGCTCGTCGCCGGTCGCTGGCCGTCGGCTCTCGTTCCGCGAGGGGCTCGTCGAGGGTCGCGAGGTGACGTCGGTCGTGACGTCTGACGAGGGAGCGTTTCGCGCCACCCTGCCGAAGGGCCGCTACTGCGTGGTGGACGTGACGGACCCGACGGTGACGCCGACAGGCTGCGCCGGAGTGCTCGCGTACGACCCAGCCGTCGAGCCGATTCCCGTCGTGGTGCTGCCGCCGCTGCCGTGCCGCTGACGCGAGGTCTGCCCATGGTCATCGTCCGTGGCGCGCCGCTGGCGTCCGTCCGCGAGCGGTGGGAACGTCTGACGTCATGCGCTCGGTTCCTGTCGTCCTCTCGGCCCTCGTCGTCCTGGCGGGCTCGTGCAGTCCGCCCACGGTCACCGAGGTCGCCTTGCGCGTCACCATCGACGTCTCGGACAAGTCGCTCCGCTCGACCTGCGTGAAGCTCGAGCTGCGCGACAAGGACACCAACGCGGTGCTGCTGACGTCGACGGGGGCGCCCCTGAAGGACCGGGCCCGCATCGTCGCGGGGGTGCCGAAGGGCTCGCTGCCAGACACCCTGGTGGCGCAAGCCATCGGCTTCTCGGGCGCCGACTGCACGCAGCGCACCACGCCTGACGAGGTGTCCGAAGTGAAGGAGATGACGTTCCCTCTGGCGGAGATTCGCGACCAGACGCTCATCCTCCTGCCGGCCGCGATGTCCGTCGACGCCGACCGCGACGGGGTACCGCTGCCGACCGACTGCGACGACGCCGACCCCGAAATCGCTCCCGGAAAGAGCGAGGTGTGCTCCGACCAGAAGGACAACAACTGCAACGGCGTCACCGACTGCTCCGAGGTGACGTGTACCGGCCAGCGCTGCCGCGGCACCGGCTCGGTGTGCGCGGCGCAGCGCTGCACCGAGACGCTGTGTGCCGACGGAGCCGATGACGACCAGGACGGCCAGACTGACTGCGCCGACGCCGACTGCGCCGGCCGCCCGTGCCTCAACGGTGGCACCTGTGGGGTCGGCTCATGCATGGGCGCGATGAGCGAGCGCGGGCTGTGCAACGACGGCGCCGACAACGACAACGACACGAAGCGCGACTGCGCCGACGAGGACTGCAACGGCGAGCTCTGCAGTGACGGGCAGGGCTGCACGACGGGCGAGCGGTGTTCGAACTTCGGCTGCGACGGCGGCATGCCGGTGATGTGCGCGGCGGCCACCAACGTGTGCGCGGCCTCGATGGGCGTCTGCCAGGAGCCCGATGGTGGCTGTGTGTACGCGCCTCTCGCGAGCGACGCGGGCTGCAGTGACGGGCTGGCGTGCACGGTCGGCGACTCGTGCGACGGCGACGGTGGGTGCAGCGGGGTGCCGCGGGAGTGCAGCTCGCCTCCGCCCGGCGACTGCTGGGAGCCCGCTGGGACTTGCGACGAGGCGCGCGACGGCGGCTGTGTGTATCAGGTGGCCGTCGGTCGGTTGAGCTGCTCCGACTCCGATGGGTGTACGGTCAACGACGCGTGTCTGGCCGACGGAGGGTGTCTGGGAGCCCCCCTGGACTGCAGCAACGCCATCCCTCCCTCCGAATGCCAGCAGTCTGCCAACCTGTGCGTCGGGGGCGCCTGTCAATTCACGGACCGCTTGGGGACGTGCGACGGAGGGACGTGCAACGCGGGCGTCTGCATCCCCGCCGACGCCGGTGTCGCTGATGCGGGAACGCCCGACGACGGGGGAGCTGGCGTCGGCGACGGGGGGACCCCTGACGCTGGCGCGATGCCGGACGGAGGCGCGATGCCGGACGGAGGCGCGACGACGGACGCAGGCACGATGCCGGACGCGGGGATGATCGCCGATGCAGGCCCCTTCCTGACACCCTCCAACGTGCCGTTGTCGACCATCGCCGCGGCGCCGCCCTTCGCGCACTTCGACGTCGACTGTTCGTCGACCGTCTCGCTCGACCCGGTTGGAATCCAGCCCAATGCACTCTGCCTGGCGCCGGCGCTCCCCCCGGCGACGATCGTTCCCCAGACCAACGGGCCAGCGCTGGTCGTGTTCGTCGTCGACCGGTTCACGGTTCGACCCAACGTCACGCTGCGGTTCTCAGGGCCTCCCAACAGGGTGCCTGTCATCGCGGTGCGTGGAGACGCCACCGTCAACGGTGTCATCGAGGTCTCGGCGGTGCAGGTCGTTGGCAACATCACTCCAGGGCCGGGTGGTGGCGGTGCGTCGTGTCCGGCGGCTGTCAACGGAGCCCAGAATGGGCGCGCGTCTGGCGGAGGCCAGGGAGGCGGGTTCGGGCGGGCTGGCGGAAATGGAGGTCGCGGCGCCGACAGCGGCGGCGCTGGCGCGACAGGCATGGGTGTAAACGGCAACCAGACCCTCGTTCCGCTTCGTGGCGGGTGCAATGGCTCCCGTGGCGGTGGTGCGAACAGCGACCGCTTCGGGCGCGCGGGCGGCGCCGTTCAGGTGTGGGCCTCCAGTCAGCTCATCATCAATGGCGCGGTGCTGGCCTCTGGCGGCTTTGGCCTCTGGTCGGGCGTCGGTTCGCTTCAGGGGAGCGGCGGCGGCGGTGGTGGTTCCGGCGGAGGCATTCTTCTCGAGGCGACCCGTGTGTCCATCGGGTCGAGCGCTATCATCGCAGCGAACGGCGGCGGCGGTGCGGAAGGCTCGTCATTGGGGCCCGGAAACAACGGGTCGAGCGGAGCGCCCTCCCTCGATGGCGCGAATGGGGGGACGGGCGCGAATGCCTGCGGCGGTGCTGGAGGCCGGGGTGATGCGCGCAGCACACCCGGTGCTGGGAACGGCCAGGAAGGTGGGCTTGACGGGGCGTGCACCACGGACGACCTCGGTGGTGGTGGCGGCGGCGGTGGTGGCGTGGGGCGAATTCGCATCAACGCGCTCCAGCCCTGCACCATCACGGCTGGCGCGCGGCTGAGCCCCCAACCCAGCTCGGTGTTGATGGGCTGCTCGCCGCCGTGACGGAGTACCAAAGAACGGGAAACGGAGTTCACCCAACCCTGCGCCTGGCCGAGTCGTCGGTCGCCGGCCGTGAGGTCCGTCGAGAAGACTGACGCCGGCTTCGGAGAAGGAAGCCCAGGGCCATCAGCCCACTGCAAGGGACGGTAGAGCACCCGGCTGGCGCCACCGGCCCCTCCCAGCTCGAGCCGGCATCGAGCCGCACGGTGGCCGGCACGCAGGTGCCCACCCGCTGAAACTGACACCGGGTGCCCGCCAGACACTGCGCCTGCGAGGTGCACGTGCGGTAGCACCGCTTGTCCCCGCCGACGTCGGTGCACGCCAGGCCCGTCGCGCACTTCACCAGGGCCGTCGCGCACGGCTCTCCCTCTCGCGCCACGGGGAGCTGCTTCAGCTGACACACGCCCCGCGCCCCGTCGCATGCCATCGTCTCGGGGCACGGCCGCTGGGCGTCGCAGGCCTGGCTGCAGTACCGGCTCGGGTTCTGCGCGTCGTTGACGCAGACGCGGCCTCCACACTGCGCGGGGCCGAGACAGAACTCACCGTCAGGCACGCAGTCGGCGTCGGCTTCGCAGTCGGCGCGCGGCGAGCACACCCCATCGACGCTGCAGGCATCGGCGCAGTCGAGGTCGTCGCCAGGCGGGCAGTCGGCGCGGCACTGCCCGTCGAGGCCGCAGCGGCAGTCGGGGTCTTCCGGCGCGCAGCCGTCGACGCACCGGCCGTCGCGGGCGCACTGCGCGGGCTCGTTCACCGCCAGCCACTGCTCGATGAAGCGGCGGTACGGGTACAGCAGCACCGAGTTCGACACGCCCGCGCCGCACTCGGTGGTGATGAAGCTGTGCACCGCAACCACGCGCCCGCCGGCGTCGGCCTCGCTGAAGGCCGGGCCCCCGGAGTCTCCGAAGCACAGGCCCTGGCCGAGGTTGCCCGTGAGGAGCACCATGCCGTACGCGCGCGCCTCGGTGGCGCCGGTGACGTCGGTGACGACGGCGCGTCGCTCCCCCGGCGGGGCCAGCTCGCTGCGCCCGTACCCCACGTGCCGCACCTTCGAGCCGATGGCCGGCGCCGGGCCCCACCACGTCCACGGGCTGGGGCGCGCCGGTGGCGGCCGGTCGAGGAGCAAGAGGGCGAGGTCGGCGGTGCCTCCGTCGGTCGCCTGGGCCCACGTCTGTCGCTTCACGATGGCATAGACGCCGCCGTCGCCTTCGCCGGAGCGCGGCCGGTTGTGCGCCACCATCGGCACGCCGTCCTGCACGCAGTGCGCGGCCAGCAGCAGCGTTCGCGGCGCGATGAGGGTGGCGCTGCAGGTGCCCGCGTCATCGTCGACGAAGAAGACGGCGTCGTCCTCGGGCGCGGGCGCACCGCCGAAGATGGCGTCGGTGCGGGCGGCCGGCGTCACGGTCGTCGCCTGACAGCCGGCGAGGACGAGGCAGAGGAGGGCCGCGCGCGACATCGAGCCTGACAGTGTGGCCCACCACGAGGCGCGTGCGAAGGGCGGCACGCTCTGGTTTGAGTCGTTCCCCACGATGCGACGCGCGCTTGAGGGCCAGGCCACTTCGACGCCAGGTGGGCACCAGCTGAATATGGGACGGAGGCCTTCGTCGGTGGCGCGTACCGCCGTGCCGAGCTCCCTGCGCCCCCATGTGCTGCTGACGAGCCTGACGCTGCTGGCCTGCTCCCCGGCGTGGCAGGCAGCGCGGCGCGGGCAAGAGGCGCTCGACCGCGGCGACCCGGTGACGGCGCTCGCGGAGTACGCGGCGGCCTGCAAGCAGAGCAACGACCAGGACTGGTGCGAGCGCACCGAGCGGCTCTACCTCGACGTGAAGGCCGACCTCGTGAAGCAGGCGCGGCCGCTGTGTGGTGTGCGCGGGAAGGAGCGCGCCTGCCTCGACCTCGTCAACCAGGCCCGCCGCGTGAAGGACGACCCCGAGCTGGCGAGCCTCGCCGATGCCGCTGGCGCCACCTGGCTTGCCGCCTGCCGCGTCATCGAGACGCCCACGCCCGTCGACGCCATCGTGCGGGTGCGCTGCATCTCGGCCCTCGCCAGCGACGTGGGCACGCCCGCCTACCAGCAGCAGGCCGCGGCCGAGCGGCTCGAGGCGGCGCGCTTCGTCGGCATCAAGGCGAAGGAGGCGCAGGCCGCCGGCCTCATCGGCAGCGCGCTGGGCCTCGGCACGCTGGCCATCTGCTTCTCACGCGAGGCGCCCGCCCCGGTGCCGGTGGTGGCCCTGCGGGCGCTGACGGCCGAGCGCTTCTCGGTGCCGACGGCGGTGGCGGCCGACGGGCTGCTCTCGCGAGAGCTCGTCTGCAGCGACCTCTCTCGTCAGAGCGACGGCCGCCTGCGCTGCGAGACGACGAACACCCTGGTGGGGCTGCGGGCGTCGGTGTTCCGCGGCGAATTGACGCACACCTTCAGCGACGAGCCGATGAGCAAGGAGTACGTCGTGCGCCGCGACGTGTACGACAACCCCGAGTGGTTTCGCCTCTCGCGGCTGCGCGAGTCGCACCTGGCGGCGGTGCGGCAGGCCCGGCAGAACGAGCGGCTCGCCGAGGACGACTGCCGACAGGCGCAGAGCGAGCTGTCGCGCGCGGGGTATTGCCAGCGCTGCTCCGAGCGCACCACCGAGGAGTCGTACTGCCGCCGGGCGCGGACGATGGAGGACTTCCGCCGCGACACCGAGCGCGACCTGGAGCGCGTCGACCAGGCGCTGCGGCAGACCGACCGGCAGCTCGTCAACGAGGTGCGCGACGTGTACCACTGGGTGCGGCGCACCCACGTCTGGCGGCTGCCGTACTCGGTCACGCTGGCGGCGGCGGGCGGCGCCCCCTCGAAGGACTTCGTGCTGACGATGAAGCGCACCGACGAGGAGCAGCAGGGCTTTCCGCCGGCCAACGTGCCGACGCTGGTGGCGGTGCCGCCCGAAGTCTCGCGCTTCGACGAGAACGCCGTGGCCGACGCGCGCGAGGAGCTGGGGCGCTGGGCGACCGAGGCGCAGGAGGCCCTCTCGCGCCAGCAGGAGGCCCGCTGCGCCCAACGCGACACGCCGGGGCAGGTGCTCGAGTGCCAGACGGCAGCGGCCTTCATTCGTGGCGTCGACCCCGGCGTCGACTACGTGGCGCGGTTGGGCAAGGCGGCCGACACGCGGGGCACGTACCCGCCGGCCGCGTGCGCGCCGTGAGGGCCTTGAATCTGACGGCGGCGTGCTACGTCGCCGGGCCATGCTCTTCTCCGTCCTGTCCGCCGTGCTGGCCCAGGCTCCGGCCGCAGCGCCGAACGAGCCGCTCGACTTCACCCGGCAGGTGAAGGTGCTGTACCGCGTGGTGGCCTGCGCCGGGGACGAGCCGATTCCCGCGCACCTCGACGCGAAGGTGGTCGACGCGCACTGCAAGGAGCTCGGTCGCCGCATCGAGAAGTACCGCAAGACGTGGGTGGGCGAGGCGATGCCCTTCATCCAGTCGCTCAAGCCCGCTGGCCTGCCCACCACCGTCGTGTACCCCTTCGGTGGCGGCGACCTCATCTCGGCGCTGACGACGTACCCAGAGGCCACCGACATCACCACCATGTCCCTCGAGCACGCGGGTGACCCACGCCGCATCGACACCGTCACCTCGAAGGAGCTCGCCGCCTCGCTGGCGCTCATCCGGTCGACGTCCTCGGGCCTGCTGGTGGCCAACGACTCGAAGACCGAGAACCTGATGAAGGGCCAGCGTGGCGAGCTGCCCGGCCAGCTCTCGTTCTTCCTCATCGGGCTCGCCGTGCACGGCTTCGAGCCGGTGTCGCTCAAGTACGTGAAGCCCAACGCCGACGGGTCCCTGCGAACGTTGACGGGCGCTGAGCTGGCGGAGAGCGAGGCGAAGCAGGCGAAGCTGCTCCACAAGTCGTGGGTGTCGCCCGACTTCTCCGAGGCCTTCGACAACCTCGAGCTCGTCTTCGTGAAGAAGGGCGAAGACCCGAAGACGCAGGCGCGCGTGCACCGGCACTTCGCGCAGAACCTGTCTGACACGAACTTCGGCCAGGACGAGGGCATGAAGAACTACCTCGACAAGAAGGGCCGCATCGTCGCGATGACGAAGGCCGCCAGCTACCTGTTGTGGCGCGACCACTTCTCGACGATTCGCGACTACCTGCTCTCGCACATGGAGTTCATGGTGAGCGACTCGACCGGCATTCCGCCGCGGTTCGCGAAGAAGGCGGGCTTCGAGCAGCAAGCGTATGGGCGCTTCAGCGAGTCCTTCCTGGGCGCGAACCCGCAGTACAACGAAGACTTTCGCGCGCTGTGGAAGACGGCGAAGCCGCTGGCGTTCCGCTACGGCTACCTCGACAAGAACCTGTCGATGCACATGCTGGTGACGTTCAAGAAGGCGCCCGAGGCGGCGAAGCCCTGACGTGCTGGGTCTGCTCCTCGTCGCGCAGCTCGGGCAGCTCGAGCCGCTGTCGCCGGCGCTGGCCTCGGTGCGGGTGACGACGGAGTCGGAGTACGTCGAGCAGCTCAACGAAGACGGCAAGCACTGGCGCTTCGGCACGAAGGACAAGGGCGCGGTGCACGTGTGGAGGCCCCGCGCGTACAAGGCCGCGAGCGCCGTCACCGTCATCTACCTGCACGGGTTCTTCACCGACGTGGACAAGGCGGTGCTCGAGCACCAGCTGGTGACGCAGTTCCGCGACTCGGGCCGCAACGCCATCTTCATCGCGCCCGAAGCGCGCAGCGGTGGGAAAGACCCCATCTTCTGGCCCGACGTGACGCAGCTGCTGGACGCGGTGGCCAGGCGCACCCGCCAGAAGCTCCCGGAGCGCCTCGTCGTGGTGGGCCACAGCGGCGCCTACAAGACCATCGTCGAGTGGCTGTCGCACGGCCCGCTCGAGCAGGTCTTCCTCGTCGATGGGCTGTATGGCAACGACGACGAGTTCCGCGCGTGGGTGACGGACGCCGAGGCGAAGACGCGGCAGCTCGTGCTGGTGGGCTTCGACACGCAGCAGCGCGCCGAGTGGTTCTTGAAGCGGCACCCTGAGGCCGTGAAGCTCGACGACCTGCCGTACCTGTACGACGAGCTGCCGGCGAAGGTGCGCAGGGCGAAGCTGGTGTCGTTTCAGTCCGAGCGCTTCGACCACATGGGGCTGGTGACGACGGGGCGGCTGCTCCCGTGGCTCTTGCACGCGTTCCGCTGAGCGGCGCGTCAGCTCAGGATGTTGTTCCGCGGCGTGAGCGCGGGCGGAGGCGGTTCCCCGAGCAGCTCGCGCAGGTCGACCTCGATGGTGCGCGCCATCGAGCTGATGGGCACGTCGTTGGGCCCGCCCATGAACGGGTTCTCGGTGGCCTCGCCGATCTTCTCGAGCATGTGGAAGATCCACGAGACGATGGCCGAGGTGGGAATCGTCAGCCACACGTGTGAGGGCCCGAGCCGCTCGAACTCGGGCAACAGCGCGAACGGCAGCGCGGCGACGAGCGCCGTCTTGAAGTAGCCGTTCAAGGTGGCGAACTGGCGCGGGTACGGGAAGTTCTTGATGCGCTCGCAGCGGCCCTGGCAGTCGTAGAGCGCGGCGATGGTGCGCTGGAGTTCGACGAGGCGCAGCTCGGTGAGTTCTCCGCTGGACGCGAGGGCGACGACGGCCTTCGACTGACCGGCCA
This sequence comes from Myxococcaceae bacterium, assembly GCA_033763395.1. Taxonomy (GTDB): domain Bacteria; phylum Myxococcota; class Myxococcia; order Myxococcales; family Myxococcaceae; genus Xiheimicrobium. Next base: position 26,255 of record JANRKQ010000127.1, read on the forward strand.
GCGCGTGGGTGGCGCGGTTCTTCGTGGCCATCACGTGCGCGTGCTCATCGGCCGGCAGCAGCTTCGCCAGCTCGGTCGACAGGTCGCTCTGCCACTCGGGCACGTCGTAGAAGCCCTGGTAGCTCTTGTTGTCGTGGCGGTCGACGGTCTCCCAGGTGCGCTTCTCGCGGAGCTGGAAGCGCAAGGCGGTGAGCCACGCCAGGTGCCGCTCGATGAGCTGCTTCTTCACCGCCGGGCTCGCGGTGGGCAGGTCGAGCGCCTGCACGGCGAAGGTGCGGCTCGAGTTGATGATGGAGCCCCAGATCTGCCGCGCCTCCCAGAGCCGTCCGTACGCGGCGTTGTTCTGAAAGCCGGTGACGAAGGCGACGGCGGTGCCGACGAGCGCCACCGGCTGCCACGGGAGCGCGAGCCAGTGCTGGTCGAAGACGACCCACGCGACGGTGGGCACCGCGGCGATGACGAGGAAGAGGACGATGGCGAAGCGGGTCCAGAGGACGACCTCGCGGACGCTGTAGTGTTGGCCGGCGTGCATGGGGGGCAGATAGCAGGGGACGCGACGGCGGTTCGCGACGGTGAGCATCACCCCGTCGGTCGCTCGACGCGGCATAGGTCTCAGCCTATGTTCGGCCCATGGCGGATCAACGGCGCGCAAAGCTCTTCAAGAACGGTCGAAACCAATCGGTGCGTATTCCTCGTGACCTCGAGCTGCCCGGCAGCGAGGTGCTCATCTGGCGCGACGGCCCCCGGCTGGTCCTCGAGCCAGTGAAAGCGAGGTCGCTGCGCGAGGTCCTTGCCTCGCTCGAGCCCCTCCCGAAGGCCGACCGTCTCGACGAGATCGAAGACCCACCACCGGAGGCCGTCGAGCTGTGAAGTACCTGCTGGATACGAACATCATTTCGGCGCTCGTCAGTGAGCCCCATGGACCAGTGGCGCAGCGAGCGCTGGAGCGCGGCCAGGAGCGGCTCTGCACGAGTATCGTCGTGGTGTGCGAGCTGTGGTTCGGGGTGATTCAGAAGCGCTCTGCTCGACTCGAGCACTCGCTCCGCAGCGTCCTCGGCGTTTTGCCAGTGGTTCAGCTCGAGGCCGGAGTCGAGCTTCACTCTGCCGAGATCCGTGCTCGGCTCGAGAGAAAGGGCTCTCCTCTCGGGTCGGTCGACCTCTTCATTGCGGCTCATGCCCGTTCGCTGGGCGCGGTCCTGGTCACTCGCAACGAGCGAGCGTTCAGGAGAGTCCCCGGCCTCGATGTCGAGAACTGGTACCGCTCGGGCTGATCACAGCGTCAGCAGCAGCACCGTCGCCATCACCGCGATGAACACCAGCAACAGCCCCGCTGAGAGGATGAGCTTGTTCATCGCCTCCTTCTCCTCCTCGGTCTCGGCGCCCTCGCGGAACAGGTGCAGCGCGTTCCACAACATGTTCCCGCCCAGCTTGCCGCGGCGGCCCGAGCGCGTCTTCTTGAGCTCCTCTTCCGGCGGCTCGTGCCGGAGCGTGCGCTCTTGCGCGGGCGTCACGGCGAGCGTCGTGGCGGCGTTCGGGTTGTTCGGGTTCTTCCACCCCGGCGCGTCGACCGTCACCTCGGCCAGCTTCGTGCGCACCTCATCAGGCGTCTTCGACTCGAGCAGCGCGCGGCCGAGCACCACGCCGTCGCGGCCGGTCTGCCGGTCGACGAGCTGGCCAAACCCGCTGTCGGTGAGCGCCTTCTCGAACTGCTTGAGCGTCTTCGCCTGCTCCTCGGGCGGGAGCTTCGTCACCGGCGTGTCGGGCCCGGGCGGTCCCTTCGTCAGCTCGACGAAGCGCTCGGCGTAGGGCGCGAAGAAGGCCAGCAGGCGGTCGGCGTTCTCGTCGGGTGGCAGCCGCGGGTCGACGAGCTGCTGCTGTTGCACGAGCAGGTCCTTGCGGAACTCCTTCGGCAGGGCGCGTGGGTCGGTGAGCGCGGCGGGGCTGCCGGTGAGCTGGCTCACGTCGCGCACTGGCGTCCGACCTCCACCGAGCGCGGCCTGCAGGTCCTTTCCCAGGCCACCGGCGAACACGTCGGCGAGGTCGGGCCGCTGGAGCAGCACCTTCACCTCGGCCACCTCGGCGGGCTTGAGCGTTCCGGCCCGGGCCGCGTCGAGGAGTGACGTCGCCGCCGCCCGCGCCTGGGGCCCGCCCGCTTGCACCATTCTGACGAGGCTCGAGCTCATGCGGGCTTCCCCGAGGGCCGTCAGGGACGTGACGGATCCTGTCGACGAAGCGGCGGCCGCGCCAGTCCAGGGTTACAGTCTTTCGCCATGAGTGACAGTGAGGGGCCGGGCGCCGAGAAGCGGAAGTACCCACGAACGCCGCTCTCCATCCTCGTGCAGTATCGCTTCAACACCTTCGAAGACTTCCTCGCCGAGTACTCGGTGAACCTCTCGATGGGCGGCATCTTCATTCGCACCGACCACCCCAAAGAAGAGGGCAGCATCATCTACCTCCAGTTCACGCTCGCCGACGGCAGCCGCCTCATCGAGGGCATGGGCAAGGTGGTGCGGGTGAACCCACCTGGCGTGGCGGGGCGGGTGGCGGGCATGGGCATCGAGTTCCTCAACTTCGACGACGAGTCGATGGCCCTGGTGGAAGAGATTCTCGCGAGCCGGCAGACGAAGAAGAACTGACGGGCGCGGGGCCCTCGGCTTGAATGCCACGCGTGACGCTGCGCGCGCGCCTGCTCCTGGCCTTCCTGGCACCGACGCTGCTGGTGCTCGCGCTGGGAGGCTTTCTCCTCTTCCGTGCGAGCCGCAACGTGCTCGAGCAGCAGCTCGGCCAGTCGCTGTCGGACGTGGCGGCGTCGGTGGCCTCGCAGCTGTCGGCGGAGCGGGTGCTCTCGCTCACCGCCGAAGACGCGAAGGACGAAGGCAGCCGCACGTGGCGGTCGCTGAAGAAGTCTCTCGAAGGGGTGCAGCAGTCGGCCGGGCTGAAGCGCGTGCTGGTGTTCGACGCCGACCGCCGCGCGCGCATCGACGTCGGTGGAGGGCTGCCTCCCGGCGCCGAGGTGCCCGACCTCTTGCGTGACGCGCTCGAGCTCGAGACCGTCTTCAAGGGCACGCGCACGTCGTCTCAGGTGCTCTTCCGCGGCTCCGACGGCGCCTTCTACAAGACGGGCTACGCGCCGATACTGCAGGACGGGAAGGTGGTGGCGGTGGTGGCGGTCGAGGGCAACGCGGCCTTCTTCGGCCCGCTCGCCGACCTGCGCAACGCGTTCCTCGGCCTGCTGGTGGTGACGCTGCTCCTCCTCGCGGTGGCAGCCGTGGGCTCGGGCCAGTCGGTGTCACGGCCGCTCGAGGCGCTGGTCCGGAGCGCGCAGCAGATTGGGAAGGGAGACCTCTCCACGCCGGTGACCGGCGAGGCGTCGACGGTCGAGGTGCAGGCGCTGGCGCGTGAGCTCGAGACGATGCGCGCGGGCCTCGAGAGCCGCGACCGGCAGCTCAAGATGATGCTGGGCGGCGTCGCCCACGAGGTGAAGAACCCGCTGGGTGGCATCGAGCTGTTCTCGGGTCTGCTCGACGAGGAGCTGCGCGGTGAGGCTCCGAACGTGCCCGAGGCGCGGGACCATCTGGCGCGCATTCGCCGCGAGCTCGACTACCTCGGCCGAATCGTCGACGACTTCCTCGCCTTTGCCCGCGAGCAGAAGGTGGCGAAGGCGCCGTTCGACGTGAAGCGCTTCGTGACGCAGGCGGTGGGGCACCTGGCGGGGGAAGCCGAAGGGCGGGGCGTGACGTTGCGCATCGACGTGCCCGAGCTGAAGGTCGACGCTGACGAGTCGCTGGTGACGAGCGCGCTGGTGAACCTGGTGAAGAACGCGGTGCAGGCCTCGACGCGCGGGCAGACGGTGGCGGTGGTCGGACGTGAAGACGGCCCGTCGGTCGTCCTCGAGGTGCGTGACGAGGGGAGCGGGATTCCCGCCGAGGTGCAGGCGCGCATCTTCGAGCCCTTCTTCACCACGCGAGAGAAGGGCACCGGCCTGGGCCTGCCGCTCGCGCGGAAGCTGGTGGAAGCCAACGGCGGAACGCTGACGCTCGCCTCGCAGCCCGGGCGCACGGTGTTCTCGCTGGCGTTGCCTCGCGCGTGAGGCCGGTCAGGGTCGGTAGCTGAGCGTGTAGTCGAAGTGGCCCGACTGCCGGCTCGTGCGATGAACCTGAACGTCGTGCCCTCCGGTGAGCACGACGATCTGCTCGATGAAGCCCTGGAAGAGTGAGCCGAACGCAGGCCACGGCACGAAGTCCGTGAGCGAGAGCGTGGCCCCCTGCCGCGCGCCCTCGTCGGGCCCCCGACTCACGGTCAGCGCGCCGACGTCGTAGTACGTGCGCCACACCTGTGCTGCGCGGCCGAGGAGGAACGTCGGCGAGCCGAGGCGCACGAAGAAGCGGTACACGCCGGTGAAGTCCGCGTCGCACCAGCGCCTTGCCATCGCGGTGACCGCGGCCTCGTCCCGCTCGACGGCGTCGATGGCCCACTCCACCACGGGAATCCACGCGGCCAGCGGCACCTGGTCGAACGCGACGATGGGGCGCGACAGCAGGAGCCGCGACTCCGGAGGCAGGCCCGCCAGGCTGCGCTCGAACGTGGGGAACTGCTCGCGAATCAGCCGCAAGGTGTTGGCGCAGTTGACGCCCTTCGTCATCGCGGCGCGGCTACGAATCGAGGCCCACTCCCCCGGCAGGGGCCGAGGCACGAGCACGGACTGCCGGATGCGCGCGTCGGGCCTCATCGTCTCGGTGCTACCCGGCTCACGACGAGACGGTTACCGCGCGGCGTCATCGACGGGCGGGTCGCACCGCCCAGACGACCCGGGCCAAGAGCAGCGCCGCGAACACCGCGCCGAACACCAGCGGCTCGGTGACGTCCTTCTTCACCCGCAAGAGGAAGTGCAGCACGCCGAGCGCGACCACCACGTACACGAGCCGGTGGAGCCGCTTCCACACCCGGAAGCCGAGGCGCTTCACCCACCCGTTCGTCGACGTCACCGCGAGTGGCACCATGAGGACGAACGCGAAGAAGCCCCAGGTGATGAAAGGCCGCTTCGTCACGTCGTCGAGCAGCACCCCGAGGTCGAGCTGCTGGTCGACCAGCGCGTAGGTGCCGATGTGGAGCGTCGCTCCAGCGAAGGTGAGCAGGCCGAGCGCACGACGGACGCGCGCCGTCCACGTCCAGCCGAGCCACTGCTGCAAGGGGGTACAGGCCATCGTCGCGACGAGCAGCCAGAGCGTCGACTTCCCGAAGCGGTCGATGAGGGTGTCGACCGGGTCCGCGCCGAGCTGGCCACCCAGCGCCAGCAGCACCCACGTGAGCCACGCCGACGCCGCGCCCAGCACGAGCCCCGGCACGAGCCAGCCATCGAGACGAGAACCCGAAAAGGGCGAGCTGGCCGAGCGCGCGGTGCTCAGAAGAACCTCGTGAGATCGACCCCGCGGTAGAGCGAGGCCACCTGCTCGCCGTAGCCGTTGAACGGCAGCGTGGGCCGACGGCCGGCTTCACCGATGCGGCGCTCCGTGGCCTGGCTCCAGCGCGGGTGGTCGACGGCCGGGTTCACGTTGGCGAAGAAGCCGTACTCGGTCGGCGCCACCACGTTCCACGTCGTCGCCGGCTGCTCCTCGACGAGGCGAATGCGCACCAGGCTCTTGGCGCTCTTGAAGCCGTACTTCCAGGGCACGACCAGCCGCACCGGCGCGCCGTTCTGCGCCTCGAGCGGCTTTCCGTAGAGGCCGGTCGCCAGCAGCGTCAGGTCGTTCATCGCTTCGTCGAGGCGGAGCCCTTCGACGTACGGCCACGGGAGCAGCTGCGCCTTCTGACCCGGGAGCTCCTCGGGCCGCACCACGCTCTCGAAGACGACGTACTTCGCGCGGCTGGTGGGCTTCACCGCGTCGAGCAACGAGCGCAGCGGCAGGCCCTGCCACGGAATCACCATCGACCACGCCTCGACGCAGCGGAAGCGGTACACGCGGTCTTCGAGGGGGAAGGCCTTCGTGAGCGCGTCGATGTCGAACGTGCGGGGCTCGTTCACCTCGCCCTCGACCGAGAGCGTCCACGGCCGCAGCGTCAGCCGGCTCGCCAGCGCGGCCGGGTCCTCCTTCTCGAGGCCGAACTCGTAGAAGTTGTTGTAGCTGGTGACGTCGCGCAGGGAGGTGAGCCGCTCGCCGTCGGGCCCTGCGGGCATCGGGGTCGTCGAAGGTGCAACCTCGGGCGCGCCCGCGCGACGACGCGCACCTCCACCTGAGACGGCGTACAGGCTCCCACCCGTGACGACCGCCGTCGCGGCGAGGAGCCCCGCGTTCTGCAGGAACTCGCGGCGTCGGCGGAACAGCGCTTCAGGAGTGATGGGGTCGGACACGCGTCGTTCTTACGCCTGTCCGGGGCCTCCGGTTGCAGGCGCTGCCGAGAATCGCCGCGCCGAGACGTTGACGTCGTGCCATTCGGCTTCCGGAATCGGCACCTCGGGCGCGCGCGCGTCGACGAGCGCCCAGCCCCGGGGCCCCGCGATGAGGGCAACGGGGTGCACCTCTCGCGGCCGAGCGCTCGTCGCGCGAAGCCGCACCGTCGTGCCCGCACGAATCGCCCGGGCCAGCGCCAACACCCGCTCGTCGGGACCCTTCCGGCGCCGCGCGGCAAACCGGAGTTGTTGGCTGCCGCGCTGAGCCGCCTCGCGCACACCATCCGGGAGCGACTCGAGCAGCTTCGCCCGCGCCCGTCGGGCGGCGTCTTCGAGGCCGACTTCGTTCAGGGCCGGCATCGGGTGCGACAGGATGACGCCCAGCGCCTCGGCTTCGTCCTGCGACAGGCCCGTGAGCCGTGAGCGGTAGTTGAAGCCGAGCTCCACGCCGCCCCGCGCGCCCCGGTGCACCACCACCGGCAAGCCCGCCTCTTCGAGCGCCTCGAGGTCCCGCAGCACCGTGCGCCGCGTCACCTCGAGCTCGTTCGCCAGGTGTCCGCAGGTGAGCCGGCCCCGGTTCTGGAGCAGCAACAGCAGGTGCAAGAGCCGCGATGCGCGCATGGGAGGGCACCGTTTCAAATACGACAGAAGATGTCACCATTGGGGCTTCAGGCTGCGCGCCACCATGAAGACCTTCTCCATCTCGAAGCACCTCCCGGTGAGTCCCGAGCGCGCGTGGGCCGTGTTGACCGACGCCGCCCGCCTCGCCAGCGGTCCCACCGGCATCACGCGGCTCGAAGGGCGTATCGCGCTCGGCGAGTCGCTCCGGCTGTGGAACGAGGCCACGGGCGACCGGCCCTTCGGGCTCAAGGTGACGACGCTCGATGCACCCCGCGCCATGGTGTGGGAGGGCGGCATGCCGCTCGGCCTCTTCCGTGGTGTGCGGCGCTTCACCCTCACGCCGTCGAACGGCGGCGTGCAGTTCGAGATGAGCGAGACCTTCAGTGGTCTGCTGTCCGGACTCATCGTGAAGTCGATTCCCGACCTCACCCCGTCGTTCGAGAAGTTCACCACCGGGCTCCTCGCCCTCGCTCAGAAGGAGTGACCTGCACCATGGCCGCAACGAAGAAGAAGCCCGCCGCGTCGAAGTCGAAGCCTGCGCCCGCGAAGCGCGCCGTCACCTATGGGAGCGGAACGCCCGACGACCCGTGGCTCCTCAAGACGCCGCCGCTCTCGAGCGAGTACCAGGCCTGGCGCGACGAGACGGCGACGCCGCCTGCGCTCGTGGTGCAGGTGGGCTCGACGCGGCTCTCGTACGACCTGCGCTGCCTCGACGACTGCGTCGCCATGCTGAAGGCCGCGAAGGACTGGGTGCCGCTGGGCAACGCCGACGAGGGCAAGCCGACGCCCGAGGGCTCGGTCGAGGCCTGGGCGCGGAGCCCGAAGAATCCCCTCGGCGGGTACTACGGCCTGCGCAAGGGCTACCGCGGCCGCTTCGCGAACTACGTTCCACCGGTGCTGGAGTTGCTCGGCAAGGTCGAGCTTGAACACTTGCCGCGGAACAACCGTGTTCGTGCCCGCTGACGCCGCTACTCGCAGCTCCCCTGACGTCCCACGTCAACCCAGCCCTGTGGGGTCGAGAGGTACAGGACGCTGTGTTCGCAGCTCTCACCGCCCTGGTGCACTACGAAGTCGGCGAGCCCGTCGGCGTTGAAGTCAGCGACGAATTGCACCTGGCAGCCGTACGATGAGCTCAACGCGGTGGCGCGCGTCGTCCCACCCACCGTCGCCTCAATCAGGCAGCGCTTGCCGTACGGCGCCTCGACTGGATCCTCGACCGTCTCGAGGTAGCGCACGGCTCCGAACCGGCGCACGCGGCTCCCGTTCACGTAGGGTGGTCCAGGGTCTCTACGGTCCGGTGGGCCCCTTGGGCCGAGGGGGAAGGAACTCCAGGGGCCGGGCCGAACGGACTCGTGAGCGGGGACGACGAAGGCCGCGGCGCAGGGAAGTTGGTATTCGAACTGCCGCGTCCAGCCTTCCGGGAAGTCCTGCCACACTGCTCGGAGGCCCAGGAAGCGCCCGACAGGCTCGAGCGTTCCGCCGGCACAGGCCGCGAGCGCTGCGCCGGCGTCGATGGGCTCGGAGGTTCTCCAGGTGCGGCCAAGGCCGGCGGCGCCGAACGTCGTCGCCGCGTCACTGCTGATGGCCGGCAGCCCGAGGTCTTCCTGCTCCAGCATGACCTCTGACAGGGCGTCGATGCGAGTGGTGTCCGTGTGGAGGTGCAGCCCTCCGTCTTCGGTCGGCGACGTGACCTGGACCCGAACTCCGCCATCGGTTCCGGTCACGCGGAGGGCGTAGCGCTCCACAGGCGTCAGTCCCTCGTCGCGCTCGATGGCGCGGGCGATGTCGCTTCGAAAGAGGAGCCCGTTGAGGGTTCGACAGGACTCTCCCCGGCACGCCCGCACACGGCCTTCGAGCATCGGCGCGAGCAGACGCCCTGTGCACGCGTCATCCGGGAACTGGTGCCCCACAGAGACGAAGGTCCAATCTGGCAGCGTGGTTTCGAGGCGGACGAAGTCGCGGACGAGGTCGTCGGCAGACCGGTTGAGGCGAAGCCTGAGGCCGGCGTCGGGGTTGCGCACGGCTTCCTCCTGGGCGACGAGGTTCGCGATCGCCTCGCGAAGGGCGCGGCTCATGGCGATGCGGACACAGTCACCGGGTGTCGCAGCGAAAGAGACGAGCGTGATGAGCGTGAGCACGTCTGCGGGGCTGCACCGGACGTGCCTGACGAGGCCGTGGGCCAGACCACTGCGTGGTGTGGCTTGGCTCCCGCGAGGCCGTGTCAGGCAGGCCGCGAGCGATGGTCCCCGTCGTTCGTCACGGCGCCCAGCGCGCAGCCGATCACCCGTATGACATGACCAGGTGCATCCAGCATTCCTCGCTGGCCGGGTTGACGTAGCTGTGGGCCACGTCGGCGCCGAACACGATGGCGTCACCCGCGGCGAGCTCGTGGCGAGCACCTCCGAACTCGAGCACCAGCCGGCCCTTCGTCACCACGAGGTTCTCCCGCGTGCCCGGTTGGTGGGCCTCGGCGTCTTCACGCCCGTGCCCGGCGAGCCACAGCTCGTAGAACTCGACCTTGCCCTGCTCGCCGAACGGGAAGAGCGCGCGCGACGAGAAGCGGCCATCGGCGCTGATGAGCCGCTTGGCGCTGGCCTTTCGCAGCACCGAGGTCGCCGTGTGGCCTGGCGCCGCGAGCAGTGCCGCGAACGGCACCCCGAAGCCGCGGGCGATGCGCCAGACGACGCCGACGCTCGGAACGGTGGTGCCGAGCTCCACTTGTCCGAGGAGCGTGCGGCTGAGGCCCGTGAGGCGCGCTGCGGCGTCGAGCGAGAGGCCCCGCGCATCCCGGAGCGCGCGGAGGTTCGAGCCGATGAGCGCTTCCAGCTCTGGTGGCAGCGTCTCGGACTCCGGCGGCGCCTCGGCCGTCGCGGCCGCGGGCGTGACGGCCGCTGGCGGGACCTCGATGGCCAGCCCGAGCGCGGCCCACGCTTCGGTGCCTCCTTCCAGCGACGCGACCTGCTTCAGGCCCAGCTCTTCAGCGACGCGCCCGGCCTGCTGACTGCGGCCGCCCTTCGCGCAGACGAAGAGCACGTTGTCCTTGGGCAGGTGTCGCCGCGGCTCGGTCTTGAGGTCGCCCAGCGGCACCAGGCGAGCGCCGGGCAGGTGACCGCGGCTCCACTCCGCGGGCTCTCGAACATCGACGAGGTCGACGCCGCCGCTCGCGAGCAGGGCCTCGGCCTCACGGGGTGAAACGAACTTCACGATGCCTCCTCACCGGCCGTGCTGGAGCCGCAGCAGCGCGGCGACGAGCGCGTCGATGTCTTCCCGGGTGTTGTACGGCGCGAGCGAGGCCCGCACCGTCGCCTCGAGCCCGAAGCGGCGCAGAATCGGCTGCGCGCAGTGATGCCCGGAGCGCACCGCGATGCCTTCGCGGTCGAGCAGCGCGCCGACCTGTTCGGTCTTCTGGCCCTCGAGCGTGAAGGACAGCACGCCGGCCTTGTCGGGCGCCGTGCCGTAGAGGCGCAGGCCCTGCACTTCGTGCAGCCGGTGCGTCGCGTACTCGAGCAGCTCATGCTCGTAGCGTGACACCGTCTCGAGCCCGAGCCGCGAGAGCCAGTCGAGCGCTGCGCCCAGGCCCACGGCGTCGGCGATGGTGCCCGTGCCCGCCTCGAAGCGCATCGGCGATGGGTGGAACGTCGTTCGCTCGAAGGTGACGTCTTGAATCATGTTGCCGCCACCCTGCCAGGGCGGCGTCTCGTCCATGATGGCCGAACGCGCGAACACCGCACCGACGCCGGTGGGCGCGAAGACCTTGTGGCCCGAGAAGACGTAGAAGTCGCAGTCCATCGTCTGCACGTCGACGCGCAGGTGCGAGACGGCCTGGGCTCCATCGACGAGCGCGAGCGCGCCGTGACGATGCGCCAGCGCTACCAATTGGTGGACGGGCGTGATGGTGCCGAGCGCGTTCGAGACCTGAGTCACCGCCACGAGCCGGGTGCGTGGGCCGAGGAGCCGCTCGTACTCGTCGAGGAGCACCTGCCCGGTGTCATCGACGGGCGCCACCTTGAGCCTGGCTCCGGTCTCGGCGCACAGCTGCTGCCACGGCACGATGTTGGCGTGATGCTCGAGGTGGGTGACGACGATTTCGTCGCCCGCCTTCACGTTCCGCCGGCCCCAGCTCTGCGCCACCAGGTTGATGCCCTCGGTCGCGCCGCGCACGAAGATGATGTCTTTCACCGACGGCGCGTTGAGGAAGCGCCGCACGGTCTCACGGGCCTGTTCGAAGGCGTCGGTCGCTCGGGCGGCGAGCGTGTGCGCGGCCCGGTGGATGTTCGAGTTCTCGTGCTCGTAGAAGCGGGTGAGCCGGTCGATGACGGCGCGAGGCTTCTGGGTGGTGGCTGCGTTGTCGAGCCACACGAGCGGGCGCCCGTTGACCGTCTGCTGGAGGATGGGGAACTCGCGCTTGAGCGCGTACGGGTCGAACAGCGTCGCGCTCGAGTGGCGGTACCCGTGCGAGGTGGGTTGCACCTCGCTCATGGTCGGCAGCGGCGTCGCGGGGAGCGCCGGCGCTGCTGGGACGTGGGGCGCTTCGGTGAGCGGAACCGTGAAGAGGGGCTCGAGCGGCTTCAGGAGCGCGTCGAGCGACGGGGCCGTCGTGAAGGGTGATGAAGTCGGAACTGACGTTGACGCAGTCGGAACCGGCGATGACGCAGTCGGAACCGGCGATGACGCAGTCGGAACCGGCGATGACGCAGTCGGAACCGGCGATGACGCAGTCGGAACCGACGATGACGCCACCTCGCTGCTCGAGAACCCCGGTCCGCCGACGCCCGGGGTCGTCGGCAGCTCGACTGGTGATGCCACGTTCGCGCTGGGTGTGCCCGCCGCTGGCGCAACTGGGCCCGGCGGTGCCTGGAACAGCTCGTTCGCCATTCGCTGCAAGAGCAGCATCATCGACGCCGGCTCGGGCTCTGGCACCGTCGGCGCGCCCGGGTGCTTCACCGCGCTCTGGGCCACCCCCGGCGTCGGAGCCTGCGTCGGCAGCTCGAGCACGTGCGTGGGCCTGGGCGCGTTCCCCTGCGCGAGGCGGAGCTCACCCGGCTCGGGCGGATTCCGGTCAGGCGTACTCATGGAAGTGGTCGATGGTGACGCCCTCGAGCACACCGAGCGCGTCGTGCGTGAGGACGGCGACCGAGCAGTACAGCGACAAGAGGTACTGTGCGAAGCCCTGCTGCGAGAGCCCCATGAGGCGCACCGAGAGGCTCGGGCTCACCTCGCCCGGAATACCCGGCTGGAACAGGCCGATGACGCCGTGCTTCCGCTCTCCCGTCCGCATCAACAGGATGTCGCTCTTGTTCCCCTTCACCGGCAGCTTGTCGCTGGGGATGAGCGGCAGCCCGCGCCAGGTGAGGAAGGGCGAGCCGAACAGCGTCACCGTCGGCGGGGGAACGCCGCGTCGCGTGCACTCGCGACCGAACGCCGCGATGGTCTTCGGGTGCGCGAGAAAGAACGACGGCTCCTTCCACACGAGCGAGATGAGCGAGTCGAGGTCGTCGGGCGTCGGAGGCCCCTTGCGCGGCTTCAGCCGCATCTCGGGGTCGACGTTGTTGAGCAGGCCGTAGCTCTTGTTGTTGAGAACCTCGTTCTCCTGCTTCTCCTTGAGCTTCTCGATGGTGAGCGACAGCTGCTCCTTCACCTGGTCCATCGGGCTGCGGAACAGGTCCGAGATGCGCGTGTCGACCTGAATCGTCGTCGTCACCGAGGTGAGCACGTACTCGCGGGGCTGCGCGTCGTAGTCGCTGAAGCCTACGGGCAGCTCCTCGCCCTGCGCCGGCGAGCACTTCACGCCGAAGTCGTCTTCCTTCGCCTGGTTCACGCGGAAGACGCCGGCCTCGACGGGCGTCCACGGGAGCAACTGCACCAGCCAGCGGGGCGTCGCGCCGCGCCACTGCGGTGGTGTCTTGGTGGTGTTCGACAACTGCCGGGCGGCCTTCTCGCCCAGCACCTTCGGTTGGTCTGCCATGGTCCCCTCGAGCGTGGTGTTGCAGTGCGCGGCGAACCCTACCGCGCCACTGCCGTGCGGCAATCACCGACTTGACGCAGCCTCTGCTCGAGCGGACGACGACCACCTCAGGTGGACGCCAGGGGACCCGGGGCTCGACGAATGGTGGTCGCGTCGTGCGCTCTCTGCCGCCGTGGGTCTCCTCTTCGGCAATGCCCGCCAGTTCCATCGGCGGTGACCCCAGCCCGGGAAGGCCCTCCTCGAGAGGTCGATGGCGACCAGCGAGCGGCAACAGAACCAGGATACTCCGTCATGGCGGATGAGTTGACGTTGAAGCGGATTGGCATTATCAAGGGCTCACTCATCGTGACCGGCTGAGGGATGGGCCCGACGACGCCGGGGCAACCTTCGTGACGAACGAAAGGTGCCAACTCCCGCGGAGGCATCGAGGCCTTCGAAAGATGAGTGGGCGCTCAGCCACATCGGGCGGCTCCGGGGTCGAATCGTTCGAGGCCCTGGAGTCGAGCCGACATGACGACGAGCAGGCTGCAGACGCAGGCGGTGCGGGCAGGAATCGCGACGGACCAGGAGCACGGCGCGGTCATTCCTCCGCTGCACCTTTCGACCAACTTCACGTTCCACGCGCTCGAGCAGCGACGCACGTACGACTACACGCGCTCGGGCAACCCCACACGCGCGGTGCTGGAAGAGGCCCTGGCTGACCTCGAGGGCGGAGCGGCCTCCGTGGTGACGGCCTCGGGCATGGCGGCGGTGACGCTGGCGCTCCAGCTCGTCGGCGTGGGGGAGACGGTGGTGGCGCCGCACGACTGCTATGGCGGCACGATGCGGCTGTTGCGCTCGTACGAGCAGCAGGGCCGCATTCGTCTCGTCGTCGTCGACTTCCAGAAGGCCGACGCGCTCGAGCGGCTGAGGGCCGCGGCGCCGAAGCTGGTGTGGGTCGAGACGCCGAGCAACCCGCTCCTCGCCATCACCGACATCGCCGCCGTCACGACGGCGGCACACCGGGTCGGGGCGCTCGTCGTGGTGGACAACACGTTCCTCTCACCGTGGCTCCAGTCGCCGCTCGCGCTGGGCGCTGACGCCGTCGTGCACTCCACCACGAAGTACCTCAATGGCCACGGAGACGTCGTCGGCGGCGCCGTCGTCTCGCGAACGAGCGAGGTGCACGAGCGCATCGCCTTCTGGGGCAACTGCCTGGGCCTCACCGGAGCGCCCTTCGACGCCTACCTGACGCTGCGCGGCCTGCGCACGCTCGGAGCCCGGTGGCGTGTGCACCAGGAGAACGCGGCGGCCGTTGTCGAGGCGCTCGGCTCGCACCAGGCCGTGCGTCGCGTCTTCTACCCCGGCCTGACGAGCCACCCGGGCCACGCGTTGGCGGCCCGTCAACAGCGCGGCTTCGGCGCCATGGTGGCGGTCGAACTCGATGGGGGGCTCGAGGCGGTGCGCCGCTTCACGGGTGCGCTGGAGTTGTTCTGCCTCGCGGAGTCGCTGGGTGGCGTCGAGAGCCTGGTGGCCCACCCAGCGACGATGACGCACGCCTCGATGAGTCCAGCGGACCGGGCGGTCGCGGGCATTCATGACGGCCTGGTGCGCCTCTCGGTGGGCCTCGAGTCCGCCTCGGACCTGGTCGCCGACCTGACCCGCGCGCTCGAGGCGACGCGCTTCACCACTGCAGCGTCGCTCCACCACGATGGTCGCCGGGAACGCCGGGCCGCCGTCGCTCACCCCACCCCAGGGTGAGCGACGGGGCTCGACACGAGTCGCGGCCTCAGGGCCGTGCTGCCGACGACTCGCAGGGAACCTCTGTCACCTACAGGTGACCTCCAGTTGGTGCGCGCTCGCCCGCCTCGATGGCCACCTTCAGCACGTTGGCGCGCGGCGGCAGGGGACACGTCGCGAACGCCGTGAAGGCGCAGGGCGGGTTCACCGCGCGGTTGAAGTCGACCTCGACGCGCCCATCGGCCGTTGGCGCCGGCGTGTCGAGGAAGCGCCCCGCGCCGTAGGTGCTCCGGCCGGCCGTCGCGTCCTTGAAGATGAGGAAGAGCCCCCCATCGGTGCCGTCGAGGGCCACCAGGCGCTGGGTGCCACCATCGAGCCGAAAGGCGACGGTGCCCCGAACCGGCTGGGGCTCGACCTGCCCGAGCACGTTCGTCACCTCGATGAAGACACCCGCGTCGGCGGCCTCGAAGGTGCCCCGCACCCGCCACGCCGGCGCCGGCTCGAACCACGAGAGCGCGTCGAAGCGCTGACGCGCCGGGTGCTCGCGGTCCTTCACGCGCAGAAAGCGCTGGTCCTTTCGCTTGATGACGTGGGCCTTGAGCGAGCCAACCTCGAGCACCGTGGGCGCGCCTGCCGAGTCGTCTGACAGCGCCGTCTTCGTCACCCGTTTCCCGTTCACCTGCACGTCGACGCCGGGCGCGGCCTCGAACCCGATCGCACCTCCGTCGACCGTCAACGTGCCCAGCAGGGCGGGGGCGTTGGGCGTGTCGAGCACGATGCCGGCGTCACTTCGTCCAACCGTCACCACGCCGTTGCCAACCGGGGCCCGAGCCACGAGCGTCGCCCAACCGTCGGGACCAGCGATGCTCTCGCGTCGCGCGAGCCGGAAACGCGCCAGCTCCGTGCGCCACCCGTCATCGTCGGCGGCGTGCGCCGGGGAAAGGCAGAGCCCGAGAACCAGAGAGAAGAGTCGTCGCATCGTCACCATGCTGGCACCACGGCGCCCTTGAAGGTCGACTCGATGAACGCCCGCACCTCGGCCGAGTGGTACAGCTCGGCGAGCCGCTGCAGCTCGGGCCGCTGCGCATCGCCCCGGCGCACCACGAGCAGGTTCGCGTACGGCCCGTCGGGCGCTTCCCGCGCGAGGCTCCCTCCGACGGGGTCGAGCCCGGCCTCGAGCGCGTAGTTCGTGTTGATGACGGCCACGCTGACGTCGGGGAGCGCGCGGGGCAGCTGCGCGGCGTCGAGTTCCTTCAGCGCCAAGGTGCCTTTCGTCCACGTCACGTCGTTCACCGTCGCCTCGAGGCCGGCGTCTGGCGACAGGCGCAGGAGCCCCTCGCGCTCGAGCAGCCGCAGCGCCCGGGCCGCGTTGGTCGGGTCGTTCGGAATGGCGACGGTGGCGTTCTCGGGCACGTCCTTCAGCTGCTTCACCGACTGGCTGTAGGCCGCGATGGGGAAGGTGACGGTGGTGCCGATGGCCTCGAACTCGTAGCCGCGCGCGCGAGACTGCTGCTCGAGGTACGGCCGGTGTTGAAAGCTGTTCACGTCGAGGCTCTTGTCGGCGAGCGCGAGGTTCGGCTGCACGTAGTCGTTGAACTCCACCACCGTCACGTTCAGGCCGCGCGTCGCCGCCAGCCGTGCCACTTCGGACGCGAGCTGCGCGTGGGGGCCCGCCGTCACGCCCAGGCGCACCGACGGCCCGTCGGTCTTCTTCACGCAGGCGCCGAACGCACCGCTCAGCACCAGCGCCGTGACGCTCGCGACCTTGAGCCAGGCGGTCTCGGTCGGCTGCCCGCTCATGACGCCCGCTCCAGCCGGCGGGCCAGGCCATCACCCACGCGCTGAATCACGTTGACGAGCAGCACCAGCACGGCGACCACCGCCACCATCACCGACGGCTGGAAGCGCTGGTAGCCGTAGCGGATGCCGAGGTCTCCAAGGCCACCACCGCCGACCGCGCCAGCCATCGCCGACGCGCCGACGACGTTGACGACCATCACCGTTCCCGACGCCACCAGCGACGGGAGCGCCTCGGGCACCAGCACCCGGCTGATGACGTGCCACCGTGACGCGCCGAAGGCCTTCGCCGCTTCGATGGTGGCCGGGTCGACGCGGCTCAAGGCTACCTCGAACAAGCGCGCCGTCATCGGCGTCGCGGCCACGGCGAGCGGCACCAGGGCGCCGACCGTCCCGATGCTCGTGCCGACGAGCCACCGCGTGAGCGGCACGATGGCGACGAGGAGGATGATGAAGGGCGTCGAGCGGCCGACGTTGATGACCAGGCCAAGGGCGCGATGCAGCACCGGCCGGGGACTGAGGCCCGTCGGGGCGGACACGACGAGCGCGACGGCGAGCGGGAGCCCCGCGGCGATGGCGATGGACGCCGAGGCCGCCACCATCACGAAGGTCTCGGCGCTCGCGCGCAACAGCGGCTCAAGCAGCGTCTCGGACATGGCCGAGCACCTCGACGGTGATGTGCTGCGCCGACAAGGCCTCGAGCGCCTGGCGAATGACCGTCGGCTCTCCATGCGCCAGCACGGCGAGCTGGCCCACGGTATGTGGACCGACTGGATCGAGGTGTCCGCCGACGACCTCGACGCCGAGACGGAAGCGGGTCGCCAGCGTCTCGATGAGCGCGCCTCGTGGCGTGCCGGGGCCGAGCGACACGGTGAGCAATGTCGAGGGGCCGACCCCAGCGCGGCTCCGAGCCTCACTCACGAGCGGGAAGGGCATCGGCGGTGCCGAGCCATGCCCGGTGAGTCGCCGGCCCGCGGCTGACGTAGGGCCCGAGAAGAAGGCCGAGGCTGGCGTCGTTTCGACCAGCCGGCCTGCCTCGATGACGGCGACCCGGTCGGCCAGCGCGCGCGCCACGTCGAGGTCGTGCGTCACCACGAGGAGCGTGAGGTCGAGTTCGACCGAGAGGCGCCGAAGCAGCGCGACCGCTTCCTCCGCCGTGGCGGCGTCGAGGGCCGAGGTCGGCTCGTCGCACAGCAGCACCCGCGGCTCGTGGGCCAGTGCCCGCGCGAGGCCCACTCGCTGCCGTTGGCCTCCCGAGAGCTGGGCCGGGAAGCGATGGGCGACCTCCGACAGCCCGACGAGCGAGAGCAACAGGTCGACCCGCTGCTTCGTCTCGGCGGCCGAACGGCCAGCGAGCTCGAGGGGAAAGGCCACGTTCTCGAAGACACTCTTCCGGCCCAACAGCGCGAAGTGCTGGAAGACCATGCCGATGTCGCGCCGCGCGATGCTGAGCTCGTGCTCGTCGAGCGCAAGCAGGTCGGTCTCTCCCACCACGACGCGGCCCCACCGGGGGCGCACCAGCAGGTTCACGCAGCGCAGGAGCGTCGACTTGCCGCTGCCGCTGCGGCCGATGATGGCGAGTCGCTCGCCGCGCGGCACCTCGAGCGACACGTCGTCGAGCACCGTCGGGCAAACGCCGAATCGATGGGTGATGCGCTCGAGGCGAATCATGCCAGCGCCCCCGTCGTCGTGCGCCACCGGGAGCGTGCGCTCACGACGTCGACGCCGTCACGCTCGCGCACGATGCGGGAATCGACCCAGACGTCGCCGCTCGGCGCGAAGGCCGCCGAGCAATGGAGCACCACCGGTTCCTTCAGACCGAGGGCTCCGACGAGCGAGAGCGCCTCGATGCCGACGAGCCGCACCGGCCCGCCGCGAAGGCCCTGCGCTGCCAGCAACGACGAAGCATGCAGCCACGGCACCAGGTTGCCCGACGTGAGCCAGTCGTCGCCCCAGCGGGTTGCGTTGAAGTGAGTCTGGAAGGCCGCTGGCGCGTGCTCCTCGAGGAGCAGGTCGGACGCGCTCGAAGCGCCCGCTTCGAGGCGGAACACCAGGACGCACGTGGCGACCAGCCCAGGGCCGTCTGCCCGTCGCGCGACGACCGACACCGGGAACCGGTCATTCGACGGTGACTCGAGCGCCGCCGTGATGACGAGCCGCTCGCCGCCCGTCACGGCGGCCTTGACCTCGAGGTGCTCGAGCGAGTGCGTCGAGAGCGCCCGGCCTCCCGCCGCTCGGGCCGCGAGGCGCCGCGCGACCGTACCCACCTGGTCGAGCAGATCAGCAGGGTCGAGCCCCGCGTGCGGCCGGGCGGGGTCCAGAACGACTTCGAACTCGTGGCGGGCGGCGGAGTGCTGGGTGCTTCGGCGTTGCTCGAGGAGGCGGCTCATGGGGTACCAGAAGGAAAGGGGTCGAGTGCTGCGACGACGAGGAAGGTCTCGCGGAGCCTCGACAGCGCCATGTCCGTGTTGTCGTCATGATGTCCGTTATAACGGATGATGTGTCGGCGCGCAAGCGTCAGGCTCGGCCTGCCTCAACCTGATTTCGTGCGTACCTCGCGGCGCCGAGACCTCCCGGCTTCGTCGAGCGCAGCCACCCGCCCACGGCCGGGCTCGAAGCGCCGTGGGCTTCACCTCGCGCTGGGGCTTCTTCACCGGAGAGCTGGCGATGGGCGAGCGCTGCTGCATCAGGTTGGTGTGGAAGACGTGGTCGACCGTGATTTCGGCGCGACGCCGCCATCGAGCTTCGACGTGACGGTGTCGTGCCAGACTGACGGGTATGACCCTGGTAGCGGCCCTTGTCCTGGCGCAGGCGTGGCTCGAAGCGCCGGAGCTGAAGCAGGTTCGCGCGGCGGTCGCGCAGCTCGACGGCGCGCTGGACGCCTCGGTGCCCGAGCGGTTCTTCGCCCGCACCAGGCTCGACCCCAGCCTCTGCGGCCTCACGGACCAGCTCGAAATCGAGCACCACACCATCGCGAGCGACGCAGGCACGTGGGAGCGCTGGCGACTCGTCGCGACGACCGAGTACGGCTGTGCAGAGGCGTCGGGCGGTGGAGACGTCACCCAGCAGACGCTGTGGCTTCGTGACCGACGCCCACTCTTCATCCTGCGCTCGACCTCCGCCGGAGACATGACGCGCCTGGAAGGTGAAGCGAGGTGGTGGTTCGGCGCTTCGGGCGCTCCACTGTGGTGGGCGTCGTGGCTCCGAGGCTCGACGTCGGAAGGCCAGCAGATCAACCGGCGTGAGACGGGAGGAGCCGTGTCTGGCTTCGATGCCGGGGTGAACGTGCCGCCCGTGGTGGCCCCGTGCGACGAGCTCGGGGTGTTCGGAACCGGAGCAGCGGTGGTGCGGGCGCAAGAGGCGTGGTGCTCACTGACCGGCAAGCCCGTGCCTTCCCGCGCGCTCCCCCGCTTCACCCTCGACCCACCCATCCCGCTGCGCGGAGAACCCGTGCCCGAAGAGGTCTGGAAGAAGGTGCAGCGGCTGGTCCTGCCCTTCGAGGCGCCGGAGCCATCCGACACACCAGCCGTCGTGCGCCGCGTGCTGGCGCCCGGCGTCGAACTCGACCTGGCACTCGACGAGTTCGAGAACGGGGCCGAGGTGCGCGCCGCAGGGGCCAGGCGCGTCGTCTGGGCCATCAGGCACCGCCAGGGTCGAGAAGCACCACCGCTCGGTACGGTCTTCGAGCTGTCCGTCGGCCCGTGGGGCACCGTGGAGCGCACCTGGCACGGGAAGCTCGTGCTCGAGCGATGGCAGCGACCGGGGAGGCCGACGACGTATCGGGTGAACGAAGGTCAGCTGACGCCAGACGCGCCTCGCGTCAGTGACGTGGTCGACCTCGCGAAGCGCTGGCGCTGACGCCGAGTGGTCGACCGAGGCTCCAGCGCACGACCGCGGTCGCGCTCACGATGGAACGTCGGGGCTGCGCTCACGGCTGGTGACTGGCCGTCGACTCACGCTGGGCCCGAGCGCCGTCGCGGATGAACTGGTACGGCCCTCGGGTCGAGCCCCAGACCTGCTGTCCAGCCTGGTCGAAGCCCCGGTCCCAGCTCTCCAGTCCGGTGGCCGAGAGCGTGACCTCGGACGTGGCGAAGGCGGCCCCGCGCAGGGTGCTTTGGCACGTGCGGGCGCCGGTTGCGCCGAGGTACCGACCGTCAGTGCTCCGCCTCAGGGTGACCTCGCAGCCCCGCTTCTGCTCGAGGTCTTCGGGGCTGAGCGCCTGGAGCGGCGCTGCGGCCCGAAAGGCGCCGGCGTGGTCGAGCGGCGCCGACTTGAACTCGCAGACGTGGCTGATGAACACGTCATCGGTCGCCTCGAGCCGGTAGACACGCTGCCGGTAGGGCTTCTCGGGGCTCCGGGCTTCGGCCTGCTCGACGTAGAGCCAGGGGCCATCGGAGCGGTGCGGCCAGATGCGCACGACGTGGAGCTCGATGGGGAAGAAGGCCGGGTCGTTCGCGGCCTGAGCCGCGCTGCTGAAGTGACCCGCGAGCAGGCTCGCCAGCTCGCCCGTGTCGGCCGATGAGCCAGCGCGTGGAACAGGCAGGGAAGCGCAGGCCAGGAGCCCCAGGCTCATGATGGCGGGAAGCAACGGCGAGCGGGTCGACGGTGGTTTCGAGGGCATGACGCTCGGGTCCTCTGGTGACGAAGGCTCTGGTTCGGTGCACCGCCGCGCGCAGAATCGCGCCACGGCTGTCGGTAGCCGCATGTCCGCTATAGCGGACGCCTGGTTGTTCCACAATCCGAAGTGAATCACTCGCGTCGACGCGCGCTCGACGGTGCAGGGCGCAACGAGGGGGGGCGTGCGAGCAACCTCCTCGTGCCCGGGGCGCACGCCCATGGGAGACTCAACGTCTCGGCAATGGACGACCGCTTCCCGAAGGACTCGCCCCTCCACGCCTTCACCGACGACGAAGTGACCGCCATCTTCGCCGCCGGCGTTCGGCGCCCGTGCGCACCGGGTGACGTGCTCGTCGCCGAAGGAGAACCTGGCGACTCGATGTTCTTCCTCGTCGAGGGCCACGCCGAGGCGCGCGTGCAGGGCGGGCGTGCCGTTCGCCAGTACGCGCCGGGGAGCTACTTCGGCGAGCTCTCGTTCATCAACCCGGGCCACAAACGCTCGGCGACCATCGTGACGACGAGCCCTGCCGCCGTGCTGGTGCTCGACCAGACGAGCATTCAGTCGCTGCTCTCGAGCCACCCGCGCGCCATCTTCACCCTCCTGCGCCGCACCACCGCGTTCCTCGTCGACGCCGAGAAGAACCTGGTGGCCGACCTGCGCCGGCAGAACCAGGAGCTGCAGGACACCATCGCCCGCCTCGACTTCACCCGGCGCCAGCTCTCGGCCGAAGAGGAGCGCGCCCGCACCGACGGCCTCACCGGGCTCTTCAACCGCCGCGCCTTCGATGCCGAGTTGCCCACGTTCATGCAGCGCGCGCAGGCCATCGGGAAGGGGCTCGCCCTCATCGCGATGGACCTCGACCACTTCAAGCCGGTGAACGACGCGATGGGGCACGCCGCCGGAGACTTCGTGCTGAAGGAGGTGGGGCGAATCCTCCGCGAGCAGGTGCGCCGCACCGACCTGCCGTGCCGCATCGGCGGAGACGAGTTCATCGTGCTGCTCGCCGACCTCGACGAGATGGCCGCCTTCAAGCGCGCCGAGGCGCTGCGCATGGCCGTCGGCACCTTTTCCCACCCGGGCAATGAGCGCGGCATTCGCATCACCACCACCATGGGCGGCACCATGCTTCGGCCCGGCGAGACGGTGGAGACCTTCATGCACCGCGCCGATGAAGCGCTGTACGCCGCGAAGCGCGCGGGCCGGAATCGGGTGGGCTGGACGAGCTGAAACTCGTCGTGCGTCGTCGAGGGCGCTCGTGCGAGAGTCTCCTGCATGCTCCGTCGACTGCTCGTCTGCTGTCTCGTCGTCGGCTGTGCGTCGCTCCAGAAGACGACCCTGCCGAAGGAGCTCGCCGCCAGCCCCGGGCGCACCGGCCCCTTCGCCACGCTCGAGAACGCCTTGCATGACAAGCTGGGCGACACGCGCTCGGGCTTCAAGCTGCTCGACACGAATGAAGACGCGCTGCGCTGGCGGCTCGCGCTCATCGACTCGTCGCGGCACTCGCTCGACCTGATGACGTTCCTCTGGTGGGGCGATGAGTCGGGCGAACTGATTCTGAAGCGCATCATCGACGCGGCCGACCGGGGCGTGAAGGTGCGCCTCATCGTCGACGACATGACGACCATCGACGACGGCAAGCGCCTGCGGCTGCGCGACGTCTCGAACGCCGCCATCGACGCGCACCCCAACATCGAGCTGCGCGTCTTCAACCCGTGGGCCAACCGCGAGGCGGGCGGCCGGGCGGTCGAGTTCCTCGGCGATTTCACCCGGCTCAACCAGCGCATGCACAACAAGGCGCTCATCGCCGACAACCGCGCCGCCATCGTCGGCGGGCGCAACCTGGGCAACGAGTACTTCGGGCTCTCCGAAGGCTTCAACTTCCGCGACGTCGACGTGCTCACGGTGGGGCCCGCCTCGCGCGAGGTGTCGGGCGTGTTCGACCGGTACTGGAACAGCCAGTGGGTGGTGGCCCAGAAGGGCCTCGAGGCGGGAGGCACGCTCGTCACCTATGAGCAGGAGCGACAGGCCCTCGAGGCGAAGCTGAAGGCCGCGACGACGCTCACGCGCTTCCCGCTGGCGGAGCAGGACTGGAGCGCCGAAGTCACCGCGCTGGAGAAGACGCTTCACGTCGGCACCGCGCGCGCCGTCACCGATACGCCCGAGGAGGACTCGCTCACGCACCACATGCCGAACACGATTCGCAAGCTCTTCGCCGAGGCGAACCAGGAAATCCTCGTCGCCAACGCCTACGTCATTCCAGACGAGGTGGTGTTCAACCGCACGGCCGAAGAGGTGAAGCGCGGCGTGCGCTTCGCGATGCTGACGAACTCGCTGGCCTCGACCGACGCGGCGGGCGTGCACGCGCACTACACCGAGTGGCGGCCGAGGCTCGTGATGGGCGGCGTCGAGCTCTACGAGTTCCGGCACGACGCGAAGCTGCGCAGCTCCGTGGCCGACACGCCGCCCGTCTCGTCGGGCTTCGTGGGGCTGCACGCGAAGGTCATCGTGGTCGACCGCAAGCGGCTCCTCATCGGCTCGATGAACCTCGACCCGCGGAGCTGGGCGCACAACACCGAGATGGGCCTCGTCATCGAGTGCGAGGCGCTCGGCCGGGAGCTCGGCGCCGCCATCGATCGCGACCTGTCGCCCGAGAACGCGTGGCGCATCACGGTGGATCCACAGGGCCAGGTGTCGTGGAGCGCGGGCGACGAAGTCCGTCGGGAGGCGCCAGCCCGCGC